>PHDA01000001.1 GCA_002842465.1 Bacteroidetes bacterium HGW-Bacteroidetes-7
GAAAAAGCCTTAGACAAAGCCTTAAAAACAGAGTTTAATACCACTGATCCACTATCTCAGCAAATTGTAAAACACAGAATTTCCCATTCAAAAATTTACATTGAAATTGCAAATTCAAGCAATATAGTTTATACTATTCGAAGAATAATTAATTCAGGAAATATAACTCCAACAGGGAATGATGAAATGACAAAGAAGGTAATCGTATTCAAATCACACTTGGATGAAATCACACCTGAAATTGAACAGTTACCATTGTTTATTCGAAGTACCAATAATAACGCTAATGATTTTGGTTTTTATCATTGGCTTGCTGAATTTATCGGCATAAAACTACCAGAAGTTAATAATATTGGAAAGTCAAATGAAAAAAGTCCATTATATCTTCAAACTATATTTCCGGCACTTTTTATTGAACAAACAAAAGGATGGTCTGAATTTTTAGCTACTTGTCCATATTTTGGAATTCCCAGAAACAAAGAAAAGTCAATTGAATTTTTACTTGCTCTAAATGAATTATCTATTTCTACTGAAAAAGATAGGATATCAAAAGAAGAAAAAGATTTAAAAGGTAATTGGTCGCAAGTTTTATCTCGGTTAGAAATCCTCGCATCAGAATATCATGCTGAGATTAAAGCTGTACCACTAGAAATTCAGCCAGATAAAGATTTATTAATTACAAGTTCAATAGTGATTCCAGATGAAGAAGACAAATCAAGATATCAATCAGCAATAGTCCTTAAAAAAACACTTGAAGAACAAATAAATGAATTAAAAAAACTACCAATTAAAAAAGTTGGTGATAATAAAGAATTCATTCGTATAAAACTAGAAAAACTGCAATCTGATCAAAATCAATTTATGTTAAAGTTAGACAACTTTGATCTTAATTTCAATTTACAAAAACAACAAGAACAAACACTTGAGAAACAGCTTAAAAGTATAATTAAAGAATTATCAAGTCTAAAAGGGATAAAAAATGTTTTTGATGATGTTTTAATAAAAGAAAACATATATAGAACATGCCCAACGTGTACTCAAAAAGTATCTACAGATTTAATGGCAAGTGAGGGAGTATCAATAGAGAAGTTGACATTAGATGAAAACATTTCTTATTTAGATGGTCAACGAAAAATTATTGAAAGTGCTATCAAATCGCTTTCAATAATTATTGCGGAAAAATTAATTATTAGAAAGTACTATCAAAGGACTCAACGTGAATTCGAAGAAGAAATTAAACTTACTCTTCATGAATTGATTTCTGACGATAGAGATTATTCTGAAACAGATACCCTTCAAAGAGTGAGATTAGAGAAAAAGATAAGTGATTTAGATTTTATACAAAATAGATTTAATGAAAATATAGAACAATTAAGTCTCTTAGCTGATAAATTTAAAATATTGTTAAGTGAAAAAAATGCACTTGAAGGTAATTCAGAAGCCGACAAAAATAAATTAGATGAATTTGAAACAATGTTTAAAGATGATTATTTGTATAAATTTGGATATGATAGTAATCCTAAATGGAATATATTTATACAACAAAAAGATCCATTTAAGTATTTTCCAGTTTTTAAATTCCAAGAGGACGACCCAATTCCAAAATCAATAAGAACAAATTCATCTGCATCTGATTTTGTTCGAACATTATGGGCTTATACATTAACGTTACTTTTAAAAGGAGAAAATCATCCTGGGATAGTTATGTTTGATGAGCCAGGCCAACATTCAGTAAAGAGCTCAAGTTTAAAGGCCCTGTTCAAAGCTTCTTCAGAGATAAAAGATAAACAAATTATTATTTTTACTTCCGTTCAAAAGGATTTATCAACAATTGATGACACAACTGACAAATTGGATATAAATAAGATATTAGAAGGCTTAACAATAGATGTAGATTATAGTATGTATAAAATTGGAGAAGGGGAAAAATGTATTGATATCCTAAAGTAATCTGGACTCGAAAAAAACAACGAAATGCTAACATTTTGTATAAGTAATGGCAGGCAATGTGCTAAATATCAAGGTTTGTAGCCCGCTTAAACTACGTAGCGGTTTGACAGGAAAGTACCACGCAATCTGCCACTACTCATACAATTTACCGTTGGCGGTAATTATGACACACAAACCTCTTAATAAGCAGATACATGAAAATTACAATTAAGCAAAAATATAAGTCTATAAATCCTCCATGTGATTTTGAATTACCAGATTTCTCAGTATTAACTGGTAGAAATGGAAGTGGCAAAACTCATTTATTAGAGGCAATATTAAACA
Organism: Bacteroidetes bacterium HGW-Bacteroidetes-7; assembly: GCA_002842465.1. Classification (GTDB taxonomy): domain Bacteria; phylum Bacteroidota; class Bacteroidia; order Bacteroidales; family UBA932; genus Bact-08. The sequence continues at coordinate 2,275 of PHDA01000001.1, forward strand.
AAGACAAATCCGATGTCAATATAAATGGTGAAATTAAACGGAACATTAGATACATACCTTTTAATGGTCTAAATCCATACATTCAAGAAACCTGTGACCCAAATTCTATAACTCAACAGATAAAAAATATTTGGAATCAATATAATAGCGCAAGACAAAACTCAACAAGAATACCTCAAGATTCAAATATGCAAAATCTCCTACGACATATAGGAGATGAGAATGCGAAAAGGTTAATTGAAAAGACAATAAATGAAACACACAAAGAGTTTGATAAATTAACTGAAGATGATTTGTCTGACAATTTCGATATTTCATTTATGGGACAAAATGATTTTTTCACAGCTCAATTTGCCTTAATTTTTAAAAACTATCATAAAAGACAGGAAGAAAACAATATAAATGAATACTATGTTTCGAAGGGACAAATTCCAACAAAACCAGTATTGTCAAAGCAAGAATTTGAAGACAAATTTGGAACACCACCTTGGGATTTTGTAAATAAAATTTTGTTTGAAACTAATATTCCATATGAAGTTAATAGCCCAATAGGTACAAGAATTGAATCCAACTTCAATTTCAAATTAAAAGACCGAACTGCAGGTTTTGAAATTAGTTCTGCTGACTTATCGACGGGTGAAAAAGTTCTAATGTCTTTAGCATTAGCAATATATAACACTGGAGGCGATGTTGGAAAACCAGATTTATTATTGTTAGATGAACCTGATGCTGGTTTACATCCTTCTCTGTCTCAAAAAATGGTTGATGTTTTAAATAAAAATATTGTCATTGAAAATAAGATCCCAACAATAATTACAACACATTCACCAACAACAGTAATTGCTTCAAAAGGAGTATCAATATATCAATTAATACGAGGCAATAATATTCCAACAAAAGTCTCAACACAAGAGGCTGTTGAAATATTATCTTGTGATATTCCTTTTTTAAAAATATCTACGGATAAAAGAAGACAGGTCTTTGTGGAAAGCAAATATGATGTACAATATTACGAACAGCTATTAAATATTTTTTCAAGGTTTGTTTCATTTAATGCGGAACCTATTTTTATTCCTGCAAGAACTTCAAATGGTTCAAATTGCACAGATGTTATAGAAGTAGTAAAGAATTTATCAGACAATGGTAATGACCAAATTTTTGGAGTAATTGATTGGGATTTAGTTAATAACTCTAATGGTCGCATTATAGTTTTAGGTGAAAACAAAAGGTATGCTATTGAAAACTATTTGCTTGACCCACTTTTAATGGGTTTGTTGTTTATTAGAGAAACAAAAATAAATATTGCAGATTTTATTGGTCTTTCAATTAATAATTATGGACAAGTCGCAAACCTTACTATTGGTGATGCCCAAATAATAATAGATAAAGTATTGTTGGACTTAAATTTAAATACAGGTAATAATTTACAATATTCGACAATTAATAATTGGAATTTAATTATAAATGAGTCGTTTTTAAAACACCAAGGACATGATTTGGAAACTCTTTACAAATCAAAATATCCTTTCTTAAATATTTATCAAAGAGAGGATAGTTTGAAAAAGGATATTATAAATAAGGTAATTAATGATTTCCCTGATTTTACATCTAAAGACTTATTAGAAACAATGTTGAAAATAAAATAACTACCGCCAACTCGTGGTATATTCCATTATAAATACGACACAGTGCAAACAGACTTTACTAAAATATTGCTTGACTTCAAATCAATTCCACGACATAAGCGGACAAAGACGTTTATGGAAATTTCTGGTTACCCTCATTACGAAAATGTCTGTAGCAATATCTTGAAATTCTATCTTGACCCTACAAACGAACACGGTCTAAATGACTTAGTTCTAAATTCATTGTTGCATCTTATTGACATAAACTTTCAGTTTGACACTGAATTTGAACAAATTGATATTTTTCGAGAACATCGAACGATTAATGATAACAGGCTTGACTTACTAATACTAACTGAGAATTACGCAATCGGAATTGAGAATAAAATATTTCATCATTTACATAACGACCTAACAGATTACAAAAACACTGTAAAATCATACTGTTACAATTCAAGAAAACCAATTTACATAGTTTTATCGCTTAACAAATTAACTACTAACGAAGAAATGGAAAAGGTGAACGAAAATGACTTTGTCAATGTGACATATGAGCAGGTTTTTCAGAACATAAAACAAAATATTGGCAGACACTTAAATAGTTCAAATATCAGCTACATAAACCACTTGACAGACTTTATAAAATCAATTGAAAATCTTACACCCAAGACTATGGAGAATAAGGTACTATGGACATTTTTCAAAAACAATACCGAGACAATTCAGGAGTTGACGGTTAGCTTTAATGAATACAAGAACTCACTTTATCAAAAAATCTATCAGCTTAACGATACTCTACCGCTAAATGAATTTGCCCCAACAGTTGACCGACAATGGATATATGAGGGCTGTTGCCTAGTCCACGACTACACAATTAATTCAAAATATAAATTAGCAATAGATACATCCATTGACATTAGCGGTTGGAAAATTCAGTTATTTGGACGTAATAGTCAATCAACTGATTTCATCTTTAATGTAATGTGCAAGGACAATGATTTTTTGCCACAACCTTTTGATAGTTATGAACGAGGCGAAAGGCTTATTTATCAAAAATTTGACACCGACATCGACATGTCTACTGTTGCAAAAACATTAACTGACTTGCTGAAAAGAATCGAGAATTATAAACAGCGGACAGATGATCATAACGTCATTTTACACGGGTTTTGAGTCAGTCGGGGTGACGTGCAAACTTGGAGCTTTGTGCTACTATTCAAGTTCAGTGCAGCTTGACAGTTTTGTGCTCCGAAAACCCGCCCTAACGCAAAGCCCGAAAACGTTATGGATTATTATATAAAGACATGTACAACTTTGACAATTTAATATCCAGAGGAACTTCATTTACGTTGACAGCATTAAACGATTTGAATTCAAAAGTAATTAAAGAACTTCATACTAAGAGTTCAACAATTGCTGTTAAGAATCTTCAGATGATCCAATTACAGAAAGCAATTTTAACAATTGGAATGTTTTCATTATTTGAATCAATATTACAAGAAAGATTATCATGTCAGGACGGTTTTAAAGAAGTAAAAAAGAGACTTATTCAATCTGGAAAGATTGAACTATATAATCGTTTCGATGATTTTTATTGTGCCATCAATGTCCTTAAACATGGACTAGGGAGGAGTTATGACACATTAGTTTCTAAATCAGATCCTTCACCATTTAGATTGAAGTTACCTGGAGAGAATCTCTTTTATGAAGGAGATGTATCAGAAATTTCAACGTTGATAGAATTCGATAATAAATTTGTTATAAACTGCGCAGAAATAATTGAATCGGTAACTAAAGAAATTAAAACCGAGCATCCTGTCTGTAATTTTTAGACACATTAAAAACTGACAAGAAAAAACAACAACACACAGCATCATGCTTAATACATTTGAGGACAAGTGGTTATTTAATGTATTCTGGCCCATCAGTTTATGTAACGGCAGATAGGGACGAAGTACGCAATCGGCAACAACTCATGCCGCTAAATGTTAGTACACATAAAAACAAACACTATTAGTTAGTATATATTTGAATTATTGAGCTTTAAAAACTAGTTTTGTAATATGAATTATAGATTAGAAAATAACAATCCCGCAGATTTTGAAAGGTTAGTGAATTCTATCTGTCAAAAGATTTCAGGAACAGGAGTTGTTGAATTTTCACCAGGAAAAGATGGAGGACGAGATGGGAAATTTACCGGTACTGCTCAAAATTTCCCTTCTACAAAAGATAGTTGGTCTGGTAAATTTATAATCCGAGCGAAACTGTTCAATGTCATTAGACGATCTCATATTAATTAATTTTCCTGTTACATGACAACAAAAAATGCCTTTTTAATTATATGGAAATTCCTCACTATAAATTCAATAATAGGAACTCATCTGAAAAAATGATATGAGAAAACTAACTTTTATTGATTTATTTGCTGGGCTTGGCGGTTTTCACTTAGCACTTGAACAACTTGGATGTAAATGTGTCTTTGCTTCAGAAATCAAAGAAGACTTACGACATCTTTATAATATAAATTTTCCGGACACTCAAATTTACGGCGATATAACTCGTATTTATCCAGAAGATATTCCTCCTCATGATATTTTATGTGCCGGTTTTCCGTGTCAACCATTTAGCCAGGCAGGCAAGCGACAAGGTTTTAATGATGAAAAAGAAAGAGGAAATCTCTTTGATAACATTTGTGCAATCCTTGAAATTCACAGACCAGAATATGTTTTACTTGAAAATGTGTCAAATCTTAAAGGGCACGATCATGGGAATACATGGAGAACGATAAAATCCAAGCTCGAAGCACTTAATTACGAGGTTTTTGAACCAAAAATTCTTTCCCCTCACGAATTTGGTATTCCACAACACCGTCGTCGTATCTATATAGTATGCAGAAATAAGGACTTTGGAACACTTGATGGCTTTTCATTTCCAACAACCCGCCCGATGCAATGCGATATAAATAAGATTATAGATACAAATGAAGTTCAAATTCAAAAACTAAAACCGGAATCTCGCAATCAACTTGCTATTTGGCAAGAATTTATTGATCTGACAATTCAAAATGGAGATACACTCCCTTCATTTCCAATTTGGTCTATGGAGTTCGGTGCAAACTATAAATTTGAGGCAACACCACCCGCATTTCAGAATTTAGAAGATTTGGTTGGTAGTAGGGGAAAGTTAGGTCAAAAAGTTACTGGAACTACCGTGGCTGAGTGTTTAAGTCACCTACCAAATTACGCATATAAAGATAAAAATAAAGTGTTCCCACAATGGAAAATTAGATATATCCGTCAGAATAGAGAATTCTACAATAGGCATAAATCATGGTTAGATAGTTGGATTGAAAAAGTAAAAAATTTTGATAATAGTCATTTGAAAATGGAATGGAATTGCGGTAAAGATGCAGAGCCTACTATTGAAAATAAGATTATCCAATTCAGAGCGTCAGGGATTCGTGTAAAAATGCCGTCATTTTCTCCTGCATTAAATCTAATCAGCACTCAAATACCTATTTTTCCTTGGTTGCCGCTCCCTAAAGAAGCACTAAATGAGGGTGAACCAGATAAAGGAAGATATATGACTCTTAAAGAAGCCTCAAAATTGCAAGGCATGCAAGATTTGAAGTTCGGAGACAACAACTTCACTCTTTCACAAGGACGTTCATTTGAGGCACTTGGTAATGCTGTGAATGTAACAATCATTAAGCATATTGTAAAAAAACTACTCAAGTTATGAGCGATAATATAATAGACACTGTCAGCATAACAATTGGCACAACGATGTATGGTAGATTTGAGGACCTTCCAAATACCACTTCACACATATTAGCCGAATTTATTGATAATGCATTACAATCGTATAGGGACAACAAAACTAAATTGGAAAATCTTGAAGAAGATTACAAACTAAAAGTAACAATTGATATTGATTGGGATAAAGCAGATAATAGAGCAAAAACAATTGTTATTACTGATAATGCAGCAGGTATAGCGAAAGATAAGTATGTCAGTGCATTTATGCCCGCCCTAACACCCGAGAACAACAAAGGATTAAATGAATTCGGGATGGGATTAAAAACCGCTGCATGTTGGCTTGGTGAATCATGGACAGTAAAAACAAAAGCTCTAAATGAAGATGTTGAAAGAACTGTATCTTTCAATCTAAATGAAGTTATTGCTAACGATTTAGAAGAACTGCCTGTAGAAACCTCTTCTAAGGGAATCAATGAACACTACACCATAATTACTACAACAGACTCCACAAAAAATGTTCCGGCTTATAAAAGCATTTCAAAGATTAAGACTGAACTTGCAAGTATTTATAGAAAATCATTGAGAGAAAAAGAGATGATAATCAAGGTGTGCGGTGAAGAGTTAGCTTTTGAAGAATATGAGATTCTGACTGCACCGTTAAATAGAACACCTAATTCACCCCCTATTTATTGGAAAAAAGAAATTGATTTCAAATTTGGTAAGTATAGGGCAAAAGGCTTTATTGGTATTTTAAGAGATATTAATAGCACACAAAACGGCTTTGTGTTATTACGTCGCGGGCGTGTTATAGTCGGGGCAGAAACAGATGGTCGATATTTCCCAAAATGTTTATCTGGGTCAACAGGTACATTTCGATATAAACGTTTATTTGGGGAACTTGAATTAGACGGATTTGATGTTTCTTTTAACAAGAATGACATACAAGATAAAGAGAATCTTGATGCTTTAATGGAAGCTCTCAAAGGGGAAATACATACCAAAGAATTTGATTTATACAATCAAGCAGAAGAATACCGTCTTGATGATACAAGAAAGCATGTAAAGAAAATAGTTACAAAATACAACTCCTCCCCTAAAGACAACCGGAGTATCATTTCAATTGACAATTTTGCAAATAATGAAGTTGTTCAATCAAACACTGAATCGACAAAATCTGAGGTAGCCAACGAACCAACTGGAACAGATCTTATGCCAGTCGTAATAGGGGAGTATGGTGCAACTTATAAAATAAAGGATAAAAATTATACGCTAAAAGTTCAATTTGTTGAGTCAGGTAATGATTTATTTTGGGTAGATGTCAGACAAAAAAACGAGAATATTATCATTTGTCAAATAAATACAAAACATATTTTCTTTCAGTATTTTGGCAAACCAAGCGAGTCAAACATAGCAATTTTAAAGACTTTGGCAATTGCCAAATTTACAGCGCGTGAGTCCGGCCAAGATAGTGCTACGGATTTATTCAATTTTTTTAATGAATATATCAAAAAGACAAAAGTTTAAATTATGCAACAAATTATTATAGATAAATCAACTGAACCAGCTACTGCATTAAAGTTTGCACTTCAAAAAGTCACCTGTGGTAACTTTTTTGAAACTTTTATCGAATCACAGAAACAAGGGTATCAAAGAACTGATGGTTCAATAAGAAAAAAGGGCATCACAATTAATGGAGCTGTTAATCTTAGAGAAGAAACAGCCAATATCCTTGCACATTGTAATCCGCATGATGCAATTTCAAATCCGGAAACTACTCATCTTGTCGTTGGTTATGTTCAAAGTGGAAAAACTTTATCTTTCACAGGTCTTTCCGCTCTTGCTTTAGATAATGGTTATCGTGTAATTGTTTTTCTTGCCGGCACAAAGAACAACCTATTAAGTCAAACTTCAAAAAGATTGCGTAAAGACTTGATTGGAGTTTCATCTGCAAATAATGATTATTTTAAAATTCATTCAAATCCTACAATTAAAGTAATGGAGGAATTGATTGGGCATATTGAATCTTCAGATAAGCCAATCATTCTTATTCCAATCTTAAAACACTACAAACATATTAATCAACTTTCAGAGGTATTTAAAAGCAATGACTTCAAAGATGTGATGTATGATGAGACTGTTCTTATTGTTGATGATGAGGCTGATCAGGCTTCATTAAATAGTTTCGGTCGGAAAAATAGTCAAAATGCAGAAAATGAGGAGTTGGAAGAATCAAAAACTTATGAATCCATTTTAAAACTTCGGGCAGCACTTCCTGGTAACACTTATATTCAATATACGGCAACTCCACAGGCAAATATTTTGATAAGTATGCAAGACCTTCTTTCGCCCAAAAGTCATACCTTACTAACACCTGGCGAGGGATATGTTGGAGGAAAACTATTCTTTGGCAAAGATGGACCGAATCATGACTTGTTTAACGGTGGTTTGATAAAACAGATACCGGACAATCAGGTATTTCACAAGAGGAGAAATCCTTTAAAAAAAATACCACAATCACTTAAGGACGCTCTTATGCTACACATAATGGCAGTTGCTATTGTAGTCAAATTTCTAAAAGTTGATGACGTCTCATATCTTTCAATGATGGTTCACCCAGACAATACAAAGCCGTGTAATAAAAAATTCAAAGAATGGATCGAAAAGGAACTTCGAAATTGGCGATTGGCTTTAAAAAAACCAGATGGTCAAGATGACAAAGAAGCGATTTTGGATCGCTTTAAAGAACTTTTTCCTATGGCGATTGAATATTACTCAGAGGATGAGCGTCCAACTTTCGAACAAATTAAACGATTCATTCCTGACATTATTAACGACCGAAAAGTATGGCTTGTCAATACTGATGAAGATGCAGAAACTGAAATAGAGGGGGATAATTACAAAATGCATATTCTTGTTGGTGCTGAAATGCTAAATCGTGGTTTTACCGTTGAGAAGTTGGCAACTACTTATATGCCTCGCTATTCTGTTGGTCCAACAAATGCAGATACAATTCAGCAACGTTGTAGATTTTTTGGATACAAACAAGATTATATAAAATCTTGTCGTGTGTTTTTGCCAAGTTGGTCTGTAACTAATTACATTGATTATGTTAAACATGAAGAAGAACTCCGATCTACTTTGGCAAGTTGTGATACTTTGGCTGCCGCTGAACGGAAAATTCTACTTTCACCCAATTTAAGACCAACAAAACAAAACGTACTTCCTATTTCAGTTGTGAATACCAAGTTAAAAGGAATGCGAGGAATGCAAGCATTTGAAAGTAAATCTTTGATCGAAGAAAATGATAATCTGGTTAGGTCATTTTTACAAAAGCATGAGTCTTCTTTTAATATCTTGTATGAATACTCCACTCTCGACCGTACACACAGAGGTTTTAAACTACCTATTGACGATGCAATTAGCTTTCTAAATGACTTCCGTTTTGGGAACTTTTTGGATGCACGACGTAAAGCCGATACTATTCGTTATTTGCGATATTTATCAAGTGAGGATAATGAGAGCCCATTGACGTTTGTCTATTTTATCCAAATGGCATATCAAGCCCCAATTAGACGCCGTAAATTTGATTTTGATAATTTGAAATTGTCAGTTGAAACTGATTTATTTGCTGGTCCAAGTTCTGCAACTGATTCTACTGACTACCCAGGTGATAGAAAAATTGTTGGAGAGGACTCTATAACTTTTCAATTGTATCATTTCCATTTAGAAAGTGCACCGCTTGACTTTGCTCATGAAGCTTACACAATAGCAATCAACTATCCGGCTTCATTAGCTGCTAATTATTGCTCAAATGAAGAATCTAAACAAGAAGATGATTTAGAAGATGATGAATAAAAAAGCAAACTATAATATGGAAAGTAACGCTATTTTTTCTCAATTTAAGAACCTCGTAAAATCTACAACTAATAATGAGGCATTTGATGTGATTTCTATCAGTGATTTACCTCATAAATTGGGTGTTTCTTGCGAAGGATTTCCAAAATTTTTTGTTTCAACAAACAATTCAATTTCCTCTACTCAAAATATCATTCGGGAAATGCTATCTGTTGAGTACAATTTACCATGTTTCATAGTTGAAAATGGAGATGTAAAGCAAAAAGACTGTTTCTCGGTTATTACTTTAAGAACTAATGATGTTTCACTTCAAGCATATTTCATTGAAATTTTTTTAATGATGCTCCAAAAAATCTCAAAGGAGCCTTCACGAAGAGAACTTTCAATTGAAGTTGAGAACCTAATTACTATTTTCTCCACTTTAACCAAACCCCCAAGACAAAAGTTACAGGGTTTATGGGCTGAACTGCTAATAATTGAACGAAGTCTGCACCCGGAAACATTAATTAATGCATGGCATAATTCGCCAGCTGCAAAATATGACTTTACGCTTGGTCGTGACAAAATAGAGGTTAAAAGTACTTCGTCAGAAGAACGTGTACACCATTTTTCACTTGACCAACTTAACCCTTCCCCAAATTCTCGTTTGCTGATAGCGTCTTTAATTGTTCGAGAATCTGGTCAAGGAAGTGGAGGGCTTTCTGTTCGGGATCTTTACGAACGTATATGTAGAAGAGTTACTGCAATTAGTGCTCGTTTGCAACTATATACAATTATGGCCGAAACTATTGGAAGTGACTTAGCAAAACTCGACAATACATTTTTCGATTATACAGAAGCCTCTGATACACTTTCTTTTTATGATTCTAATGATGTACCACACATTGATAAAACAGCTGTACCCCAATTTGTTTCTGAGGTGAAGTTCTCGAGCAATTTGTCTCATTTGATAGATATACAAAATACACTTTCTACTTTCGACTGCTCAAATAGTCCTTTATATAAAAGTTTATTTTAATTAGTTCAAAAGTATGGTAATTGAAAAAAAAGACAAGGAAGAATTAAAGAAACTCTTTGATGAGGCATTATCTAATTCTGCCACATTCAAACATATTGAAGGTGTAAACCCAAGTCGTATAATCTTTGACGGTGTTGAATACCACATATTTATCAAAAACTTATCTCCAGCCCAACTATCTAACGGCAATCCAAATATATGGAGAATTCAATTACCGATACGTGAAGTTTTTGAACATATAAAAGAATCAACACTTCCATTTATCTTACTTGGATATGATTCAGAAAATGATGTTTATACTACTTGGAATCCTCATTGGGCAAAACAACGTCTTAATGTTGCGAAAAGTGCTTCGTTTTATTCTCGCTTAAACATTCAGAAAGAAGCACGAATCACAAATCAGTTACAACATCTTGAATTAAATAATGATGGTGAACTAATTGCATTTCCACGTGAAAAAATTGCTTATTATCTTGTGAATTTAAAAATATTCTTTCCAGAGTTGTCTGATTATGTTGCGGTAGGCTCTCGAAAAAGAACAGAAGCAAATGAAGCATACAAAAAACTTACAGATTCGAAAAACATACCTGACTTTGCTCATTATTTGGCTCATTTAGGCTTTTTGGACAAAACCATAAGTAATTATTGCCATGCTATTAAAAATCTTATAAATGACAGCATTATTTCCCGTAATCGTAAGATTTTTTTGGCGTATGATTCTATTACTGAATACCCAAAAGCCGTTCCTGCATTTTTGGAAATTCCAGAGGTAAAAGCTATGGACATTTCTTGGAATAATACTTATTCGGCTGCTTTAACAAAATATATTGATTTTTTAATGGAGATATGCAATGTAAACACTCGGGAGACTGTAATTACAACCCCGGAAATAATTGAAACCAATGAAACTTTTAATTATTTCTGTAACACATATTATTTAGGCAATTTCATGGGCTATTTGTGGGGGAAGGAATTGAGTGAAAGAAGCATTAGTACATATACCAATGCAATTTACAAACTTATTAACAAAGGTTACATACAGCACTATGCAGAGGTTTTTCTAAAATATACCAGAATTAAAGACTATTTTAATGCTATTGAGACATTCCTTTCAATACCGGAAATTAGTGAGTTAAATCAGAACTGGAAATCTGTTTTTTCGGTAGCATTAAATCATTATGTGCATTTTCTTATTGAATGGCAAGATATTAATAACAAGCATACTATCAATTATTCAGAACAAGCAACTTCTGACTTTGCTAAAGAAAGTAAAAGTTTCGAAAATGAATTACAATCAGAAACTAACACAAATGAGGTAATTCCTGAAACAGATTGGGAAGAGTCTTTTTTGGATATTGAGAACAAACTAACTCGGATTGCTAACCCTGCATTAATTGATTTACTTCGAACATATTTGGATACTGAATATAAATCCCCGGCAAGCGCATTTAATATTATTGAAGATTTTTATGGGAATCGTTTCCCCTCAATGCAGATGAAAGATTGGCAAAAATTATTTGAGAAAATTGATTGGAGCAATCCATATTACTTCCCTTCTTTGGTTGCCGTACCCGAAGGGAAAAAGAAATCACATATTTTGAGGGTAACTTACCTGGATGGTAAAATCATTCAGGAAAGAGTTGTAGCTAAAACACTTGTAGAAGTCGTTCGTAGCGCTAACCCCGAGCAAATTTCGTCATTAAATATACTGTTAGCTGGTGTTAATCTTGTATCTAAAGAAATATCTGAGAAATACGAAAAATGTCAAATACCAATTCAAGATGGATATTATGTGATGACACTTTCTGATACTCCCAAAAAATATCAGATTATTAAAATGATCTCTGACGCTCTTCATTTAAATCTAAATGTAGAGTTTATTTCAAATGACGATTCTGACCAACCTCAAGCAGTTCCGGTTCCTTATGTAGTACCTATTCAATCCAGAACAAAAATACGAGTTACATTCCCTGATGGTAGAATTATTCAAGAAGGCAGAGTTAGCAATACCCTAATTGAAGTTGTAAAGTTTGCTGGTGCCCAAAATGTAAGAAACCTAAATATCTCAATCAACAATGACAATCTTGTGTCCAACAAAGTAACTCCTACATACGAAAACTCTTTAAAACCAGTAGGGAATGATTTATTTGTACACACTAATAGTTCTACACAAACTAAATTCGCTCAGATTCAGCAAATTTCAGCCGAACTTAATTTGGGGCTTTTAGTAGAAATAAAATAATAGCTTATTTACAATAATACACTATACAAGGATATAAATGTCTCTTCGAATTTTCAACATTTGAGCTGTTCGAAAAATGGTAGTAGGTGACATTTAGGGGGTCCGACAATCCAAAAGCATTAAAATTCTATTCAGTATAAACAATTTTAATAAGTCTACTCATGAGCAGCAAAAATTCAAATATTGACAGATTATTAAAATCCGTTGGAATAGAAACCTTTATTAAATATTTTAACCAGTTTCAAACTTTGAACAGCTCTGAGTTGAAAATGCTTTTTGATAAAGAAAATGAAAATTGGAAACACACTAGCAAATCTACAAAAGCTAGTGTAGGTAAAAGAATTTTTAATGAAGGAAGAGAAGTTGAAGCATTGGAGCATATTATTTTCACAAAGAATGAAATATTAATTCCAAATATCAATGAAGTAATGCAACATGCACAGTTGATATATAAAAACTATATTGATAATAATATTGAAAAATTTGAAACTATTTCCTCATATGAAAAAATGGTAATAGTAAAATACAGGCTTCAACAAGGGATATTTAGAACTAATTTACTCCGTCATTGGAAAGGCTGCTCTGTAACTGGTTGTAAAAATAGTTCTCTTTTAATTGCATCACACATCAAACCATTTTCTGAATCAGTTGACAATGAAAAGTATGATGTATATAACGGCTTATTGCTCGCCCCCAATTACGATAAACTTTTTGACAATTTTCTTATTTCTTTTAATGAAGCAGGCGAGATTTTAGTTTCAAAGCAACTCGATAAGAGTGATTTAGAAAGTTTAAGCATAACCGGAAAGGAAAAATTACGGATGGAAAAAGTAACGGAATCAACCCAAAAATATCTTGAATATCACCGAAGAAAATTCGAAATGAATGAACTAATTAATTAGATAATATTGTAAAACAATGTTTTATGAAATAAGAAAATATGCCCCCTAACATCAATCATCCACCTCCACCTTTATCCCATTTTAAATAACCTTAAAACCCCCAATCACCTCAACAATTTTAACCCTATGACAAAATCACTCGTAGTAATCGACATTCAAAACGACATCACAAAGAATTACAAAGAAATTATCGGCAATATAAATAACGCCATAGATTGGGCGGTTAGTAATAATATACACGTCGTTTACATAAGGCACGAAAATTTATCAGACGGCACAAGAACCTTTAAACCCAATACACGCGGGGCAGAACTAGTTCCGGATATGAAAATTGTATCAAAAAATATCTTCACAAAATCCAAAGGAAACGCATTAACCAGTGACGAGTTCGCAGATTTCATAACCAAAAACAAAATTGATGAATTCTATATAACAGGAGCAGATGCAGTTGCCTGTGTCAAATCAACCTGTTTCAATATGACTAAGGCAAACTATAAGGTTAATGTCCTGTCCGATTGCATTACAAGTTATGATAAGAGAAAGATTGATGAAATGCTTCAATACTACCAAAGTAAAGGCTGCAATATCATAACTTTGCAAAACCTCAGATAAAAACAGAATAACCACCTATGACCATCCTCCAAATCCACTCCAACAAAAAACAATTCCTCGACCTCCTCCTCCTCGCAGACGAGTCGGAAGAGATGATTGATAAATACCTGACTCATGGAGACCTCTTTGCCCTGTATGACGGCGATTTAAAAAGTGTCTGCGTAGTAGTCCCGATAGACACCGAAACCTGCGAACTCAAAAACATAGCAACATACCCCCAATACCAGGGCAAAGGGTACGGCACAGCGCTAATAAACCATGTATCAGAACTCTACAAGAACAAGTATAAATATATGCTCGTAGGCACAGGCGAAGTACCCTCAATCCTCGCCTTTTACGAAAGCTTTGGATTTAAAGAGACCTCCCGCATAAAAAACTTCTTCACAGACAACTACCCCCACCCCATGTTCGAAGGCGACATACAGCTTGTAGATATGATCTATCTTAAAGCTAAAATCTAGATAAGACATGGAAAATGAAATATTAAAATACCTTTCGAAATACATTCCAATCACCCAAGAGTTGGAGGAGGAGCTAAATAAAATAGAGTTTATAAAGCTCTTTCCGAAAGGGACTATTCTGCTTGAGGAGGGGAAAATTTCAAATGAGTGCTATTTCATTATTAAAGGGTGTATCAGAAGCTTCTATAATAAGGATGGGGAGGAAAAAACAACGGAATTCTATACCGAAGAACAAGCCGTAATCCCCTCGGCATACGGAAAGAAAATCCCCTCAGAATATTATATTGAGTGCATTGAGGATACTATTACCGGAGTAGGTACTCCTGAATTGGAAACAGAGGTGTACCGGAAATTTCCTCAGGTAGAGTCATTAAATCGTGCCCTTGGGGAGGTTATAATGGCAAAATACCAGGATACGTTTGCTGAATTTAAGATGGCTTCACCCGAGGAGAGATATCTGGCTCTGTTAAAAAACAGACCTGATTTAATTCAAAGAGCTCCCCAGCATCAAATAGCCAGTTATCTGGGAATTAAGCCCGAATCTTTAAGCCGGATTCGTAAAAGGATAGTGAAATAAAAATTCTGCCTCCTGCATTTCTTAACTTAAGTCAACGAATTGGCATATAATGGCACTGTAATTTTGTGTTAAAATAATTATTCAACTTTAAATTCGGGTACTATGTATAAAGACGAAAAATTCTGGAACAGAATCGCCTCAAAGTTTGACAGAATTGAGCAAAACGACCCTGCTTACAAGATATTTATTGAAAAGGCAAGAGGGTATTTAAAAGCAGATGACACAATTTTAGATTTTGGTTGTGGTACCGGGCTTATTTGCAATGAAATTTCCGAAAATGTAGAGTTTATTCATGCGATTGACATTTCCACCAAAATGATTGAAATTTCTAAAAATAAAGCTGCGCTGCGTAATATTAAAAACATTGATTTTGAACGCACAACAATATTCAATGAAAAATTCAAACCCGGTTCATTAGATGCAATTATTGCCTTAAATGTATTTCATCTATTAGAAGACCCTCAAACGCATTTTCAAAGAATAAATCAAATACTAAAACCTGGAGGTCTGATAATTTCATCAACTCCTTGCATGAGCGAAACCCAATTTTTAAATACAACTCTTAAACTCTTCTCTATCATTGGAATGACGCCAAAATTAAACTCCTTTACAAGTTCTGAGTTGGAACAGATGCTCTTAAGCGAATCCTTTAAAACAATTGAGTTTGGCAGAATAAAACCTAAATCTCCAATATATATTTGTATTTTAGAGAAGCAATCATAAAACCACAAACCCTATGAAAGTAATATCAGTACGGGAAAACCCCGAAATTAAAGACCGGGCAATCAAGTATTTTCAAAGCAAATGGAAGAGTGTGTTTCCAATAATTTATGAAGATTGCATTAGTCACTCTATTGTCTCGCCTACTCCACTGCCACAGTGGTACTTATTAGAAAAAGACGGCCAGATAATTGGCTGCGCAGGGCTCATTACCAACGATTTTATCAGCCGCATGGATCTCTGGCCGTGGGTAGCCGCCGTTTATATCGAGGAGGAGCACAGAGGCAATAATTACGGCTCTTTGCTGATTGACAAAGCCAAGGCAGACACCAGAGAGGCCGGGTTTAAACACCTGTACCTGTGCACCGACCACATAGGCTATTACGAAAAATTCGGGTTCAAATACATCGGACAAGGCTATCACCCATGGGGCGAAGAGTCCAGGATTTATCAATTTAATGTAGAAAATTGAGATAAATTAATAAAGCACAACAAAACTTAAACAACGACTCTTTTTATTTAAGTTATTTTGTATTTTCTTAAATAGCGGCTATCTTTGTTTAAAATTATTTCAAATGAAGCAATATAAATCTGGACAGTACATAAGTCAAGGATACTACAAGAGTTTTCAACCTTCATTAATCAACAAGCAACTGTACGTTGACAACATGGAGGTTTTAGACCTTCTTAGTCAAGCAGATAGAGAAATAGGTAGATTAGATATGTACTCAAAGTATATTCCTAATATAGATCTCTTTATTAGTATGCACGTACTTAAAGAAGCCACTCAAAGTAGCAAAATTGAAGGAACTCAAACTAATCTCGAAGAGGCTTTACTAGAAAAAGAAGATGTTCCTCTGGATAAAAGAGATGACTGGGAGGAAGTCCAGAACTATACAAAAGCAATGGAATGGGCTGTAAACGAACTAGAGAAACTTCCATTCTCTTCTAGATTAATTCGCAAAACTCATAACATTCTGCTTCAGGGTGTTAGAGGAGAACGAAAACAGCCCGGTGAATTTAGAAATAGTCAGAATTGGATCGGTGGAGCAACTATAAATGATGCGCTTTTTATCCCCCCGGTTCATACTTCTGTGCCAGAATTAATGAGTGATATCGAAGAGTTTCTTCACAACAAAGAAATTTATATACCTGAATTACTAAAAATTGGGCTTGTACATTATCAATTTGAAACAATTCACCCATTCCTTGATGGAAACGGTAGAGTTGGCAGGTTGCTCATTCCATTATATTTAGTAAGCAAAGGAATACTGAAGAAACCTATCTTGTACCTATCCGATTTTTTTGAAAAGAACAGAAAACTATACTACGAAAACTTAATGTTGGTAAGAGATAAAAGCAATGTTTCACAATGGTTTAAGTTCTTTTTGGTTGGAATAATTGAAACTGCAAAGAGTGGCATAACAACATTTGACAATATACTTCAATTACAAAAACAGGTTGAAACTAGCATTCAGAAATTAGGTAGCAGAGCAGCAAATGCAAAAAAGATTGTTGATTATTTGTACAATCATCCAATGATCAATGCAGAAAAAGTTAGTGAAGTAGCAGGAATATCCATGCCTTCGGCATACAAATTAATTGTTGATTTAGAAAAACTTAAAATTTTAAGAGAAGTAACAGGAGGTCAGCGAGGAAGAGTATATTTGTTTGATGACTATTTAAAACTTTTCAGATAATTGAAAATGCAGATTGAAAAATGAGAATTGAAACTCACATTATAAAAGATACAAAAATTGCTGAAGTTATTTCTGATGTCAATATCATAAATGAGATTGAAGATGGAATAGACTTATTAGGAAGCCTCTACTATCAAGGTTTTGACAAAATTATAATCCACGAAAAAAACATTACTCCAGATTTTTTTGATTTAAAAAACGGAATTGCCGGTGAAATACTTCAAAAGTTTTCGACATATCGTGTCCGATTGGCTATTGTGGGTGATTTCTCCAAGTATTCAAGTAATAGTCTCAAAGATTTTATATTTGAAAGCAACAAAGGTCAACATATCAATTTTGTATCTTCGTGTACAGAAGCTGTAAATATTCTATCAAACAGATGAATGAGAACAAACCCGAAAGCAATAAATTAAGCCCTGCTAAAGAGGCCGCTACATTTTTTAAAACCCAGGATGATTTTAGAGAGTGGCTGGAAATTAATCACGAAAAAGAGACGGAACTAATTGTTGGATTTTATAAGGTGGGCAGCGGAAAACCATCAATGAACTGGTCGCAGTCGGTTGACCAGGCACTCTGTTTTGGCTGGATAGATAGTGTAAGAAGATCAATAGTCGACGAGAGCTATTGCATTCGTTTTACTCCGCGCAAGAGCACAAGTAACTGGAGTGCAATCAATTTAAAGAAAATTGAAGAGTTAACAAAAGCAGGTCTTATGAAGCCTGCGGGTCTTAAAGCTTTAAGTTTAAGGAGAGACATTCAAACCGAGATTTACTCATACGAAAATGAGCCTGCAATTCTCGACTCCAATTACGAAAAACAATTCAGAGAGAACAAAATTGCCTGGGATTTTTTCATGAAACAGGCTCCTTCATACAGAAAAGCAGTACTGCGTTGGATAATGAGTGCCGCGCAAGAAAAAACCAGACAATCAAGATTAGAAAAAACAATAAATGAGTGCGCACAACAAAAGCGTCTTTCATAACAAAGTAATCCCCTCTAAACTAGTTGTTTGACACTTACTGCTCCAATGTAATTTTGGCAACATGCAAATAATATTCTATAAAAATTATTCTAACTTTGAATTAACAGTAGATAGCTTATGTTTAAATTAGAAAACAAACAACTTGGAACAGCTTTAATTATTGGTAGAATATGAAAAAAATGAAATCTTTAGCCCGCCTGTTTTTGATATCAGGATTATTTATTGCAGCTTTTACAGCATGTGAAAAAGAAGAAGAAGGTCTGTTAGGTTCTAATCCAATTGGAGGAACAATTGTTGATGCAGACGGAAATGTCTATAATACAGTACAAATTGGAGATCAGGTGTGGACAGTAGAGAATCTTAGAACTACCAAGTATAATAACGGCAGCAATATTCCAAACCTTACCGTCCCAAAGGATTGGGCTTATGCAAAAAGTGGTGCATATTGCAATTATAATAACCTCGAAAGCAATGTAGAACTTTACGGGAGGCTATACAACTGGTTTGCTATCAGCACAGGCAAACTGGCCCCTGCCGGATGGCGTGTTGCCACCGAAAACGATTGGGTAAAACTGGCAAGCTATCTCAGTGCAAACCGATATCTTATAGACACAACAAGGCTTGGGAGTACAGTCACCAAATTAATCTGTGCCAAAACAAACTGGCCATATAGCTCCTTATCTGGAACTCCCGGAATGAATCCTCAGTACAACAACACCACAGGCTTTACCGGCCTTCCCGGAGGTGTGCGATGGGGTCATGGAGAGTTCGAATATATAGGACGTTACGCTTATTGGTGGAACTCAACACAACATAGTTCTGACTATGCCCGTCACCGCTATATCCATAACTCAACAGCAGACTTGCTATGGGTTCCCGGTCATCTCAAGCAGTGTGGCTTTGCTGTACGACTTGTAAAAAATTAACAAATAAACCTCCGCACCACTTTCGTTCCCAAATCGTAAATAGTTTAATATTTGATGATTTAGTGCTAACTTTCTGATAGCATTGCGTAAATTTATTTCAAACCTTAACATTAACGGCTATGAAAACAAATAATTTACGCAAACTTATCCTATTAATCCCGGCGCTATTACTCATAGCAATTCCTTCTTGTGAGTTTGAAGCCGCAGACGACAAACCCGGGTACACCTATAAATTAAGAATAGAAATGACAAACTCCTCTTCTGAGGGAGTAAATTTTATTGTTGTGCAAAAAAAAGAGACTGTCGCTGCCGGAAACTATGTACACCCGGGAGATACAAGAACAACTTTACACCAAATAAATGTTCTTAAGCAGTACGAAGTCACCATTAACGCCCACCAGGATGGAAAGGTCATAACAAAATCTGTCCTACTAAATGCGGACGACTGGCAGTGGGAGTATCCAAACGATTTACTTGGAAAACAGGGTGCTGAAACAGATTTAAAAATAAAAGCAATATTCAACGGCTCAGCTGTCTCCATACAGGTTACTCAACTTTAAATTAGCTAAAGCCAAGCTCGGGTTTTTTTGGTATATTTAAGGAAACTCTAAATACCAAAATCATGGAAAATAACCCGAAAAACATAGGCAAATGCCCTGTTACCGGAGCAACCGGTAAGCACACAATTGGGACGGTCGGCACACAGAACCGAGATTGGTGGCCAAATAAATTAAGCCTTAAAATACTGCGCCAGCACTCCGAACTTACCAATCCAATGGGTAAGGAGTTCGATTATGCCAAAGAGTTCAATAGTCTGGATTTTAAGGCCCTCAAGGCCGATCTGCATAAACTGATGACCGACTCGCAGGAGTGGTGGCCGGCAGATTTTGGCCATTATGGCCCTCTGTTCATACGAATGGCCTGGCACAGCGCAGGAACCTACAGAACCACTGACGGACGCGGTGGCGGAGGAAGAGCGCAGCAGCGTTTTGCCCCTCTAAACAGCTGGCCCGACAATGTAAGTTTAGACAAGGCACGAAGACTTCTCTGGCCAATCAAACAGAAATACGGAAAGAAAATTTCCTGGGCAGACCTTATGATTCTGGCAGGTAATGTTGCTTTGGAGTCAATGGGATTCAAAACATTCGGTTTTGCCGGCGGCCGCAAAGATGTTTGGCAGGCCGACGAGGATATTTACTGGGGCTCAGAGACAAAATGGCTGGAAAATGATGAGCGGAAGCTTGACAAGGAGGAGGTGGCAAATCCTCTGGCAGCCATTCAGATGGGGCTGATTTATGTAAATCCCGAAGGGCCAAACGGTGTACCTGACCCGCTTGCCGCTGCAACTGACATTCGAAACACTTTTGCCCGTATGGCAATGAATGATGAAGAGACTGTAGCCCTGATTGCAGGTGGTCACACCTTTGGAAAGACACACGGAGCGGCAAGTGCAGACCATGTGGGGCCCGAGCCTGAGGTTGCCGGACTGGAAAATCAGGGGCTTGGATGGCACAACTCCTTCGGCACCGGAAAGGGAGGAGACACAATCACCAGCGGACTAGAGGTTATCTGGACTCAAACACCAGTAAAATGGAGCTTCTATTTCTTTGACAACCTCCTCAACTTTGAATGGGAGCTTACAAAGAGCCCTGCAGGCGCATATCAGTGGGAGGCAAAAAAGGCCGGAAAGGTAATGCCTGACGCTCATGATAAGAGCAAAAGACACTTCCCCACAATGCTCACAACAGACCTCTCCCTTAAGATTGACCCTGCTTATGAAAAGATATCAAGGCGATTTTATGAGCACCCGCTTGAGTTTGCAGACGCATTCGCACGTGCATGGTTTAAACTCACCCATCGTGATATGGGGCCTCGCAGCCGCTACCTTGGACCAGAGGTTCCTGCGGAGGAGCTCATCTGGCAGGACCCGATTCCAAAGACAAACCATCCGCTTATTGACAACAAAGACATAAGGGATCTTAAGGCAAAGATTTTAAGCTCCGGACTTTCGGTTTCACAGCTTGTTTTAACTGCCTGGGCATCGGCCTCTACATTCAGAGGTTCAGATATGCGGGGAGGTTCAAACGGGGCAAGGATTCGTCTTGCACCCCAGAAAGATTGGGAAGCAAACAACCCTGCAGAGCTGGCAAAGGTTTTAGCCAAGCTTGAGACAATTCAAAAGGAGTTTAATAAAGCGCAAAGCGGAGGGAAAAAAGTTTCTCTTGCCGACCTTATTGTTCTTGCCGGATGTGCAGCTGTAGAAAAAGCAGCAAAGGAGGCCGGGTTTGACATTACGGTTCCTTTTACTCCCGGAAGAATGGATGCCCTTCAGGAGCAGACAGACGTTGAATCATTTGCAGTACTTGAGCCTTTGGCAGACGGCTTCCGCAACTATCTTAAAATGAAATTTAAGGCCTCGGCAGAGGAGTTGCTCGTTGACAAAGCACAGCTTCTTACTCTTACAGCTCCTGAAATGACAGTTCTGGTTGGTGGAATGCGCGTACTGAATGCCAACCATGACTCATCTAAGCACGGCGTATTCACCACCCGCCCCGGAGTGCTGACAAACGACTTTTTCACCAGTCTGCTTGACATGGGCACTGTATGGACACCCGTTTCAGAAGAGAGAGACCTGTTTGAAGGCCGTGACCGCAAAACCGGAAAGGTAAAATGGACTGCCACCCGAGTTGACCTCATCTTTGGCTCACATGCCGAACTTCGCGCCTTAGCAGAGGTTTACGGCAGTGCCGACGGACAAGAAAAATTCATCCACGACTTCGCCGCCGCCTGGGCAAAAGTCATGAACCTTTAAAACTAATCTCCGCGCCACTTTTGGATATATGTTTGTATATCAGGCATTCCATAATGAGACTTGAGCAGTGATAAGGTGAAAATCGCTTAAGTCTCTTTTGCAAATAGCACATTAATAATTAGTTGTCCAAAAGTGGCGCGGAGAAAATTTTGCTATCTTTGGGCTGCAAAACTTAAAAAAACACCTATGTATCAAAGAGTCGTATTTTTTGTATCATTTTTGGCAATGGTTTTACAGGTGGGCAGACTTAATGCCCAGAACACACAACCAAATGTAATTCAAGCAGTACGGGTAGCAGACCCAATACATATTGACGGAAATTTAAACAAAGCAATCTGGCAGAATGCAATTCCGGTGACAAATTTCACTCAGCGCGAACCTGCCGAGGGAGAACAACCATCTGAACAAACTAAGGTGGCAATACTCTACGACCAGCACAACATATACTTTGGAATCTGGTGCTACGACTCTCAGCCCGATAAAATCTCTGCAAAAAAGATGAACCGCGACTTTAACTGGGGCAGCGACGACAATATCGAAATAATGATAAGCCCCTTTAACGACAACCGTAACGGTTATCTGTTCATTACCAATCCAAACGGAGCAATGGCAGATGTGTGGCTTGGAAACGGAGGCGGAAACAACACAGACTGGAACGGAGTGTGGGATGTGAGGGTTACTCGCGACAAAAACGGTTGGTACGCCGAGTTTGTAATCCCCTTCTCTACCCTTAAGTTCAAAAATGAAGAGGTTCAGACCTGGGCAGTAAACTTCGAAAGAAACATTCGCCGCAAAAACGAACAGGTCCGCTGGCAAGGTTGGTCTCGCCAGTTTGATATTGACAACATCACCCAAAGCGGTAAGCTTGAAGGCCTTGCTAATATTAAACAAAAAGAGAAGGTAGAGATTTTGCCCTATATTAGCGGAGGTGTAGAGTGGCTTAACGACAAACCTCAAGGGACCTATAAGGTGGGAGGTGAGGTAAATTACGATATCAGCCCCACGATGAAACTCAATTTTACCCTTAATACCGACTTCGCCCAGGTTGAGTCTGATAGAAGAGAGGTTAATCTCTCCCGTTTCTCAATCTACTACCCTGAAAAGAGGCAGTTTTTTCTTGAGGGAAAGAGCTACTTTGATATGAACGTCTCTTCGGCACGCCTCTTTTACAGCCGGAGGATTGGAATAGCCGGAGAGTCAATAGTACCGGTAATTGGCGGAGGAAGACTGTTCGGAAAAATCAATAAAACCAGCATCGGAATTATGACTCTTCAGACTGCTGCTCTTAAGGGAGATGTCGCGAGTGCCAACTCCTCTGTATTTAGGGTAAAACAAGACATCTTTGAAGAATCAAGCATAGGTTTTATCTCAACCCAGAAATTCAGCAACGGATACTACAGCGCCCTCTACGGTGCAGACTTCACCTACAACACATCAAAATTCCTCGGCAACAAAAACCTAATGACCGGCTTCTCCGGAGCAATTACAACCGAATATAAAAAAGAAAATACAACCAATAATAATACAGATAATGCAACATACCACGTATTCCTCTTCTACCCCAACGATATAATCAACTTTAATGCAGGCTTCAACACAATTCAGGAGAACTTCAGGCCTGCTCTTGGCTTTGTAAATCGCGCAAACTTTAAACGATTGTACACTCAGCTGGACTACAGACCAAGAATTAAAAAAATGGACGGATTAATTCGCTCTTTCTCATTCAAAGTCTTTGAGTTGCAATACTTCATTAACGACAAAACAGGCTTCACAGAAACTATATCCGCTGAATTTCGCCCTTTGGGCATAAACTTCCAAAGTGGCGATTACATTGGCTTTAACTATGAATTCCAGCAGGATAACCCTAATGAAGATTTTGGACTTATTGACGGTGTGATAATTCCCAAAGGGCAGTACAACGACAACAACTTTAGCGCTGAGTTTCATTCCTTTGACGGCAGACCCATAAACGCAGGCATAGAATATGAGAAGGGCACATTTTACACAGGCAGCCGGTCAAACATAGAGATGTACCTCAACTTAAGCGTCAACAGACACTTGAGTTTCAGTGCTGACTGGAGCAGGAACAACCTTGACATGCCCGAAGGGTACTTTAAGGTAAATGAGTTTGGAGGAAGGGTTAACTACGCCTTCAACCCCAAGCTTAATACATCGGTATTTGCTCAGTGGAATAACGAACACCATGAGGTCATTCTAAACGGCCGTATTAACTGGATCCCTAAAATCGGCAGCTTCTTTTACTTTGTGGTAAACCAGCATATAGACACCGCCAACAACACCTTTAAACTCACCCGCACCACCATCCTCGCCAAACTTATATGGCGCTTTGCTGTGTAAAATTTTTCGTAAATTCACACAAAACTTACTCTATGAGCTTTGTGCAGCAACTCAGCATCAGAAAGCTAATCAGCTTTGTGGTGACTCCATTGGTAATCCTCTATATTCTTCTTTTTGTAGATGTGGTTCCCGAAAACCCGAAGGTGGGGTACACCCTGTGCGTTGCTATACTTATGGCTGTATGGTGGATAACGGAGGTTGTCCCTCTTGCAGTAACCTCACTAATTCCGGTAGCATTATTTCCTCTTTTTGGGATAATGGATGGACGCGCAGTTTCTGCCACCTATTTCAACGATGTTATTTTCCTTTTCATGGGAGGATTTATGGTAGCGCTTGCAATGGAAAAATGGGATCTGCACAAAAGAATTGCATTTAATATTCTCTATTTTACCGGAACCAGCCCTGCACGCATTTTACTTGGCTTCATGATGGCATCTTTCTTTTTGTCGATGTGGATATCCAATACAGCTACGGTTATGATGATGCTGCCAATTGCAATTGCAATTATCCGTCAGCTTGACAGCCTTATGAACAACCAAAGCTCCTCAAAGTTCTCAATCGGAATATTACTTGGCGTAGCATACAGCGCATCAACAGGAGGAATGGCCACATTGGTCGGCACACCTCCCAACCTCTCATTTGCCAGAATATTTCACATCTACTTCCCAGATGCCCCGGAAATTACCTTCTATAAGTGGATGCTTTTTGCAGTACCGGTATCCCTTATAATGCTCTTTGCAATCTGGGCATTTCTTTATGCAATTTTCCGTCCTAAAAAGGATGAGTGGAGAGATGTTGACAAGCACACATTCCTGAATCAGCTTAAAGAGATGGGGAAAACTACATACGAGCAAAAGGTGGTTTTTGTTGTCTTTTCTTTGCTTGCAATCTTATGGATAGGCAGGGCAGATATCGATTTCGGCATTTTTAAACTACCCGGATGGAGCAATTTTTTTCCAAACGCAACCTTTATTAATGATGGAACAGTTGCAATTTTTATGGCATTGGTCCTATTTGTCATACCTTCAAAATCTGTTAAGGATGACAGAATCTTGGAGTGGAGTACTGCCTCGAAGCTCCCCTGGAATATTTTACTCCTGTTTGGCGGAGGATTTGCTTTGGCTACGGGTTTTAAAGAGAGTGGACTTTCGCTTTGGTTTGGCGGCCATTTGGCGGGACTCGCATCACTCCACCCTATCTGGATTATCCTAATAATTTGTCTGGTAATAACCTTTCTTACAGAGCTCACATCAAATACTGCTACCACAGAGATGGTGCTTCCTATTCTGGCCGGTATAGCAATAACAACCGAAATGAACCCATTGCTCCTCATGATTCCCGCAACCCTATCGGCATCAATGGCGTTTATGCTTCCCGTAGCGACTCCTCCCAATGCAATCATATTTGGCACCGGTCGTATATCTGTAGGCATGATGGCAAAAACCGGCCTTGCAATAAACCTTTTTGGTGCAATCATAATTACTCTTATGATGTACTTCTGGGGGAGTTTTGTGTTCTAACGGGAATACTTAGCGTGATGAATCACATTTGTGATATTCTCATTAGGTATATTTGTGAATATTCTGTCTTGTGGATAAACACTCTCGGTACTTAATATAAGGTCGCTCTCAGTAAGGAGAAACTTATAGTTTTGCATATACTGGACTTGCCCGGCAGTGCTCTTTATGTTTAAGGATATTATGTCTAAATTGACACTCCAAGTTCCGCTGAAATTATCCAAAATATTGTTTAACGTCAACTTTCCCCTTACCTCTGTAGGAGACATAAACCTTAACTCCGAAAGTGGTACTCCCGCCAGACTCTCTTTTGAACCGTAGATAGTCAGAGTATTGCCCGTCTTAACCTCTTTAAGAGGAGCCTGAAGGTTAATTTTCAGATTCACAGGATTGGTACCGTACATAAAATTGAACTCTACCTGTAAATTGCCGTTGTTTATTGCCTCTTCTGAATTAAATACAACGTCAAATTGTGAATTTTTGTAAATCAATCGTTTATTACCAAGAGATAAAATTATATCCTTATTGATTGCTATGTATGGCGAGGTGTTATCATAAAATTTGTTAACGCAGTTTTGAACAGGAACATTATTTTCCAGAACCTCTCCCGACCACCCTTGGGGAGAATTCATATCCAGGAACGAAAAATCTTTTGTAGCAGTTACCGTTGTGTAGAAGTCTCTAACAGACCATGTCCCTTTAAGCTCATCAAACAAAGTATCATCCTTACTGCAACTACTAATCATTAAGGCAGGCGCTAAAATAATGACAAGAGACAGCAGTTTTATAAAATCTATTTTTCTTATAATCCTCATAATCGCAATATTGTTTGGTTATTAATAAAAGGTCTGTCCTAGCGTTATTCATTCAAACCTGGTCTTTTGTACTTTGTCCAATGAACAACATCTGTTATGCATTCGTTGGGAATTGTATTCAAAATATTATAGTCGGGAGAAGCTCCTTTTGAACTTAAAAATAGTTCCCCTCCAATAATTTTGTAGTCTAAGGTATGTTTTACTTTAAAGTCAAACATATCCCCATTTATTTTAAATGTTAATCTGCCTGAATTCACCGACCATGTACCACTAAAATTATCCACAATATCGCCATGCAAAAGTGATCCGCTTACTTTTACTGCAGATCTGAAATTTAACTTAATCAACGGTATCCCATTAGCGCCGTACGGACTTTCGGACAAAGTGAAATAATCTCCCTTTTTAACATTGTATTCAGGCGCTGAGAAATCAATCTTAAGGTTTATCTGCTCCCCATCGTGTATAAATGAGCACTCTGCCAAAAGTGTTCCTCTGTAAACCTCATTGAAATTAACATCAATATCGTATGATTTGAATTTGTATATTACTTTTTTCTGGCGTAAGGCAATATGCATGTCATTGCTGATCCTGATTCCTGAATATGAAAAGTCTCTGATGAGCGAAACATTATTATCAGCAGGTGCTCCATTTATCAACAACTCTCCCGGCCAATGGCTGGCATATGTATCTTTAAATGTAAAATCATTTGTTGCAGTAAAGGTAGTGTATGAATCATAGGATCTCCATTCGCCACCAATATCATCCATCAGCATTGACTCTTTAATACAAGAGGTAAAAATGAGAGTAGCTAAAAAAAATGTAAAAACGTTTGATTTTTTCATGCCTAAAATTTTAATGATTAATAATGAGAGGCTTAAATACGAGACGTATTTACATTATAGATGCAAAAAAGTGAATTTTCGTTGCATGAGTTTGTGAACAAAATGTCTAGAAGTCAACCCTTACCGAAAAAATTGGAACAAGTCCAACGCTGTATGAGTCGCGTGTTAAAATTTTACCCTGGCTGTATGAGAAGCGGCGTCTTATGACATTGTGTTTGTCTGTCAGGTTTTGAACTTCGACAAGAAATGTCCATGAACTCTGTTTACTGTTAAGTCTGTAGCTCACACCAAGGTCAATTCTTGAATAGTCCGGTAATTGTTTACCATATGTTCGAAGAACATCGTAAACGACTCTTCTTCTTGATAAAGAAAGTTCTGTATTAACAGGAGTATATCTGAATCCCCCTCTGTTAAGGGCCCTGATATTGAATCCTAGAATATTCCTGCCATCTCTCCCTGTTTTAAACTCCCTGCCTGCTGTAAACATGAAAATTCTTCTGTTATTAAAGTATGTGTTGTAGGTTCTCCCGTCCGGAGCTTTATACCTGGAATCAAATAGGGATGCGCTTGCAAGGAAATAGGAGTTTCTGAAGAACTCTTTTTCAAGGGAGAATTCAATTCCTGTATTTCTGCCTTTTCCACTGTTCACAAGTTTTACATCCGGAAGTCCGTATGCAGCGTTTAGTATTGAGTATTTACTTACATTGCCTTCAGCAATAGGCACTTTGTATAGGTGTTGATGATAAACTTCCGCAGTAGCTTTAAGTGAATGGGTTAGACTGCCGGATACTCCAAAAGTGATGTGTGCTGCCCTTGTGGCTTTTAGCTTATCATTTGCAACCTCTCTCTTTTGAGGAGTTATTCTGACTCTGTAATTATAAATTGAAAGCGGTTCGAGGCGTGAGTGAAGGCCCACTCCCATGTTCATTGTCCAATCGCCTCCAATTGATAACTTCATGCCGGCCCTTGGTTCTGCGACAAACTCTCCTGTAATCCCTGAGTGAAATAAGTGCATTCCTGCCACCATCTCAATTCTCTCTGATGGCCTGTATTTCCACTGCATAAAGTAGCTGTTGTACCAACCTCTATCCTTTCCGTCAATAAGAGTGTCATAAACACCCTGAGAAACAAACCTTTTGGCAAACATATCTCCATTTACAATGTTTGTGCTCATACCCACCTTAAATGTATTGGAGGGAGATATTTTATGGTTTAGGGTAACCGAGGCCCTTACAGCCGGGTAAGAGAAGCTTTCCGAATAATTATGTCTCTTATTCAAAAGAGTGTCAACAACATAATTGTCTGAGTTGTTCTTTTGCCAGGTTAAACCGATTGTAGTTCTGATAAAGGTTTTTTCGTCAGGCAATGTTAATGTATGCTTGACTCCTGCAACGGCAAAAAACTGCTTATCAAGAAACTCGTCATTATCGGCACCAATTTTTATTGAATCGGCATTATCCGATGCCATATCTCCCACTTTACTGGCCCCTCCTGCAGTAAAAAATTCAAAATTGCCGGCCTTTCCGGAAGAATACGAGACTTTTGAGCCCCAATCGAAAGAGGTTGGAATTATACTCACATCATCGCTATCAATTATTCCATAGCGGCTGAGAAAGTTAAAATTTGCATACCTCAGATTTGCAAACCACGATCCTGCTTTGTTTGCTGGTAACGGACCTTCGGCAGAGACCTCGGCTCCCACGACTCCAACGCCAAATGAATACTCCCCTTTTGTAGGGTTTCCGTTTCGAAGAGAAAGATCCATTACACCTGAAGTTGCGTTCCCAAACTCAGAAGGAAAGGCTCCGGTATAGAACTCAAATCCAGATAAAATATTTGTAGTTATTGCCGAATACGCACCTCCTGAAGCTCCCTCACCGGCGGCCAAGTGGTTTGGGTTCGGAATCTCAATACCCTCCAGCCTCCAAAGTAAACCCTTTGGAGAGTTCCCCCTGACAATTATTTGATTATTATCATCTTCATTTCCTGCAGAAACACCCGGAAGAGAGGTTACCATTTTTAACGGGTCGTAATAGCCCGAAGCAAAACGTGATGCATCCTGACTTCTTAATCTTCTTGCGCTTACCATCGCCATTGTATTTCTGTTCTTTCCTCTGTCTGTAATTACGGTAACACCATCCAGAACCCTTGTGCTCTCTGTCATGGGAATTGTTATAAAAACCTCTTTACCGCTGCCCACAAGAATGTCTCCAAATAGCTCACTGTTGTATTCGGAATGTTCAACTTTAATAGTGTACCTTCCTGGAAGCAACTCAAATCTAAAACTACCTGCAGAATCACTTATTACATATGATTCAAAAGCAGGGGACGTCGTACTTACACTCACGTGAGCTCCCTGTAGCGATGCACGGCTCTCTACATCAATAAGCTTTCCATAAAGAACTCCTTTTACACTTTGATTGTTCTGCAGAGTGTTGCTGTCGTGATTCACTGTGGTTAATAGAGAAGGCTTTTCCATATTAGTTGAACGAAAAAATGCTCTGCACGGGATTGTTATTGTGAATGCCCCGAACAGAACACATATTGCAGCTTTTGTGAAAAATGCCATCAAAACGTTTATTTATGTGAAGTTAATACAAATTCTCTCCAGTCTGTTTGTGATAAGTATCCTTTTATTAGTAAAATAAAAAATTATTTTGCAGATTGTGAAAAAGAGATATATCTTTGCACTCCCATTTCAATGGGGAAGTTCTTTTTAAAATTCGGGGTGTGGCGCAGTTGGCTAGCGCACCTGCTTTGGGAGCAGGGGGTCCTCCGTTCGAGTCGGAGTACCCCGACACAAAAGCTTGACAATCATTTGCAAATGCAGATTGTCAAGCTTTTTTTGTGCACACAATTTTTCTCCGCGCCCAAACCCTCTGAATTTGTTGCCTCAGATGCTTTTGGCTTTTAAATTATTACTACTTCAAAAAAGCTGAATTTGTAAGCTACTCGTGTGTTTCACTAAAATATTTTCATATCTTTATCCGCCTATTTCTTACTAATCGCTAACATTTTTTATGACTCGGTACCTGCCTTTTATTTTTATTTCAGTTTTGCTACTCGTACCGGCCTCACTTTTTGCACAAAATGAAGAGGTTAAACAGCCCGCGAAAAAAGAACAGGCAGAAAACGTTAAAGAGCCTGCAAAGGTTGAATTCGCAGCAAACGCCCAATTGGTAAGTCGTTACTTGTGGAGAGGTCAGGATTACGGTCACGCACCGTCATTTCAGCCGGGAGTAGAATTATCATGGAGAGGTTTTGCATTTGGAGCGTGGAGTGCGTTAAGAATTGCGGGAGACGGAGAGCCGGAACTTGACTTTTATATCTCAAAAGATTTAGGAAAATTTACATTTGCTGTATGGGATTACTGGTCTTATGATAAGGCGCTTAGAACACAATATTTCGATTACAATTCCGCTACAACCTCTCATATGTTTGAAGGACAGGTTATCTATTCAACCGGCGAAAGAAATCAATTTAACCTGTTGCTGAGTTCTCTGTTTTTCGGAGCAGATCCAACCAAAAGCCTGTATGGAGAGGTTGAGTATGTTAGAGAGTTTGGAAAAAATGAAATTGCACTTGTAGCAGGGTATCAGTTTAAGGGTGAATATTATGCTCCGCACAACGGGTTTGTAAATATTGGCTGCTCTTACTTAAGGTATCTGTGGGATTTTGGGAAGTATTCGACCTTTGTCTCGTTTTCCCTCACAGCTAATCCTGCACTAAAGAAGACTTTTTTGACCGTGGCGGTGGGGTTTTAATTGAATTTTACGATTTTGCACATATAGAAGGATATTGGATAATATGAAAGAAAGTCCCGGAATAAACAACAGACTATTTTTAATGATTGCATATACAGGGGCGATTTTTATGCTGCTCTTTACAACCCTGCTTACTTTGCAAAAAAGGCAGTCTAAAATGATTCACGAAGAATCAGACGAGCAATTTCACCGAGAAATTACATCAATCATTAACCTTAACAGCAAGGGCCAGCAACAAATGGTCTTTGACTATACCTACTGGGATGAGTTTAACGAGGTTATGTCTAAAGGAGGGAATTCAATATGGTTTGATCATAATATCTCAACCATACTTACCTCTTATGACTATGATTATGTAGCTGTATATAGTGATGCAAACGAGTTATTGTATGAGCGCAGCTCTGAAGATTATCACTTAAGCGAGGTAATCCCCGAAGGGGCTTTGGAGTTATTGGATAAAAAGAGGCTTTTAAACTTCTTCATTGAAACCATTGAAGGATATATGGAGATTGCATCTGCTTCAATTCACCCCACTTTTGACCAGAATAGAACCCAGACAGAACCCTCTGGCTATATATTTATTGGAAAACTTTGGGATGAAAAAATGGTCCAATACCTATCAAACTTTACCTCTTCCCAAATAACGATTGGTAAGGGAATACCTCACGATGATCATAAAGATTACATTCTTCACAGCCATATTATCTTTCCCGGATATGAAGGCACTAATATTGGCGGAGCACATTTTTTAAGAGAGAATCCTGTATTTAAGCTTTACTACAGCAGTTCGGTTTATATGATGGGTGTTCTTTTGTTGTCGCTTGTTTTTGTTTGGATTACAATCAGGTACTCAACCCGTCTTTGGGTAATAAAACCACTGAAACATGTTGAGAACATACTTAAAAGAGAGAGTTCTAACGACATTATTATGCTAAAAAAGGCTCCCGGAGAGTTTGCCCA
The DNA here is from genome assembly GCA_002842465.1 of Bacteroidetes bacterium HGW-Bacteroidetes-7. Taxonomy (GTDB): domain Bacteria; phylum Bacteroidota; class Bacteroidia; order Bacteroidales; family UBA932; genus Bact-08. Next base: position 34,721 of record PHDA01000001.1, read on the forward strand.
GATAGCGACCCTTTTTGAAAACTATAAAAAGCAGGAGGAGGAGCTTAAGCAGGCAAAAGAGTTGGCAGAGCAGGCAGACACACTTAAAACCAGATTCCTTGCAAATATAAGCCACGAAACGAGAACCCCCATGAACAGCATTATGGGATTCTCTGAACTTTTGAACGATCCTGATCTTACTCATGACCAAAGGATGCAATATGTTGGAATAATTCACTCTAACAGTCTGAAAATGATGGAGCTTTTAGGCGACCTTATGAATGTATCCAAGCTTCAGTCAGGACAGGAAATGGTTCATGAAACTCCATTTTCTCTAAAAGAGATGATGGTAAACATCCACACAAACCATAACTATAAGGCATCGGGCAAAGGGCTCCTATTGGTTAACAAAAATCAGGATTCGACAGATGATATCATTCTCTACACTGACCGTGAAAAAGTATGTCAGATAATTGACAACCTTATAAATAATGCCATCAAATACTCTCCGGAGGGTACTATCGAATACGGTTTTGAGAAGACTAAAACATATATCAGGTTTTATGTAAAGGACCAGGGGATTGGCATTCCTGCAGAGTTACATGAGAGAATTTTTGAATATTTCATTCAAGGAGAAACCTCTCTAAATAAAAATTATAGCGGAGTGGGTCTGGGTCTTGCAATAGCAAAGGCAAACGTAAAACTATTAGGAGGAGACATTAAAGTGGAGAGCGAACCGGGTAAAGGATCCTGCTTTAGTTTTACAATTCCACATAAATTCTAACCCAAAATATATTTGTACCAATGTCAGTATTAATTCCAAAAGGATATAGAAATATCCTTGAAAACGTAGAGAATACCCAAAAGGGTATTAAGCTGGTTAAGGACATGTTCCAGAGCAACCTGTCCGCACAGCTGGTTCTTCTCAGAGTCACTGCACCTATAATGGTGCTAAAAGGGACCGGTATCAATGACGATCTTAACGGAGTAGAGAGGCCAGTAACCTTTCCTGTTAAAGATCTTAATGAGTCACCTGCAGAGGTAGTTCAGTCGCTTGCTAAATGGAAGAGAGTGAAACTTTCGGAGATGAAGATGAATCATAATCGTGGAATTTATACAGACATGAATGCAATCCGCCCCGATGAGGTAATGGATAATATTCACTCGATTTATGTCGATCAGTGGGACTGGGAAAAGGTTATAAGCAAAGAGAATAGAAACCTGTCCTTCCTAAGAAGCACTGTTAGAAGAATTTACGAAGCAATCAGGGTAACTGAAAACAGAATATATGTAGAGTATCCACAGATAGTACCATCACTGCCGGAAGATCTATTCTTCATACACGCGCAGGAGCTGCTTGAGATGTATCCGGGCCTGACTCCAAAAGAGCGCGAGAATGAGATTACAAAGAAACATAAGGCTGTTTTTGTAATAGGGATAGGACACGACCTTACAGATGGCAACCCTCACGACGGCAGAGCTGCAGACTACGACGACTGGAGCACCAAAAATGAAGATGGATATTATGGCCTTAATGGCGACCTTTTGCTATGGAATCCTGTTTTGCAAAGCTCATTTGAGATATCGAGCATGGGAATACGGGTAGATGAGATGGCAATGGAAAAGCAGCTGAAAATCCGCAATCAGGAGTGGAAAAAAGAGATGATGTTCCATAAAGAGTTACTAGCCGGCAATCTCCCCTATACAATCGGTGGAGGTATCGGGCAATCAAGGCTTTGTATGTTTCTTTTACGAAAATGCCATATTGGCGAAATCCAATGCAGCATCTGGACAGATGAGATAAAAAATGAGTGTAAAAAAGCGGGCATTGAACTAATGTAACTGCGTTCTCCAGGATTTTACTTATCACCATATCGTAAAGTTGCCCGAGAATTTGACACATTGCAACTAAGAAAGGAAGAGGGTTAACTAATTTTACTCATAATTTAGTTAACCCTTAATATTTACTGCCATGAAAAAGATTTATCAATTAATAATTTTTTCAATCTTACTTCCACTTACCTCTTGTGATATTATTGAGGAGGCTATCACCGGGTCAAAACTTGGTGGAGAGCAATCGGCAATAGGGCAGGTTGGGGTTACAGTAACTTCATCCAGCGCCCAAATAAATGGGGTTAGCAACTTTCAGGCAACTGTAACATCACTTAGCGGAGGTGTATCAACCTATACAGGGTCTGCAACTGTGGCCAACTCATCAATAGTAAGTACTCTGACCAATCTGCCCGGCGTTACCGTTAGTGGCAATACGGTTACTGTAACAGGAGTAAAATTCAAATCTACAACCGAGGGGGTTGAGAGTATCTATGGTTTTGACCCGGGAATACTAATTAAGTACAGTTCAAGTGTTGGCGACGAATATGATATACTGGGTTCGTCAACAAAAAGAGTGGTTACTGCAAAATCTACCTCTGATGATTTCAATTGGGGAGGAATGATGATAAAAGTTCTTAAGGTAGAAGAGAACATCAACCGCGGTGGTGTTAAGAAGATTACCTATTTTGGAAATCACAAATGGGGCATGGTTGCTGTCAGGTTTGACTTTGACGATGGAAGTTACTCTCAGTTTCCAATTTACAACAGCGCAAACAACTAGTATATTAGCGAATGAAGTACCTTACTATAAATGGTGAGAGAAAAGCAATACCACCCTTCCCTCACCACAAGGAGTATGTCTACCGTTGTTACCAATTCTTTAGAGCAAAAAATCTATATACATTTCTTACAATTCCGGGTCATTACAGGTTTGTAAGAGAGGTTTGGATGCAGAAAAAACATAAAATTGCTATTCCAAGAGATCTTCTTATTGACCCCACAAGTGATTGTAATCTAAAATGTAAAGGTTGTTGGGCAGCTGACTACGAGAAACACTCCAATATCTCATACGAAAAGCTTGATACAATCTTCACAGAGGCAGCAAAGCTTGGGGTGATGGATATTCTTATGTCAGGTGGAGAACCTCTTATGCGTAAAGATGACATAGTTTCACTGGCAGCAAAGCACAGGAACCTCACATTTTCTATGTTTACAAACGGAACACTTGTTGACGAAGCATTTGCAGACAAACTTGTTGAACTAGGCAATTTAAACCTCTTCATAAGCATCGAAGGGTTTCGTGATGATACCGATTTTCGCAGAGGTAAAGGCACCTATGATCAAGTAATTAAGGCAATGGATCTTCTAAAGGCAAGAGATATAGGATTTGGTTTTTCAGTCTGCTATCACTCTAAAAATTATGAAGTTATCTGTAGCGATGAGTTTATTAGCTTCATGAGAGAAAAGGGGGCCTGGTTTGCATGGTTATTTAACTATCTACCAATAGGAAGCGATGCTGACACCTCACTATGTTGTACTGCAGAACAGAGAGCCTATGTAATGAAGAAGACAGACGAGTACTATAAAAAGCACAATTTTCTGTTGATTGATTTTGCAAACAGCGGTCACAAGTCGATAGGTTGTGTTGCTGCAGGCAACGACTTTCTGCACATAAATGCAAACGGCGATGTTGAACCATGCGCCTTTTGCCACTACTCCGACACCAATATCAACGACAAAACCTTTCTTGAGGCACTACACTCCCCTTTCCTGGAAAGATTCAGAAATAAAAAGCCCTTTTCACAAAACTTTCTCACCCCCTGCCCAATGATGGACCTTCCGGAAGAGATCGTTAAGCTAACCTCAGACAGCACAGTCAGGTCAACTCACCTGAACAACCCGGAAAGCGGAGAGGAACTTGCACAGAAAACAAGAGATCTTGCTAAAAACTGGCAACCTGTTGCAGAGAAGATATACGAAGGACTTCCAAAAGCAGAAAAAAGGCGATTTGGAATCCTTAACTGGCTACTACATGCGGGAGATAAATTTAAGTACCGGTAATAAAGGGGAATAAAAGATAATAAAGAACTATAAATTAATCTAATACCAGCAAAACAATGATAAACTACCGTTTTAAGTATTTTGGATTAGCCGTTGTATTGGTGGCTGTGGCATTTACGGTTCTCTACTTTGGTTTTAACTTCCGCTTTGAAATGACAGTATTTGCTGTCCACTCCGCATTCTTTGAAACCAAGATGTTTGCACTGTTCAAGACCAATTTTGCTGACGAGTTAATTCTTCTTTTATACATAGTCGGTTTAGCTCTTATGATTTTTTCAAAGGAAAAGGAGGAGACAACCGGTATAATTCAAAAAAGGCATAACGCTATGCGCTACGCCCTTTTCATTAATTTTTTAGCTCAAATTTTTGTAATCCTCTTTATCTACGGTCAGGGGTTTATTGCCTTTTTGGTTCTTAATCTTATTAACCTCCCCATGCTCTATCTTGTTTTATTCATGATTATGAAAAGAAGAGTTACAGATAAATAAAAGAGCATAAACCGCTAAAAGAGAACCAATAAAACTACTTACTTCCAAAGCTTTTCATGAACTGAACCCTCTCAAATTTTTCAGGGTTCTCTATGTTAGAGTAGTTGAGCCTGCCTCTGAAGTCCGATAAATTTTTAAATCCCTGAGAATCCATAAAGAGGTTAAGATCGGCAATAGCATTAGATATTGCGACGCCACCCTTCTTGTAAAGTGCTGTGCACATCTGAGCTGTTGTAGCACCTGCAAGAATCTGCTTAAGCACCACTGTACCATTGTGAATACCGGTGCTTGCCGAAAGATCAATTCCCGGAACCAGCGCCGAAACTATACCCATCCAACGAAGCTCCTTAAGGTACTCGTCGGGATGAGAGAAGGCATCAGCCGGATAAATTCTCAGTTTATTTATATCAATATCGGGGCTGTAAAAACGGTTGAACATAACAACTCCCTTTGCGCCGTTAGCTTTTAGGCTACTAACGAACCCCGGAATGTTTGTAAAATTTGAGCCGATTTTTACCGCTACCGGAATTCCAATGCTTTTTGAAACCTTTGAAACCACATTGAAATACTCCTTTTCAATATCGTCAGACTTTTTGTGTACATTCAAAGGAAGCGAATATATATTCAGCTCCAGGCCGTCTGCACCGGCGCTTTCTATCTCCTTGGCAAACTGTGTCCATTCACCTAAAGAAAAGCAGTTTATGCTTGCAATAACCGGAACAGAAACGGTTTTCTTTACATCCTCAATCAATTTCAAATATCTGTCAATGGAGTTTTGACGCAAATAGTGGTGGAGATAATCGGCCGACTCCGGATAGTCATGCGACTGAGAGTTTAGAAACTCCGCTTCGTTTACTATCTGCTCCTCAAAAAGTGATTTAACCACAATTGCACCCACTCCTGCCTTCTCGAATTCTGCAACCCTGTCCAATTGTGCCGTAAGTCCGGAGCTTGCCGCAAGGATTGGCGATTTTAGCGCCAGTCCAAGGTAGTTAACTGAAAGATTTGACATAGTTTATGTGGTGTTAAATTTGTTCAAGAACTTTTCTCATGCTCACCTTCTCCTCTACAATTTTACGAAGATTTTCTACAGAAACGCGCTCTTGTTCCATTGAATCCCTGTAACGGATTGTAACGGTATTGTCGGTTAAGCTTTGGTGATCTATAGTGATGCAGAAAGGGGTACCGATTGCATCCTGGCGGCGGTATCTTTTACCGATGCTGTCCTTCTCGTCATACTGGCAGTTAACATCGTATTTAAGATCGTCCATAATCTTTCTTGCAAACTCTGGCAGGCCATCCTTTTTAACAAGCGGCAGCACCGCAAGTTTAACAGGTGCAAGAAAAGCAGGTAGTCTTAAAACTACTCTGTCCTCACCATTTTCAAGCTTCTCTTCACAATATGACGAGGAGTATATGGCCAGGAATGTTCTGTCAAGACCAATTGATGTCTCAACTACATAAGGAACATAGTTTTCATTTGTCTCAGGATCGAAGTACTGCATCTTTTTGCCAGAAAACTTCTGATGCTGCGAAAGGTCAAAATCGGTCCTTGAGTGAATTCCCTCAAGCTCCTTGAAGCCGAATGGAAACTCAAATTCGATGTCGGCAGCAGCATTTGCATAGTGAGCCAGTTTTTCATGGTTGTGGAACCTGTACTTGCTCTCGCCCAGCCCTATTGCATAGTGCCATTTAAGGCGCGCCTCTTTCCACTTCTCGAACCACGAAATCTCTTCTCCCGGGCGAACAAAAAACTGCATCTCCATCTGCTCAAACTCTCTCATTCTGAAGATAAACTGACGGGCTACAATTTCGTTTCTAAAAGCCTTACCTATCTGGGCAATGCCAAAAGGGATCTTCATTCTGCCTGTCTTCTGAACATTCAGAAAGTTTACAAATATTCCCTGTGCTGTTTCTGGTCTGAGGTAGATTGTTCCGGCATCCTCACTTACACTGCCCATTTGGGTAGAAAACATAAGGTTGAACTGTCTCACTTCTGTCCAGTTTCTTGAGCCCGAAACGGGACATGCTATTTCACAATCGATTATAAGTTGTCTTACAGCTTCAAGATCACCGCTGTTGAGAGTTTCGTTCATCTTATGAGTAACCTCGCGGGCTTTTTCTGCGTTTCTAAGGACATTGGGATTTGTGGCTCTGAACTGGGCCTCATCAAAAGAGTCTCCAAACTTCTTCTTACCCTTCTCAACATCTTTCTCAATCTTATCTTCGAGCTTTGCAATATAATCTTCAAGCAGAACATCTGCTCTGTACCTCTTTTTGGAATCTTTGTTATCAATCAAAGGGTCGTTAAATGCACCAACATGGCCCGAAGCCTCCCAGATTTTAGGATGCATAAAGATTGCAGAGTCAATCCCGACAATGTTTTCGTTAAGACGAACCATTGCATCCCACCAGTATTTTTTGATGTTATTCTTGAGTTCCACCCCCAACTGTCCATAGTCATACACGGCACTAAGACCGTCATAAACTTCGCTCGACTGAAAAATGAAACCATACTCCTTTGCGTGCGCTATCAGACTCTTGAATAACTCCTCCTGTGTCATAATTACAATTGTTTATAAACTGCGAAATTAGTGCTTTTTATATAAATTTAATACTTTTGTCTGTCAATAATCTTTAAAGTGATTAAAACAAATATACGATGAAACGATTTATACTAATATTATTTTCTCTGTTCCTGATAACTGCTGCAAATGCACAGGTTTCGGCATATTGGAGCTACCAGCAAAGAGATAACGGTGACGGCACAATTGATCTGATATTTAACGCCGACATTGAAAAGCCTTGGTATATGTACAATACCGAAGTTATTGAAAACGGGCCTCTGCCTACCACATTTGAGATCAAGAGCACTACGGGCTTTATTGCAGTAGGAGCATTAAAAGACAATATGAAGGCAAAGACAAAAATGGATGAAGCCTTTGGTATTGAGGTTAAGGTTTATGAAGAGAAGGCCTCTTTTGTACAGACTATCAGAAGGACAGATGCCGCCGCATTTAAAGTGGAGGGAATTCTTACATTTCAGACCTGTAACGGTTCGGAGTGTCTGATGGACGAAATAGATGTTGTGTTTAATATCCCTGCCGGGGAGGTGGCTGAATACACAGAGGAGGAGATGATTCCGATATCTGCTGTAGACGGTGAGCAAACATCCGGCGGTAATGCTAAGGGATCAACAGAGGGGCTGCTGGTCTTTCTTTTGATTGCTTTTGCAGCGGGTCTTGGAGGCGTTTTTACTCCTTGTGTTTTCCCGATGATTCCAATGACAGTTAGCTTTTTCATTGGTGGCTCCGGTGCTAAAAAGGCCGGTATTATCAAAGGGTTAATTTTCGGACTATCTGTTACACTCATTTACACAATGGTTGGGGTCGTTGTTGCCCTGTTCCAGAGTACAGACGCAACAGATTTCATGGGAACCCACTGGTTACCAAACTTCCTGTTTGCTGCTCTCTTTATCACTTTTGCAATATCTTTTCTTGGAGCATTTGAAATTACACTTCCAACTGGCCTAGCAAATAAAGCAGATGCTCAGGCAGATAAAGGCGGTTACGTTGCCTCATTCTTTGTTGCCTTTGCAATGGTTATTGTATCGTTCTCATGTACTGGCCCGTTTGTAGGCTCCATTCTGGCAGCAGCTGTAACGGGAGGTCTTGCGCTTAAGCCAATTCTTGGAATGTTTGCGTTCGGTCTTGCATTTTCGCTGCCGTTTGTGATCTTCTCATTCTTCCCTTCACTTATGAAGAAGATGCCTAAGTCAGGCGGATGGCTCAACGTTGTTAAAGTTGTATTTGCATTCATCCTTATTGCTTTTGCACTCAAATATCTATACACTGTTGATGCCTACTTCGGCTGGGGCATTCTTAACCGTGCAATTTTCATCTCAATCTGGATTGTAATAGCAATTCTTCTTGGAATGTACCTTCTTGGAAAGATTACCACGTCTCACGATTCAAAGGTTGAGTCTGTGGGTGTACCGAGGATTATTTTTGCGATAGCCTCTTTTGCCTTTGCGGTATATCTTATTCCGGGTCTGTTTGGGGCACCCCTCGCTTCCCTTTCGGGACTCTTGCCTCCACCTGATCAAAGTACCATGGTAATCTCCGGCTCGGCAACAGGTTCGGCATCTTCGGCTACATCTATGGAACCAAGCACCGGACTTTGCTCTGAGGCAAAATATGCAACTACTAAAAACAGGGCTCCACACGGCCTTAACAGCTACTACGACATAAAGGAGGCCATTGAATGTGCAAAAGAGCAAAACAAGCCCCTTTTACTCTCATTCAAAGCTGTTACATGCAGTGCCTGCAAGGTGATGGAGGCAACAGTTTGGAGTGATCCTGCTATATTGGATATACTGCAAAACAAAGTAGTTCTGGTGAGCCTCTATGTTGACGACCGCACCGAACTTCCTCTTGAGGAGCAGGTAACCTCTGTAATTGATGGAAAAATTAAGAACACCCTGGGCAGAAAATACCGCGACTACCAACTGAGTCGCTTTGGTGTTGCCTCACAGCCCTATTATGTTCTTGTTGATCATAATGAGCAGGTGTTGGGTAAACCTATTGCTGAAAGTTCTGTTGCAGAATTTCTGGCATTCCTTAATGGTGGTATAGAAGCATTTAACCGCCAGCTTTAATCAAGCAGGCGGTTAAACTCATCTTTTATAATCAATCGATTTTTTAGAATCAGATTATTTCGTACATATCTTCCAATGGCTTTCTTACCTTTTTGAAAGCCAGGAAAGAGTCATCCTGTGACCTGTATCCGAGTGCACACATAACAGATGCCGTAAGACCTTTCTCTTTGAGTCCAAGAATTTTATCAAAACTCTCCTTGTCGAATCCCTCCATCGGGCCAGAGTCAATTCCAAGTTCCGAAGCAGCGGCCATAAGTGTACCAAGAGCAATATAGGTCTGTTTTGAAGTCCACACCTTCATCTGCTCAGGGCTCATCGAAGCCATATGAGACTTCATCATATTACCGTAATCTGCAGATTCAGAAACATTAAGATTGTTTATTTTTGCTCGTAGCTCAAGGTAGTTGTCAACCTCTTTGTCTCCAACATTGGTGTAGTTACAAAACAGAAACAGCACAAATGCATCTGTAAGTTGAGGTTGGCCCCAGGCAGCAGCCTTTAGTTTCTCGCGAATCTCAGGATTCTCAATAATAAGAACCTTGTATGGCTGCAGTCCGTATGAAGTTGCAGTCAGGTTAACCGCCTCCTTTAATAGTTGGATATTTGTATCGCTTATCTTTTTTGTGTTGTCAAATTTCTTTGTAGCGTAACGCCACTTTAGACTATCTATAATTTTCATCTCTATTCATTTATTTAATTGGGTTGCCCCATAGTTAACATTTAAATCTTGTTATTGTTTGAATTACCACTTCATAGGGACATCAATAATTAAAAATTTTGAATCCTGTTGTGCAATAATCTCTAGTGATGGTGAATCTGTTATAGCTATTGCATCTCTTCGCGACAACTTATTGTCTAAAATAGTTATATCTCCCTCTATAACAAAAAGATATATGCCATTCCCCTCTTGTTTGGTTTTATATTCAATACTCCTCTCTTTTTCAAGTTCAGAAAGATAGAACCAGCTCTGCTGATAGATTGATATTCCCTCTTGTGAGTCGTCTTCAAATGGTTTAATAATGTTGAGGAGGCTGTTTTTCATCTTTGAGTTGTCAAGTTTTCTCTGATCATATCTTGGTTCTACGCTTTTCTTGTCAGGAAATATCCAAATCTGAAGTATCTCTGCCGCTACCTCTTTGTTGTTGTTCATTTCGCTGTGAAAAACACCACTACCTGCACTCATCACCTGAATTTCTCCCGCAGTAATTACTGAGCTGTTTCCCATACTGTCACTATGAGATAACTCTCCCTTTAGAGGAATTGTAATAATCTCCATGTTGTCGTGTGGGTGTTTTCCAAACCCCTCAGATGGGGCAACCCAGTCATCATTCAGCACTCTTAACGCTCCAAAGTGTATTCTTTCTGGGTCGTAATAGTTTGCAAATGAGAATGAGTGGTTAGCTTTTAACCATCCGTGATCGGCTCCGCCTCTGGTATTGGCCCTTATGATTGTATATTTTGTATCTGATATTTTCATGACTTTGTGCTTTTAATAGTTTTTAAATATTAATTGTTGCACAAAGGTAGGGTGCTAAAGATGGTGAGTCAATGCAATTTTCCCTCTATTTGTTGTATAATTCCTTTCCGATACGGAAATCTGTGAAGTTCTCCCCGGTTACATTTTTATAAAATTTACTGAAATGGGCAGGGTCTTTGAAACCTAAAGAGTATGCTATCTCCTTTGAAGATAGCGAAGTGTTTACACCCAAGCGTCTTGCCTCCAACACAATCCTCTGCTGAATCATCTCTTTGGCATTAACACCTGTTGAATCTTTTATTACATTGTTAAGGTAATCGGCAGTTACACTTAATGCAGATGCGAATTGCGATACCTGATGCCATTTACTGAAATTTTCTTCAAGTAAATCTTTGAAGTCACCTATCAGCGTATTACCAGTTTGAGCATATTGTGTATTGCTGTTTTTTTGGGCAGGCAGATGTTTGTGACATTCAATCAGAAAAATCTTAAGCCAAGATGCCACTGCTTCGTTTTTAAACCTTTCACATCCGGCTTTAACATGATTTATTTCAGAATTAAAGAGAGACACTATCTCTTTTCCTGCCAATTCAAGCATAGTCTCTTCGCCCTCTTTTATATCTAAAGGCAAAGAGGTGTTGCCACTTTCGAAAAGAGAGAGCGCTCGTAAAAAATCGTGGGTTATGTTGTGTTTACAGAGAAAATCACCGGTAAACATAAGTACAAGTCCCAGAGGCTCTGTATGCGATACTACCTGGTGTACCTGACCGGGGGATAGAAAAAAAAGTCTGCCCGGCTTCATTTCGTGTGATGTAAAATCAATCATATGAACACCGGTACCCTGCTTCACCCAAATAATTGTATAAAAGTTATGTCTGTGAGGATCATCGGACTCACCTCCTGTCTCCTCCCAAATCTCCTCCATTGTACGATAGGCAAACATAACAGGATTGTCCTCATGATAAAGATCAAATGAAGGTATTGCGTTTGCAACAGATTCGGTAAAAAATGAATTTTTCATGTTTTTTTGATCACTACCGAGTTATCTTCACATTCGGCCAGCAGTTGTTTAACAGTGATTCCCAATACGGGGTGAATAAGATTGGGGGCGATCTGGGCAACCGGCTCTAATACAAACCTTCTAAGGTGCATTCTAGGATGTGGTATTGTGAGCTTTTCACTCGCTTGTACCAAATCTCCATAAAAGATGATGTCAATATCAATTTCCCTTGAAGAGTATTCTCTTTCACCATTCTCATTCTCATTCTGTTTCTGTTTCTGCTTATTTTTCTGTTTCTCTTTTTCTTTTTCTTTTTCTTTTTCTTTTTCTTTATCTTTTTCTTTATCTACTTCTTCTCCCCTTACCCTTCCCAGTTTTTCTTCAATTGCAAGCACCTTTTCAAGAAGCTCTTCCGGTTTGAGTTCTGTGTCAATTAGAACGGCTCTGTTTAAAAACCATTCATCTGCGTCAAAACCCCAGGGTTCGCTCTCATATAGTGATGAGAGGATGCACACTCCCGATGATAAATCTGACACCATTTCTGACGCCCGCTCTATTAGCAAAAGCTTGTCTCCTCTGTTGCTTCCAAGAAGAAGGATTGATTTCATAACATACCCAGCTCAAAAAGAGCCTCTTCGCTCATTCTGTCTCTGTCCCATGGCGGGTCAAATGTGAGCTCAATTGCCACATCATCAATAGATGGCACCATCGAAACTGCATCATGGACATCCTGCAGCAACTCATCTACCATTGGGCAGTTGGGTGCGGTAAGCGTCATCTTAATAAAAGCTTTACGATTAATGTCAACCCTAATTTCATAAATCAGCCCCAAATCATATACATTAACGGGTATCTCAGGGTCGTAAACCTGTTTGAGGGCCAATACAATATTTTTCTCTACGCTCATAATTATTAAATTTATTTATGCAGAGTAGGCCATTGCATAGATTTTTATCTGTTTGATCATAGAAAGCAAACCGTTTGCCCTTGTTGGGGAAAGGTTCTCTTGAAGGCCAATCTCATTTAAAAAATTCAAATCAGCATCAATTATCTCTTTAGGCGCTCTTCCTGAAAAGACCCTTACCAGTAAAGATATTATCCCTTTGGTAATAATCGCATCACTGTCTGCGGTAAAATGAATAAGACCATCTTTAAATTCTGCATTTAACCATACTCTTGATTGACAGCCTTTTATCAGGTTTCCTTCAAGCTTTTCACTCTCTTTAATTATTGGGAGCGACTTCCCAAGTTCAATCAAATATTCATATTTATCCATCCAATCAGTGAAAATCGAGAACTCCTCGACAATTTGCTGCTCAACCTCTTTAATTGTCATTATATAATCTATTATTTTTTAATTTCTTACTCTTGGTTACTTTATCTATTGGTACATGGAAATCTACCAAAACATTTAGTTGTTTTAAGATAACATTTTTATTGCTCGCTTTAAGGAGGCAATAAAATACTCCGCCTCCTCAATTGTATTATAGGCAGCAAAGGATGCACGAAGCATCGCCTCAACTCCAAACCTTCTCATAAGCGGCTCGGCACACATCTGTCCCGAACGTAAAGCAACTCCCATCTTATCCATAATCATTGCCAGATCTGATGGATGGGCGCCATTGACGGTGAATGAAAATAGAGAAATTCTGCTGTCTCCCCTTCCGTAAAGTCTTAATCCATCAATCTTTAAAAGCTCTTCTGTCATATAGTCAACAATTGACTGTTCCATTTTATCAAGTAACTTTCTGTCAATTGACTCTACGAACCTAATAGCCTCTGCCATTGCAGCAGCACCTATAAAATTAGGGGTTCCTGCTTCAAACTTAAGAGGAAGAGGAGCGTATGTAGTCTTCTCTAGAGTAACAGTATCTACCATGTCTCCTCCTCCCATCCACGGCGGCATACTATCAAGAATCTCTCTTTTCCCGTATAAAACACCTGTGCCTGTTGGTCCATAAAGTTTATGCCCCGAAAATACATAGAAGTCACAATCAAGCTTCCGGACATCTGTCTCTATGTGTACAATACTCTGAGCTCCATCTATCAGAACAGGAATTCCCTTTGCGTGGGCCTTAAAGATTAACTCCTCTACGGGGTTTATCAGTCCCAAAACATTTGATATATGAGAAACAGATACAATTTTAACGGAGCTGTCAAGCAGGTTGTCAAGCATATCCATTCTCCAGTGTCCATTTTCATCAACCGGAATAACTCTCAGGTTTGCCTCTTTGCTTTGACAAATCATTTGCCAGGGGACAATGTTGGAGTGATGCTCAGCCTCTGAAATCAATACCGAGTCCCCCTTTTTTAAATGTTTCCCTCCATAGCAGACCGCCACAAGGTTTATTGAAGCAGTTGTTCCTGAGGTAAAAATTATCTCCTCCCGTTGAGCTGCATTCATGAATTTTCTTGTAACCTCTCTTGACTCTTCATAAAGCTCTGTGGTTTTAGAACTTAACTCATGTACGGCCCGGTGAATATTTCCATTGACTCCGGAATTCATCAAGTTTACCATATCAATTACCTGCTTTGGCTTTTGAGCTGTTGCTCCGTTATCCAGATAGACAAGTTTTCTGGAGTTAACCGTCTGCTCTAGTGCGGGGAAAAGTGATCTTATTGTCTCTATGTCCGATATTTTATTCATCTGGTTATTACTATGTGAGGGTTACCGTTGCAAAATTAACAAAACAAAGTTGCCGTTTATACCTTAAAAACATAAATTTGCATCAAAAGTTTATATCCCCCGGGCATGTACGATTATATCAAGGGAGAACTTACCGAGCTTACACCAACCGAGGTAGTTCTGGAAAACAATCAGATAGGCTATAAAATACTTATATCCCTTCAAACTTACTCAAAGCTCAAAATGGCCGAGAGCACAAAGCTTTTCATTTATCACCACCTAAGGGAAGACAATGAGCAGCTTTACGGTTTCTATGATAAAGACGAGAGATCGCTTTTCACAAATCTGATTGAGGTTTCCGGCATTGGCCCTAACAGCGCCCGAATGATGTTATCATCGTTATCTTCTGACGAAATTAGAGGCGCAATAATTTCAGGTGACGTTAACAAGCTCAAGAGCATTAAGGGCATAGGCCTTAAAACCGCCCAAAGGCTTTTAATTGAGTTAAAAGACAAGATGGTAAAAAGAGGTTCAGGAGATGATTTCTCCGGCTCCTTTATTCTTCCCCAGGCAAATCGCCAAAGGGAGGAGGCCGCTTCGGCTCTTGTTTTGCTTGGTTTTTCAAAAGCCAATGTAGAAAAGGTATTGGACACACTAATAAAAGAAAATCCCTCCTACTCGCTTGAGGAGCTTATCAAGCTTTCTCTTAAAAGACTATAGAATAATTTATAATTTCATACATTTGTAAAAATTTAAACGTAAAAAGATGAATATTCCAGCAAATCTTAAGTATTCTCACGATCACGAGTGGGTAAAAGTTGATGGCAACATTGCAACTGTTGGTATTACCGATTTTGCACAGAGCCAGCTTGGTGACGTGGTGTTTGTTGACATCCCTTCTGAGGGAGAGACTCTTTCAAAATCTGATGTTTTTGGAGCAATTGAGGCAGTTAAAACAGTAGCTGACGCACTTATGCCTGTATCAGGTAAAATTATTGAGATTAATACAAATCTTGAAAGTTCACCAGAGTCAGTAAACAAAGACCCTTATGGTGAAGGATGGATGGTTAAAATCGAGTTGAGCGACCCTTCTGAGTTAGACTCACTAATGGATGCAGAAGCATACGGCGCAATTATCTAAATAATATCGCACGCAAAACCGCATTTACTTATAAAACCTGCTGTCAAAAATGTCAGCGGGTTTTTATTTTTTAATAAATTTACCATTATTTATATTATTCAGCAGATATGATTCACAGTTTTGGGAGTGACAACCACTCCGGAGCGGCACCACAGATTATGGAGGCAATTGCTAAGGCTAACTCCAATTTTGCCGTAGCTTATGGAGAAGACCCTTTTACAAAAGAGGCCGAGGATATTTTCAAGAGAGACTTTGGACCTCAAACCGAGGTGTTTTTTGTTTTTAACGGAACCGGAGCAAATATTCTGGCGCTAAAAGCCCTTACAAACACCTTCAATTCAATTTTATGTGCCGAATCTGCTCATATAAACGTTGATGAATGCGGAGCTCCCGAAAAACTAACAGGATGCAAGCTTGTTCCAATAACGCCTGTTAACGGCAAGGTCTCTGTTGAATCTGTTAAGAAAGAGCTTAAGGGTTTTGGGTTTCAGCACCATTCTCAACCAAAAGTGCTCTCAATTTCTCAGCCAACCGAGCTTGGAACACTTTATTCACCTAAAGAGATTAAGGAACTGGCAGATCTGATGCATAGTCATGATGGCTATCTTCACATTGACGGATCAAGAATTTCAAACGCTGCAGCTGCCCTTAATATGAAAATCAGAGAGTTTACTTCAGATCTTGGAGTTGACGCCCTCTCATTTGGCGGCACCAAAAATGGTATGCTCATTGGAGAGGCGGTTGTTTTCTTTAAACCTGAATTAGCCGAAAATTTTCTCTATCTTAGAAAACAAGCAGCTCAACTATTCTCTAAAAACCGATTTATTGCAGCACAGTTTACCGAATTTTTAAAAGACGGCCTTAATATTCGCCTCGCTTCTCATTCAAACTCTATGGCTAAGTACATGGAAACTAAACTCAAAGAGATTTCTAAGGTAATAATTACCCGGCCGGTTGAAACAAACGGAGTATTTGCAATTATGGACACAAAAATTACCGAGAAACTTATGGAGAAACATTTTTTCTACATTTGGGACGAAGAGACGGGCGAGGTAAGGTGGATGTGCTCATGGAATACTCAAAAAGATGATATTGATAAATTTATAAACGATCTCACAGCGCTTCTTTAAACCCTAAACACTACAAACTATGGAAGTAAAAAGAACATTTGACCTTTTAGAAAAGCTCATTAAGGAGTATCCAAAAGATGATATTCTAAGCAGAAGAGTGAACGGCAAATGGATTAAGTACTCTTCTGACAGCTACTACAGACATTCACATCTGCTTGCATACGCCTTTCTGGCCCTTGGACTCAAGAAAGATGACAAGGTTATTACCATAAGCAATAATAGGCCGGAATGGAACTTTATTGATATGGGTCTTAATTTGGCAAATTGCGTCCATGTACCTGTCTATTCGACGCTCAGTAACGATGATTACCTCTACATTCTTAACCACAGCGATGCAAAAGCAATATTCCTTGGTGGAGAAGCTGTTGTCAAAAAAATTATGCCATTAATCCCTCAACTCGATAGAGATATTATGGTATTTGCAATTGACAAGGCAGAAGGTATTAAGTCAATAGACTCGCTTTACGATTTGGGCAAGGATAAAGAGGCTGAATTTGAAGAAGTTATCGAAAATAATAAGAAGAATATTGACGAAAACGAACTGGCTACAATCATCTATACATCAGGTACTACAGGAACCCCAAAAGGTGTTATGTTATCTCATAAAAATTTGGCATTTACCTTTATAGGTTCTGCAAATCAGCAAATTAGAGACCATAGGCACAAAATGCTAAGTTTCCTTCCTCTTTGTCATATTTATGAAAGGAGTATGAACTACGATTATCAGTATATGGGCATAAGCACCTATTATGCTGAGAGCCTTTCAACAATTGCTTCTGATCTTGCTGACTGCCAGGCAGACGGCTTTTGCTCAGTGCCAAGGGTTTTAGAGATGATGTTTAACAAACTTGAGGCTGCTGGAAAAGATTTGAAGGGTGTTAAGAAGTTAATTTACAAATGGTGCTTCTCAATTGCCTGCAAATTTGACTATGACAAGCAGGGTTTCTTTTACGACCTTAAATACAAATTAGCTGACAAACTTGTTTACAGCAAATGGAGGGCTAAACTCGGAGGCAAAGAGATGCTCATTGTATCAGGAGGTTCATCTATTCAGGCTAAAATTATTAGACTATTTACAGCTGCAAAGCTTTATATATTTGAAGGTTACGGTATGACAGAAACCTCTCCGATTATTGCTGTTAACAACCCTCGTGAGATGATTATTAAGATTGGAACCGTTGGTAAAGCAATGGAGGGCACTGAGATGATGATAGCACCTGACGGAGAGATTCTTACACGCGGGCCACACATTATGCTGGGTTATTATAAAGATCCTGAATATACCAAAGAGATTATTGACAGCGATGGATGGCTTCACACCGGAGACATTGGTGTTATGGTAGATACAATTTTCCTTAAGATAACTGACCGCAAAAAGGAGATATTCAAGCTATCTGCAGGTAAATATGTAGCTCCACAGGTTATTGAAAATATGCTAAAAGAGTCTTCTTACATTGAAAATTGCATGGTAATAGGTGAAAATCAAAAGTTTGCTTCGGCAATTATAATTCCTGATTTTAACAGACTTCATTTCTGGGCTGCCAAGAACAAGATTCATTATGCCGACAATGCAGAATTAATTCAGAATCCTGCAGTTATTGCAAAGGTTAACAAGGAGATAGATGTCGTTAATAAAAAACTTGCTGCACACGAACAGATTAGAAGAGCAAAACTCGTTGCAGACGAATGGACCCCAATTAACGACTTATTATCACAAACATTAAAGCTTAAAAGGCATAATATTAAAGCCAAATATCAGAATTTGATAAACGATATTTTCAATACAGAAAGTTAGTTATGAGAATTCATATTGCAACAGCTGAAGATGCTCACTCCATATCAAAAATATGGAGTGAGTGCTTTACTGATGACACCAATTACATCGATAACTTTTTAAATAACTGCTTACCCCACTGTAAAACCTTTCTGCTAACTCCCAAAAACGAAGATAATGCGGTAGCTTCGCTCTCAGTTTTGCCCTGCTATACACAATACAAAGGTAAAAATTACAAAGGGGGCTATGTTTATGCTGTTGGCACATTACCTGAACACAGAGGTAAATCATATTCAAAATACCTTACCGAAGAGGCTTTTCGTTATGCCCGTATTGAAAAACTCTCATTTCTGGTTGTAAAACCTGCAACAGAATCTCTCTATGAGCTATATTCAAAACTCTCTTTTGATACTACACTTTACGAAAAAATAACAAAAATACGAACAAACAGAAGCTATAACTTCACCTCAGATGGGCTGATTATGAGTAAAAGAGTGCCTACAGTAAGGTCGTTTACTCTTTTTTGGGATATTGATCGTATCTATAATCTAAGAGAACGTTATCTCTCCAAAGAAAGCATCTTACATAGTAAGGAGATACTCTCATACGCAATAAAGGAAATCTCTTATAGAAAAGGATCTTTTGAATCTTTCTATTATTCAAATCAGAAAGATGATCCTGTTTTCTACGTCTGTTATCCTTCTGAAAATAATGATTCATTAGTTTATGTAATAGATCATAATATAAACAATGGTAGTGTATTAGATGATTTTATCTCTGAAAATACATCTACATTTCCAAACCTGAAATACTACCAATTTATAAATCTTCCAAACATAGTTAGCAAGAGATGTCGTACAAAAAAAATAAAGTCGGCTTTAGTAAAATCATTTGAGGAGGATTCGGGATTTAATAAGCACCTCTCAAAACTCAGGCTTTCACTACCCATGGAGTAATATTAATCCCACAAAATAAAAAGATGTTCCTCGTGGAACATCTTTTATTTTTTTAGCTTTCAGCATGATATGAGCATTATTGAATTTAAATTGTTGCTTAATATCAACTAAGCTGATGATCTGGAAATTTTGAAAATTTTAAATAAAATTTTTTAAAAGGGCAAATCATTCCAATGTTTCTAAAAACAAACAATAGACAGAACAATAACAAGAATAAGATTTATCTGCCAAAATAGACAAGCAGTACAGAAATATCAGCCGGGGATACTCCTGGAATACGTGAAGCTTGTGATATTGTTTTTGGTCGGTGCTTTGAAAGTTTCTGACGAGATTCGGTTGAAATCGATTTTAAAGCAGAGTAATCAAACTTATCCGGGATAGCAATCTCTTCTAGTTTTAAAATTTTATCTGCAATTCTTTTCTCCCTTTCAATGTATCCTTTGTACTTAATCCTTATCTCTACAGCCTCTAAAATCTCTTTGAGAACAATATCAGTGGAAATATTGTCGTCTTTAGGCACTTCAGGTTGGTATGGAAGCGGCGTAACGCTCTGTGGATGATTGAAATGATCGAAAAATGTTTCGCGTGGAACATTTAACAAAAGAGGATCAATTGTAGCTTGAGGTCTTGTAAGAATGTCCGCAAGTTTCTTTTTATGGGTTATTGGCGCAGATTCTACCGATTCAAGATATGGGTTAATTTCATCCGGTGAAATTGAGGTATTCTGCATATAGTTTATAAGGCTCTCTACAGAGGTATATTTCCTTAACATTAAATCGTGCCTTTCAGCTGATGCCAAACCTGAGTTGAATCCGATTTCTGTCAAGCGAAGGTCAGCGTTATCTTGCCTTAGTAAAATTCTATACTCTGCTCTTGATGTAAACATTCTGTATGGCTCATCCACCCCCTTTGTTACAAGGTCGTCAATAAGCACCCCAATATATGCTTGGTCTCTTTTTAGAACAAGAGGTTCTTTATTCTGAATTTTTAAGTGAGCATTTATTCCTGCCATCAAGCCTTGTGCGGCCGCCTCTTCATAACCGGTTGTTCCGTTGATTTGTCCTGCAAAGTAAAGATTGCTTATGTTTTTTGTCTCAAGTGTGTGGTTTAGCTGAGTCGGTGGAAAATAGTCATACTCCACTGCATATGCCGGGCGATAAATAACAACATTTTCAAATCCCGGAATTGCCCTGAGAGCTTCATACTGCACATCAAGCGGAAGTGAAGATGAGAATCCTTGTAAATAATATTCGTTTGTGTTCCAACCCTCAGGTTCAAGAAATAATTGATGTGTCGTTTTATCGGCAAAGGTGCGGAGCTTATCTTCTATGCTTGGACAATATCTAGGTCCAATACCTGAAATTTTACCTGAGAATAATGGAGAAAATTGAAATCCCTCTTTGAGAATATCATGAACTTTGGTGTTTGTATGAACCATATAGCATGAGAGCTGGTTCTTGTGATACTGTATAGGTGATGGGATATTAAGGAATGAAAATTTTTCCGGGATAGAATCTCCCATCTGAATCTGAAGTTTTGTGAGATCTACACTTCTGGCGTCAATTCTTGGAGGAGTTCCGGTTTTCATTCTGTCAACAACAAAGCCCATAGAAAACAGCTGTTCTGATAGGTGCAGAGAGGGCATCTCCCCTATCCTTCCTCCAACAGCACTGTTTTGCCCGATAAAAAGTTTACCGTTCAAAAAGGTTCCGGCTGTAAGTATAGTTGCCTTTGATCTGAACGAGGCTCCCATCTCTGTTTTAACCCCTGCCACATTATCTCCTTCGAAAATAAATTCGCTAACTGTATCTTGCCAAAGGTATAGATTAGGCGTATGCTCAAGAACGTATCTCCAGTTCATAGAAAAGTGTTGCCTGTCGCACTGGGCTCTAGGACTCCACATAGCAGGACCCTTAGATCTGTTTAACATTCTAAACTGTAGGGTTGAGGCGTCTGTTACAATACCTGTATATCCGCCTAAAGCATCTATCTCTCTGACTATTTGTCCTTTAGCTATTCCGCCAATCGCAGGATTACATGACATTTGGGCAATTTTTCCCATATCCATTGTTAGCAGCAATACTTTGGACCCCATTTTAGCTGCCGCAAATGCCGCTTCACAACCTGCATGTCCTGCACCAACTACTATTATATCAAATTTATCTCCCATTTAACTTATAATCTTGGGTATAGGATTAATTAATAAAAGAGCTTTATCTTCTGCATCTCTCATTATCTCTTTCTCTTTTTTAGTTTTATCCTTATAGCCCATAAGGTGCAATACCGCATGAATTATTACTCGGTGGAGTTCGTTGTCGAAAGTTGATTTATAAAGATTGGCATTTACTCTTACTGTGTCAATGCTAATAATAATATCACCGTTTAGAAACTTACCTTCACAATAATCAAAGGTAATAACATCTGTGTAGTAGTTATGTTTAAGATACTTGTTGTTGATATCAAGTATGTAGCTGTCACTGCAGAATATTATATTAATATCCCCTACTTTTGATCTATTAATAAAATTTGTTGAAGAGCTGCTCTTTTCATCACCAGGTAAAAGCTTTTCTGCAACAACCTTGATCCATCTGCTGCAAATCCTTTTTCCTTTAAAATTGAAAGTAGTATCCTCTTTAAAATATTTAATCATTCAGGTAAACCCTTCTTATTGAAAATTGTTTTAAATTTATTGCTGTTTGTTATTCTCTTCCAAAATGTCCCAGTATTCAATTGCTCTTCTGGTATGAGGTATAACAATTGATCCGCCTACAAGGTTTGCAACGGCAAATACCTCAAAGGCCTGCTCTCTGGTAACACCTAGTTCATAACATTTTTCAATATGGTACTTAACACAATCATCACAACGCAAAACGAGAGAAGATACAAGTCCAAGCATCTCTTTAGTTTGCGTGGAGAGAGCCCCCTCTTCATAAGTTCTGGTATCAAGATTGAAAAATCTCTTGAAAAAAAGAGAGCCGGAATCAAGTATAACCTTGTTCATTTTGGCACGATATGTGCGGAATTGGGCGATCGAATTCATGTTGATATTTTTTGCAAAACTACAAAATAAAAGTAAACTAAAATTCTTTTGAATTATGTCTAAAATAACGGTAATCGGAGCCGGAAATGTGGGTGCTACATGCACCAATGCCATGGCTAATATGCAATTTGCTTCAGAAATAGTACTACTCGATATAAAAGAGGGGTTAGCAGAGGGGAAAGCTACAGATATGATGCAAACAGCTAAGCTCTACAAGTATTATACTAAAGTAAAAGGAGTTACAATGGATTATGAGGCTACTGCCGACTCAGATGTTATTGTTGTAACATCCGGTATTCCACGTAAACCCGGGATGACAAGAGAAGAACTTATCGAAACAAACGCAAATATTGTAAGCAATGTAGTAGAAAACTCTCTGAAATACTCTCCTAACGCCGTTCTTGTAGTTATATCCAACCCAATGGATACTATGACATATCTCACTTTGAAAAAGACCGGTCTTCCAAAAAATCGTATAATTGGAATGGGAGGAATTCTGGACAGTAGCAGATTTACAGATTATTTGAGTATTGCACTTGATGTTCCTTCAAGTGATATAGATGGAATAGTTATAGGAGGTCATGGTGACACAACAATGATTCCTCTTGCACGTTACGCCAATTACAAAGGCATCCCTATTAATAAATTACTTTCCGCTGAAAAGCTTGGCAAAGTTATTGCAGACACAATGGTTGGAGGCGCAACTTTGACAAAAATGCTCGGAACATCTGCCTGGTATGCACCCGGGGCTGCCGGGGCCGTTCTGGTAAAGGCAATTATCCTTGACGAAAAGAAACTATACCCATGCTGCGTTTATCTAGATGGGGAGTACGGACAAAAGGATATTTGCATTGGAGTACCGGTTACGGTTGGCAAAAACGGATGGGAAAAGATTGTTGAGTTTGATCTGACAGAGAGTGAATTTGAACTGTTTAGCAAAAGTTCTGATGCCGTCAGGTCTACAAATAAGGTTCTTAGCGATATGAATATTATTTGAATTCAAAATATTTTCGCATCTTTGCACGGCGATTTTTAGGGGGTATTAGCTCAGTTGGCTAGAGCGCTTGCATGGCATGCAAGAGGTCATCGGTTCGACTCCGATATGCTCCACGAGTTTTTAACAATTTTTAACGAAAACTATTGCACTAATAATGTGGCACTTAAAATTATTTACACTAAGTTTATTAACAATTACTTTTGGTAAATAATTAATTGTTTTTAATTTTACAATCCAAATTTAATCTGAACAGTCATACAGTTATGGAAGTAAAGAAAACACCTAAGGCAAATCTCGAGAGCAAGAAGTTGTTATTCAGAGAAATAGGTCTGATAATTACATTGCTTATAGTTCTAGCAGGTTTTGAATATAAAACCTACGAGAAGAGTCTCTCTGATTTGGGCGATAACAATGCAGCCCTTGTAGAAGAAGAGATGGTTCCAATTACCAATGAAACTCCGCCTCCACCACCGGAAATGCCAAAGATTCCTGTTGTATCTGACGAGATTGTTATTGTGGACGATGATATGAAGATCACTACAGATCTTATCATCAGCACAGAGGACAACAAAAATCTTGGTGTTGAAATTAAAGAGTATGTTCAGGGGAGAAAAGAAGAGGTAGCTGAAGAGGAAGATATCCCATTTATGTTTGTAGAGGAGAAGCCTAAATTTCAGGGCGGCGACGAAAATACCTTTACTAAATGGGTAGCAGAAAGATTGGTTTATCCGGAAATTGCAAAAGAGAACGGCGTACAAGGTCGTGTATTTCTTTCATTCCGTGTAAATACAGATGGTAGCGTGAGCGATGTGAAGGTTATGAGGGGTGTTGACCCGTCACTTGATAAAGAGGCAGTTCGTGTAGTTTCTATGTCTCCTAAATGGACGCCGGGAAGACAGAGGAACAAAGCCGTAAGGGTTATTTACTCGTTTCCTGTGATTTTCCAGCTCAGGTAGATTAAATCACACAAACACTAAAACATAAAGGCTGCCTCGAAAGAAGCAGTCTTTTTTATATAATTGATGGAAAAAACCGTACTTGTAGCAGTCTCCTCCAACAATGAGGAAGAGAGTAAAGTAAGAGAGTATCTGGACGAACTTGAGTTTCTTGCCGAAACTGCAGGGGCCAAATCTCAAAAGTGGTTCATACAAAACCTCGACAAACCAAATCCCAAGACCTATCTTGGAAGCGGTAAGCTTGAGGAGATTAAACAGTACATCAACGAGAACGAGATTAAACTTGTAATTTTTGATGACGAACTGACCCCTTCTCAATTGAGAAACATTGAGAGAGAGCTGGAGTGCAGAATACTTGACAGAACCAATCTTATTCTTGATATTTTTGCCCATAGAGCTAAAACAGCATACGCAAAAACACAGGTAGAGCTTGCGCAATATCAATATTTACTGCCTAGACTAACCAGAATGTGGACCCACCTTGAAAGGCAGAGGGGAGGTATAGGAATGAGAGGGCCGGGTGAGAGTCAGATTGAGACTGACCGGAGGATAATCCTGGAAAAGATAAGTCGTCTGAAAGAGCAACTTAAAAAAATTGACAGACAGATGGCATCACAGAGAGGGAACAGGGGAAGCCTTGTACGAATCTCTCTTGTTGGTTATACAAATGTGGGTAAAAGTACATTGATGAACCTTCTTGCTAAAAGCGAAGTGTTTGCTGAGAATAAGTTGTTTGCAACTCTTGACACAACAGTCAGAAAGGTTGTAATAGAAAATGTTCCTTTTCTTTTGAGTGATACAGTAGGGTTCATCCGCAAACTGCCGCATCAGCTTGTTGAGTCATTTAAAAGCACACTTGATGAGGTTAGGGAGTCTGATATATTATTGCATGTTGTAGATATTTCACACCCAAACTTCCAGGAGCACATCTCAGTGGTAGAGCAGACTTTAATCGAAATAGGGGCTAAAGATAAGCCTGTATTACTCGTATTTAATAAAATTGATGCCTACAATTATGTACCTCAGGATGAGTTTGATTATGGGCACAAAAAGCCGGAAAACTACAGCATTGACGAGTTAAAAAACAGCTGGATGAACAAGGAGCATGCCCCTTGCATTTTTATCTCTGCAAAGGAGAAGACCAATTTACCCAAGCTGAGAAATGACCTTTACAAAATGGTGGCCGAGATTCACGCAGGGCGATTCCCTTTTAACAATTTCCTCTGGTAAAGCAGGGATATAGGGCTATCTCATTAATTACTTTATTCCCCTTGCTCTCTTAATCTCTTTAACCGCAATATCTTTTGGAAGTTCATCCACTACCCTTCCGTTATAACCTTTTGTTGTCTTCGCAACAAAGAGAGAGTTGATAAGTGCCTCTTCGGTTGCCTCAATTGTTGCAAGAAAAAGTGAGGACATTGAGCTGTTGTGAAGCTCAAGGGGATTATAAAAAGGGCTCTTTTCATCTATTAGATTCTCTTTTGCAACAGAAAGTGCAATTACATAGTCACCACTGCCATTTGAGGCAATACCGCCTGTTTTAGCAAGTCCAAGCATTGCTCTTTTTGCCACCCTTTCAAGATTTCTGGATGTTATGGGTGCGTCTGTAATTACCACAATCATGCATGAGCCATCAGCATCTTTGTCAACATCTCTTTTAAAGTCGTATTTTCCCAACATTCTTCCAACTTGTACACCGGCAATTTCAAGAACACCTCCAAAATTTGACTGAACGAGTACTCCAACAGTGTAACCACCAAGTGAGGCAGGAAGAACTCTTGATGATGTTCCAATTCCTCCTTTAAAACCAAAGCAGATTGTGCCCGTTCCGGCCCCTACTCCCCCCTCTTCTACTTTGCCCTCTTTGGCTGCTTCAATTGCCTCAAGAACATGTTCGGGGGTAACATACCTTGCTCGGATATTGTTGAGTCCACCATCGTTGGTCTCTCCCACTACTCCGTTTACAGATCCTATTCCTGAATTACCCTCCTGCTTTAATGTGTAGGTTATAAGAGCCTCCAGTGCGGCAGGTACACTCATTGTATTGGTGAGAATAACAGGAGTTTCAATATTCCCAAGCTCTTTGACCTGAGTATATCCCGCCAGCTTCCCAAAGCCGTTGCCTACATATATTGCTGCAGGTGTCTTCTGTTGAAAAAGATTGCCTTCGTGTGGTATTATTGCAGTTACGCCTGTTCTCATGTCCTCTCCTTGAATAAGGGTTTTATGCCCTACCTTAACGCCGGCAACATCTGTTATTGCGTTGTTTTTACCGGGTTTGAAAATACCGGTCTCAATGCCGTAATCTCTCATTCTGGTTTGTGAAACAGCTGCGGTTTGTATTAGTACAAGCAGCATTAAGGGAAGAATCTTTTTCATTATCGGAATATTTTCTTGATTTAACTGTGTTGAATTAATTCTCTTTAACAAAGGCAATTAGCTTTTGCAAGCAGATCTGAGGCTCCTCAATAAAGGCGCAATGACCGGCATTTTCAAGCATAACAACTTTGGATGCACCTACAATAGATGTTATTTCGGCAGCTGCCTCCTCTTTTATGATACCATCATGTTTTCCCATAAAAAAGAGTAGCGGCATCTTTAAGGCTTTCAGAAAATCTCTGTTATCTTCTCTTTGCATCATACCTTTAATAGAGGCAACAATGCCTTCAGGATCATGCACTTCGGCTGTCTCTTTAATCTCAAGAATCTTCTCTTCAAATTTTACAAGATTTGAGGGTGCAAAAATCTTAGGGATAGTTGTGCGAATAATCATTTGAAGTTTATTCTGAAGAATTACTGATATCTCCCTCTCTCTGTCTGCCTTCTTTTCCTCAGTATCTGGAAAAGGAGAAGAGTTCATCATTAACAGCCCCTGGAAGCGATCGGGGTATCCCTTGACTGCCTCCAGCGCAACATAACCTCCCATTGAGTGGCCAAGAATGAATGCTTTTTGAATCTCTAGTTTATCCATCACAGATACAACTACATCTGCGCAAAAACTCATTGTGTTTACCTCTGCAGACCCGGTGAGGCCATGTCCAGGAATATCTATCGAGATTACTCTCATGTGCTCTGATAGTAAAGTTGCAAACTCCTCCCAAATGTAAAGAGTTTCAAGGTAGCCATGAAGAAGGATTATTGCTCTATCTCCCTTTTTAGTGTCCGAAATATGGACAGGTAGGCCATTGCATGTTGAAAAAAATTCCATTGAATCTATTTTAGGCAAAATTAATAGAATTTATACATTAATTTCATACTTTTGTGTAAACTAGGCCAGAACTACAATTTGACCCTTAAACATTTAAAAAATTATGAAGAGAATGAAGCAAAGATTGTTGTCTGTAATTTCGGTTTTAGTCCTTACTATTTCACTTACCGGCTGTTTGAAAGAGCTTGAGCCAATTGTGCTAACAGGAACATGGGAACTTGATACCGCAGCGGTAGTAGTAAGAATTGTTTATAACCCATCTGTGGCAGCTGAGCATCCCCAAACTATTAAGTTTTTAAGTGACAACATTAACAGGATTAGAAGGGAACTGATGAAGCCAAACAGAATTGTTTTTAAACTTCCCAATGTGACCGAAAGTTACTATAATGATGTTCCACTACCAGTTACAGGAACTTTTACTCAGGAAAACGCATATTTTAGGATGGTAAATCCTCTCTTCCCGGCAGGGATTGCAGGAGCATCCGATAATCTAAGAATGGAGCTGTATTATGATCGCGACTATTTGATGTTTATCCTTTATACACTCCTTACCGACGACGATGACCCTTCTAGTGTGTATGACAGATTAATTGATTCATACCACGGCGTTGGTCTATACAAAAAGGCCAACTAATAGCGGATAACCTGAAAATAAGATTAATCAAGAAAAGCTGCCAAATGGCAGCTTTTCTTTTAACATTTAACCTTTAAAAATTTTGTTAGTCCTTAATTTTTGCAAGTAAATACTCTCTGTTCATTCTTGCTATATGAGAGATAGATATGCTTTTAGGGCACTCAATCTCACAAGCACGAGTGTTTGTACATGCTCCAAAACCAAACTCATCCATCTTTGCTACCATCTCCTTAACCCTTCTTGCTGCCTCAATTTTGCCTTGTGGCAACAAAGCAAGTGAACTGACCCTTGCCGAAACAAAGAGCATTGCCGAACCGTTTTTGCAGGTGGCAATGCAAGCACCGCAACCAACACACGAAGCGGCATCCATACTCTCCTCTGCATCATCTCTGGGAACAGGAATTGTGTTTGCATCGGGCACACCTCCGGTATTTACCGAAACATATCCTCCCGCCTGTAGAATTTTATCAAGTGCATTTCTTTCAACAATAAGATCTTTTATGACCGGCATTCCGGCTGACCTCCAAGGTTCGATGGTAATTGTCTCACCATCTTTGAATTTACGCATATGCAGCTGGCATGTGGTAATATCATCATCGGGGCCGTGTGCCCTTCCGTTAATGTAAAGCGAGCACATCCCGCAAATTCCTTCGCGGCAGTCGTGGTCAAATGCAACCGGTTGGTCGCTCTGGCATCCCTTGTTTACCGCAACGGGGTCTGCTCCGCCGCGAATAAGCTGGTCGTTCATGATGTCAAGCATTTCCAGAAATGAGGTATCAGGAGAGATATCCCTCACCTCATATGTATGGAATGATCCCTTCTCCTTTGCGCTTTTCTGACGCCAAACCTTTAGTTTAAAGTCCATATCCTGTAAATGGTTAGTCTTTGTAATTCCGTGTAGCAATTTTCACAAACTCATAGTTAAGATGCTCTTTGTGAAGAACGGGAGCTTTTTCTCCTCCCTGATATTCCCAGCAGCTTACATACATAAAGTTATTATCATCTCTAAGTGTCTCTCCATCTTCTGTCTGCATCTCTTCACGGAAGTGTCCTCCGCAGGACTCCTTTCTGTCGAGTGCATCCATTGCCATCAATTCACCAAGCTCCAAAAAGTCGGCAACTCTGATTGCCTTCTCTACCTCCTGATTAAGCTCCGAATTCTCTCCGGGAACATAAACGTTTTTCCAGAAATCCTCTCTTAGCTTCTTAATTTCGATGATTGCCGTTTTCAGCCCCTCTTCGTTACGAGCCATCCCCACATAATCCCACATAATGTGGCCTAATTTCTTGTGGAAGTGATCAACCGGCTCCTTGCCCTTTATGGCAAATAACTTGTCAATTTTGGCCTTAATGGCACTCTCTGCCTCTTCGAAGGCAGGGTGGGAGGTATCTGTCTTTTTTGCCTGAATTTTTCCGGCAAGAAAATCACCGATTGTGTATGGAAGAATGTAATATCCGTCGGCAAGACCCTGCATAAGCGCAGATGCTCCCAAGCGGTTTCCTCCGTGGTCGCTAAAGTTTGCCTCTCCAATTGAGAAGAGACCAGGTACTGTTGTCTGAAGATTGTAGTCAACCCAAAGACCTCCCATTGTGTAGTGAATGGCAGGGTAAATCATCATGGGCTCGTCGTATGGATTTACATCTGTTATCTTCTCATACATCTGGAACAGGTTGCCGTATCGCTCCTCTATTACCTTTTTGCCAAGTCTGTCAATTGAGTATTTAAAGTCAAGGTAAACTGCAAGACCGGTTTCATTCACGCCAAATCCTGCGTCACACCTCTCTTTTGCAGCCCTAGAAGCTACATCGCGAGGTACCAGGTTTCCGAAAGCAGGATATCTGCGTTCTAAGTAGTAATCTCTGTCTTCTTCAGGAATTTGCGATGCCTTAATCTTTTTCTCACGTAGTTTTTCTACATCCTCTTTTTTCTTTGGAACCCATATCCTTCCGTCATTTCTGAGCGACTCACTCATAAGAGTCAGTTTTGATTGCTGCTCACCGTGTACCGGAATGCAGGTAGGGTGTATCTGGGCAAATGATGCATTGCTGAAAAATGCCCCTTTTTTAAAACATTGCCAAACAGAAGATCCGTTGCTGTTCATTGCGTTGGTCGAGAGGAAAAATACATTTCCGTAGCCTCCTGTTGCAATTACAACTGCATGAGCTCCGTATCGCTCTATCTCGCCTGTTATCAAGTTCCTGACTATAATTCCCTTTGCCTCTCCATCAATAAGTACTAGGTCGAGCATCTCTCTCCTGGTGTAAGATTTAACAGTTCCCAGGTGAATTTGGCGGTTTAGAGCTGCATAGGCGCCCAAAAGAAGCTGTTGCCCGGTTTGACCCCTTGCATAAAAAGTTCTACTTACCTGAGAACCTCCAAATGAGCGGTTGTCAAGCAACCCTCCATATTCCCTTGCAAATGGAACTCCCTGCGCAACACACAGGTCAATTATGGGGTTACTAACTTCAGCAAGACGATAAACATTCCCCTCTCTGCTTCTGTAGTCACCGCCTTTTATAGTGTCATAAAAAAGACGATAAACAGAGTCGTTGTCATTCGGGTAGTTTTTGGCTGCGTTGATACCTCCTTGAGCGGCTATTGAATGCGCCCTTCTTGGTGAGTCGCTTATGCAAAAAACCTTGACATTGTAACCCAGCTCTCCCAACGCAGCGGCCGCCGAAGCGCCACCAAGTCCCGTTCCAACCACAATCACATCAAGCTTTCTTTTATTCGCCGGACTCACAACACGAATCTGAGACTTATGCCTTGTCCATTTTTCGGATAAAGGCCCCTCAGGTATCTTAGAATTAAGTTTTTCGGACATTTTTATACCTGTTTAAAAGTGCGGTAAAATTATGTATTTAAAGTAACACTACCAAGATATATAAGGCTTAGTTCCCTTTTTTGTATCTTTACCGGACTATACACAGACAACCAATTTTTATGATGAAGACAAAACTTTTTGCTCTATGTGCAGCGCTTGCTGTTACAGCTTCACTGGCAGCCCAAATCTCCATTATTCCCAAACCCAATAAAATAGAGAAGGGGGAGGGGAGTTTCATTTTCGATAAACAGACGGTTATCTACACTACCGAAAAATCGCAACAGAACGCTTCATACCTTAAAGGGTATCTTAAAAATGCAACCGGGTTTACATTTGAAACAATAAAGCAACCTCCTGTAAATAACTTCATAGTTATTGACATTGCTCCCTCATACAACATTCCTGCAGAAGGGTACTCTCTTGATATTTCAACACAGGGAATAACAATCAAAAGCAGCACCGGGGCAGGGGCCTTTTATGCAATTCAATCACTGTTGCAGTTAATGCCTCCGACTATATATTCAGGTAAGGCAACAGGTTTTGAGAAGTGGGGGGTACCTGTGGTTAAGATTGAAGACAGCCCTAGGTTTGAATACAGAGGAATGATGCTTGATGTCTCTAGAACTTTCTTTGATGCTGAGACCGTTAAAAGGTATATCGATTGGATGTCACACCATAAAATCAATAAATTCCACTGGCATTTAACAGATGATAACGGATGGAGAGTTGAAATTAAAAAATATCCTGAGCTAATCCGTAAGGGAGCCTGGAGAGGTCCGGGCGAAGTACTCAAAGCCTCTTTCGGGTCGGGCAATCAAAGATATGGTGGTTTCTATACCCAGGAGCAGATTAAGGAGATTGTTGCCTATGCTGCCGAAAGACATATTGAGGTTATTCCGGAGATTGATCTTCCGGGTCACAGCAAGGCAGTTACCGCCTCATACCCGAATGTTGGATGCGAGGGAGAGATAGGGGAACTTAGTGTTCAGGGCGAAGGACAAAACGCTTGGTGCGTAGGTAAAGAGCCAAACTATAAAATGCTTGAAGATATTATCAAAGAGATGGTTAAGCTGTTTCCTTCGAAGAATTTCCACATAGGAGGTGACGAAGTAAACTACGCTCAGTGGAGCACCTGCCCTCATTGTATAGCTTTGATGGAAAAAGAGGGAATGAAGAATCATGATGAGCTTCTAAACTACTTTGTCAGAAGAATGGAATCAATTATTGAAAAGCATGGCAAGCATATGTCGGGCTGGGATGAGATTCTTGACGGAGGCGACCTTAACCCCAATTCAAGGGTTTACGCATGGAGAAGTGTGGCAAAAGGGATAGAGTCTGTTACAAAAGGACAGCCTACCATCATGATGCCGGGTGAGTACTGCTACTTTGATATGAAGCAGTCACCTGTTGAAAGAGGTCACAACTGGGCGGGAATCGTAACTCTTGAAAAGAGCTACTCTCTTGACCCTGTAGGAACAGCAAACCTTTCAAGTGATCAGGCTCACCTCATTCTTGGTGTTCAGGGAGCACTTTGGACTGAATTGCTTGGATGGCCACCAAGATTTATTGATTATCAAACATATCCGCGTCTTGCAGCAATTGCAGAGGTAGGTTGGACACAGCCACAGTACAAGGAGTGGAGCAATTTTAACAAGAGGTTGACCAAACATCACTTTGAAAGGATGTATCAGATGGGAATCTTCTTTAGGGTTCCGCCTCCCGTTGCAAAGTATGAGAACGGAGCAGTTAAGGCAGAGCTCCCTTACTCGTGGGCAGTCGTAAGATACACCACCGACGAAAGTGAGCCTACAAGCTTCTCTCCTGTATACAAGGGCGAAATATTTACTGACAAACCTCAAAAATTCCGTTTTGCAACATTCTTCAAAGATGAGCTAAAGAGTGTTACTATTTCACCTGAAAATGCACCATACACCTACTTGATGCCTGAAACAAGGATTGAAACTTCAATTGAAGAAAACACCAGATTTACTCTTAAAAATCTAACGGATTATAAATACGATACATATTTCAGAAGTGCATCAAGAGTTAAGGCAGGTGATTACCTTATCTACCACTTTTCAGAGGCTGTAAGAGCAAGCAGAATAACGGTTGAGACAGGTATTCCAAATATATCTTTTTATGGAGTTACCGACGGATATGTTGAATTTTCATATGACGGTAAAAATTATGTTACTGCAGGTTCATTTGATAGGGGAGTAGTTGTTTTCCAACCGGAAAAACCCGTTATGGCAGTCAAAATTGTCATAACTGCTCCAAACGATGGGCATATTCTTTCACTTCAGGATTTAAGAATTGAAATGTAATGAGAGCTAAATCCATACTAAAATATGGTGCCCTTTGGGGCGTTTTTGAGATTACTCTGGGTTATCTGTTGCACTTGTTGAACAGCTCTTTGGCAAGTGCAATACTTATTCCTATTGGAGTTCTCTTCATGTGGGCCGCCTACAAATCATCAAAAAAATGGTGGAGCATTCCCTTGGTAAGTGTAATTGCAGCTGTTTCCAGAATGGTTATATATACTGTAATTAATAATTTTACGTGCTGTTCTGAGGGGATATTTCCAACTTTGGCAATAGTGCTGGAGGGGCTTGCCTTTATTTACCCTATTATATTCCTTG
This sequence comes from Bacteroidetes bacterium HGW-Bacteroidetes-7, assembly GCA_002842465.1. GTDB lineage: Bacteria > Bacteroidota > Bacteroidia > Bacteroidales > UBA932 > Bact-08. The sequence goes on from PHDA01000001.1 coordinate 68,142, forward strand.
AGAAAGAGAAGAAAAAGGGATCTTTCCTATTTGTATTCAAGCCAATACTCCTTTTCTATGTAGCAATTCTAGTGTATATGGTTATATTTAAGTCGGTTGCCGCTGTTACTAAGTGGGGCGACCTAAATACTCTTCTGGCAGAATATGACATAAAAAAAGAGCTGATAGCGCTGTTTCTTGATACGCTTATCAGCTCTGCATTAATTGGAATCGCTATAGTTTTGCAGGAGATATTCCTGTTAATAGTGTACCATAAATATGATTGATTTTCAATTCAGCTTTTTTGTTGGCCTCCTCAAGCTCTTTCATGTTGATACCACTCTCTCTCCATTTTGAAATAAGTGGTTTGTAAATGCTGTTTACCACGTAGTGCTCGGTAGCGCTAAGCTCTTGCATATACCCATTACCCCTGCTGTTGTATATGAGATTGAAATTCATATATCTCTGGCCACTTCCTCTTTTAAGTGAGAATGTATTATATTTCAGAGCAAGCGCATTATCACAGGCAATAGCATTATCACTATCTTTTGATTTAACCACCAAGGCCGGCTGATTCTCTCCGGCTTTAACCCAAAGAGGAATCGCTACACCTGCAGGAGGGTAGCCAAGAACTGTCCACATTATGGTCATCTCAGGATCTTCTCCGGGCTTTACACCCTGAATGGCTACAGAGGCTGTAGATGATTTTCTTGGAATATAGTCCTGATCTATTACCCAACCGGTGAACTTTTCCGGAGAACTCTCCTGTTTTGTAAGGTCTGTTCCCATAAGTGAATGATAAAAAGAGCGGGATAAATTATTAAAAATCCACTCAGGGGTTATGTTCCTGAAAGGAGATTGTTTTGACATAATCTCAGTTGCATTTTGATGTCTAATGTAGCCCATACCCTCGTTAAACCTACCGGTATAAGAGAAATTTGTGTAGATTAGATAGCCCTGCGGAGCAATACCCGGGTCATTAGCATCAACCTTCACAAATTTATTGTTGTTAGTTTCGTAATAGGCAGCTCCTCCATAAGCATCAACAACTCCAAAATTAGCCTCCACTCTCATAGGCCTTGGAAGGTTATTAAGGTAGTTTTCAAAATCTTCGAGAGTTTTGCAAACAGCAAGGGCACCATACATTAAATGACCCTCCATATCCATATCCTTAACATCATCATCTTTAAGGTTGTAAGAAGCGGTGTTCATGATTGAAAATCCAACATTATTGGTTCCTATCCAAACTACTCCACCCTTGTCCGGACTATTTACAAGCCCAATGAAATTATATTTTTCTCCTTTAAAAAATTCTACCCTGTTGTTGTCCTCACCGGTGTCACGGTGTTTCCACAATATTGGTCTGCCGTCAGCTGTGACCTTTCCTGTAATGATTGCCGAAGTACATGCATAAATATCTGAAGCAAGCAACAGAAAAAGAAGTAAAAGCGACGTAAATATTAGGTTTTTCTTAATTCTCATAAGGTTAAATTTATATTAGTTTCTATTCTTAGTTATTGTCTATTCAGAAAAGAGCGATGGTGAATTAATACTCTCTTTTAAAATGCCCAGGTGCTTATAAGCGAGATCTGTTGCCTCACGTCCTCGTGGAGTTCTGTGGATAAAGCCCTCCTTAATGAGGAATGGCTCGTAAACCTCCTCAATTGTTCCTGAATCTTCACTTACTGCTGTGGCAATTGTCCCTACTCCGACAGGACCTCCTCTGAACTTGTGAATAATTGTAGAGAGTATTTTATTGTCCATTGAATCAAGCCCTCTTTTGTCGATATTAAGAGCATCAAGTGCGTAGAGAGTAATGTCGATATCAATTACCCCGGTGCCTTTAACCTGGGCAAAATCTCTAACTCTTCTCAGAAGTGCGTTTGCAATTCTTGGTGTTCCTCTGCTTCTTCTTGAAATCTCCATTGCAGCTTGCTCTTCAATTGGAATATTGAGAATAGATGCACTCCGTTTAATAATTGAAAGTAAGACAGTTGCATCATAATACTCAAGATGTGACTGAATACCAAATCTGGCTCTGAGGGGCGATGTTAAAAGACCGCTTCTTGTTGTTGCACCTATGAGTGTAAATGGATTGAGAGTTATTTGAACTGACCGGGCACCTGGGCCTTTATCTATCATGATATCAATTCTAAAATCCTCCATTGCAGAATAGAGATACTCTTCGACAATTGGTGAAAGTCTGTGAATTTCGTCAATAAACAAAACATCTCCCTTTTCGAGACCGGTTAAGAGACCTGCCAGATCTCCCGGTTTATCCAGAACAGGACCTGAAGTTATTTTAAGATCTACATTTAGCTCATTTGCAACAATATGAGCCAAAGTTGTTTTTCCGAGACCCGGAGGGCCATGAAGCAAAACGTGATCCAGAGCTTCGCCCCTCATAAGCGCTGCTTTTACAAAAATTTTCAGATTTTCAATTATCTTATCCTGACCCGAAAACTCTGAAAAATCCTTCGGCCGGATTTGAAATTCAAAATCCTTATCTTTGTTATCACGCTCTTGTCTGGGATCGAAATTGGCCATAGTTACTGACAGTTTTATTTATTACAAATATACTTTAATCTTTTATATAACTTTTTCTTTTTATTATAGTTTGTTGATATGTTGATAAGTAAAGATCTTAACAAATATTTTGAGTTATTAACACAGATTAACAAGATTTCAACAATAACTAAATTATAATTAAATATAATATTACCAATATTTTATATTAATTACTCGCACAGTTTTCAACAGGGTTTCATAATTATCATTATTAAAAATTAACATACCTTATGTGTTGATATATTATAGATAAATAACTGAGAAATTGTGCCAGTAAAATTTGCATCGAAAGAGAATAAATGTATATAATAAAATGTGCCAATTTTAAAAAATAATTTATCAATAATTATTAACACAATCTGGTTAATAACCTATCTTTGCAGTCGCATTTATGAACTACAATATAAACGAGAGATTTGAGAGGCAGAAAGGGGCGGCGGAACTCGTTTCCCACTTAAAAGAGAGTGGAAAAAGAGGGATTGTTGTTCAAGGTCTTTACTCCTCGGCAAAAGCGTTTGCAATTTGTGCTGCTGCCAAAAGCGGCATTCATATTGTTATGCTCAATAACAGAGAAGATGCCGTCTATTGTAGCGGAGATCTGTACAAGTTAATGGGAAAGGAGAGGGTCTTTTTCTTTCCTTCATCAAAGAACCATAGCTTAAGAAATGTAAGAAAAGATACCTCTCATCAGGTACAGCGAACAGCTGCGCTTAATGAAGTAAAGAGATATACCGAGGGTGAATCTGAATTCGAAAGCATTGTTCTGGTAACTTACCCACATGCGGTTTCGGAGTTGATTATTGATAAAAAGTCTCTCAAATCCAATATATTAAAAATATCAAAAGGCGATACTCTCTCCCATGAATTTATAAGGGAGACTCTGGTTGCCTACTCATTTACCAAGGTTGATTTTGTATCGGAACCGGGGCAGTTTGCTTTAAGAGGAGGACTTATTGACCTCTTCTCTTTCTCTGATAACAGGCCCTACAGAATAGATTTCTTTGGAGATACAGTTGAAAATATAAAGGTATTTGACATTGAAACTCAGCGTTCAGAAGAAGAGAGAAAAAGCATAGAGATTTTTCCGGATATATTTGAGATGGAGGAGAGTACCCGGGAGAATATTTTTGGCTTTGCAGGATCTTCTTCAATTTTGTGGATAACCGATGAGCCTTGGTTTAATTCTCAGATAAAGCTTATTGAAGAACATAAAAGGGATGAAGAGATTCTACTCTCATACAGAGAATTTTGTGAGATAACAGAATCACATAAAAGGGTGCTGTTTGGTCCTCTGCAGGGGGATTACAAAGGTTATGAGACAATTACATTTCACACGATACCACAACCTGTATTCAACAAAAACTTTGAGCTGCTTGCCAGAGATATTTCACAGAAAAAATCAGACGGTTTTGAGGTTTGGTTACTAAGTGAAAATCCAAGTCAGACAGAGCGTATCAAAAACATTCTCTCTTCGCTTGAAATTGAGGGGCTGGGAGATGTAATGTTTGAGACCGAAGCCATCTCAATTCACGAAGGCTTTATTGACCACAATGCACAAATTTGCCTCTATACCGACCACCAGATATTTGAAAGACACCACAGGGTTAAGCCTCACAGAACTGTTGAAAAGAGCGAAAGGCTTACAATAAGTGAGTTAAACTCATTTGAAATAGGTGACTATGTTGTTCATATTGACCATGGTACAGGTCAGTTTGGAGGACTTGTTAAGACTCAGATAAACGGAAAGCAGCAGGAGGCAGTAAAGCTTATATATAAAGATGGAGATGTAATATTTGTATCCATTCATGGTCTGCACAGAATATCCAGGTACAAATCTAAAGATGCATCACCGCCCAGGGTTTACAAACTTGGAACAGGCGCATGGCAGAAGCTTAAGAGCCAAACCAAATCAAAAGTCAAAGACATTGCCAAAGATCTCATTGAACTTTACTCAAAAAGAAGAGATGCAGATGGTTTTGCCTTTTCCGGCGACACATTTATGCAGCAGGAGCTTGAGGCCTCATTTATGTATGAAGATACTCCCGATCAGTTAAAGGCTACAGGGGCAATCAAAGAGGATATGGAGAGGAGCTTCCCAATGGACAGACTGGTTTGCGGTGATGTTGGATTCGGCAAAACCGAACTGGCAATACGAGCGGCATTTAAGGCTGTCTCTGACAGTAAACAGGTGGCAGTTCTTGTTCCAACAACTATACTTGCGCTGCAACACCATAAAACATTTACTACAAGACTTAAAGATTTTCCCTGCAACATAACATATCTGAGCAGGTTAAAGAACGCAAAAGAGATCAAGGAGATAACCGCATCGCTTGAAAACGGAAGAACAGATATAATAATAGGAACACACCGCCTACTTAATAAGGAGATAAAATTCAAAGATCTGGGACTACTCATTATTGATGAGGAGCAGAAATTTGGAGTCGCAGCTAAAGAGAGACTAAGACAACTCAAGCTCAATGTTGACACCCTCACCCTCACAGCAACACCAATTCCCAGAACTCTTCAGTTTTCGCTGCTTGGAGCAAGGGACCTCTCTATTATAAATACACCTCCTCCCAACCGCCTCCCTATTCAAACAGAGGTGATTGACTTTAACGAAGAGGTTATAAGAGATGCTATTAACTACGAAATGGAGAGAGGGGGCCAGGTATTTTTTGTGCACAACAGGGTAGAGGACATTAGATCGGTAGAGGATATTGTAAGGAGGCTGTGTCCTGATGTTAAGACCTGTACAGGGCATGGTCAGATGGAGCCGGCAAATCTGGAAAAGACAGTTCTGGACTTCATGATGGGCGACTACGACGTTATGATTGCCACAACAATTGTTGAGAACGGAATTGATATCCCTAATGCCAATACCATAATCATAAATCAGGCACAAAATTTTGGACTTAGCGACCTGCACCAGCTCAGGGGCAGGGTAGGGCGCTCAAACGTAAAGGCGTTCTGTTACCTTATCGTGCCATCAATGATATCACTCTCAGAAGATGCAAGAAGAAGAATTAAGGCAATCGAGACCTTCTCCGATCTGGGAAGCGGCTTTAATATTGCAATGCAGGATCTTGACATAAGAGGTGCAGGTAATTTACTCGGGGGCGAACAGAGTGGATTTATTGCTGACATGGGCTTTGAAACCTATCAGAGGATTCTTGGAGAGGCCTTTGCAGAGATAAGAGAAGAGAGGGGTATTTTGCCTGAAGATAAAGATGGAAAAGAGAGCAGCTACCTTACAGATTGTTCTATAGATACCGATCTTGAAATTCTGCTTCCGGATGCCTATATTGGAATAATCTCAGAGAAGATAAGGCTCTACAAAGAGCTTGATGCAATTTCAACCGAGAAAGAGCTTGTAAAATTTACTGAGGAGCTAAAAGACAGGTTTGGCCCTTTGCCGGAGGAGGCAAAGCAGCTAACCTATATCGTGCGATTAAGATGGTTGGCAATTGAACTTGGATTTGAAAAGATTATTCTAAAAAATGGAGCTCTGATAGCCTATTTTGTTAATAACCAGATGTCCTCATATTACTCTTCTGAAAAATTTGCACTTATTCTGGCCTTTCTGCAAAGACAACATAAGAGATTCAGAATGAAGGAACAAAAGGAAAAACTCTATATAACGGTAGAGAATGTAACCAGCGTAGAACAGGCATTTAAGATATTTTTAGAAATGAAGGTTTAATTTTTTTATCTTTGCCCGCTGTGACAAATTTGGTTGTTGATATAGGGAACTCCTCGGTAAAGGCATCTTTTGTGATCGGAACATCTCTTGGAGAGGTTATAAGATTTGAAGGAGAAGATGTTATATCTTTTATTGCCGCGCTTACCGAAAATAGAAAACCTAATGTAATGGCCATATCCTCTGTTAGAAAATTGAGCCAAAATTTTCTGAACAGCGCAGAGCAAATGTGCGATAAGCTTGTTGTTGTTAACCAGGAGACAAAGCTTCTGATGGCCAACAGGTATGCAACACCTGCCACATTGGGCTCTGACAGACTTATGGCAGCTTATGGAGCTAAATCGCTTTTTCCGGGGAAGAGTTGTATAATTTTTGATTTTGGCACAGCTCTGACGATAGATTTTGTGAGTGAAAAAAATGAATTTTCAGGAGGCAATATATCGCTTGGAATGAGAAGCAGATTTAAGGCCTTAAATGATTATACTCAACAACTTCCGTTAGTTGATACCCCAATAGATTTTGTGTCACCCGGGGGTAGTACAAAGGAGGCAATAGAGAGCGGAGTAATTTTAGGTCTGATTTTTGAGATTGAGGGTTATATGAAAGCCAATCCGGAGCATATTTATATTTTTACGGGCGGCGATGCGATTTATTTTGCAAAAAAATTGAAAAGTTCGATATTTGTAGTTTACAATTTAGTATTGATGGGTTTGGCCCGCGTGGCAGAGTATTATGCGAAATCTTAGGAAAACAAAGGTAATTGCGGCATTTGCGGCAATTTTATTTACAGGGCAATTTGTTTTTGCCCAAAGTACCGATGCTTTGGGTACATTTACTCCGTACTCTGTGTTCGGTATAGGTGACTTAAATAAAAGCGGTACTGCCCTCAACAAAGCAATGGGAGGGATTGGAGTTGGACTAAGAGACAACAGGCTCATAAACTTTATGAACCCTGCTGCACTTACTGAGAGAGACCCACAATCATTTATGATGGATTTTGGCCTTAACCAGAAGAACATTTACACCAGCGGAGATTCAAAAACATCGGCTTTCAATGTGTTTAACATGCACCATTTTGTAATCACCTCCCCTCTTTACAAAAAATCAGCAATAGCAGCCGGAATAGTACCATTCAGCAGTGTAGGATACAAGTTTGAAGAGAGAGAGACCAACCCGGTTATCATTAACGAAATGGGCGAGATTAAATACAGAAGATACGGAACCGGCGGAATTACCAAAGCCTTTGTGAGTGCCTCGATGGACCTTTTTAAAGACTTTTCGATAGGTGCAGAGGGCATTAACTACTTTGGAACCATTGACCGCTACTCTGATGTGCTGTTTGTTACCAACTCTACCTACAGAACAATTAATACCGGAATGGACTATGTTGTAAGCTCTATGGCTGCAAAATTCGGTTTACAATACCACAAGGAGGTTAAAAAAGATACCGAGCTTACTATTGGAGCAACATGGCTTACCGGAACAAAACTTAAAGGTGATCTTACAAAATATGCCTACGCAACCGGTGCGACCGGAGTAAGGGATACTGTATATCACAACGTATCTGAGGATACACAAATGGAGATTCCTTCAGAGTTGGGAGTAGGAGTTACTTTAAGAAAAAAGGATAAATGGCTTGTTGGAGCTGACTACATTCGTCAGGACTGGAGCAGCGTAAGTTTCGGATCGACACCGGGAGTTGATTTTTCTCCTGCCGTAAGTAATTCATTCAGAGTTGGATTTGAATATATTCCAAACAGATACGATATCCGATACTATGCAAGAAGAGTCACCTACAGAGGTGGTGCATACTACGAGAACACCTATATGAAAGTTAACAGCAATCAGATTAACTCAATGGGAATCACCTTTGGTGCAACCCTGCCTGTACTTAGATTGTACAACGGTCTGGGTCTGTCGGTTGATATGGGACAAAGAGGCTCATTGAAAAATAACCTTATCAGGGAAAGATATGTAATGTTTAACATAAGCTTCTCTCTGCACGATATTTGGTTTATAAAATACAGATACGATTAATTACCGGGAATAATATAATTAAATGATCATGAAAAAATTTAGATTTTTATTAACCATTACATTCCTGTCACTGGCATCGACCGTTGGGTTTGCTCAAAGCACCCTGGCAAGCCAGAGTCCCGAATGTTTAAAATTCCTAAACTATCTGAAGACAGATATGGACCAGGGCAATCTGAACGATGCTGCTGCGAACTGGAGGGGAGCTTTTCTGCACTGCGATGCCGGTGTGAGACAAAGCATCTACATAGATGGACAGAGAATTTTCAGATATCTCATAGAAAAGAACAAAGCCAATCCACAGGTTAAAAACGCCTTGATTGACTCCCTTTTTCTGATGTTTGACTTGAGAATAAAGCACTTTCCAAATTTTGCATCATCTGCAGCCGAGTTTAAGGTTTATGATATGCTTGAGTATAAAACCGACAATCCTGAGGCGATTCTTAAAACCATTGATGAGGCGATTGCAATTTCAAAAGAGAAGACTCAACCTGCTCTTCTTCTGACAAAAATGCAGAAGGTGCTGAATCTGTATTCTATAGAAAAGGTTGATGCAGATTTTGTGATGGAGACATACTCTAGTCTCGCTCCTCTGATTGAGGCTCAGGTAGCTGCAAAGCACCCGGATGCCGATCAGATAAAAAGAGATATCGACAACCTTTTTGCAAACAGCGGTGTTGCAAGTTGTGCAAACATAGTTCATCTTTTCACCCCAAGATATAACGCAACTCCTGATGACAGAGAGCTCATTAATAATATTGTTAAACTACTTAGTGATGCAGATTGTACAACAGAGCCGCTTTTCCTTAGCGCAGTACAGGCTTTGCACCGCCTTGAGCCAAGCTTCCAGAGCGCATATTATCTTTACAGACTATATGCCGGCAATAATGACCACCAGAATGCGGTTAAGTTGCTGCTTGAGGCAATCGAGAGCGACCAATCTACAGACGAGCAGGATGCAAATATGCTTATAGAACTTTCAAACTATTACATGCAGAAGCTTGAAAATATTAACAAAGCTGCAGAGTATGCAAAAATGGCTATTCAGAAAAATTCAGCAGTTTCAGGCAGAGCTAATCTGATTTTAGGACTGGTTTGGGGAAGTTTGAGGTGTCAGGGTAATGAGGTTGAAGCGAGAGCTAAGTACTGGGTTGCAGTTGACTATCTTGTAAGAGCTAGAAATGCCGATCCTACAATTTCAGAAGAGGCTTCGAGATATATCTCTGCATACAGTCAGTACTTTCCTGCACAAGAAGAGGCGTTTATGTATGACATTCTTGACGGTACTTCGTACACCGTAAGCTGCGGTGGTATGAGGGAAACCACAACCGTGAGAACAAGAAAACAATAATGAAGAAAAGCTCTTTAAGTGGGGCAAAAATATTAATGGTAGCAGTCACTTTGGTGATTGCTACCATTCTTTTCTCATGCAAGGATGATATACCCGTAGCTGAGATTTTAACAACCGGTGACACCCCTTCACAAAGAGTAGAGGGAATGACTGTTGTGCAGTTTACAAGAGGAGTAACATCCTTCGTAGTCGAGGCACCGTTAATGGAGAGGTATTCTGAGGCAGAGACGCCCTATGATGTTTTCCCTTCCGGAATACTCCTTAAAGGATATTCTGCAGAAGGGTTGCTTGAAACAAAGATAAGGGCAGACTATGCCAAACACATAAACGAAAAATCTGAGTCAGAAATCTGGGAGGCTTACGGAAACGTTGTAATCAACAACTTCGTAAAAGGAGAGAAGATGGAGACAGACACCCTCTTCTGGAACCGCCTCACTCAAAGAATTTATACCCACACCTGGGTTAAACTCTATACTCCTGATATGTTCATGCAGGGGTATGGAATGGAATCTGATGATATGGCAAGGAATGCTGTAATACAAAGGCCATTTGATAGTTATGCAATCGTTAGAAGAGATTCCACCGAAATTTCCTATATTGATACCGTCAATTTTATAGGACCACTTCTTAAATAATATGAATACAGCAATAATCATAACATCGGTTTCTGTTATAATTCTGGCTTTTATTTCGGCCCTTGAGAGTGCATTAAATTCATTCAACAGGCTTAGATATGAGGTGGATAAAAAGCAGGGTAAACGCTACGCTATTGTAATGGAGGAGCTGCTGGAGAGAGAGGATGAACTTAAAGCATCGCTCAGGCTGGCCTATGATCTCTTTCTGGTTATAGCGGTTGTATCTCTTGCATCAATCTTTTCAGCACTTTTTATATCAATTTTAGTCGCTTTTTTCGGGCTTCTTATTCTTACAAAATTATTACCAATGGCGGTGGCCTCATTCAACGGCCACTCAATTTTGGAAAACCTCTATTTTCTCATAAAAGCCTTTTTTGTAGTTTTTTCTCCCTTTGTTAAGAGAGATAACACTCCATCAATTCAGGAGAGAGAGGTATCGGGAGAGATGGTAATATTTCAAAACGCACTCAACTTTTCTGAAGTAAAGGTAAGGGAGTGTATGATACCCCGCACCGAGATTTGCGCAATTCACGAAGATGCATCAATAGAGACCCTTCTGGCACAATTTGCCGAATCAAAATACTCCCGTATAATTGTTTACAGGGAGAACCTTGACAGAATAACCGGATATGTCCACTCAAAAGACCTCTTCTCAGGCGGAAAACCTATCAGAGATATAATAAGGGACATTGACTTTGTACCCGAAGAGATGGATGCCCAGACGCTTCTTGCGAATCTGATAAAAAACAAACGCTCGATAGCTGTTGTAAACGATCAGTACGGAGGTACTGCAGGAATTGTAACCCTTGAAGATCTCATTGAGGAGATTTTCGGAGAGATTTCAGATGAACTGGACAAAGAAGATCTTATTGAAAAGAGAGTTTCAGAGAATGAGTTTATATTCTCTGCCCGCCTGGAAATCAAATACCTGAATAAAACCTACGACCTTGATATTCCCGAGAATGACGACTATGAAACTCTTGGTGGTTTCATAACCTGGTTCAATGAAAACATTCCGGTTGAGGGAGAGCAGCTCAAATATGAAAAATTTGAATTCTCTATTCTGAAAACCACCATCAACAGGGTAGAGAGCGTATCACTGCGAATTGTGGGAGAATAGGATTATTCATTAACAAAAAATTACTATCTTCGCGCCTTACAAGAAAATAAACAAATTAAACAATAACAAAATGGCAGTTCTCGAGAAGATCCGCGTCAAAATGGGTGTATTTATCACAGCAATCATCGGGTTGGCACTCCTTTCATTTATAATAGACGCAGACACGTTACAATCGGCAGTTTCAGTTTTCTCTTCGAAATACGATGTGGGAGAGATGGATGGAAAATCAATATCTTATCAAGATTTTCAAAAAAGGGTTGATTACTTTAACCGGATTAACCAGATAGTTTCCGGCTCTGCATCAATTGACGAACAGGCATCGGAGATGATTCTCAGAAGCGCATGGCAAGACCTGCTAAGCGACAATGTGATTGTTCCTTTTATCGAATCAGCAGGCGTTGCTGTTGGAGAGGAGGAGATGTTTGACCTGAGTCAGGGCAAGAATATCTCTCAAGTACTCGCAAGGGAACAGGCCTTCATAGGAGAGAATGGAACGTTCGACAGAAACCTTCTGGTTCAGTTTATAAAAGCCATTCCTATGGACGAATCGGGCAATCTTGCTACGTACTGGGATTACCTTGAGAAAAACATGATGGTTGATCAACTGGTTGGTAAATATGTAACACTACTTGCAAAGAGCAACATCCAAAACCCGGTTGAACTCAGAAGAAGCATTGTGGACAACAATGTCACATCTGATGTATCGTTTATTGTACAGCCTTACTCATTTGCAGAAGACACAACCATTGTTGTTTCAAAGCAGGAGGTTAAAGAATACTATAACAAGCACAAGCATAATTTTGACCAGCCTGCAAGCAGAGATCTGGAGTATGTATTATTTGAGGTAGTTCCTTCAATGGAGGACATTAACGCAGCCGAAGAGGACATTGAAAAGCTAATGGAAGAGTTCTCGACATCAGACAACCTGAGACTTTTCTTAGCTCGTAACTCAGACAAGCCACTTGACACTTACTACTACAAAGCAGGAGAGCTTGCATCAAAATCACCGGTACTAGACAGCTTTGCTTTCAAAGCTAAATACACCGATATACTTCCTGCCTTCAAAGATGGTAATACATTCAAAGCAGCAAGAATAAGTTCAATCAAGCAGATACCTGACTCAGTTTTTGTTCAGCATATTCTTCTGCCTAATCAGGACAAAGCTTTGGCGAAAAAAGGTGCTGATAGTCTTATTGCACTTATTGAAAAAGGTGCCGACTTTACACAGGTAGCTTCAGAGAACACACTCGACAGAAACCCTAATACAATCCCTGGTGAAATTGGCTGGTTGACACAGAGCGCTATGATTCCGGGTTTTGATACCTGTTTTGTTGCGACTCCGGGCAAGCTGTTCACACATGAGACACAGTACGGTCTACACATTATTAATGTTAAAGAGAGAACTAAGCCAATAAACAAAGTGCAGCTTGCTGTTCTTGAAAAGGCAGCCGTAGCGGGAAGAGAGACCTACCAAGGTTTCTATGCAAAGGCTAATGAACTTGCTTCAAGATCAGAGGGTAAAATTGCCAAGTTTAATGAGGTGACAAAAGAGATGGATATTTTCCCTATGCCGGCATACAATATTGCAGAGGGAGCAAAGAGCATTGCAAACTACCCTAATACAAGAGAGATCTCAAGATGGGCATATGATGCAAAAGTTGGAGACGTTTCGCAGATTATCTCTGTTGACAACAAATACTTCTTTATTGTTGCTCTGACAAAGGTTAGAGAGAAAGGAGTTCCTGCGCTTGAAAGCATAGAGAAGGAGATAGCAACTGTTATCAGAAGAGAAAAGGCTAACGAAAAACTTGTTGCTTCTATCAAAGAAAAGACAAACGGCCTAACCTCTCTTGAAGCAATTGCAGAGGCCTTGGGAACAACGGTAAGCAAACAGACAGGTGTATCATTCGGCGCACCGGGATCGCAGCAATTTGACCCTAAATTCATCGGTTTTGTTGCAGGTGCAACCCCGAACACTCTTGTAGGACCTGTTGCCGGAAATATCGGAGCCTATATCTTTACAGTTGATTCTCGTGAAACCGGCGCATTCTTCACAGAAGACGATGCAAAGGCAAGATCAAATCAGGTGTTCGGATACCAGGTACAAATGATTCCAACCATTCTTGAGAAGGCTGCAAAGGTAATTGACAACAGAGCAAAATTCTTTTAGACCAACAACAGCACTTCTTAATTTAACTGCTGATACCAAATAAAATGACCTCCCCGGAGGTCATTTTTTATTTCTTGAGCATGAGCAGGCGCAGGCGCAGGCGGCAGGCACAGGCAGCAAAGGCAGCGCCAGGAAACAGAGGAATAATCAATCCCCTGGGAATTCATCACCTAAAAGGAAAGGATTCCCAGAGTTTATACAATTTAAGTTCTTTTGTAGTTAGTTGATATTGAGATGAATAGAAATATCATCTTAGAATATTTCATGAGATACTCATTGTAATGCGCTGAATGGCAGGCATAACGACAGTAACTTAAAATTCCAATAAAGGCTGCTATTGCAGCCTTTATTGTTAAATATTACTCTTCGTAAAGGGAGCTTTTACTCTTCGTAAAGGGAGCTTTTAAAAAAATCTGGAATATCTGAGTTTTTTCTCTCCTTCGTGATTACCTCGACGAGTTTGAATTTCACCGGAGACTGATCAACATATTGTTCTGTGGCTCTCATGGTCACTTTTATCGTGTATTCATAACCACGTTCATATACAAAGCCTTCAATATCACGGGAAAGCAGTGCCCAGTTATCATTTTGGAATTTTTTGCTTATGAACCAAACTCCTGCATTTAATTCATCCTGAAGAGGACTAAGGTATCTTTCTGAAGCAATGTTTAAAACTAAACTATTTTCATCTTTTGAACACCCTGATAATGTCAGGCACAGTAGTGTGAAAATGATTGCGATATTTCTCATAATTAAATATTTAGCACTGCAAAAATAATATTAAATTATATATTTACAAGCATTTAGTGTAAATATGCCTGCCATCAATATACCGCTCGCCAGTCTAACAGTCCGGAGCTATCAAAACAAAAGTAAATACAATTGCTAGCATAGCTTTGAACATATGGATTTTAAGTCACGAATGGCTAAATTTATTAGAATAAAATAACAATTGAAGGTTAAAAAGTTCCCATTATGGGAATATTTTATTATTTTTGTATTATCAATTTAGTTTATGGAGAGAATATTTGCAAAAAGTACCTTAAAAGCCTTTTGGATTGCTCATCCGAGTTCAGAGCAATACTTAAAAACCTGGTATGACACGGCAATGAGTGCAAATTGGAGCACCCCTAATGAAGTAAAGCAATCATATATTAATGCAAGTGTTCTCAGAGATAGTCGAATTGTTTTTAATATTAAAGGAAACAAATACAGGCTGGTAGCAAAATTTAATTTTAAAAAGCAGTGGATTTTTATTCGCTTCATTGGAACTCATATTGAATACGATAAGATCGATGCAAATACAATTTAAAACGGCAGGAGATGATTATAAAACCGATAAAGACAGAGGCTGATTATATTCAAGCATTGAAAAGGCTTGAAATAATTTTTAGCGCACATCCTGGAAGTGCAGAGAGCGATGAAGCTGACGTATTGGGCCTTTTAATAGACGAATATGAGAAGAAACATTATCCAATAGATGCTCCAGATCCAATTGAAGCTATTAAAATCAGGATGGAGGAGATGCAACTTAAGCAGATTGATCTTGTAAATGAAATCGGGGGAAAAAACCGAGTTTCGGAAATACTTAGTCGAAAAAGAAAGCTCACAATCCAAATGATTCGTAAATTAACAACCAGATTAAACCTATCCCCGGAACTACTAATCAACGACTACCCACTTTGTAACCCTAGTATTAATTGCATAAATGATAATGAAAATGATAATGAGCACTATTAATTTTAACCATTTAAAATAGTTCCAAAAATGAAAAAACTCATTCTTATATTATTTATCGCCATTACCGCATGTCATAATAGCAATGATAGTCAATCAAAAGATTTGAGAGTTATCGATGTAGAGAATGGAGTGGGTAAGGGCCGATTGGTTAAGCTGTCGGAGATTGCTGAGTCAATTGAGTACATTCCTCTTGAGACAAATAGTGAATTGGTGCTTGGGAAGATATTTTATGACAGGATTTTCTACGAAAATGGGATTTTCTACTTGATGGAACGGAATCAGTCGACAATACTTTTTGATAAAAAGGGCAGGTATTTAAACAAAATTAGCAAACCGGACAAAGAGCCTCGTATTGCAGGTATGTCACTGGATGTTGATGTTGACCTTAACACGGGAAACATTTTACTAATGGATAAACAAAGAATTTATGAATACTCTACGGCCGGTGAATTGATTAAAACTGTCAGTTTTCGAGACAATCCTCTGCTAACAAATTTACATTTAAATCGTTTCAAAAAGATTGATCAAAACTACTATCTGCTTTTGCATGTGAATCAGAATACAATGTATTCTCTTGTGTTGCTTGATACGGCAACTGAGATAACCTCAAAAATTATGTATCCCCAAGAGGATTATGAGATTTTTTCGGGAAAGCCTCTTCAGGTAGCTCAACCCAACTTTTTCAAATACAAAGAGAGCGTCAGGTTAATTAACGGCTATAGCAATTGTATATTGAGTATAGATAAAGACCATAATATCGATACTGCCTATTTTTTGAATTTTGGCATATACAGAGCGGATATTAATAATCCTGATCAATTCTCTTTTAAAGCACCGTGGTTGTGGTCTCGATTCGAGATCTATGAAAGCGACACATATCTTTTTATGACCTATCATTTGGGCTCCCTTTCTGAAAATCCCGCTAAAGTGATTGGAAGAAGAGGCCCTTATGATTACCAACATGAATGCTCGGTTTTCAATAAAAAGAGCGGGGAGTTTCAATTTATTCATCAGCCCGAAATCAACCAGCTGGGATTTGTGGAGGATTTTGAAGGCGGTCCGGCTGTCTGGCCAAAATATGTAAGTTCAGATGGATATCTGATAACCTACATGTATGCCCGCGATTTTAAATCCCACGCAGAGACACATAAAGTCTCGAATAAATTCAAAAAGATTGCCCAAAGCATGAATGATACCGATAATCCGGTTATTGTGCGTGTTAAGCTAAAATAGAGTTTAAAGTGACTGTTAGAGGTTAAAGTGCCTGCTTAAGATTAAAGTGCCTGCTTAAGATTTTTTCTGGCCAGCGACAGGGGAGCAAGTGATGAGGGCCCGTTAATACAGCCTCCGGGGCATGCCATTACCTCAACAAACTGTGCCTGTGGTTTTTTTATCATACTTTTTAGAATGGCAATATTCTGTTTGGTGAGGCCATCGATACACATTGATGAATAGATCTCGCCTGTTGCGTGAGCAACAGCCTCCTTTACGCCTCCTGACTGGGCAAAACCTCTGCCAAAGTTTGTGACTTCGGGATCAGGCAACGACTCTTCACACTCGCGCACATCAACTTTATATGCAGCCAGGAATGCTCCTACCTCTTCGAAACTCATTACATAATCTACTTCTGGAACAGAATCTGCCTCGTGTCTTTTTGCCAGGCATGGGCCAACAAACACAACCTGTGCATCAGGGTTTCCCTCTTTAACGCGACGAGCGGTATAAACCATGGGGCTTTTGGTGTGAGAAACATAGGGCTTAAATGCAGGGGCGTGTTTTTCTACCCACTCTGTATAAGCAGGGCAGCATGAAGATGTCATAAAAGCATCTCCCTTGTTTATGCGCTCGACAAGCTCTGCGGATTCATGGCGGGCTGTATCCTCAGCACCGAGGGCAACCTCAACAACCTCGTCGAATCCTATCCGTTTCATTGCTGTAATTATCTGTCCGGGTGTGGCGTCAAACTGCCCGAATATTGCCGGAGCTACAATTGCTACTATTTTAACACCGGGGCGAGATGCCATCTTATGGATATCGACAATCTTCGATCGCTCCATAATCGCACCGTATGGGCAAGCTTGCATACAGCGACCGCAATAAATACATTTATCCTTGTTAATATTTTCGGTACCATCTGAATTCTTGGTGATTGCCTTTACCGGACAAGCCTCCTCACAGGGTACCGGTGTATAGATTATTGCATGATATGGACATACCTTCTGACATATTCCACAGCTCACGCAGTCCTCCTGAGTTATAATTGCTTTGCCCTGTTTGAAGGATACCGCACCTTTTGGGCAGTTCATCAGGCAAGGGCGCCCTTCGCATCCGCGGCACATATTTGTAATGAAGTACTGTGATTGCATACAGGCGCTACACGCCTCATGTACAACCGAGAGAATTGACTCCTTTACATTTTTATTGTCGAGTGAGCGTTGAGCATAGGTGTCAAGAGAGATGAGGTCAATATCTTCGTCCTTAATATCAAAGCCAAGTATTGAGATTATTTTGTGTTTTATAATATAGCGGTCTTTGTGTACGCAGCAATCAATGTTACGTTTTTCCCTTGGACGCATCTCAACGGGAATTTTCTTTATGTCTTCGACCAGTTTTTCATGGATCAGGATTTTGACAAGACGAATAAGCAGTTCCCGCTTTGCCAGCATCGCATAATTATCATACAGCATCGTTAAGGGCCTCTTTTAAAATTTGCATTAAATTTGATTTACTTACTCCCGAAATTGTCTTCCCATTAACCTGAATATAGGGCGGTTCTCCTACATCTCCACATAACCCCATACATGGTGAATAACTTACAGAGAGGCGTTTCATAAAATCATCAGGCAAAAGTTCAAGCATAGCTCGCAGTTCGGCTCCTCCCATGACATAGCACATAGTTCCCGTACAAATTTTCAGACTTATCTTTTCCATTGCCGTTTATAATAAATTAAATGAGTGTTTTTAGATATAACTAATGTCAACATCTTTTAGCCATTTGCTTTCAAGAAGTGATTTTATCTTTTTGACCACATTTCGCCTTATTTCCAGCTCTATGGGCAGTGTAGGGTCCTGATGTGCGATATTAATGCGTGTTCCCACCAGAAAAGTTATCTTATCGCTTTCTGCTAGTAATTTTAAAAATTTCTCGGCCGGACCATCCTTGTTTTTAGCTTCATACTCCTCTTCTGAGAGTATTCTTTCTACCTTGCTAAGGGTAAGGATTCCTTCGGTAATGAGGTCTATACCATCCATTTTAGAAATAGGGGGAAGTTCTCTGTCTGAGGGACTTATATCTGTACTTATTGAGCGCCCTGTCTCTCTGGAAATGATTTGTGCTGTTGTTCCTCCACAAACTATCTTTGTACCTTGAAAATCGTTTATATAATTGCTCAGGTATCCATCATTCTTTTCTTCATAAGGAGGGCCTGTGCAAACTAAAAGATTGCGGGGTTTGCGCATGTATATTACGCAGCAGCTTGTGTCGTCTTTTAGTGCCGAAAAGTCGTTCTGCTCTGCTTTAATTACAATGCGACGAGACAGGTCTTTGGCAGAGATATTCGGGCTTTTGCTTACAACCATTGAGATATAATCTTTCGCTCCATCTTCCCATCCAAATGGCATGTTGCGATTACCCATTCCCGATTGGCTCACACCATCGCTGAAAAATATTATACGGTCCTCCTTAAGCATTCGGAAATCAGATATAAGCAAATGGGTATTGTCAAGATCTTCGCGTTCTACAGGTATCTTTTTTTTGGGGATATTAACAAATTCTCCATTTCTGAGCAAGTAAAAGGAGGGGGATTCATACTCGGCTATCCTTACGTTACCAAAGCAGTCTATTTCGCACAGGCAAAAAGTTGAATAACTGATTTTGCGTATGACATCCAGTGGCAGTGTTTTAAGAACAGATGATGCTGAGTCCATAATATCCTCGTTCAGAAGCGAGAAGTTGAGCAACATCGAGGAGGTAATTGTTGAGAGAACGCTGGCTTTGATACCGCTTCCAAGTCCGTCAGACAATACGCTTATTACACGGCCCTCCTCTTTGAACTTGTGAGACATGAAAGTATCTCCGCAAACGATATGTCCTACCTTGTTCTTCTGACAGCAATCGACCTCTATGAAATCACCGTTAACTCTCATGGTGCAGCTCTTTGTTTTGTGCCTCTTTCTGATCATAGGCCTCTATAATTGAGCGAATTGTGGAGTCTGTGTAAGCGGCGTTTTCGCCCAATAGCCCTGCTACCTTCTGCACTGTGGTCATATGGTTACGAATAACCTCTCTCGCTCTCTCCAGAATCCATTCCTTCTTCACACTTGGTTCATTCAGGCTTTGCAGAAGGCCAAAGACTTGCCTGTTTGGCTGGAGGTTATATATTGACAGCAGCCATGTCTTGCCATTATCTGTTATTCGTCTCTCTCGCAACTCCTCTCCGGTAGCAAATGCTGTGCGGAAAAAAGGCTCGAATGAACACACCTTGTTTATTGAGGCTCCTGTCATGCCAGGCATAAGATCATAAACTGATAATAAATCATCCCCCATATAGGCCGCAAAGGTTCGGTTCATATCTACAACCTTCAGATCGGAGTTTACGAGTATTACACCTGCCGGAATCTTCTGGAGCAAAACAGTCGCCTTATCGTGGGCAATCTTACGCATATATGATGCACACATATTGTCTTCTGCTCTCCTGTTTAGCATCGCAACGGCAAAATCGCGACATGTATCGTACCCGCAACTACTGCAATTGAGTTCGTCCTCGGCTGTTGTTTTACCTACAGTTGCAAGGGCTGCTTTTATTTCGATCTGGGTGTAATCGTGTGTGTTTTTTTGAAAGTCCCGATGAAATTGGATGTTTAAGTCAAGGTGAGAGAAATCTTTATGTGGCTCTTCAGTTTTGCATCGGCCAATGATATCATAACGTTTTTTTGCAATCGAAAACGAATTAAGTTTTGCGGGGCCATTAACGCACCCTCCGCTACATGCAAGCAGCTCCAGAAACATAGGGTCGGTGTACTCGTTGGGATTGAGCTCGTTTAGTACACTTTTTATAACATCAATCCCTGAAAAGGCCATATAGTGTAGGGGTTTCGGGAGTTTGTGCAACCCTGCCAGCATGCCACCTTCAATCGGATATGCGGCGCCAATGTGAGAGTTGTATGGAATAAACGCCTCTACGGTATTATCAGAGATATAATTGATTGGCAACTCTCCCTCTGATTCAAGCCATTCACTCAGATCTTTAAAGGTGATTGCTACATCTACAAGTTGGTTAAAGTGGTCTGATTCTGTTTTTTTGCTGATGCACGGTCCTGCAAAGATTATCTTGATATCATTGCCGTACATCTCCCGCAACATCATTGCATGTGCAAGCATTGGGGATACAATTGGTGTTATATTGTCTACCAGAGAGGGAACATATTTTCGGATATAGTCCACAATCACCGGGCAGGCCGATGATATGTGAATCTTTCCAGATGACTCTCCAATATATTGTTCTGTTTTTGCAGATACCACTTCTGCCCCTAGTGCAGTCTCAGAGACCCCTGTGAAACCGAGGCGCTTGATTGCAGCAATAAGGCTTGATGTGGGAATGTCTCCGAATTCACTCACATAAGAGGGAGCTAATGACATATACACCTTTCCGGGATGCCTGCTTAACGTAAATTTGGCCCGGGTAAGTCCGTCACGTACCTTCTTTGCACCTGTAGGACAGACCTGTGTGCAGTGCCCGCAATATATACAACGCTCCTCAATTATCGAAGCCTTGTTTCCTTCGACCATTATGGCCTTTACAGGACATTCCCGGATGCATTTATAGCAGTCCTGACAATTCTCGGGCTCTGTATATATGGGCTTTAGCATTTGAATTCCTCCTTTAATATTTTGCAAAGACGGGAGAGATTTACATTCTCGTAAACCTTCTCATCTATGACAATAACCGGACCTCTGCTACACATATTTTCGCAGAGGCGCCCGGTAAATGTGAGTTCGGCGTCTAATGTGTTGTCCTGGATAAATTGTTTTATAACCTTAACGTTAGCACTATTTCCACGACTGAAACAAGAGCTGCCTAAACATATTTTTATGGTGCGTTTTTGCATTACAAACGGTTGTTAATGGGACGAAACTACCTTTTTAGTCTCTCTGTGAGCAGAGGGACAATCTTCTTCACATCTCCCACGATTCCCAAGTCAGAAGATTGGAAAATTGGTGCGTATTTGTCTTTGTTAATGGCAATTATATAGTCTGACTCCTCCATTCCTGCAAGGTGCTGTATTGCTCCTGAAATACCAAGTGCAAAATAGAGATCGGGTCTGACTGTTTTACCTGTCTGACCTACCTGACGATTGTGGGTAACAATTCCTGCATCAACCAGTGCGCGAGAAGATGACACCTCTGCTCCAATTGTCTGCGCAAACTCGCGCAGTTTATCGAACCCTTCGGAATTGCCCACTCCCCGGCCTCCCGAAACAAGGATATTTGCCTCAGTGATATCTACTAAATTTCGCTCCTCTTTTACGGTCTCCAGTAATCTGACACGGAACTTTGAACTGTCGAATACGGGTGTAAAATTGATAATCTCGCCCTTGCGGCTCTCATTGCGAGGAGCGGTGCACATAACACCAGGCCTTACGGTTGACATCTGAGGGCGATGCTCTTTGCAGGTAATTGTTGCCATCATATTGCCGCCAAAGGCAGGGCGGGTCATCATAAGATTTCCTTCATCTGAAATTTCCAGAGCTGTACAGTCGGCTGTAAGACCGGTAGATAATCTTGCTGAGAGCCTCGGGCCTAAATCGCGTCCGATTGTAGTAGCGCCTATCAGAATAATACTTGGCTCAAATTTTACTCCAATCTGGTATAGTGCCTGAGTATAAGGCTCAGTCATATAGTGTTTTAACTGGGGCGAATCGGCAACAATTACCTTGTCCGCTCCGTATGCTATGCAATCATCTGCAAGCCCTTTGATATTATCACCAAGCAGCAGTGCACATACTTTTTCACCATTTTTAGCGGCCAATTCTACAGCCTTACCAAGCAATTCAAGGGATACACTCTGAATGACGCCCTCCCGCTGCTCAATAAAAACATAAACATCTTTATATATCGTTTTATCCATAACTATCGTATAATGAATTTCTCTTTAAGTTTGTTTACAATTATCTCTACGGCTTCATGCGGTTCTACCTCGTGAAGTTGGCCTGCAGATTTTGCACCTCTGGTAAATGATTTGGCTACACGGGTAGGAGAGCCCCCCAATCCGAGTTTTTTCTCATTTACATTTATCTGTTCGAAGCCCCATATGTCAATATCTTTGTCAAACGCCTCTACGATTCCGCAAACTGACATATAGCGCGCTTTGTTTGCACTCGAAAGGACTGTAAGCACACACGGAGTTTCAACCTCCAGGATCTGATAACCCTCTTCTGTCGCCTTTTTTACTGTCAACTTTCTATTACCATCGTATTTAACATCTTCAACGTATGTGATTTGAGGCAAATCCAGGTGCTCGGCTATCTGTGGCCCTACTTGTGCCGTATCGCCGTCAATGGCCTGGCGTCCTGTAATTATTATATCAAAATCCATTGTACGCAGTGCTCCTGCCAGTGTATTCGATGTTGCCAGAGTATCGGCACCGGCAAACTTGCGGTCGCTCAAAAGAACTCCCTTGTCTGCCCCCATTGCGAATGCTTCACGGATTATAGCTTCTGCCTTCAACGGTCCCATTGTGATTACCGTTATTTCGGCACCAAATTCATCTTTCAGCTTCAGGGCCATCTCCAGACCTCCTTTGTCATCCGGATTCATGATGCTGGGCACACCTTCCCGGATCATCGTTCCCGTAACCGGATCCAACTTTATCTCTGTTGTATCAGGTACCTGCTTTATGCATACTATTATCTTCATAATTTCTCAGTGTTATTTAAGTATGTGTGCAGCGATAACCATTTTTTGGACTTCGCTGGTGCCTTCATATATTTCGGTGATTTTTGCATCACGCATCATCCTCTCAACAGGATATTCTCTTGTGTATCCGTAACCACCATGGAACTGAACAGCTTTGGTTGTCATCTCCATTGCAGTTTCGGCAGCAAAAAGTTTACACATTGCAGCATCTGTCGAGTAGGGGAGCTTCTGATCTTTTTTCCATGCAGCTGACCGTACGAGCAGTCGGGATGCCTGTATTTTTGTTTCAAGATCGGCCAATTGGAACTGAGTATTCTGGAATGCCGAGATTGGTTTGCCGAATTGTTTTCTCTCTTTTGTATATTTAATAGTTTCGTCCATGGCTCCCTGGGCTATGCCAAGTGCCTGAGAAGCAATGCCAATTCGGCCTCCGTCAAGAGTTTTCATGGCAATGCCAAACCCTTTGCCAACCTGCCCAAGCAGGTTTTCTTTGGGAACAATACAGTTCTCCATTATCAATTCGCATGTGGCTGAGCCGCGGATTCCCATCTTCTTCTCCTTCTTGCCCACCGAGAAACCGGGGAATTTTGTCTCAACAATGAAGGCTGAGATTCCACGTGTTCCCTGTGACTTGTCGGTCATAGCGATAATTATATTCACATCTGAATATGCGGCATTGGTTATGAAAATCTTGGTACCGTTAAGAAGCCAATGGTCTCCCATATCAACGGCTACAGTCTGCTGACCTCCAGCGTCAGTACCCGCGTTAGGTTCTGTAAGCCCAAAGGTGCCAATCCACTCTCCACTGGCGAGTTTAGGAAGGTACTTGCGTTTTTGTTCCTCGGTTCCGTGCTCCCATATTGGGGCGCAACAAAGCGAAGTATGTGCCGAAACCACTACACCAGTTGTGGCACATGCCTTAGAAAGTTCCTCCACACACATTGAGTACAACTGGTTGTTACCACCTGCTCCTCCGTATTCCACAGGGAATGGAATACCCATAATTCCGAGCTTTGCCATCTTTTTTACGGTTTCCATCGGGAAACGTTCCTGCTCGTCAATCTCAGCGGCCAGAGGCTTAACCTCTTTCTCTGCGAACTCCCTAATCATCTGCAGGAACAACTCCTGCTCTTTACTAAGAGAAAAATCCATATTATTGTTGTGTTTAGTTATTCCAAATATCTGAGTCACTCGGCACCTGTATACGAGCCGATAGAGGAGCTACACGTGTAATGTTTAGCAAGTGTTTGTAGGTGAAATTCTCCGATATGGAGTTATTTCCCCAGCTTCCGCAACCAAGTGTATTGGTGACGGCAAGTCCGTTTTGTATAGACCCACCGGCAGTTGTGGCGCAAATTGCATTTACAATTACACGGGAAACAGAGAGGTCGGTGCCCGCCTTGATTATATTGGCCTGGCTATTCGAGTGGATTCCGGCAGTATGACCGCTACCTTCAAAGGTTAGATTGGTCTCTGCAATTTCTAAAGCTTCGTCAAAGTAGCCATAAGGAATTACCGCCAGTACCGGGAACATCTTCTCTTTGCAGATAATGTCTGCTTTTCCAACCCCTTTGGCCTCTATTATCAAAACTTTGGTATCATCAGGAACTGTTATTCCTGCTGCTTTTGCAATAGCGATAGCTGATTGACCGATCAACTCCTTTGTCATAATTCCATCGGTAAAAATGGTGTCAACAACCTGTTGGCGTAACTCCTCCGGTACAACATAACCTTTGTTGCGTCTAAAGGCTTCAAGAACCTCTTCGCGGCACTCCTTTGGATATATGGCGCTTTGCTCTCCGGAGCAGATAATTCCGTTATCAAATGAACGTCCGGTAACGATTTTTCCTGCTGCCAGGTCATAATCGATATTTCGGTCAAGAATCACCTGCACATTACCCGCACCAACACCAAACGATGGCTTGCCTGATGAATAGGCTGATTTTACCATTGGCATTCCACCTGTGGCTACTACTGTATCACACTTTCTCATAAGCTCCTGAGTCTTCTCAAGTGAAGGTTCCTCTATCACCTGAACCATCCCTTCCGGCACGTTCATGGGAGCGATAGCCTTGATTATTGCCTTGACTGCAGCTGCTGAGCACTTTTTTGCTTTTGGATGGGGAGAAATTATGATAGCATTCTTGGTTTTTAGTGCAAAAATTATCTTTGACATAGGGGTTACAATAGGGTTTGTCATTGGAGTAATTCCGGCAACAACGCCTATTGGTTTTGCTATCTCGATAAGTCCTGTCATTTCGTCTATGCTCAGAATGCCCATCGATTTTTTCCCCTTAAGGTTATTCCAAACACCTTTTGATTTGTTTCGGTTTTTGGCGACTTTATCTTCATAAACGCCCATCTCTGTCTCCTCTACAGCCATACGTGCAAGCTCTTCGGCATTATCGAAGATGGCGCGTGCGGCCAGTTTAATTGTCTGATCTACATCGTCCTGGTCAAATTGTACCTGGTAAGCGGCCTGCGCTTTGCGCGCCAGGGCAATCATCTCTTTAATCTCCATTGCGGTTATGATTTTTAATTAAAATAATTCCGTGTATATACCCCTTATATCATCCTCCGAGAAGGGAACATAATTATTGTTGAGCAGACGTTGCTGACCAACAAGTACGCTTTGTGTGAAACTTTCGATCTCTCTCTCCTGCATTCCGTAAAAACTTAGTCGGTTTTTTGAAGTCAGATGCCCCAGGAGCTCATCAAGCTTTGTGTAAACCATCTCTTCTGAGGTGTTGAGCAACTTTGCATACAGTTCATTAACCTCCTTAATAGCTCCCTGAGGTCTCTTCTTATTGTAGAGTTTGAAAACAGAGGTGAAAAACTGGTAGTTGGCCTCACCATGCGGCACATGGTAAACTCCTCCCAGCGGGTATGAGAGTGCATGAACTGCCCCTACACCTGTGTTTCCGAATGCTACTCCGGCATAGTTGCTTGCAATCAGCATATCTTCAAGTCTTTCAAGAGAGTACTCCTGCCCCTTTAGGGCAATATTGGTAAACACGTCAATAATGATGCTGATGGCTTCGCGGCAGTACATCTTTGTATATGGGTTCGATTTTGGCGAAACATAAGACTCTGTGGCGTGTATAAGTGCATCTATGGCGCTGAATGCAAAGAATTTAAATGGCAGCCCCTTTAGAAGTTCAGGAATCAGTACGGCATCATCGGGTAATAGAGTGTCGTCTGCTATTCCCATTTTGGTATTTTTTGCCTTGAGTTCGGCGATTGAGATATTGGTCACCTCGCTGCCTGTTCCGCATGTGGTTGGAATGGTGACAAGTTTTTTCTGCTTAACAATTGGAACTTTTCTTTCGAAAACTTCAGAGATATCAGAAACTTTGTTGATTACAAGGAGTTTAGATACATCAATAACAGTACCCCCTCCAATAGCCACAACTCTGTCATACTTTAAATCTGAAATATCGGCGAGTATCCTGTTTATCATTTGGTCAGAGGGCTCGCCGGAGCCGTATTTCTCAATCATTACGAACAGACACTTAAGGTCTGTTTTCTCTATGTACGACTTGTAGAGGAAGTCGTGTGTAAGAACCAGATCATTGGGGCCAAGTTCGAAGTTGCAGGCAAACTCTGCAAAAGTGTCAAAGCGGCTGACAGTTGTTTTTAATTTGAATAACTGCATATTGTTCTCTATTTATTAAACCGTTTTTTGTACTCTTCTTTCAGCTCATCACGGAAATCCGGATGTGCAATTGCTATCAGTGCCTCTGCCCTTTGAGCAAGGGTACGCCCTTTGAGTTTGGCTACTCCGTACTCGGTCACAACATAATCAACATCGTTTCTGGATGTTGTTACCGCTGCGCCCGGGCTCAGGAACGGAACTATTCTCGATACCTTTCCTTTAGAGGCGGTAGCCGGAACGGCAATTATCGACCTGCCCCCTTTTGAAACAGATGCTCCGCGCACATAGTCAACCTGACCTCCTGTGCCGCTAAATTGCTTAGTTCCTATGCTCTCTGCATTCACCTGACCCATAAGGTCTATCTCGATGCAGGAATTAATTGAAACCATATTGTCGTTGCGACCTATAACAGCCGGGTTATTTACATAGTCAACAGGCAGCATTTCGACAGATGAATTGTTATGAACAAAGTCATACAATGCCCGTGTTCCCATAAGAAATGTGGCTACCAGTTTACCGGGATGGAGCGTTTTAAGGCGTCCGTTAATAACCCCGGATTTAACCAACTCCATTGCACCATCCGAGAACATCTCCGTGTGAATTCCAAGGTCTTTTTTCTCTTTCAGAAATAGCAATACAGCGTCGGGAATTGCACCTATGCCCAGCTGGAGTGTATCTCCGTCATTAATTAGTGATGCGCAGTTACATCCGATTTCACGCTCCACATCGGTGATTGACGGAAGCGGAATCTCGGGTATCGGGTCTGCACACGGCACAATACAATCGAATTTGGATAAATGGACTTTATTAATTGAGCCGACATATGGCATATATTCGTTCACCTGAGCAATTACAATGCGAGCTTTTTCAACTGCTGCTTTAGTGTAATCGCATGATAAACCCAGACTGCAATAACCTTCATCATCAGGAGGCGACACATTGATAATGGCAACATCAACAGGGAAGATATTGCCGATCAGCTGTGGGGTATCCTTGAAAAAGCAGGGGATGAAATCGGCTTTCCCCAGTGAAGCAGACTCTCTTGAAGCCCCGCCTATAAAATTTGTAATGTGATGAAAATGTTTTGCATTTTCCGGTAAAAGATAATCTCCGTAACCTAGAGGCAGCATATGGTATATGTGAAGGTTGCTGAACCTCTCTTTTTGCGCAACCAATTCACGCATTATAACCTGTGGATTGGCTGCTGCATGTGAACATACTATATAATCCGAATCGTTTATCACGCCAACTGCATGGGCGGCTGAAACGATCTTGTCTCTGTATTGTTCTTTCCAGTTCATCGGTTATTTATTTTCCATTTTGCTCCTCATTTATCATTGCAATCTCTTTGGCAAGCTGCTTCTTACCCTCAAGATCTCCTTGTCTGGCAATCATTACTCTCTGTGCCTGCGGAGAGCCGGCTCCATGCATCGATTCGGTGCGGTAACCAACTGCTGCAGTACCCAGTGTGATATTTTCTATCAGTCTGAGGATTCGCATACGGTTTTCAGTTGAAACACCCTCTACCCCTTTCAGATACTTCTCTACGTAAGCTCCAACTTCGGGGCTGCGGAAATCCTGCTCCGATGGCATTGTAACCATAAGACCTCCCGCGATATCTTCTGCAAGGCGGGCTATCTCGTATGGCATACGGGTGATATTCTGCTTGCAGACATTGGCAAGCAACAGGTTAACAATATAGTTGCCTGCAGGCATCGACTCTCCCTCTGCCGAACATGCTATACCGCAGGCATACAGGGTTTCATTCAGGTGAGTCATCTCTATGAGTTTGTCTTTGATGTGGCTTGCCTTGGCAGCTCCATTGTAATCGGCAGCTACTGCTGAAGCACCAATCAGTACATCGCCAACGCCAACCTTACACCCACCGTATGACTGGCGGTGGTATCCTGCGAACCTTTCAACCATCATTCCTGCAAAATCATACTCACGGCACATGAAGATGCGCTCATTAGGAACAAAAACATCATTGAATATTACAAGAGCCTCGTGACCACCAAAGCGAGCGTTACCCAAGTCAATATCTGCTCCTGACTCCATTTTACGAGTGTCGCACGATTGCCTTCCGTATATCATAATAACCCCTTCTGCATCAGATGGAACAGCAAAAGAGACTGCATAATCCGCATCCTCCTCTTTCATTGCAACTGTAGGCATAATAAGGTGTTCGTGTGAATTAACGGCACCTGTCTGATGTGCCTTGGCGCCTTTAACAATAATTCCTTCGGGAAGAACTTTTACAATCCGAAGATATTGGTCGGGATCTGCCTGCTTTGACGGAGAGAGACCGCGATCTCCTTTAGGATCGGTCATTGCGCCGTCAACTGTAAGGTCGTTCTCCTGTACAAACTTCAGATAGTCGGTAAAACGTCTGTGATACTCTGTCCCATATTTTTTATCTATTTCGTATGTAGTCGAGTATATCGCGTTAAATGCGTCCATTCCCACACAACGCTGAAAACATGACGCTGTCTTTTGTCCCAGAAGGCGTTGCATCTTGACCTTTTTTACAAGGTCGTCTGTATTCTGATGAAGATGGCAGAAGCGGTTGATAGTTTTACCTGTGAGATTAGAAGTTGCTGTCATAAGTTCACGGTACTCCGGCTTTTCGGCAAGCTCATAGGTCATTGCAACAGAGTTCATTGATGGCTTGATCATTGGATGATCAACAGGGTTGTCAACAAGTTTGCCCATAAGGTAAACCTTTAGATTCATCTTCCTAAGGCTTTCGATATACTGCTCTTTTGTCATCATAATAGTATGTATTTAATGTTCAGTTTCATGTTTCGGTTCAGGCAAAGCAATCACATTCCGGCAAAAATGTCGGTTCGCATGGTTTTACATTGCCACCCAGGTTAAGGGCGACTATTTTTCGAAGTTTAACTTTTAGGTCATCAATTAACCCGGTCCACGGGGCTAAGTGACAGTAACATGAATTGGCAGGTCTTCTGACTAACACACTCTTTCCAACACCTTCCCGGTCATAGTGACCAGTGGTTGCAGATTTTTTCGGAACGTTCTCGTGCTTCACAGCAGCGGGCCTGTCCGGGACTCACACCCGGTTCCCTTTTAATCAATACGCCTGTTAAGGAGTATCGAAACCAATTCGGGTGCAAATGTATTTATAATTTTGAGATTTAACCAAGAAAAAAGGAGGTTTTTGTAAAAATAACACAAAAGAATTTTTGCCGGAAATGCAACTACCTCCATTTTAGCATTGTATCGATATGGGTGTATTTGATAATAAATAGAAATAATAATCCGAATAAATGTTCGGATTAGAAATCATTTGCCTTTTGAAATGATGAATTAACTCAGAATTTAGTGGGATAAATATTAAGAACAAAAAGTAGAATGAGCATCATGAATATCAAATATTACAAAACTTCAATTTTATAATAAAAATATCAATGTCTGAGTCTGGAAGCTGACTCATTTTGTGTAAAATATAGTCTTTGAGATTTGTTGTTTTTGATAATACCTCTTTAACAGCGTCGTTGTCGCGGTAAACTACCGAGTAAAAATAGTTTGAGTCTGATGCCATAATAAAAAAAGGGTCGTTGTTGCTGCTTTCATAAGCCCATCGGAACCCTTTGTTGTTACTCTTAGATAAAATAAAATCGTTCTGCAATGCATCTGGGCCAATCGACGAAAAATAGAGATGTTCCTTTGTATCATGAATATGTATCGGGAGCTTATAGTAATCCGAAAATAAATAGTTTTTCATCCCCTCAAATAAATCGCCACCATTATTAAAAATATACTTAAGCGGAATTGCTTGTTGTTGAAAATCAATTTTTAAAAATGGAATGATATCTTTTCCGATTTTATAAGCAATATTATCGCCCTCCTGAGGTCTCATAATCGTTGACTTGTCATATGACTGAGTAAATATTCCCTGAGTAAATACAAAGTCTTTCCTAGGTAAGAATTCTCTAATCTTCACTCCATTGTTGTCAAATTGAGTAAGAGCATAAAAATGCTCTTCAAAATTAGATTCGTCAGGAGGATTTGAAGAGAACAGGTAAAAACCTCCATTATCGGACGCACAAATTGCGTCGTAATTAACCTGTTCAAAATTTATCTTTAAAACAAACTTGCCGTCACTTATTTTATATTTTGATACACCGCTTGAATGGAGGAGCCAGATGTACTCACCATCAGGGGTTATGCACATATCAGTAATATCGGTATATTCGCCTGGTCCGCGCCCTTTATTGCCGATACTTCCGATATATTGTCCGGTTTCATCAATAACTTGAATGCCTAGGATTTCGTCTTTTAAAATAAAGTTATCATTATTATCAATTAAGATCTTAGATACCACAGATATAATATCTCCAGAGCTACTTTGTACCGGGATAAAGATTAATGTGTCCACAAATAATGAAAAATCATCGGTATAAGTTGTGGTTTTCAGTGGTACAATTGTCTGTATTGTCTCATTTTCAAGCCTATTGCAGCTAATCAAGACAAAGATTACCCACAAAAAATAGAAAGGTAAACGAGGCTTTTTCATAACCTATTTTTAAAATATTGCTATAATTATAAAACTCGGCCAGTTTCATTCTCCAAGAAAATTATTCATTTTAATGTTGACGGAACTGACTCGTTCCTTTAACCCATTTTATTTTCAGTACTTTAACTTATACTTTTTTGTCGTTGTCCAAGATCTGTCCACGAGAAATTCGGGTATAAAAAGAAGAGTTTACAATCGCTTTAACGATGAGGTAAAGATCGTGATTTTGTTTGGCTTAGCAAAAGGATTTTCACAGTTTCCCTTTCAGTTGCTTCCCTAATATAGTCAAGCGATATTTTTGCAAACTGCTACTAGGCTTATCAGGTATAGTCATTTCAACAAAACCTTGTTCTAATGCGGGCTTTAGATAGTTGGATCGAAAATTTTCTCTATGAGCAAGTCCTAATTTATCCTGAATTTCTTGCCTATCCATTTCTTTATCCAATACATTAACTAGTTCTTTGACTTGCTCGGTAACTTGCTCGGTAACTTGCTCGGTAACTTGCTCGGTAACTTGCTCGGTAACTTGCTCGGATCCAGGGAAAGTCATTCGTAGAAAGTTCTCGGTAAACTTAAAACACTCTTTTCCATAGCTTTTTAAAATACGAGGAACGCCAGATCCTAAATGTTCAACCAGTTCCAAATCCCGAAATACTCGCATTAGTTCTTTATTACGAGGAACAGAATAACCCTCAAAGAATTCTTTTTCTGTCATTCCTTGCGGGAGACTTCCAAATGAAGTAATCTCAATTCTATCATCAAAGAACTCAAATTTAGGAGGAATTTCCGAAGTATAATCGTTATGAACCATTGCATTGATTACAGCTTCACGTAAAGCAACAGGATTCCAAAGCCTTTTCTCTTCCCGCTCTTTGGGAGTAATCTTTGCAAGCGTCTTATTTTCAACTTCAATCTTATCTAATACTTGTTTTGTGGCTTTTACTAATGAACAATACCCATATTCGTTGTTTTCCATTAAATCAACCCTATCAAGCCCATCATATTTTGCGAGTTTTATAGAAATCCCATTTATATCAGCCAATAGGTAAGCAACATAGTTATATTGTCCATCTGCAGTAAGCAATTCGAGATTAGCCGAAAATTGTTGATTCAGCGTTTTGTTTACGCCTTCATAGTAAATCTTAAGCTGTTCAAATGTTAGATTCTGATTCGGCGACTTGATTTTACCTATAGAATTTCGAGTGCGTTTCGCAAACAGAGATTCTATCACCCTTACTGGCATCGGTTCGGCTGCCGTTCCTACACGGATAAATGTACCTTTTTCTGACATACCAAGTTTTTTGATATAGTAAGGCTTTTCCGTTCCACTGGCAAGAGTGATTTTAATCACGTCTTTCGATTCGATATTCTCTACTACAACATCGAACAGTCCCATACAAGACGGCATAATGTTGTTTTTCAAACGGTCTTTAATTTTGAGCGTATCGCCATCAATATCAGAAACACCAACTACTGTTCCAGATTTGTGGATTCCAATGTATATGACACCTCCCTCCTGATAGTTTAGAAAAGCAATGGCTTCCTTTTCTAAATCATCTGTAAGTTGCTGTTTGTATTCTATGCGGTTTGTCTCGGATTCCATATGTTATATTCTTATCAAATGTAAGTTTCTCTCCAATTGTTAGTTAAAGCATTATTGTGCTTTAATTTCTAAAATTAAATCAAAGACCAGTTTGAAAAATTTAAACTCTTTATCAGGAAAGGTTTCACAGTCCCTTTCCAATGATTTTTTAAGATTATCTGCATATGCTGGCTAAATTGACCACCCCTGCTGTTTTAAATTGACCACTCTCCGGGATCTCTCATAAAAACAACAATTTCCAGGGCTAATTTGCTTTTATACAAACTTATAAATTTTTACTCGTTTTCAAGATCTTCATCAAATATATTTTTCTGTTTTTTCTAAGAGATCCTGCCTTTCTATCTTTGGGATCTCACGTTACTAGGACCATCTGCCTTAGCCATGCCATAGAACTTCATTGTTAAAATCTAGTCCCTTTTCAAGGATTGTTTTTATTGTCTGGTATCCGAAGTCTCCATATTGAATTGCGCGCCTGCAGGCGTTGTTGAGCCTCTCTTTACCTGCACGTGCAGAAAAACTCAATACTCCGTTGTGTTTCCGTAGAGCTGTCGGTTTCATTGATGTAGAGCTATTCTTTCATAACGATAATAAATCTCCACTTCATTTTGAGTGTATAGCATCGTCACTTTCTTTCCAATAAACCTATACGGAACGCTTTAATAATGCTTATCCTCGGCCAGTTTCATCCCGTTTACATCCTGGGCAAATGATGCAAGAGGGGTTGCAATGAGCATCAGAAGAGCAATTGATAATGTTATTGAAAGGTTATTGGTCATATTGGATTAAATTACATAAAATCACGAGTTTCGCTAACATCAATCAAGGTAATTAAAAGAGATAAATTTTATGTTTGGAAATATCTCGATTTAATTGACTGGATGTATGTTTCAAATACATCAGGGTTGTCGGTACTTGGTATAAAAAGATGCTTTATAACCCCATGTTGGTATATCATTAAATAAGGAGATCTAAATTCATCTGCTGGAATGTTTGGATGTTCATTTTTATCTAAAATTATTATATTATTTAGATTTGGAGCGTGACCAGAAGTTACATCGGAAACCATAAACACTATTTGAGGTGTATTATTATAGTTTGGGAAAAAGAAAGAAATTTTACTGGTTATAAAATCTATGCAACTTCTGCAATCCATCTGAGAATAGCGTACAATTAATACATTGCTATCATGTATTTTGTGATATGCAATATAGTTGTCAAGCTTTGAATTACTATAAAAAAAATTATCGTTAGTTATGGACACATATAAATGGCTTGTGAATTGCAGACGATCTGTTGATAATTCGTTGGTATTAACTCGATTAATCTTAGTGGCTATTGCAACAAAAGAAAGTATAGAAATGGATAGATTTACTAATAGTGTAATAAAGAATATTTTGTTGATTTTCATGATATTACTTATAAGTGTATTTTAAAATAACATAGTTATCATCTATGTTGATGGTTGATAATGCAATTTGTTGACTACTACTTAGGATAGATTTATTTACAAATTGACTTAAATATTTTGGGGGAATGCAGAGATAATGAAATTCTTTATAGGAATACCCTGAAAAAACTTGAACCCCTTCTTTTGTTTTGTGAAACACATGTGTTTTATCCAAAATTTTATCAAAAGCTAAGGTCATTATTCTTCCCCTGAAATTGAAATTTGAGATTACAAACCTATCAGATTCTGTGCACAATAGAAAGCTTGAAGCGTATTTAAAAGAAATTGTGTTACCCAAACGATAATAATAAATATCGTTCTCGTTTTTTGGCACTTCTGACAATTTAAAACTGTACTTGCCAAAATCCCACAAGTACTTTGCAAAAATTGAGAGAGATGAAGTATCAATTGAATAAATATTTCCATTGTGTCCCTCATAAAAACGAACTGTATCGTTGAACCTAACAAATGGAGACATAGCGAATTTTAAGGTGCTTTTTATTAAAATATAATCGGGTAGAGTATAGTCTGTTTTAACCACTTTATTTTCTTTTGTAGAATAATATATAAGCTTTTTATCGTTAAATATTGAAAAAAAAACATAGTAATCATCAGAAAGACGCTCAAACAGATGAGTGGACTTTGTGCTATCTTTAAGATTGAATGAATCGACGAAATCAGCATCGTCTATGGTATAGCGATAAAGTGTGCCGGTTGGACATAGTAGTTCTATGGTTCTGTTATGTCGATTTATTCCAAAATCGCTAAGAAGCGAGTACTCTCCTGGTCCACGCCCTCTTTTATTAATTGTTGAGATATATTTCCCACCTGAGTCATATTTTTGTATTAAATGTTGTTTACTATCAAGAATATAAATGAAATCCTCGTATGGAACAACTTTAACAAAATTCATTTGACTTAGTAAAGAGAGGTTTGAAGTTTCTAATGGTATTATCTCAATCTTTGAAAAGATATCAAAAAATGATAAGGAATCTTTAATGTTATCCAATTCAATCGGGATAAGATCATTTTCTAAAATATTATTTGTATGACTCTTGCACCCATATGCAAAAAGTAGGTTAAGAATCAGTACTGATTTAATTATTATGTATTTCATAGCATTAGTGCCCGTTTAAGTTGATTAAAATGGAACGAGTTTGCTGAGTATTATCTAAATATATATAGATACTATAGGGCAATTGCAAAATCAATTGTTTCCAGTATTTATGACAATTCATTAGCTTAATTCGTATTAAGATATATAGAACATAAATTATTCGATTAAAGTTTTTACTTGATTCTTGGTTTTTCTTTGATATCGTTATGAAAAATTAAAAGCATTTTAATAATATTGTCGCAAGATGTTAAGATTTAATCAGCATATATGGTTTAATCTAGCGAAAACGGGTCACTACTGTTTAATAAAAATATTTTTTAAAAATTATCCCATTACTCCAGGTTGACATAAGTTAAGTAATATTACAATTACTCTGCTACAATTATCTGAGGGATTGCCTGAAAAAACGCAATCAAATGGACATGGGTCAAAAAGAGAACCAGTTGGGAAAATATAGAAACAACGACCGGAATTACCAGCACTACAAGTTATTTCAGCACCGGGTAGCATACCCCCTTCTGCTTCATCTGTATCATCAGCTGGGGGCTCTTGAGCGATCATATTGTTTGTAGTCATTAATACAAACGAGCTTGTAAGTATTAAAAAGAAGATTATTATTTTTTTGTTTAACATAACATTGATAATATTAGATTTTTAATATAAAAATACTTTCATAATTTAGCATTAACATAGGTGTCCGTACTGTAATCTAAAAAGCGCTAAGCTACAATGATCTGAAGGGTTGCCTGTGTAAATACAAGAAAATGGACATGGATCAAAAATTGACCCAGTTAGAAAAATACGGAAACAGTGACCGGAATTGCCAGCGCTACAAGTTATTACAGCACCAGGTAGCATGCCCCCATCTGCTTCATCTGTATCATCTACTGGGGGCTCTTGAGCTATAATATTGTTAGTTGTCATTAATACAAACGAGCTTGTAAGTATAAAAAAGAATACTATTATTTTTTTTAACATAACATTGATATTATTAAATATAAAGAACACTTTCATAATGTAGCATATTAACGCAGATGCCTGTAAAATAATAAGCGTTAACGAGACAAAGACTCGCTTTAAGCAGGAGCTTATAAAATTCAATGAATATTGAATTAGCAATAATATATATACCTTTGTATGCCGTTTTGTTTATTAAGTTAATAAATCCGTTTCCTTTGCAGAGGGTTGGTTTTGTTGGTTAAATTCAAAACGGTTTTTTAGTTTGCAGGACTAAAAGCATTTTCACTATTTAACCATTGTGTCAGCAAATCTGCTTATTATGCTTACTGACAGATATTTTGCCAAACATAATAAAAAAGATTGATAAATTTGCTGACAAAATGCTGACAAAATGCTGACAAAATGCTGATTATGTGAATAATTACACTGCAGCAAATCGCTAAAACCATTAATGGATACTTGTAGTTACGAAAGTTTGAGCATAAAAAAATCAGGCCGGGAAACGACCTGAATATTTTTTATTTTTTTAAATCTAAAGCGTTGTATGATTATACATTAAAGCGGAAATGCATAATGTCGCCATCCTGAACAACGTACTCTTTGCCCTCAACAGCCATTTTACCGGCATCTTTGCAGGCGGCTTCGCTGCCATATTTAACGTAATCGTTATATTTGATAACCTCTGCGCGGATAAATCCCTTTTCGAAATCGGTATGGATAATTCCGGCAGACTGAGGGGCTTTGATTCCTCTTACAAATGTCCAGGCGCGAACCTCCTGTATCCCTGCTGTGAAGTAGGTTTCAAGGTTTAAAAGTGCATAAGCTGAGCGGATAAGTCGTGAAACGCCTGATGAGTCAAGGCCAAGTTCTGATAGAAACATCTCCCTCTCTTCAAAGCTTTCAAGTTCTGCAATTTCAGACTCGATTTTGGCTGCCACTACCAGCAACTGAGCATCTTCGTCCTTTATTGCCTCTTTAACCATCTCTACATATTTATTGCCATTTTTTGCAGATGCCTCATCTACATTGCAGACATACATAACAGGTTTATTGGTGAGCAGGAAGAGCTCTTTTGCCATTTTTGCATCTTCGGCATTGTCAAAAATAACTGTTCTTGCAGATTTTCCCTGAACAAGAGCATCCTTAATCTTAACCAGGATTTCGTACATCCTCTTTGCGTTTTTGTCACCACCTGTTTGTGCCTGTTTGTGCACTTTGGAAATGCGGCTTTCAACTGTATCAAGGTCTTTAATCTGAAGTTCTGTATCAATTATCTCTTTGTCCCTTACAGGGTTTACAGATCCGTCAACGTGAACTATGTTGGGGTCGTCAAAACATCTGAGTACATGTAAAATGGCATCGGTTTCACGGATATTTCCAAGAAATTGATTTCCAAGTCCCTCTCCTTTACTAGCGCCCTTTACAAGCCCTGCAATATCTACAATCTCAACGGTTGCAGGAATAACCCTTTGGGGTTTTACAAGCTTTTCCAGTACCTGGAGCCTTTCGTCAGGAACTATTGTTGATCCTATGTTTGGTTCTATAGTGCAGAAGGGGAAGTTTGCAGACTGGGCTTTCCCTGAGCTGATGCAATTAAAAAGTGTCGATTTACCAACGTTTGGGAGCCCCACTATTCCGCATTGAAGTGCCATTTTATAAAAGTATTATTATTTGAGGGTGCGAAATTAACAAAAAAAGGGGGATAATTCTATAATTGAATAAAATGTGTTTAAAATCAGATAATTGTGACAACAGAGGTCTACTTGTTTTCTGATTGGATATTAATTTTACCCTGTTATAAACAACAATTCTCTCCGGCGTTTTTTCTCCGAAACTTAAACTGTCTTTAACGTGAAAACTAAACGACTTTTATTGACAATAGCAGCAATTACTCTTTTGTTTCCCGTACTATCGGGGCAGCAGAGAGATAGTTCAACCGGTAGTGGAGGATTTCGGGGCAGTTATTTTGTCTTCTGGAATCTTGAAAATTTTTTTGATACTAAATCGGAGGTTGGAAGTGTTCAATCAGAAGAGAGGAGTGCTCTACAAGAATTTTCTGCCTTTGGTAAGATGAGATGGGGGCGGAGGAGGTTTGTTGTCAAGAGGGATGCAATTGCCAAAACTATTATGGATATGGGAGAGGGGAGTTTCCCTCTGTTTGTCGGGGTGGCGGAGGTTGAGAACAGATATGTCCTTAACTCTCTCATATATGATTCGCCTCTTAGTTTTGCGAGGTACGGTATAATTCACAAAGATTCGCCGGATATCAGGGGAATTGATGTTGCTTTGCTTTACAGAAGGGATATATTCAGGCCGCTTTCAACAAGGTTTATAGAGGTTGCTCTGCCAGATACTACAAGAAAAACGAGAGATATTCTTTATACCAAAGGGGTAGTTGATAATCTGGACACGCTACATATTTTTATTAACCACTGGCCATCAAAATTCGGGGGTGAAAAATTGTCGCGGCCGGCCAGGGAGGCAGCTGCTTATGCGTTGAAAAGGGTGTGTGACTCTTTGCTTGATGTAAACAGCAGAGCAAATATTATTGTGGCAGGTGATTTTAACGATACTCCCGATTCAGAAACCATGAAATTGTTTCCCAGATTGATAAATCTTGCCGGCCGCCGTCATGAAAACAGGGAGGGAACCATCAAGTACCGGGGTGTGTGGGAGCTTATAGATCAGATTCTTATCTCAGAAAATCTTTTGTGTAGTGATGAGCCCCTCTTTACCGATGTTTCTCATTTTTCAATCTTCAAGGCCCCCTATTTGCTTGAGAGAGATAAAGCATTTACCGGATTGAAGCCTAAAAGGACATATATCGGGCCGCGATACAACGGAGGAGTAAGTGACCATCTGCCGGTGAGGCTGCTCATTTATTTTTATACCTTTGCACCATGTATGTAAGGGCAAAAAAGGCGTTGGGTCAGCATTTTCTAAAAGACCCCAAAATTGCGAAGCGCATTGTGGATTCGCTGGTGCTATCTGATTATAATGAGAATAACAAGATTGATGTAATTGAGGTAGGCCCCGGAACCGGCGTTCTTACTCAGTTTCTAGCCAACGAACCTGCAATAAACCTTAAGCTGGTTGAGATTGATTCTGAGTCGGTAGAGTTCCTAAAAATTCACTATCCTGCACTCGAGAGTTCACTTTTCGAGGATGATTTTCTTAGAATGGAACTTGATGATATATTTAAAGGAGAGTTTATGGTGATAGGGAATTTCCCTTACAACATCTCTTCGCAGATTTTCTTCAAGGTTCTTGACTATAAAGGGAGGGTTCCGCAGGTTGTGGGAATGGTGCAGAAAGAGGTGGCCGAAAGGTTGGCCTCTCCTCCGGGCAAAAAGGCTTACGGCATACTATCTGTTTTGCTACAGGCATGGTATTCAATTGAGTATCTTTTTACTGTTGATGAGAATGAGTTTATTCCGCCGCCTAAGGTTAAATCGGCTGTTATCAGACTGAGGAGAAATTCAAGAGAGTCTTTGGGGTGTGACGAGGCTCTTTTCAAGGCTGTAATAAAGACCTCTTTCAACCAAAGGCGCAAGACCATAAGAAACTCTCTCAAGCCGCTTATTGGTGGTTTAGTTTTACCTGAGAGTTATCTCTTTGCCAAAAGACCTGAACAGCTCTCTGTTGAGGAGTTTGTAGAGCTTACGCTAATTGTTAACTCACTCAAAGAGACCCAAACTACCTAAAAGAGACTCAAACTACTTAGAGTTTATAGCATCAACAGGGTTGAGGTTGGCTGCGGTATATGCAGGAAGGAAGCCCGATACAATACCAATCACAGACGAGATTAAGAGTCCTCTGATAATATTATATGCACTCAATTGCATAGGAAAGGAGTCGTTACTGCCCACTGCAAGCACAAGAAGTGAAACAAACAGTATTCCCACAGCTCCGCCGGCTAATGCCAGTACCGCTGCCTCAGCCAGAAACTGAGTAAGAATTGTATATTTTTTAGCCCCCAGTGCTTTCTGAATCCCAATTAGGTTTGTGCGCTCTTTTACCGAAACAAACATGATGTTTGCAATTCCGAAACCTCCGATCAGTATTGAGAATCCTCCGATTATCCATCCGGCTAGGTTTATTCCGCCAAAAATCTCTTTTGTTGAGTTGAGCAGGAATGTCATTTCGTTAAGGGCGAAATTATCTTTTTGCTTTGGTTTGAGTCTTCTTACGGCTCTCATCAACTGCCTCATCTCCTGAATAAATTCGTCTCGGGATATATTATCCTGAGGTTTGAGGCATATCATTGCAGAGGAGCGCTTTACATTAAAGAGTGTGCCGGCATAACTATAAGGGACCAAAACAGAGTTGTCTGTATCGAATATGTTTACAATGCTTTCTCCGGATTTTCTCATAACACCAATAACTCTTGTATTGCTGTTTCCCAGCTTTATGATTTTGTTAATAGGGTCTTCTCCTTTAAAGAGGTTCTCTGCAACTTCATATCCAATAATTGCCACAGGAATTGAGGACTGAGTCTCTGACATAGAAAAGTATCTTCCGGTTTCGATCTCAACATTTGCCACTTTATCCCACTCAAAAGTAGGGGCAGTTATGAAGCCTCCGGTAAAGGTGTTTCGGCGATATTTTACAGAGAGATTTGTAAAGGTTACAAAAGCAACGGATTCCAGTGTTTTTGAGTTTGCTTTAAGAAACAGATACTCTTCGTATTTTGGAGTAGGTCTGGTGCGAAACTCCCACCATTTGTACTCTTCACCCTCTTCGGGTGCAAAAGGAAGCTCCTGTACGTAAACCGTTGTAGAGCCAAAGCTGTTAAGTCCTCTTTCGACATTGCTCTGAAGGGCATCAATGGCGGTAAAAACTGTAACGATGGAAAATATACCTATGGTCACACCAAACAGCGACAAAAATGTCCTGAACTTGTCACCTTTAAGTGAACCGAAAGCAAACGATATGCTCTCGATCATAAGTTTGAAAATCATCTGGATTCTTCTGTAATAACTTGCCATATATCCTCCTTAAAGACCCAATCTCTTTTTTAAGTTTCTCAATTTATCAAATGCGTCAAGCGGTGAGAGGGTGTTAATATCCATATCTCGTAGTTCATCTCTTAACTCTATCAAAAGAGGGTCGTCAAGTTTGAAGAATGATAGTTGAACTGCATCTTCATTTACTGTTGCCCTTTTACCCCTTTTGCCCTCGGTTGCACCCGAACTCTCCAGCTGCTTTAAAATTCTGTCGGCTCTGGTGACAACCTCCTTTGGCATGCCCGCCATCCTCGCCACATGGATTCCAAAACTGTGCTCTACCCCTCCTCTGCACAATTTTCTCAGAAATATAACATTTTTACCAACCTCTTTTACAGAAATATGCCAATTTTTTACCCTAGGGAACTTCCCTTCAAGGTCGTTCAGCTCATGATAATGGGTTGCGAACAGGGTTTTTGCCTTATATTCAGGGTGTTCGTGTATGTACTCGACAATTGCCCATGCGATTGACATTCCGTCGTATGTGCTTGTTCCCCGGCCTATTTCATCGAGCAAAATTAGTGATCTTGTTGATAGATTGTGCAGAATTGTAGATGTTTCGAGCATCTCTGTCATAAATGTACTCTCTCCGCGGCTAATATTGTCGGATGCACCTACCCGTGTGAATATTTTATCAACTATGCCGATTGAGGCGCTCTCTGCGGGAACGAAGCACCCTGCCTGAGCCATAAGTACAATGAGGGCTGTTTGTCTTAGAAGGGCGCTTTTACCGGCCATGTTTGGTCCGGTTAATATTATAATCTGTTGATTATCATTGTCAAGGAATATGTCGTTTGCCACATACTCCTCTCCGGGAGGCATTAGTTTTTCGATAACAGGGTGCCTTCCGTCTTTAATGTCAATGGCAGTGCCGGTATTGAGCTGGGGGCGAAAGTAGTTGTTCTCCTTTGAAACCAGCGCAAAACCTGCGAGGCAGTCAAGACGGGCAAGTATGGCCGCGTTTTGCTGAATGGCCGGAATGTTTTGCTGTATGGCTGCTATTAAGTTGTTGAAGAGGGTCTGTTCCAGAATGAGTATCTTCTCCTCTGCGCCCAATATCTTCTCTTCGTACTCTTTGAGTTCCTGAGTTATATACCTTTCGGCGCTCACAAGGGTCTGTTTTCGTATCCAGTCCTGCGGGACCTTATCCTTATGTGTGTTTCTTACCTCAAGGTAGTAGCCGAAAACGTTATTGAAGCTTATTTTTAGTGAACTGATTCCTGTGCGCTGAGTCTCCCTCTC
The DNA here is from genome assembly GCA_002842465.1 of Bacteroidetes bacterium HGW-Bacteroidetes-7. Classification (GTDB taxonomy): domain Bacteria; phylum Bacteroidota; class Bacteroidia; order Bacteroidales; family UBA932; genus Bact-08. Next base: position 110,918 of record PHDA01000001.1, read on the forward strand.
CTGAATGGATGCCAATATCTGCTTGCCGTGTCGGGCTATGTCCCGCAGCGAATCCAACTCCTGACTTACCCCTGCCGAAATTACATCACCTTTTCCAATCAGGCCGGCGGGGTCGGGAAGAAGCTCTGAGGAGAGCCTCTCCATGAGTTCCGGACAGTTGTCAAGTGACTCTGCAAACGATTTGAGGTGCGACGATGCTGAATTTGTGCACAGTTCTCTGATTGGGTTAATCTGCTGCAGACCCCGCCTGAGCATTGTCATCTCGCGAGGAGTAATTCTGCCTGCGGCAGCCTTTGATACAACCCTCTCCAGATCGCCTGTTTCATGCAGCAATTTTCTTAAGGAATCTCTTAAAGGGCTGTCATTGAAAAGTGTTTCAACTATGCTGTGCCTTATGTTAAGTTGGTTTATATCTTTCAGCGGCATTGCAAGCCAGTTCCTGAGAGTTCTTGAACCCATCGGGTTTGCACATCTCTCTATGGTTTTGAATAGAGATACAGCCTCCTCACGGTTGCTGGCGAACACCTCAAGGTTTCTGAATGTGAATTTGTCTATCCAGACATACTCACCCTCGTCAATTCGGGAGATTGAGCACAAGTGGCCAAGTCCTTCGTGACGGGTCAGCTCCAGGTAGAAAAGAATTGCACCGGCTGCCGTTACCGCCAGTGGCATCTCCTCAACTCCAAAACCCTTTAATGACATTGTTCCAAAATGCTCCTTAAGCTTTTCGTAAGAGGCCTCCTGAACAAATGCCCACTCATCCATGGGGGTTATGTAATAATCTTTCCCAAACCTCTCCTCAAACCCTTTTCTGAACCCCCTCTCTACAAGAACCTCCTTTGGAGACATGCTCGCAAGCAGAAGTTCGATGTATTCAAGTGAGCCGGCAGCAACGCGAAATGTGCCGGTAGATATATCAAGAAATGCAATTCCTCCATTTTCTCCTCTGAAGCTTACGGCGCAGAGGTAGTTGTTTTCGTTGTTCGAGAGTAGTTGATCGTTATATGCAACTCCGGGTGTAACCAGTTCGGTTATGCCTCTCTTCACAATGGTTTTGGTGAGTTTGGGATCTTCCAGCTGGTCGCAGATTGCCACTTTATAGCCGGCCCTTACCAGCTTAGGCAGATAGCTGTCTATTGAGTGGTGCGGAAAACCTGCCAGCTCTACATGAGAGGCGGCACCGTTAGCCCTTTTTGTAAGTACTATTCCCAGTACTTTTGAGGCAATTATTGCATCCTCGCTAAAGGTCTCGTAAAAGTCGCCTACACGAAACAACAAAACGGCGTCAGGGTACTTGGCCTTTATGGCCAGATACTGCTTCATTAAAGGGGTCTCTGCTATTTTTTTACCGGAGTTCATTCCTACAAAAATAGATATATTTTGTTTCAAAACCCTATCTTTGTAAAATGTCCCCTAAATTTAACCTCATATGAAAAAACAGAGATTTTTCCGAAACATTGCTGCATTTATAACTGTCGCTACAATAGTGACAGCCTGCAGTTTTCAGTCAAAAGAGAGACAGGTAGAGGAGCAGATTGGCAAAATTATGGATAGTACCGGCGCGGTTGGTCTTGCAGTTGCCGTTGTTAAGGACGGGAAGATTATTTACAGCAACTCTTTCGGTTACAAAAACCTTGAGGAGCAGACTCCGCTTGTAAAGGAGGATATCTTTAGAATCGCCTCAATTTCAAAATCTTTCACTACTACTGCCCTTATGACTCTTGTTGAGAAAGGCCTCTTTAATCTTGATGACGATGTTAGTAATCTGGTGGGCTTCACTGTTAGAAACCCAAAATACCCGGATGTTCCTATAACAGTTAAGTTGTTGCTTTCGCATACTTCAAGCATGAATGATGCAGGTGGTTACTTTAGTCTTGATGTGATTAATCCTGATAAAAATCCCGATTATGCGAAGAGTTATAATGACTATGAGCCGGGTTCTAAATATGAATACTGCAACCTTGGCTTCAATACGCTAGGCGCTATTATCGAAAAATATTCGGGGATTCGTTTTGATAACCTTATAAAAGAGACTGTAATAAACCCGCTAGGTCTTATTGCAAGTTTCAATGTTGATTCTCTTGATGCTGCCCTATATGTGCCTCTTTACAGTAAAGAGCCTGTTGACACAACAGCGGGGGCAGAAAAGGTATTCAAAGCTCAGCCTGCTGCCTACCTGAGCAGAGCCAAAGATATTGATTCCGGTTATGTCATGGGTTACAGCACTCCGCTATTCTCTCCAACCGGAGGAATGAAAACCTCGGCATACGACCTTGCTCGCTATATGATAATGCATATGAATTACGGTGTGGGTGAAAATGGTGTAAGGGTTATGTCTGAGGAGAGTGCAAAACTTATGCAGACTCCTGTTATTGAGACAGGTGAGCTAAACAGCTACTGCCTTGCTTTAAGACACGCAGGGAACCTTATACCGGGTGAGATGATGGTTGGCCATACAGGTTCGGCATACGGTCTTTACAGCGCTATGTTCTTTGAACCAAACAAAAAATTCGGCTTTGTAATGATGACCAATGGATGCGACCCTGTTTACAAAGATGGGTTTACTGTTATTCAGGGTGATGTTATAAGGGCGCTGTACGATATTTATATCAAATAGCACCTAGTCAATCAGATAAAACGTAATATTCTGTTTTGTAAAAATTGAAAAAAGTACTCATTATAACCTATTACTGGCCTCCTTTTGGAGGTTCCGGAGTACAGCGGTGGCTTAAGTTTACCAAGTACCTAAGGGAGTTCGGATACGAACCGGTGATATATACCCCCGAAAACCCTGAGTTTATGGCGGAGGACAGGTCGCTGTGCAGTGAAATTCCTGCAGGGGTGGAGGTTATAAAGAGGAAGATTACCGAGCCATATTCGCTTTACAGGCTCTTTACAGGAAAGAAAAAGGGGGCTATAAAGCCGGGATTTATAAGTAGTCCCGGCTCCGGCTCTTTCAGGGTTTCGTTTAAAGAGAGGCTCTCTCTCTTTATCAGAAGTAATATATTCATTCCCGATCCAAAAATATTGTGGGTCCCTCCGTCAGTTAAGTTTCTTAAAAAGTATCTTCAGGAGAATCCTGTTGATGCCATTGTAAGTACCGGACCTCCTCACTCTATGCATCTGATTGCACAAAAGGTATCTCTGGCTACGGGGATTCCGTGGCTTGCCGATTTCAGGGATCCGTGGACTAAAATTTATAATTTTAAATATCTCAGACATACCCCTTTCGTTAAGGGAGTTCACGAGAAGCTGGAGAGACGTGTTGTGACAGGTGCAAATGCGGTTGTTACCGTTACAAATACGATTGCCTCTGAGCTTAGAGAGCTTGGGCAGGAGAGAGTATTTGTGGTTACAAACGGGTTTGATAAGGATGATTTTAAAGAGAAGGAGCCCGAAGCAGAAATTAATTTTACCTTGACCTATACAGGTCTTTTTGTACAAACTCAAAATCCTTCTGTTTTGTGGAGGGTTTTAGGAGAGAGGGCAAAAAAGAGCAAGGTTTTTGCAAAAGAGTTAAAAATCAGACTCATTGGCAATATTGACAAATCAATTCTTGAGGATATTTATAAAAACGGGCTTAGAGGCAATTTGATTTTGATGGATTATATGCCGCACAATCAGGTGGTTTTATGGCAACGAAAGGCTCGGGTTTTATTGCTTTCGGGCGGCCGTGAGCCGGAGTCTAAGGGTATAATGACAGGGAAGTTTTTTGAGTATCTTGCCGCCGGCAGAGCAATTCTTGGCTTTGGCCCAAAGGGTGGTGATATGGATATTGCCCTGGAGGAGAGCGGTGCAGGTAAAATGTTCGATTTTGAGGATAAAAGAGGTGTTGCGGAGTGGATTGATGAGGCTTACAGGCTTTATAAAGATGGCTCCTCTTTTGCAAAGGGGGCAAATATTGAGAAGTATTCAAGAAAAAATTTAACCGGGCAGATTGCACGGATACTTGATGAAATTACAGCAGGACAATAAATTATTGGTGATATGAAGGAGTTTTTAAAGAGATACAAGCAATATTTGATACCCGTGCTGCTATTTGCGGTTACGGCATACCTCTTTACACCTCAGGTGTTACAGAACAAGGTTGTAAATCAGAGTGACATTGCTGCCTGGAGAGGCATGGCAAACGAGATTATTGAGTACAACAAGGCCAATCCGGATGAAGACCCTGCGTTGTGGACAAACTCAATGTTTTCGGGAATGCCTGCTACTACAATCTCAGTTATCTACGATGGTGACTACACCGACTACTTTTACAAACTCATAACCAAGATTTCGGGAACACGTCCCCCGGCATATCTTCTGATAAGTCTGGCGGGAGCCTTCCTTATGTTTTTGGCATTTGGAATCAACCCGTGGCTTTCAGCTATCGGGGCCTTTGCCGTTACTTTTTGCTCGTACAACCTGCAGATAATTCAGGTTGGGCACAACTCAAAGATGGTGGCGATTGCCTTTATGCCGTGGGTTATTGCTGCCGTTGTATATGCTTACAATAAAAAGGCGCTTCTTGGCTCTGTACTCTTTGCCTTTGCCCTCAGTTTTCAGATTAAGGCCAATCACCCCCAGATTACCTACTATCTGGCCATGATAATACTTGCTCTGGCAATCGCCCAACTCTATACGGCTATTAAAGAGGGGTACTTCAAAAAATTCATATCTGTCTCTGCAATGCTTCTTGTTGCAGGGCTTCTGGGAATTGCTGCCAATGTAAACCATTTGTGGCCTACTTACGAGTACTCCAAATTTACAATGAGGGGAGGTTCGGAGCTGGCTCAGGAGGAGGGTAAAGATCAAAAGGGGCTGGATATCTCCTATGCAACCAACTGGTCATATAGCCTTGAAGAGATGCCTAACCTAATGATTCCCAATTTTAACGGAGGCTCGTCGGGTGGTGAATTGTCAAGAAAATCGCACACCTACCAGGCTCTAAAGGATGGAGGTTATTCGGGAGCAGAACAGGTAATCAAACAACTTCCACTCTACTGGGGGCCTCAGCCATTCACGGCAGGACCAATGTATGTGGGGGCTCTCTCTATGTTTCTGTTTGTCCTAGGACTCATTCTAATAAAAGGTCCGCTAAGATGGTGGGTGGCCGGCGTCTCTCTGTTGGCTGTGATGCTTTCGTGGGGTTCTAACCTACTTTTTGTGACAGAGTTCTTCTTCAAGTACATTCCAATGTACAGTAAATTCAGAACTGTCTCCATGGTTCTGGTAATACTTCAGATTACAATACCACTGCTCGCAATAATTGTATTGGACAGAGTGCTCAAAAAGGAGTATCCGGAAAAGAGTCTCAAGAGGGCATTTGCAATTTCACTTGCAATTACCGCCGGCCTTTCGCTGGTGTTTGCAATAATTCCTTCGCTTGCAGGATCATTCGTCTCTGCTGCCGATGCGCGTCTTCCACAGGCCTTGCACGAACCTTTGATCAATGACAGAATGTCGCTTTTAAGAGCAGATGCTTTCCGTTCAATTATGTTCATTCTTGCCGGCGCTGCTGTAATATGGTTTGGCTATAAGGGCAAAATCAAAAAGGGTTTAATGTATGGGATAATTGCCTTGATTTTTGTTGCAGATCTGTGGATGGTTGGAAAGAGGTACCTCAACGATGACCATTTTGTAAAACGTCGTGACTTTGAAAACCAATATGCACTAAGAACCGTTGACAAACTTATTCTGGAGGATAAAGATCCTAACTACAGAGTGCTTGACCTGAGTATTGAGAGCCCTTTCAACGACTCACACATTAGCTACCACCACAAAACAATTGGAGGTTACAGCCCTGCAAAATTGCAGAGGTATCAGGACATGATAGACAACCACCTCTTCCGTGAGATGCAACAAATTGCAACCGATTTAAAGGAGAGTCGCACAATTGATGAGGCACAAAACAGTTTAGGCAATTATCCTGTCCTGAATATGCTCAATACCAGATATATTGTAATATCTTCTGAGAGCCCGCCGCTCATCAATACAAACGCCATGGGCAATGCGTGGTTTGTTACAGATGTAAAAGTTGTTGAGACAAACACCCGTGAAATAAAGATGCTAAACGCTGCTGAGGCAGACGAGGAGTTTGATATAAGATCCAATGCGGTGGTTAACAACAGCTATGCCTCGTTAATTGAGGGTTACTCACAGGATACTCTGGCAAGTGACGAGCTTATAGTGCTAACATCATACTCTCCAAACAAAATAACCTATCAGTACAATTCAAACAGCAGCAGAGTTGCCCTTTTCAGCGAAATTTACTACCCTGCAGGCTGGAGAGCATTTGTTGATGGTGAAGAGTTGCCAATATTCAGAGCAAACTACACCCTCAGGGGGCTCAAACTTCCTGAAGGCAGCCATACGGTAGAGTTTGAATTCAAACCTGAATCCTTCACCAAAGGAGAGCTCTACTCAAGAATCGCATCGGGCATACTTATTTTGTTATTAATAGGGGTTGTTGTTAAGGAAATATTGCAGAAAAGAGTACCATCAAAACAATAATTACCTTTGCGCCACATTTGAATAGAGAGTAGGGATTGATTAGAATTAAAAGAGAATTGAAAAACGTCAGGGGAATAATAAAAATTTGCTTTACAGCGCTGTTAACCGCTGTATTGTGCGGGGTTTTGCTTTTTAGCTCTACCGGCGCTACCTCTGATAATAGCAGATCTGCCAAACTCGAATCAAAACCTGCTTTAGAACCTGTAACAGTAATAGAAAACGAGAGCGAAACTGAATATGCTTTCACCTTTTCAATGCCGGAAGCCTCTCCCTTTATGGCGATTGTCCATGATGGAACAGTTTCTCTGCCCGGAGTAACTGCGCGAAGCAGCTCTCCTTGGAGCAGCTCAGGAGTAAATATCAGGCTTGGCAAAACTCTTCAATACTCAGAAATTCGCGAAAATTCATTAAAAAGGGTGTTTGCCCACTCGATCATAACCCGAAAAGAGAGACAAATTCTTACATTCTCATATAGTAACAACAAGTTTGTTTACCTTCTGAGGGAGATAATCATATAGCCATTTTCAATTTTTTATAGAGTCTCCGGGTAATCTGCCCGGAAGGGTTCTCCTGTATGAACTTGCCTGAACATTACGGCAGATCAACAGTGAGATCTCTGTAAGGTCACATTAATTAATAAAAAATTGAATATAAATAATGGAAAATCTAATAGTTAAAAGGATAAATGTAAAGATACTCGTACTTACAATCACTATGGTAATTATTTCAGGGGTGGCACTAATTCTTAAAGATTACTCAACAACTGTGATTGTTTTAATTGCAGCGGCTCTGATATTCTTTTTCAAACGTAAACATGAGGTGTACACAGTAACGGGGAGTCCTGTGAAACGTGAGTCATACTTCTTTGACAGAGAGAGTAAAAGCGCACTGGAGAGCGTTCTTCATGGTGAGCTTGGTGATAATTCACTCGTAATGTACTTCAGTGATAACGGCAGTGGCAGACTTGATGTTATAATGACAAAAGACGAAAACTATGCAGTTGCAACAATATTTCACTACATTCCCCATAGGTATGAACAGGATTCTGACCCTATAGAGTACACAGGCCCTAAGGTCAAGAAACTTGCAAGATACCTTAAGCGTTGTCAGCGTTAGGTGTGACAATATTGTTTATCAGAAAATACTGTTTAGCAAGACGATTGAGATTGCAATTGGGGCTAAAAATTTAATTACCAGCATAATTCCGTTAAAGAGGGACTTTCTTAAAGCGACTGTCCCTCCGCTGGTAAGTTCGTCCAGAACATCGGCTCTTTTCATCCTCCATCCGACAAATAGTACAACCAGAAGGCCTCCTACCGGAAGCAGCACATTTGAAGATGCGTAGTCAAAGAGGTCGAAAAATGTTTTGCCGAAAATTGTTATATCGCTCAGCGGACCCTGTGAAAGAGAGCTGAACGTTCCAAAGATTCCGATAATCACAAAAGTAACTACAACAGCTACTTTCCTGGTCATCTTAAGCTCCTCTGTAAAGTATGCAACCACTACCTCCAGAAGTGAAATTGCTGATGTTATTGCTGCAATTAGCAGAATAAAGAAAAATGCGATTGAAATTACATTGCCAAAAGGCATCTGTGCGAAAATCTGTGGCAGGGTAATGAATACGAGGCTTGGCCCTTGTCCCGGAGAGATACCGAATGCGAAAACTGCCGGCATCACGGCAAGTCCTGCCAGTATTGCAAACCCCGTATCGGCAAATGCCGACATAAATGAGATCTTAAAAAGATTTTCCTTCCTGTTGACATATGAGCCGTATGTGATTATACATCCCATGCCCAGGCTAAGTGAGAAAAAGGCCTGTCCGAGAGCGGCAAGCATTGTCTCTCCGGTAATCTTTGAGAAGTCGGGGTACAAAAGAAACTTAACACCGGCTCCGGCTCCGTCAAGGGTCAGTGATCTTATTGCCAGCAACAATACCAGCACAAAAAGCATTGGCATTAATATTTTTGAATATTTTTCTATTCCGTTCTTGACTCCGGCTACCACTATCAGGGCGGATAATGTCAGAAACAGCAGGTGCATGGCCACCGGCAAAAAAGAGGATTGGGAGAATCCCGAAAACTGGTTTGCGAGCGACGAACTGTCAGAGGTGAGGAAATCGGAGGAGAATGATTTGAAAATGTATTCAAGGGTCCAGCCTCCCACTACGCTGTAAAAAGACATTATGCAAATTGAGGCAACAACGCTGATAACTCCGATGGACAACCAGCCCGATTTAGGCGCAATCTTCTTGATGGCTCCAAAAGCATTAGACTGAGTCCTCCTCCCAATAACAAACTCCGAAAACATTATAGGCAGGCAGAGAAGGATGACAAATACTAGATAGAGAATTATGAATGCGGCACCTCCGTTATTGCCAACCATATAGGGGAATCGCCATAAGTTGCCTAATCCAACTGCCGAACCGGCCACTGCTACCAGGACTCCAAAGCGGCTGCCAAAGCCATCTCTTTCTATATTTGCCATAATCTAAGTTTTAACACAAAGATATATAAATGCTGGTTTTATCATTATTTTTGTATCGTTATGGAAAATAGAATTTGCAAACTTTTTGGGATTGAGTATCCCATAGTACAGGGTGGTATGATTTGGTGCAGCGGCTGGAGACTGGCCTCTGCAGTAAGTAATGCCGGAGGTCTTGGCCTGATAGGGGCAGGATCGATGCATCCCGACAACTTGAGGCATCATATACGCAGCTGCCGGGAGGCTCTATTGCCCGGGAAAACTTTCGGGGTGAATGTTCCACTTCTCTACCCGGAGATTGAGCAGATAATTGATGTTATAACCCAAGAGAGGGTTCCGGTGGTATTTACCTCTGCCGGTAGTCCAAAAAAATGGGCTTCGTATCTTAAAGAGAGAGGTATAATTGTGGTTCATGTAGTTTCGAGCACAGCCTTTGCGGTCAAGTGTCAGGAGGCGGGAGTAGATGCAGTGGTTGCCGAAGGGTTTGAGGCGGGAGGTCACAACGGAAGGGAGGAGACTACAACGTTTTGCCTGATACCAGCTGTTCGAGAAGCAATCACAATCCCGTTAATTGCAGCAGGAGGAGTCTCGTCGCGGGCAAGCTATAATGCTGCCTTTGCCCTTGGAGCAGAGGGGGTGCAGATAGGTACACGCTTTGCCCTTTGCAAAGAGAGTTCTGCTCATGAATCATTCAAAGAGTTGTGCCGCGGCCTACCTGAGGGTGGCACCCGGCTTCTTCTCAAACAACTGGCTCCGGTAAGGCTTGTCCAAAACGACTTCTCTGATGCCGTTGCCCAGGCCGAAACCCGCGGAGCCTCAGCCGAAGAGCTCCGTGACCTTCTCGGAAAGGGCCGTGCCAAAAAGGGCATCTTCGAAGGCGACCTTACACAAGGCGAACTCGAAATAGGCCAGGCCGCCACCATGATCCACCACGAAGAGAGCGTCTCCGACATCTTCGACGATCTCATCAGCTAATTACGCAGGCTTGCTAAACAGCGCTTCACCGCCAGGCGCCACGCCACCGCCATGCGCCACGTAACAGCACCCTCCTAACGCACTGCCTGGCCGCTACTAGCAACCTTACCGCTACTAGCAACCTTACCGCCACCATGATCCACCATGTAGAAAGCGTCACCGACCTCATCCGGTAAGCACCCAGGCCAGCTATACACCACGCCACCTCCAGGCACCACGCCAAAAATTCTCCGCGCCACTTTTGGACATATTGTTGATTAAGAGGGTGTTCCAAAACAGACTTTTGTAATAAATGGTTTTTTTGGAGAAAGTCTAATTTGTATATAGCAGAATTTCAAGCAGTTGTCCAAAAGTGGCGCGGAGACTTATTTTGCACATAAAAAAAGAGCCAAATTTAAAAAATTGGCTCATTTTTAATTCACACACATTTAAGTGGTTACCACAAACTGGCGCGGAGATTATTTTGCAAGTTGTTCGTAACGCTTAGAAACCACATCCCAGTTGATAACACTCCAGAAAGCTTCTATGTAGTCCGGACGCTTGTTCTGGTATTTCAGGTAGTAGGCGTGCTCCCACACATCCATTCCAAGTATTGGCATACCTTTCTTATCGGCAACATCCATCAATGGGTTGTCCTGGTTAGCGGTCGATGAAACAAAGAGTTCGCCCTTCTCATCAACACTAAGCCATGCCCAGCCACTGCCAAAGCGAGTCTTTCCTGCATCAGAAAACTGCTTCTTGAACTCATCCATAGACCCGAATTTCTTCACAATAGCTGCCTCAAGTTTTGCCGAAGCCTTACCTCCGTTTACCTTCATGTTCTCCCAGTAAATCACGTGGTTGTAAAAACCTCCTCCGTTATTTCTTACCCCGACAGGGTATTTGCTCATGTTAGCAAAGATCTCCTCAATTGTTTTTGACTCCATTTCTGTCCCTTTTATAGCGGCTACAAAGTTGTCAAAATATGCCTTGTGGTGTTTGCTGTAGTGTATCTCCATAGTCATTTTGTCAATGAATGGCTCAAGCGCATCGTAAGCGTATGGAAGTTGTGGAAATTCGAATTTATTTAATGTTTTCATATTCTTTTGTGTTTTTGAATAATTGTTATCTGTGCGGTCTTCGGCTGCTACAATCAGTGGCAAAGCCATAATCAATACCGCTACTATAATATTTCTCATATTAACTCTCTTTGTTAAGATTATCATTTAGTAGTATAACAGAAAAGGTCCCCGTTTGTTCAACGCTGGAAAATATTTCTAATCCAAAGTAGGCGGAGGTAGAGGAAAGTTATTGATGTAAAATATAGGAGGTTGAGCTAGATGCCAGAATGTTTGGGCAAGACCTAGTTTCGAACTCTTTCGTAAACAATAAATTCAAATGGATGTTCGAAGCGTTCGCCTTGTTGGTGAAATTCGCGAAATACCTCTTTCCATTGAGCGGGGTCAATTTCGGGGAAAAATGTGTCGGCATCATTGACCGTCAGATGAACTTTTGTAAGGTAGAGCTTGTCGGCCAATGGGAGTGCTTGCCTGTAAACCTCGCCACCTCCAATTATGAAGATCTCATAAGGAGATGTATGAATATCGGTTAATGCATCTTCGAGTGAGGCGTACAGTTCTGCACCGGGAATAATGTGGCGGTTGTCATGAATTTCCAAATTTGAAATCTCGTGTATTGCTTCTTGCGACTTTATGAGCGACCTGCTGAGCACCATATTTCTTCTGCCGGGAAGCGGTTTTCCTATTGAGAGCCAAGTCTTATGACCCATTATTACCGGGCATCCCTGAGTAGTGCGCTTAAAGTATTTAAGGTCTTCTGAGATGTGCCACAGCAAACGGTTCTCTTTACCGATAGCGCCGTTTTCAGCCACTGCTACAATTACCGATAGGGTATATTTTTTTTCGCCGGGTTTATTCATTTTATTATTAACCTTTTCTCTTAATATATTGAATTCATTACTATTATAGCGAATTTGTTAATGCGATAATATTGAATGTAATGTACTTAAATCCTCATTTTTGCAAGGCTGTAAAGCCTGTTGTTCTTGATTGGAATAACCTAAACCGCTATTGGAGCTTTTATTGCAGGGTGCGGATCGTAACCTTCCAGGGTGAAATCATCGTATTTGAAGTCAAAAATTGATTTAACAGCAGGGTTAATTTTCATGACAGGCAGAGGGCGTGTTTGGCGGGTGAGCTGCAAAGCAGCTTGTTCAAAGTGGTTTGTGTAGATGTGCGCATCACCGAATGTGTGCACAAAATCTCCCGGCTTCAAATCACATACCTGAGCTACCATCATTGTAAAAAGCGCGTAAGAGGCAATATTGAATGGAACTCCCAGAAAAACATCGGCGCTCCTCTGGTAGAGTTGGCAGCTAAGGCGGCCATTGGCTACATAAAACTGGAACATTGCATGGCATGGAGGAAGGGCCATTTTCTCAATATCGCCCGGATTCCAGGCAGATATAATATGGCGGCGAGAATCTGGATTTCTTTTGATGCCCTCTATTAGATTGTTCAGCTGGTCGATTGTTCTTCCGTCAGAACTCTCCCAGGAGCGCCACTGATGCCCGTAAACCGGACCAAGGTTTCCACTCTTGTCTGCCCATTCATCCCAGATTGTTACGCCATTTTCATTAAGGTATTTTATGTTGGTGTCGCCGTTTATGAACCAAAGGAGTTCGTGAATTATCGACCTCAAATGCAACTTTTTAGTTGTGAGAACCGGGAACCCCTCCTCAAGAGAGAATCTCATCTGGTAACCAAAAACACTTTTTGTTCCGGTACCGGTGCGGTCGCTTTTGAGCGAACCGTTCTCCATAATATGTTTGAGTAAATCTAAATATGCTTTCATTCCACAAATATAACATTAAGGTATGATATTATGAAGTTGACACCTTAATTGGGAGTTGGTTATGGAGGATTAAGTCAGGATACAACATTTTCATACAGAGAGGCCTTTATAGCGCGTTCGGCAGGCAATCCTGCATAGTTGGCACAATATCTTTTTATTGTAATTATTTGTTGGAATACATTTGTGGCTCAGCAAAAGTTTGTTGTAATTTGGTTAGTAGGCCAGGTTGTTCTGATAAGAGCAATCTGGCTTCGTGTTTCGCACCGGAGGTTTTGCGCTTCCGGGAAGAAAATACGCACACTCAGACAGCCGGTATGCTTCTTTACTCCCCATCTCTTTATAAAGGTAATGCATGAATATACTTTTGCATAAACCGCAATAGTCCCCAAATGATGAACCTAAATAGTATATCGCTGTCAGAGACCAATGTTGTTACATCCTCTATATCGCACGAGCTCAACACTCCGCTTAACGCCATTATTGGTTTTACGGATTTGATTCTTGAGGAGGAGTCTCTCGAAGACATAAAGTCTTTTGCAGCAATTATAAAAAATAACAGCTCACTCCTTTTGGATAAAATTCAAAAGGTGATAGCTCTAAACTCATTGGACTACGAAAACGATGTATTTCTCGAAGAGGTGAGTGTTTCTGTTCTTTTAGAGAAGTCGCAGGACATAATCGCCAAAGAGTTCGGCAGAAACAAAAGGATGTTTAGCATAAACTGCAACCCAACGGCAGAAGAGCAGAGCATCACTGTTTTTTCAGATAAACCTAAGCTTGAGAAATTCCTCAATCACCTTCTTTTAAGCGCGTTCTATCTGAATAAAGAGGGGCAGGTGTTTCTCTCTTTTAATATTGTTTACAAAGATGGGGTCAAAGAGGCGCTTCAAGTACTTGTCTCAGAAGAGCAGCTTGCCAATTTTGGTGAACAGAAATCAAGCTTTGAAGAGGATATTGATGCAGCAGTTTCAAAACTTAGGTTTGAAGATGGAATCGGAATCAACCTTGCTATTTGTCACAAGATTTCCAAAAAAATCGGAGGGCACATGTACCTTAAGATAAACAGCAATAATAAGGTAATCTCATTTGAATTGCCGGTAGGAAATCTGTACGGTGCAAACAGTCATCAGGATACAGGCATTAAAGTTTTAGTGGTGGAGGATGAACCAGTAAGTTGTTGTGCGTTGGAAAGAGTGTTGGCCGATTATCCATTCATGGTTATCAGGACATCGGCACAAGGCATTATTGCTGGTGCTGCAGAGCGACTGGCCAAAACAGACATAGTTATTATAAATGAAGAGATCAAAGAGATGCCCGTTAGAAACGCTATTGACAGGCTCATAAAGAAAAATCCCGAAGTTTCTTTTCTTATAGAGGAGTCTTGTTTTAACAGGGAGAGCGACATATTTATTCGTCACAACAACTTTTTCTACTACTGCCGATATTCAGCTGAAGCACAAATTGAGAGTGCTCTGGACAGAATTATGAAATACAGAGATAAAGAAACGACTAACACATACAAACAGAGTTTAAATGCAGGTTAAGATATTTAATTTCAGACATACTTGTCTTATTGGAGCTTTTATTGCCTTTTCGATTGTGGCTCAGGCGCAGAGTTTTCTGCACCCCGGAATCACCTTCGAACTTAAGTTTCCGGCAGGGTCAAATGTACTTGAGGCGAGTTATGATAATAACCGTTTGGAAATAGTCGGTCTAAATGAATTTGTCTCATACAACAGAAGTTCTATTCAGAACGGATCTTCCCATTTGGCAATTATTGCATACATGAGACAAGACCAAAAAGAGAACTTTTATGCAGTTAACAGAGCCTCTGTCCTGGGCAGCGTAGTCAGATCCTATCTGAAAACAAGACATGGTCTTAATAATCTGCAATTCACCTTTATTATACGCACCGACGAATCTGCCGCAAACTTAGTAAGGGTAGAATACAGGCCACAATCAGTAAGGCCTTTTGAAAATCAGGAGATATTCTACACCCTTAAACCTACATATAAGGAGCTCATATATGCAATGGCAAACTACAGAGAGATCCCTTACGAGACAGATAAAAGACAAAAGTTGATGGAGATGTTTCCTGATGGGAATAACGCTAATGAAACAAACGAAAGCGTAAGGGTTGAAGAGTTGCTTACAAGAATAAGCGAACTGGAGAAAAAGTTCACACAAACTGCTAAGGTGAACGGTCAAACTGAAAACAGTAATGCCCAGACCCGTGTAGAGCATTTTCAGAGCCAACATATGAACGGCAACTCCTCACAAGCAAATTCACAACCCGAGAGAGCATATTCGCAACAAGCGATAACAACCACACAGCCTGAGAGAATCTACTCGCAGCAAGCAACAACAATTACGCAATCGGCAAATACTTATTCACAATCTGATAAGATTACCTCGCAGCAAGTATCTGCAAGCTCACATCCGGTAAACGGAAGTTCGCAACCGTTAAACGGGAGTTCGCAGCCTGAAGGGGTTAACTCACAACATCAAGCGACAAACGCACAATATCAAACAGTAAACTCACAGTCACAGCCGACAATCGCATATTCACAGGCGACAAACACTCAATTACAAA
The DNA here is from genome assembly GCA_002842465.1 of Bacteroidetes bacterium HGW-Bacteroidetes-7. Taxonomy (GTDB): domain Bacteria; phylum Bacteroidota; class Bacteroidia; order Bacteroidales; family UBA932; genus Bact-08. The sequence continues at coordinate 126,315 of PHDA01000001.1, forward strand.
CGGCAACCACACAGCCTCAAGCTGCTAATTCACAGCCACAAGCGGCTAATACACCGCCTGAAAAGCAAATATACAAACCGGTCGTGGCAATAAAAACCAATTTGTTGGGATTGGCAGGAATAGTACCTCCCTCCACTATCACAGACCCAATCTTTAACCTCTCTATCGAGTTCTTTTATGCCAAAAGATTCTCCATTAGTGCAGAGGGTTTTAAAGCACCAATCGTTGATAAATCAGACATTAACTCTCAGAAATGGTATAAAGTGAGCGGAGCTGTTATTGAAAACAGAGTCTATATAGGTAAAAAAGAGAGTTTTAACGGACCTTACTTCGGGCTTTATGGACTGTACGGTGACTTTGACATAAGAGATGTAAATGTTGATGAAAAGGGTAAGACCGGAAGTTTTGTCGGAGGAGGCCTGAGCATTGGTTACTCCCTGCCGCTTTACAGAGGTATTACACTTGAAACAGGCTTAAGAGCCGGATACAGAAGTGATAAATATGATACATATGTTGTTAATAACGGCAGCTTTTACATATCGGAATCGCTTGAGAATGGCGAGTTTGGTCTTACTAGTTACAACATAAGCATAAGCTACAGATTTGGAGGGTATAAACGACCTTGAATAAGATGAAGATAAACGTTTGTATATACTTGTTTTTGGGTGTTGCTCTCCTTTTCGGTTGCAGCAAGCGGGAGGTTTATTCTCCTGTTTGGCATAAATATACCGTAGAGGTGCGATACACGAGTGGTACAGATAGTACATTAAGCAAAACAGGTGAAATATATACAACCTATATCTATTCGGACGATTCCCTTGTCAGGACAAAAAGGTCAGTAAAAGATAAGGATACACTAAATATCTCAGTAGGAAAATACAATTTTATTACCGTAAACCTTTCAGCATCAGGGGTGAGATTCGGGTCAATGGATAAATTCATGGAGGCAAGATTGCTTCTTAATTCTCAAGGACCAATGATGGCAGCCGCCAATCCTCTCAGAAATGTTTTTGCTTCTACAGTAAAAGAGTATTACGTAGCGCCAAACTCGCCAAATGTTTTAAATATCAATCTAGTAAACCAAGTCAAAAACATAGAATATCAATTAATTATTGAGGGGGCAAAAGATTCGCTGGATAGGTGTATTATTACACAGAATGGAGTCTCTAAGGGATTCCTGTTCCATAATAACCAGCCTATTTTCGATCCCATTATAAACCCATCAATATCAGCTGAAGCTAGCCGGGAGAACAATTTTACCGGCTCATTCAGCCTCTTAGGTATTGACCCCGAACAGAAAGAGTTGGAAATTCAGTTTGTATATAAAAATCAGAAGGTTCAGAACACAATTTTAGAGTTTGATCAACTGGAAGAAGAGTACATTTATTCGAAGAAGCTGGTAATTTACATTGACATTTCCCGGGTTAATATGGAGCTAAACGCATCGGTTAAATCGTGGATTATTGTTGAAGATAAAATAAATATATAGAACAATTAAGATGAAAAACGGAGCAAAAATTCCAATATTGGCTAAAGTGATGACAGCAGGACTTCTGATGTCAGTACTTTTGACATTGGGGTGTACAAAGGCTCTGGAGAACTCTATAAATATCTCAAAGGTGGAATTCCGTGTGGGAAAAATATTAGACTCAGGCGTACCGGAAAATCTCGAAAGTTACCAGGCCGACTTTGTAACCGGAATATTTGTTCACGAAACAGGCACCATTCCTGTTAATGGAATATTTGGAACTCCTGTAGTTACGAATATGTTTTTCAGAAATTCCGGTGGTGTTTTAAATGGGGACAAATTGTATTTTGACAAACAAAAGGAGTATAGCATTTATTCCTACGCTCCATATACCGGAGACAATAAGTTAAATGGAGAATCAATTGCATTTGAACACAATACAGACGTTATTTGGGCAACTGCAAAATATTCCAACAGGACACAGGGAGCTGTAATTAATAAAATACAACTAGATTATGAACACCTTACTTCAAAGGTTAAATTCCTGTTTGAAGACAGCCGCAATCCATCTTTAAAGGAGCTTCATGATTTTAACAGAAAGAGTTTTAGCATTAGCGGCTTCTGTAAAAAATTCTACCTGAACATATACACCGGCAAAATAACACGAGGGCCAATCGACCCCTCTGTCATAATTTCAGAAGAGAATAGCCCGGTTTGTTTTGCCCCAAAAACAGGAGAGGCAGAGTATGATCTTGAAATAGAGATCCCTGCTACGTTTCCGCTTAGTTTGCCACCGGTAAAAATACGAGAGAAATTTAACTACAACTTCAGACCAGGTTACTCCTATGTAATTACATTTAATGTTATGACAGCCGATATGTCTGTTAACAGCAACATTGTAAGCTGGGAATATAAAGTTGTAGAGGACCTTGAAATAGAAACAAAATATTAATATCATGAAAAAAACATTAATTGCTTTATTGGCAGTAATAACGCTTATCATCTCCTGTAGCAAGATAAACTTGATTTCAGAGAATGAATCTCCAACAGATCACTCATCAAAGGAGCCTGCTCTGTTAAAAGTAAAAACACCCCTTTTAATGCACTCAGATACAAAGTCAATTATTCAGGGTAATACTTTTCCAATCGGATCTAAAATGGGTGTTCAGCTGTTGAGGTTGGATGACGATGCAGTTTATGCTCAGTCTGGAATAGCCAATAATGAATATACCTTCATAGGAGGCGGTGAGTGGACCTCAACTTCAAGTTATATCCTCAGCTCGGCAAAGGCAAAGGTTTATGCCTATTATCCCTATACCTCATTAACAGATAACAATCAAAAATTCTTCACTATTCCCATTTCGGTAGATCAGCTTGTGCAGGCCGAAGATTACATGTATGCAACTCCTGTGGTAACCGCCTTAGATGCGGTATCAAATACAAACAGCACAATTACCCTGAATATGAACCACGCACTGGCTCAGGTTTCAATTCTTGTCTATAAAGAGAATTATAATGGATCAGGAGAGTTGAGCGAATTTTCGATTGAAGATGCAGGGGCAACAAATCATGTTATTGTAAACAAAGATGTTGACAATGATTTAATGATGAATATTACTGACGGTGCAATAACAGGAGGTACAAAGGGAAAAGTAACAAGAACCATCTCTCCTACCCCTGTTACACTTCAGAGCGCATCTACCGATCCTGAGTTCCCATCATCAAATCTTGCACTTCTTAAAACCCAGGTAAATACTTACGGTGTTAGCACAATAATAGTACCCACCGGAGTTATTCAATCCGGAGAACTTAAGTTTTCATTTGTGATAGATGGTAATACATACAGTATTAATAATGGGTCACAGGTAACATTTGAAAAAGGAAAACAATATATATACAAAGTTAAACTTGCCGGAACCTCACTGACTGTCTCTTCTGTAACAATTACAGAATGGGAGCCTATTTCAGGAGAAGATATGGTTATTCAATAATCTTAATGCTATGAAAAAGACAATTACAATCTCAATTCTTGCACTTGCGTTACTTTCGGGATGTACAAAAAACAGATTTTTATCTTCTGAAAGATTAGCACCCATCTCACTCACTCCTAACTTTGGAGCGACCGCCACAAAGGCAACAATTACAGATGCTAACATCATTGATGAAACAATCAGGGTTCAAGTGTCAAAGAATGACGGGCAAACAAGTTACGCTGTAGATGGGTCGAAGTACACACTAGGATACAATGACGTAAGCACCTTATGGTCGCTGTCAAATATGCTGTACCTCTCTGCCGAAAATGCAAAAATTTATGCATATGCACCATCACCTACCGAGCAAATTGCAATTGCTGCAGTTGAGACTGGCGAATTTAATACACTCAAAAGAGAACTTGACATACCAGCAACTCAGACAATGGCCAGTCAGGTAGATTTCCTTTGGTGCTATCAGGAGAAGACACAAGAAGGAGGATCTGATAATATTAACAGCTCTAAACCTAGCGTTGCGCTTACCATGAAACACGCCCTGACTCAGGTGGCATTTGTTATATTCGGAGAGAACTATAATGGAGCAGGTGCCATAAACACGATAACTATTAAAGATAACACAGGCAGCCCTGCATTCAGGATAATGAATGATCCGATAAATGATCTTTACATGAAAGTCTTGGATGGCTCTATAATCGGGGGTAAACCAGCTGCAGAGTTATCCGTTACTGGAATTAGTGGTTCAATTCTTACCACAACACCAGTTACTACCGATCTTGTCGGTCTAAAGGCGAGTGTTAACGGCTACCTCCTTCTTGTTCCTGCAACTATTACCCCAAAAAGTAACATTAGGTTCACCTTCAACATTGACGGAAAAGACTATAATGTGTCACTTACCGGCAGTGAGTCATTGGCATGGGAAGCAGGACAGCAGTACATTTACACTGTTAAGCTTACGGGTACTGTAATGCAGGTAATTAGTGTAACAGTTACACCATGGAATTCATCTCACGAGGGAGAAGTAGTAATTAACTAAAGAAGAATAGCTAACCGCTCAATTCAAACCAAATGGTTAAATATTGCCTTAACATATTTGCAATTACTGCACTTCTTATATTAAACTCCTGCTCAAAAGAGAGGGGTTTAGTAAAGGAGATGGTAGCATTGCAAATATCTCCGGCAATAGGAGATATAACCAAATCTCTTGTTGATGATTCCAATATCTCCACAAAAGAGATAGGAATTCAGATAACAAACCAATTGGGAACTCAGCTTTATGATGGGAATGGACTGTATGAAAACCTGAGGCTTATTAAGCCGGCCGGCTCATGGATTGTTGATAATGGCTCAGGGGAGACAAAAGAGGTTATTATTAAAGGAGATAATGCCAAAATATATGCTTATTATCCCTTCACCTCCAATCCTGCGAACTTTGCCGGTACGGGCGAAACATCTGTTCTAATGGTAAATATTCCAAGAGAGCACAAAAGGGACTCTATTCCGGATTACCTCTGGTGCGCACAGGATAGAACGGAACCTTCCGGAGGAACTGTAATTAATGTCAGCAGCGCTACAGTCCAGTTGAAGATGAATCATTCGCTATCTCTAATTGCATTCGTCTTTTACAAATCAGGTTACGAGAACCCCGGAAACATCACTCGCATGGAGATGAAAAGCGTTGCGGGAAATAATTTTTTTCGAGCGAACAAAGAAGGGATTAATGACTTGAGGATGAAGCTTTCAAATGGTGAATTGGTTGGTGGAACAATGGCGTCAAGTGTAACCTTAACAAACATAGGTGCTAATATATCTCTGACATCGGATCCCGGAATCATTCCTGCGACACTTTTCTCACAAAGAAACTTCCATATGCTTCTTGCTCCCACCTCTATTACAAACAGAGACGATATTGAATTTGTTTTCGAAATTGACGGAAGCACCTATGTCGCAAAATTCCCCGGCACAGGAGCGCTTAACCTTACTCCGGGAAATGCGTTCATTCTGACCGTTAAGCTAAGCCCCAAATCGCTTAATATCACAGGAGTGGCAGAGTGGAATATGGTTGATTACGAAGTGAGCAGCGGCTATGATGACCTTTGGTATGGAATGCAGCCGGTACAAATAGGCAGCCTTCTCTGGGCGCCTGTGAACGTTGGCTACGACCCAGTTAGCGAGCCATATGGACTATTGTTTCAATGGCACAGAAAATATGGACAGAGATATGGAACAACAAACCTGATTAATTCTAAAGTTAGTTTAGATGCAGGTAATGATATTGTCAATAAGAATATATTCTATACAGCCTCAGCTCCACAATATGATTGGTGTACCGAATATAAAAATATTTGGGATATGTCAACTAATTACAATCCTTGTCCTTCTGGTTGGAGAATTCCTACTCAACAAGAAATGTTATTATTAATATCTTCTGGTGAAACTTGGGTTAACCCTGGAGAGGGAGGAATTGACAACCTTCCGGGTAGATGGTATGGAGGAAATCATAGTACAGATAGAACGAATAGTGTGTTTTTTCCAACAGGTGGACTAATCACTACTCTCGGTGCATCTGGAAACAGAATCCCAACTATGCACGGACACTATTCAACTTCGACAGGCGGCGATTTAGATGTTCGTTACAGATTAATTATTACACCATCTTATTCGGATGTTTCAACAATATTAAAAACTATTGGCATTTCCGTAAGATGCGTTAAAGATCTATAATATGCATTTGAAATTTTTTTTTATTGCGTTATACTTTGCTATAGTATTAATGTTTTTTACAGGATGTGAAAAAGAGAATTTGATTGATGGCAACCCTAAAACTGTCAATACTAACTTCACTTTTGTTCCTACCGAATTCGGCTCAATCTCTACAAGGGCAGGGGTGGCTGTGAATGAGAGCGTAGTCATGAATTTATGGATATTGCAGTTTGATGGAACTACAGACGCTTCAGTGCTTATTAGAAGCGAGTATAAAGCATCGGTAGGTAATTTGGCTGATTTACAAATTGTTCTAAACCAGGGGGCAAATCACAGAGTTCTCTTTATTGCAAACACATTTGACTCCGAACTTTTTAATGAGGCAAATGCACCGCTGAATACATACACATATTTACAATTTAAGCAGAAAACATTTTCAATCTCTGATGAGGCGGGAATGTTCACAGGAAGTACCACCAAATGTCTCAGAATGTATGGCTCTTATGAAGGTGCTGTGCCAAACAAAAACTCCTCTGTTCTGCTCTATAGGATAGGAGCAAGGGTTAATTTAACCTACACGTCTGAGGATGTCAGCAGTGTGATTGATGGGGTTCGATTCAGAATTACGTCGGTTCAGCTTAAAAATGTGCCAAGCACCTCTTCGTACATCTCAAACCCTTTCAATAGCGTAGTTTTTACTCCTCCTGCAGTTGTAGATTATCCTGTAACCACAGGCTCTCAAACCGGAGCTTCAGGTGAGGCATACTCAATTGGAGCATATACTGGCAATGTGAGTTACTATATGCCTGAAAACATAAGAGGAGTTATTGCAACAGTTGGTTCACAGCAACAGAAACCCACCTATGCGCCTGAGAAATCTACCTGGATTGAGATTAAGGGAGAGGGTGTTAGCAGCGATGGTCGGGTTAATGAAAATGTGACATTTAAACTCTACCTGGGAAACAACCTGACATCAAGTTATAATATAAACGCCAATACACAATACAACATAACGCTAAAATTTAAAGGAGTAAGCCTTACTGATGCAAGGCTTGAGGTTATAAGATTATCGGATATTGAAACCTTTCAGGAGGTAGTGATCACATGGTAAAAACAAAACTAATTGTTGTCGTTTTATTCATAACTCTTTTTTCTTGTATAAAAGACGAAGTTATGCCGCTGCTTGTTGATGACGGCACAGTACAGTTTATTTGTGAAGACGCACAACCGGCCACCAAAACCACTCTTAACGGCCTGCAAACCGAATGGGTGGCAAATACCGATAAGGTTGGGATATTCTCCCCACAGGCATCAAAAACAATTGGAGGAAATCCAGGCGTTGTGAACGAGCCCCTTACTGCTCTCAGCAACGGCGCAAGATCGCAGTTCAGCGGAACTGTTTACTGGAACACCGGCGATCACATTTTTTACTCATACTACCCCTATGCTGTTGGCACACCACCCCATACAGCTGTTCCAGTCTCGCTTCCCGCAAACCAGACACAATCGCTCGGAAACAACAGCGATCACCTTGGCGCTCTTGACTTTCTTGTTGCAAAGCCACACACTTCAAAATACCCCGGCGTCTCAGGCGCTCCAGCCACGGTCTCGCTAAGATATAATCACCTGTTTGCAATAATTGAATTTCAGATAATCAGAAGCACCGGATCAGGAGCAATTTCGAAAGTAAAATTGAACGGGAAAGTGCCGTTAGCATTTGAGGCAGGCACAATTAATCTGGCACAAAACACTCCCGCTTCCGGAGTCTCATACGGTATAGATGGAATGACAAATACATCCAATATTGTTATAGTTTCGTTGGGCACTGCGATTACTCCCACTACCGATTACTCAACAACTCCAAAAGTTTATATGGTTGTCTTACCTGGAACTCATATTGGTGAGTTAAAAATTGGACTTGAAAGCGGGAGCATTTTCAGAGAGGTAAAAAAATCGGATGTAACTTTTGAGAGAGGGAAAAAATATGTTATCAAAATTGATGCTGCAGGGGCAGAAATACCGGTCATCAAAGGATCAGATTTAGAGCCTGTTACAATTGGAAATCTTATATGGTCACCTGTAAATTTAGGCTATAGCGAAACTCTTCCGATGGGGGAGCTTTTTCAATGGCATAGAAATTATGGTTTTGGCTTGTCACTAACATCAGCGTTAAGAGCCAACGATTTGTGGAGCATTGATCTTGATCAGGAAACTGCTTTGGATAAATATAGAGAAACTTTTTTAAGCCACGCATCAGATCCTTATGACTGGATGCCAATTAGACACACCGAATGGAATCAATCACGAAAGTTCAATCCCTGTCCGGATGGTTGGCGTGTGCCTACTAAAAGTGATTATAGTGCCCTACTTACATACGGAAATACAACAATTCCTTCTCCTACCGGAGGTGGCGTTGATGGTTTGTTAGGCAAATGGATAGGACCAAATCACAATAATGAAGATTTGAGAACGACAACGGCAATTTTCTTGCCGGTAACAGGAATTTTTGGTCAAAATTCAACAACAGGGAATAATAGAGCAAACTTAGATTCATATGCTAGATATTGGGCATCAACTACGAGTAGTACAAATAATAAAAGCGGTGATTGTGTCATATTTACATCATCTGTATCCTCTCCTACACTTACTTATATTGGTAAGAGCAATGCCTATGCCATCAGATGTGTAAAAGATGTAACACCTCAATCGGCCCCATTATTATATACCATTAAGCCCTATGAAATTAAATTAGATGGTGCAAAAGTTGGAGGTAATATCGAATATCAAGGAAGCCATCCAATAACTGAGAGAGGAGTTTTCTATGGAACGGCAATAGACCCGGCAACAAACAAAATTATTGCACCAACTGCGGGAATAGGGGAGTTTATAGTTGATCTGACAGGCCTGAATGAGCTTACTTCATATTTTGTCAGAGCATATGCAAAAAATTCAGCAGGAACGATATTCTACAGCGATCAATTTAAGTTTGCACCGTTTTATTCATATATTGAAAATTACGGGGGTCAAGAGGTTACAATAAACGGAGTTACCTGGGCGCCATGGAATGCTGGCTATGATAATATAAATTATCAGCACGGTTTGCTATATCAATGGCATAGAAAATATGGGCAATCATACAGCGAAAGTCCGGCTCCTACCAAACAAGCGAGCACAGCAACACTAGATAATGGGAATAAATATATTAACCGAAACATTTTCTATGCACCAACTTCCTCATCAAATTCATATGACTGGTGTTCATCAAAGCAATCATCTTGGTCAACATCAAGTGAATATAATCCATGCCCTATAGGATGGGGGGTTCCGACTGTGGCTGATTTCCAATCTCTGATAAGCGCAGGAAGTACGTGGGCTAGCGGACCACATGGTCAAATGGGTAGATGGTTTGGGGGAAACCATTCAACAGATAGGGCTGGAAGTGTTTTCTTTCCTGCATCAGGTCTTAGAGACACCAATTTTGGAATTGGACAAAGGGGAATTGAAGGGCACTATTGGACTTCAGAAGTAAATTCCACTATGGCAAGTTATTTATTAATTACATCAAGTAATACTCTCATTCCAAATACAAACAAGTCTTACGGACTTTCTCTCAGATGTGTAAAAAAATAAAGTCGAAATCATCATTTGCTGTGAGAATTATTAATAAATATGTCTAAGCTGAGGTTTTATAAATATCATTTAGCTATTATTGTAGCTCTTTGTGCATTATTTTCTTCTTGCATAAAAGACGAAATATTGCCAGTGCTAGTTGATGACGGTACAGTAATGTTTGTATGTGAAGATTCAAACCCGGTCACCAAAACCACTCTTAACGGACTGCAAACCGAATGGGTGGCAAATACCGATAAGGTGGGTCTCTTCTCACCGCAGGCATCAAAAACAATCGGTGGAACTCCCGGCGTTGTTAACGAGCCACTTACCGCTCTAAGCAACGGCGCAAGATCGCAGTTCAGCGGAACTGTTTATTGGAACACCGGCGATCATAATTTTTACTCATACTACCCATACGCAGCAGGCACTCCTCCCCATACAGCAGTTCCGGTGTCACTCCCGGCTGACCAGACACAATCTGCCGGCAACAACATGAATCACCTAAGTGCACTTGACTTTCTTGTAGCAAAGCCATATACGGCAAAATATCCGGGATCATCAGGTACTCCGGCAACAGTCTCGCTAAGGTACAACCACCTCTTTTCAATTATTGAATTTCAGATCAAAAGAAGCTCAGGGATTGGTGCTATAAATCAAGTTCGCTTAAGAGGTACTGCTCCAATAGCATTTGAAAGTGGCACAATAAATCTTGCACAAAGTGTACCTACATCAGGATTCCCATATGTAATAGATGGAATGACTAACACTTCAAATTCTGCTACAGTTCAATTGAGTTCAGCAATTAATCCGGGGGATGTTTCGTTTGAAACGGCACCTAAAGTTTATATGGTAATTTTGCCCGGGGAGCATACAGGAGATATTAATATCGGATTTGAAGTAGGGGGCTCTTTTTACGAAATTTCTAAAACCAATGTAACATTTGAGAGGGGAAAAAAATATGTTATCCAAACAGATGTTGGTAATGCATCAATTGCCTTAATAAAGGGCTCTGATCTTGAACCGGTGACAATTAACGGAGTGACTTGGGCTCCTGTGAATGCCGGATATTCTGAGACAACAAAATATGGACTTTATTATCAGTGGCATAGAAAATATGGACACGGCGTAGATATAATTGAGACCCCATTAAAGGAGACTATGCAAGGCCCTGTTTCAGTAGGTTTTGGAAATCTGGAAGATAATCGCAATATTTTTTTTACAAATTCAAACTCGCCATATTCTTGGATAAATACTATTCAGCAAGGTTGGAATGCTTCTGAAAGATATAACCCATGTCCTCCTGGCTGGAGAGTCCCCAATGAGTCAGAGTTTACAGGATTAATATCATCAGGTGGTGGTACAACATGGGTAAATGCCGGAACGCTTGGAGTCGACGGACTAGCCGGCAGATGGTTTGGCAAACACCACAACAATCCTGATTTAAGAGCGGATTCTTGTATTTTTATCCCTGCTGCAGGAAACTTAAGCAATACAGATGGAAAAGGAACCGGCAGAGGTGCAAATGCAATGTGTTTTACAATGCAAGCTCACTCTGGCGGCTATGCAAGAGTAATGAGTTTTACCAGTATCACGAATCCATCAACAACCTTTCAAAAAGCTGGGCTTGCAGTTTCAATAAGATGTGTAAAAAAAACAATACAAATATTACCTATTATATTAACTCAAGAACCATTTGAAGTGATTCATAATAGTGCAAAAACTGGAGGAATTGTAGAAGAATCCGGGTCAACATCAATAACTGAAAAGGGAATAGTTTATGACATTGCAATAAATCCTACAATTGCAAAAACGAAAGTTATTGCAGGAAGTGGTATGGGAGATTTTCAGGTAACGATTAATGGCCTTGCAGAAAATACTGTTTATTACCTTCGATGCTACGCAATCAACAGTTCAGGAGTAACATATGGGGAGGAGTGCACTTTTAAAACAACCCCTGATTGGGGAGGTTTAAGTGAGGTTAAAGTTAATGGTGTGACCTGGGCCCCAGTAAATAATAAATATAGCGGAGCTACACCTTATGGATTGATGTTTCAGTGGGCCAGAAGAGCGGGGCAGAACTATGGACCTCAAACTACTGCTTCGCCAGCTTCAATTTCAACAGTAAACAACGCTGCTAATGACAATATTTTTTACAAACCAACAAGCTATCCATTTGATTGCAATACTACAAAACCAACATCATGGACGTCAAATCCATGTCCAACCGGGTGGAGGTTGCCAACAAAAGCAGAGATAGAATCATTAGTTCTACAAGGAAGTACATGGGTGTCATCGGGAGTAAATAATTTACCTGGCAGATGGTTTGGAGGGAATCATTCTACTGATAGAACAGGGAGTGTGTTTTTTCCTGCATCAGGTATGATTGATCATAATGCAAATTCTGGATTGCGTGAGGGATGGGGCGCGTACTGGACAGCAACTTCAAATGGAGACTTAGCAAGTGCACTATTGTTTTCACAATCAACAGCTCCATATGTTGACTCGGGAAGATATAGGGCTGGAGGTTATTCTCTAAGATGTGTAAAACAATAATTAATCAGACACCAGAGAGATGAACTATAATTACAGCCAGTTAACATTACCATTTACACTCTTTTTTATACAGTATGCTTAGGTTTTTAAATTCTCGTTTTCTTCTTTTACTGTTAACTGTCTTTTTTCAATCATGTGTAAAGCATGAGATTAAGGAGGTTATTCTTATTGAAGATGGTTCAATTACTTTTGTTTGTGGGAGCGATAATCCAGTAACCAAAACCTCTCTAAATGGTTTAACAACCCTTTGGGTAGAAAACATAGACAAGGTGGGTGTTTTTTCTCCCCAGGCGAGCACTACCTCAGGAGGAGATCCTGGAGTTGAAAATTTGCCACTTACAGCGATGAGTAGCGGAGAGAGGGTGGTGTTTAGTGGCTCTATCTTCTGGGGAGCCGGAGAGCATAATTTTTACTCATACTACCCTTATGCTGTTGGTACCCCTCCCCATACAGCAGTTCCGGTATCACTCCCGGCTAACCAGACACAATCTGCCGGTAACAATATGAATCACCTGAGCGCACTTGATTTTCTTGTTGCAAAGCCACACACTGCAAAATACCCGGGAGTATCAGGAGCTGGTGCTGCAATCTCTTTGAGATATAATCATGTTTTCACAGTGCTTGAGTTTAAAATTAGGAGGAATTCTGGGACAGGGTCAATAACAAAGATAAAACTTAGTGGCCTCTTGCCTCTTGCGTTTGAATCAGGTACAATTAACCTGGCGCAAGAGCTGCCATCGCAAGGCAACTCCTATATAATAAATGAAATTACAGATTATTCAAGTGAGGTAGTATTGTCATTAGAAACGCCAATAACTCCAACAAACGATTTCAATACTACTCCAATGGCGTATATGGTTATTCTTCCGTGGAATACCCCGAACGCGATGACTTTAGTCTTGGAGATAGATGGGGAACTTAAAGAGATTGTTAAATCAGGTGTCTCATTTCAAAGGGGAAAAAAATACACCATATTGGTGGATCTAGACAACACAGAGACACCGGTAATAAAAGGTTCTGACCTAGAACCGGTAACAATCGGAGGAGTTACCTGGGCTCCGGTCAATGCAGGTTATGATGAAAATAATAAATATGGTCTATACTACCAATGGCATAGAAAATATGGTCAGGCATATGGCACAACTAATCACAACAATATTATGCTTGATCTTGACACCGGTAATGATCCTGATAGTAGCTTCACATTTTATTCTAGCTACATAGATCCTTACGATTGGTGCAGTAGTTTTCAAGCACAATGGGATATGGCTGTTAAATATAACCCGTGTCCGGAGGGTTGGAGAGTTCCAACACAGGATGAATTCCATGCATTAAGCCAATTAAATAGCATAGGAGTTGAAGCAGGAGGTGGAGGCGTTGACGGATTACCAGGTAGGTGGATGGCCTGTGATGACTTGTCTAATACCTCTGAAAGTGTATTCTTGCCTGCCTCGGGATATATAAGATATTCCGGAGAGTCCAGAAATATTGGGGCACACGGATACTATTGGACTGTTGACACTGTATCTGTTATGGCTAAGATTTTTCGTTCCTCTCCTTATTCATTTTCTCGTAACGGTATGTACAAAGCAACTGGTAATTCGGTGAGATGCGTAAAAGAATAAATAGACTATAATTTAACAAGTTGAGAGAGATTTCATATGTGCAAAAGGTTGATAATATTTTTAATATTCATACTATCATTCACATTACTTCATTCCCAAAACTCAAACGGCAGCTTTTCTGCCGAATTGACCTCGGGGCCATCATTCGCAATTGGAGATTTAGGAGGGAGCAGGCTAAAATACGGTAGGGGATTAGACGCTGTTTTAGCTCTGGATGTTTATGCGAATGTTGGCCTTTTTGGAGGTTGGAGCACCAACAGCTTCTCGTCAGACGGGCTGTTCAATTACAGGGAGAGTGGCCTGATGTACGGGTTGCAATACAAGATTAACTCCGCAGAAAGTCCGTTTGAACTAATCTTAAGAGTTGGTATGCTTTGGAATCACCTTGAAGCAACAGATCGGAAAGAGAGCGTTTTAGATGATTTTTATCATGATACCGATTACTCTAAGGGTTTTTATACCTCGTCAGGTATTAACTACTCAATAGGTAGAGGATGGTTTTTGAATGGTACGGTTAAGTATCATCTGTTTACTAAACGTGCAACTTTGCCAGAAGTCATCTGGCCTGACGGAACGCCCGAATCGGAAGTTATTGTGAGTATGCCCCGTAACCTCTCATTGAATTACATTGGAGTGAGATTAGGCTTTTTTAAGGTTTTTTAAATTAATCAAAACGCATTTGAGGCGCAAAAACGCACGTTCGGGCACATTTAATACACTTTCATAGGGTTTTGTTAAGATGCTACCTTGTCCGAACCTAATTTTGCGCCTCAAATTATTAAAGAATATGAAATTTAAAGTACTAGTTTTAATCGCAATTTTTAGCATAGTTTCTGTAGCGGGTTTTTCGCAGGAGGCTTGTTCAAAGTATTCGTTAAAAAACAGGTTTTCTATTGAGCTAGGCGGAGGTCACTCAATTGCGGTCTCTAAACCGGCAGGAATAAAGGTGAACACAGGAATGGGTGCAGACGGTATTATTGGGTTTAATGCCTATAGGGGCTTTGGTGTTTTCGCAGGCTGGGGTTGGAATACATTCGGAAGTGAGTTTTTTGACTTCGAAGAGACGGGTTACATGTATGGTTTTCAGTACAAAAATGCAATAAAAGAGAGTAGATTTTCTTATACTTTGAGAGCGGGTGCTATTTACAACCACATTGAGGTTGAAGGTGCACATAATTCCTCAGCTGACGGCTTCTATTATGATAGCGGTCATGGTCTTGGTCTGCATGCATCCGGTACTGTACAGTACAGCCTTGGAAAAGGTTGGGCTATTAACGGCAGTGTAAAATATCATCAGCTAAAAAGAGATGTTGAATTATTGGTTATTCCGGGAACTTCACCACTACCAGAAGTGGAAGACTATAATATACATCTTAAATATATCGGTCTAAGAATTGGTATAATTAAGAATTTTTAAAATATATTTGAAGAAATAATTTGGTGTTTGTTTAATAGTGACTATTTCAGACCCTTTTCAGCCAGGAGCATTTTAATGCTTCTGGTTACTTCGTCGTTTGTACTCCAGCTTGTTGTCCTTTCATATAACCATTACACCGGTTATGTATTGATATGCTCATGGCTGGAATTTTTTACCAGACTAACTGTAAACACAACTATCAGTGCAATCGCAGGAACAGTGATTGTACTTTTTAATATTTCATGCATAAGATACCTTAACAGAACCATCCCGTGGTCGCACAGCATATTAAAAAGGGTAGCTACACAACTCTCTTTTACAATTATCTCTGCAATACTTATATCTACTCTTACTACTTTTTTCTCAAACTACTGCATTCATAAATATGAGGAGGATTTTACAGAAGTATTGATTATAAACGGAATAATAGTCGTTGTTGCAAATGTAATGCTAATGACCGTTCTGGAGGCGTGGCTTTTTTTTAATGAAAACAGAAAATCCAGCCTTATTACAGGGAGCCTTAAATATGAGCTTAACCAGGTTAAGTTTGATGTTCTAAAAAGCCAAATTAACCCACACTTTATGTTTAACAGCCTAAATGTCCTCTCCGGCCTTATTAGAAAAGATACCGCCAAAGCACAGCTGTTTATAGAGGATTTTTCAAGTGTTTACAGATATGTTGCCGAGACAATTGAGCGCCCCTTGGTTACACTTAAAATGGAGCTTGAATTTGTTGAAAGCTATCTCTACTTACTTAAAATACGTCACGGTGAAATGCTTTCATATAAAGTTGATGTTCCTGAGAAGTTAATGGATTATAATCTTCCGCCCCTGTCATTACAAGTAATAATGGAAAATGCAATTAAACACAATATAATCAACGAAAAAGCCAGCCTTTTCATAGAAATATCTGCTGACCATGAATCTTTGATTATTAAAAACAAGTTGATGCCAAAGGTTTCCATCGAATTATCTACAGGAACGGGCTTAAAAAACCTGACCAAAAGATATGCCTTTGTTTGCAATAAATTTCCTGAATTCACCAAAAGTGAGGGGTACTTTATTGCCAATTTACCACTAATAAATTAATTATTATGAGAGTACTTATTATTGAAGACGAAGTTTTGGCGGCAGAGAGATTAGAGGAGATGCTATACGAAATTGACCCCTCTGTTAAGGTTGTTGCCAAGCTAGGTTCAATCTCAGAATCGGTAGAATGGCTTAAGGCAAACAATGCTGACCTTATATTTCTTGATATTCAACTATCAGATGGGTTGAGCTTTACGATTTTTGACGAGATAAAGGTGAGCTCTCCCGTTATTTTTACTACAACCTACGATCAGTATGCAATTAAAGCATTTGATCTTAACAGTATTGCATACCTTCTTAAGCCAATAAGCCAGAAAAAGCTTGAGGAGAGTATTCAAAAGTTTAAATCTCTTAAAACGGCATTTGCAATTGATATTGCGGCACTTTCTGAAATGCTTAACAGAAAAGAGGGCCGGTACAAAGAGAGGATTCTTTTGCAGATAGGGCAAAATTATAAAAAGATTGAGGTTTCAGATATTGCATACTTCTATGCAGTGGATTCAGGTATTTATGTAAGAACATTTTCCGGAGCTTCATACCCTATTGATTTCCCGCTTGAAAAGGTAGAGACAATGTTTGATCCTGAAATGTTTTTCAGAATTAACAGGAAATTGCTAATCTCTCATAAAGCAATAGGACATATGGTTGCATATTCAAGGGGAAGAATTAAAATATCACTAAATCCCATGATAGAAGATGAGCTTGATGCTATAGTAAGCATAAATCGTTCTGCAGAGTTTAAGAAATGGATGGACAGTTAAATAATACAACTATAAGGCATCTCATTACAACCTACAAGGATATTGCGGGATTCCTTGTTTTTATAGCAATCTTATTACAAACCGGAATAATTGTCAGTAACCATTTACAAGGGCTATATGATAGTTTCAGCCCGGGAGAGCTCCTCTATGTTGTGATATCAAGATCTGCTACCGGATTTGTTTCCAGCCTTATTGTAGCGATTCCGCTAATATATTTAATTAAGTATCTGAACATCTTTTTCCCATGGGGAAAGAAGACTCTTATTAGAATTTTCATTCAATCCGCTGTTGTAATTTTTACATCATTCCTGATTACCTTCATTGTCTTTTTTATTGTAAAATTCTTTTCACATGGAACATTAGGAGCGGAATTATCACTTTTAAAAGGTACTGTTACCTACTCTGTAACAAACCTTGTTTTCATATCCTCTCTTGAGGGATATATGTTCTATGTTGAGAATAAAAAAGCTACAATTGAAGAGGCAAAGTTGCGAGACGAAATTGCACAGATTAGGCTAGATATTCTCAAGAGCCAGATAAACCAGCACTTTATGTTCAACAGCCTTAATGTATTGTCGGGGCTGCTTAAAAGAGACCCTGAAAAGGCATTACTGTTTATTGAAGAGTTTTCAAATATCTACAGATATGTTCTGGAGTCAATAGAGCAATCTTTGACAAGTCTGGATAAAGAGGTCTCATTTATACGCTCTTACCTTTATTTACAGCAGATAAGATATGGAAACAGTTTAAAGTATTCAGAAAACATATCTGAGAAGCATTTTTCGCTTTCGCTCCCTCCATTGTCTTTGCAGGTAATATTTGAAAATGCAATCAAACACAATATTGTAAACGAAGATAATCCATTGCTGATTCAAATAGAGAGTCATAATGACGAGCTCATTATAAAGAACAATTTTCAGCCTAAGATATCAAAATTCACCTCTACCGGCCTGGGTCAAAAAAACATAAAACGCCGCTACGACATAATCTGCCACGAAACCCCCAGTTTTTACCTTGAAGACGGCTACTACACAGCCCGGCTGCCGTTAATTAAAAAGTAATTATATTATTGAAACAGATTGTCAATTATAAATTTATATGAATACCAATTGTAAAATGAAGAGATGGATATTAATTCTCTTGTTGCTGACAGCAGCACCTTATGGGCAATTATTTGCTCAGGAAAGTGAGGCGGTGTGGAGGTTTCAGACAGGTGGGAGAGTCTATTCGTCACCTGCGATTGCAGGGGAGAGGGTTGTTGTTGGAAGTGGAGACAGCTGTTTATATGCTTTTGATAAAGCCGATGGAAAAGTGCTTTGGAAGTTCAAAACCGAAGGTGCAGTGCACTCTTCTCCGGCAGTTAATGATTCAAATGTCTATTTCAGCAGCACAGATGGAACCCTTTATGCAGTTGACTTAAATACAGGTTTATTAAAGTGGAATTTTGCATCAAATGGAGAAAAGGCAAAAGATATTTGGGATTATTACCTATCCTCACCTAGGCTGGCAAAGGGGTTGGTTTTCTGGGGGAGTGCCGATAATAATATTTATGCAGTAGACGAAACAACGGGTATTCTTAAATGGAAATTTAAAGCAGAGGATATTATTCACGCCACTCCGGAAATTGATGGAGATACTCTGTATATTGGAGACTTTAATGGAAATCTTTATGCGTTGAGTATAAACGAGGGTAAATTAATCTGGACTTTCCGAACTGTTGGAGACAGGTATTTTCCAAAGGGAGAGATACAGAAAGGAGTTTCAGTTGATGATAATACTGTTTATTTCGGGAGCAGAGATTACAATATTTACGCAGTTAATAAACTTACAGGGAGAGGCGTGTGGAACCTAAAAGAGGGGAGTTGGGTTATATCTACTCCGACGATTCATAAAAAGATGATTTTTTACGGAACATCGGACACTCACGAATTTGTGTGCTTAGACAAAATTTCAGGTAAAAAACTATGGAAGGTTGCGCTTCCAATGAGGGTTTATGGTTCGGCTGTTGTAATAGATGATTTTGTTTACTTTGGTTGTTTTGATGGTATTCTCAGGGGAGCTGATGTTAACACGGGGGAAATCATGTATGAATATCAGACAAGAGGGAGCAGGGAAAATTATTCAACCGTTATTGGTCCTGACGGTAAGTTAAAACCCGGATTTGACCTTTATGGTAAAGATTATCTTGAATCTGAGCGCTTGATACAATCTTTAGGCGCTATCCTTTCAACCCCAGCTGTAGATAAAAACATTATCTATTTCGGTAGTTCAGACGGAGGAGTTTACGCAGCTAAGGTTATTACAAAATAAACCTAAGGTCCTCTTTATCGTATTTTTTTGGAACCGGCATAGACCTCTTCTCTTTCCAACAGGCAATTGCCTCTCTTATTGTCAACCCGGGATTGTCTGTCAACAAGTCTCTTATATATTTGTTGTATTCAAACTGCGGAGCAATTTCAGGTGTATAATCAGGAGATTTTTGCTTTTGCCTTATCTGATTCCATGCTTCTGCTGCATCGCTTAGATTTTTCCCTGCATTTGCCTTCATCCAGTTCATAAACTCTGTATTGAACTTAAAGTGCTCGCCTATCTGCTTTTTAAAAAAGGCTCTTACATTTTCGCTGTTTTTATAATTATCAGTGATAATCGTTTGAGCTGTTAATGTTTCGTTGGCCCAATCAAATTTTGATTTTGGTTTTTTTACAGGAATTTTATTGGAGCTGACTGAGCCTGTTCTCAAATATTGCTCAATCCTTGTTGCTATATCAATTTTGCCGCCGGAGCTCTTTATTCCATGCAATTTGCAAAAGGTCACCAGCTCTTCAAGAAGCCAGTAGTTTGTCTTAAATTCATCTGCCGATATTCTGGAATCTAGTGTTGGTCGCGAACTCATCAATTGTTTTTTTGAAACCCAAAGTTATGTAAGACTAATTGCACGGGAAAAAAAATTATCCGGACATGTTAAAATTAGTGCCAGACTGAGTTATTATTAACTTTGTATGGTTATGGAGGAGGCCCTTAGAAATTATATATCTGCAATTACCCCGTTGAGCGACAGTGAGTTCTTGTCTTTTTTCAGTAAGATGAGGTCTAAATCTTTATTTAAAAAGGAGTTGCTTGTCAGAGAGGGCGATTTTTGCAATAAGATCTATTTTTATCAGGAGGGCTATTTCAGGTTTTACTATGTAGATCAGGCGGGCAGGGAGATTACAAGCGATTTCCTCTTTGCACCCGGTTTTATATCATCCTACACCAGTTTCCTAACTGAAAAGAGATCTAAGATAAATGTTCAGGCAATGAATGATATAGAACTGTTGGAGATTGATAAGAGAGATCTCTTTGACCTGTACAGTGGCAACCATAACATTGAACGTGTAGGGCGCTTAATGGCAGAGCAAGTTCTTTTAGCACATGAGGAGCATCTTTTTTTGGTTTTAAACCAACCGGCCGAAATGAGGTATAAAATACTTCTTGAATGCTATCCCAAATACGTAAGAGAGATTCCTCTCCAATACATCGCCTCTTTTCTTGGCATAACTCAGGAGACACTGAGCCGTATAAGACGTACAATCTGATAATTTGACATATATCAAGTATTAATGGTGAATGAGGTTATACTTTTGCCGAAATTTATATTTCATCTATGAAACAGATTTCTATAACCAAATTAATTACAACCTCATTTTTACTAATTATTATGCTGTCAAGTTGCGTTACAACAAGAAAAAGTATCACCAAGACACCCGGATCTCAGGAGTCCGATCTTAGCAAAATTGTATTTTATGCCTCATTTGCAGGCAATTCTCACAACACTCAACCCTGGATGGTTGAAGTCTGTGAAAAAGAGAATGAAATACTCGTAAAACCCGATTTTTCAAGACATTTAAAAGTTGTTGACCCAACCTCAAGGGGCCTTTACATCTCACTTGGAGCATTTGTAGAAAACCTCTGTCAGGCATCTGCCTTTTATGGCTTTAGCCCTATGACCGAAATTTACAAGGACCATGCTTCGGGCCACCTATTTGTAAATGTAAAGCTGCAGAAAAGCAATTCTTCCAAAGGCAATATCTCTTCAATTGAGAAGAGAATGACTCTGCGCACACCATATAAAAACACCGAGATTAAAAAGGAGCATATTGAAGTTTTGCTTGATGGTACAGATAGCTGTGTAAGTTATATTTCACCCTCAATGCCACAGTGTAATTATATCAGCCAAAAGACGCTTGAGTCATACTCACAGCAGTCCAACAGGGATGATGCAAAAAAGGAGCTTGCAGAGTGGATTCGTTTTTCAAACAAACTTGTTAAAGAGAACAGAGATGGTTTGACGACTGCAGGTATGGGCATAACCGGTTTTGCAGGAGTTATGGTTAGTCACATGTTCAAACCGGAAGATTCAATGAAAGACTCTTTTGTGAATAAGGGTATAGACAATGTCCGTAATCAGGTTCAAAACTGTGGAGGTTGGCTTCTGATTACCCAAAACCAGGACTCTCCGGAAAGTTGGATTCAAACAGGCAGGATATATCAGAGAATAAACCTCAGATGCCGTGACTTGATGATAGGAATGCACCCCATGAATCAGATGATTGAGGAGGCAGGCTTTGAGAGTGACGCAAACAGGTATCTTGCAACAAAAGGCAGAATACAATTTGTAGCGCGGATAGGATATGTAGATAAGTACCCAGAACCGGTAAGCGTAAGGCGTGAATTGAAAGATTTTGTCTTTGCAAAATAGACAGAAACAACCAAAACTGAATCGCGATTATTAAAACCCTCTGAAATTTCAGAGGGTTTTTTGTTTAGCCAGTGTAGCGAAAAGCAACTTTATATCGTATAGACATGTAAACAGTTTTAATTATGAAAAACCGATTTACAAAACCAAGCAGATTCAGAGTCACTCCAAAATTACTGGCAATGATGTTTGTGATTGGAGTATTTGGAATTATTGCGATAAGCTGCACTAAACAGGCAGCTCCCCCGGTGGAGGAGCAGGAGGGTGTGGCAGTTCTTAGCTACACCCGGTTTCTTGAACAGGGATCTTCTCACTATGTCATAAATAAAGCATCTGTATCGGGAGATAATCTTGAGATTGAAATCTCCGCAAGCGGTTGCAGTGGAATGACGTGGAAAGTAGGCCTAGTGGATTCTGAGATTATTGCAAAATCACTCCCTATACAGAGGTATATGAGGGTGACATTTGAAAACATGGAGCTGTGTCTTGCCTATTTTACTAAGAAGTACACATTTGACCTTAAACCGATAAGGGTTCAGGGCTATAATAAAATTCATATTAACCTGAACAATTGGCATTCACCCCTGATCTACTCTTACTAATGATTTACACCTAAAAATCATCTACACTTACAATCATCTACTCTTGCTAAAATTCACAATATTAATATTCTATATGAAAAGTACCTTTAATAAGCTAAAATTTTTAAAACCGGCGCTAATTGTCGCCAGCATAGCTTTAATCTCCTTATCAACACAAAGCTGTTCGAAAAATTTTGATAATGATTTTACAGATGGCTTCAGGTTAGAGCACCGATACTATGTAAATCAGAATTTGTCATTTCAGATAGACAGTATTAGAGATTATAGATGTCCTGCTGATGTGTATTGTATTTGGCAGGGAGATGTTGACATTTTCTTTAAAATCTGGTACCAAAGACAAAGAATCGATACAATGGTGCATATGTATATGTACAATGAGAATCCCTTTGTTATAGGAGGTCACAAATGGAGAATTACAGAAGTTAGTCCATATCCTGGGACATCTGACAGGCCACGCACAACAAGGGTGAAAATGGAGATAGTACAAAACCTGCAAACAAATTAATAATTAAACCAGTAAATAATTTTTAAAAATCAAGAAACACTATGAAAATGAAAGGAAGAAATTTATTATTAACCGCTATTGGGCTAATGTTGTCAGTTGCTTCTTGTAACAAGTTGGAGTCAGATATTGAGAAGCAGATTAAAATTGATGACGAGAAAATATTAAATCACCTGACACAGAACGATATCCAGGCTCAGAAACACAATCTGGGTTTTTATTATAAAGTATTGGAGGCTAACTCTACAGGAGTCCAGCTCAACAAAAATGATGT
This sequence comes from Bacteroidetes bacterium HGW-Bacteroidetes-7, assembly GCA_002842465.1. Classification (GTDB taxonomy): domain Bacteria; phylum Bacteroidota; class Bacteroidia; order Bacteroidales; family UBA932; genus Bact-08. The sequence goes on from PHDA01000001.1 coordinate 149,644, forward strand.
TGTAAAATTTCTTTATACAATCTCACTCCTTGACGGAACACTTATAGAGTCAAATTTTACAGAGGGCACCCCTGCAATATTTAAACTCAACTCGTTTACTATGATTCCCGAAGGTCTGGATTACGGAATTAAATTGATGAAAACAGGTGAAAAGTACCGATTCTTTATGCCATCGTATATAGCATTTGGCAGCTATGTTAGCGACCATTTTGCGCCAAGAAGCAATTTCGTAATAGATGTTGAGGTTCTTGACAAAATGAGTGAGACAGAGGTCTTCAATATTCAAAAGGACTCAATTATTGCATACATGGATGCAAATTATCCAGGATATCTGATGACAGAATCGGGACTCTGCTTTGTTGACAGCATAAGCGGTACCGGAAACAGCCCTCGTCTTGGAGATATGATTACTATTGATTTTAAGAGGAAATATCTTGATAATAGTTTAATTAAAAATGTGCAGGAGGCATCTTTTTTCTTGAATAATCTATACGCAATACCCGGTTTGGAAGAGGGGCTTAAATTGATGAAATCGGGAGGTTCTGCAATTCTTGTAATGCCCTCATCAATTGCATTCAAGCAGAGCGTTTGTGTAATCCCTCGTAAGGTCAGGGCAGAATTGGTACAGGATAAAATTATTAATGAAGAGGTTTTGCCTTACTCTATATTAAAATATGTTGTTAAACTAAAAGCAGTAAACTAAATTTACACCGAACAGTATTAATCGGCTAAATTAAATTGTGTGGCAGAGAGCAACTACGAAAACCCGGCACCAACAATAGAGGGCTGCATACGAAAAGAGTCAAAGGCACAGGAGACGCTATATAAAGCGTACTTCGGTTATGCCCTTAGTGTGGCTCTTTTGTACAGCAACAGCAGGGATGAGGCGGTTGAAACTGTGGATGACAGCTTTATGAAGGTTTTTTCGGAGATCGCGAGGTTCGATCCTGCTCAATCTTTTAAAGGGTGGTTGAGAAAGATTGTGATAAACACGGCAATTGACAGAATAAGAAAGAACAGCAGAAACAGGCTGTTACAGGAGGAGCTGCCGGATTGGATACCAAACGATACACCAAGTGCAGAGAGCAATTTGTCGGCGGGCGAAATAGCAGCAATGCTGGGCAATCTGCCACACATTCATAAAACAGTGTTTTGCCTTTTTGACATTGAGGGCTACAGCCATGAAGAGATTTCAAAAAAGCTAAAGATACCGGAAAGCACTTCCAGGGTCTATTTAACAAGAGCAAGAAAAAGAATGAGAGAGCTTTACGAATTTAATTTTAACCATAAACCGGTCAGGTTATGAAAGATAAAAGGGATATCGGCGAGATAGTAAAGAGCTCCCTTGCAGAGCAAGAAGAGGGGTATGTAGAGGGTAGCTGGGAGAGGTTCAACTTAAAGCAGAGGCGTAAAAGGCTTTTGCTTATAAGAAACATTTCTGCCGGAGTTGCTGCTGCTGTATTGTTGGTATTGGTTGTGGCAGCACTTCTTTATACTCCTGTTGGGGAAAATCTCCCCGCAACTGCCCAAAACGAAAAAACAACTAATAAGAGCGAAAGCGTTACTGTTGTTAGTAAACCTCTTCATAATGAGACAAAACTTTCTGAAAATACAGATAGAACACAAGACGAGAACAATACCGGAGTTAAACCTGTTAAAAGCAAAACTAATCTGAAGGCATCATCGGACCACTCAGGCGTAAAGAGTTTAATATCAAAGAGTGAATCTACAGAGGTTAAAAAGAGTGTTCAAAATAATGAAATTACAGATATAACTGTAAAGGAGCAGATTGACAGCAGTTTGGCAACAACACCTCCAAAAACCGCAGAAGAAACTCAAAAACATGTCCCTGCGACAGTCTCTTCAAGGACAGCATTTGCTTTATCAGAAAACGAGAGGCATGATAGGAAGGTGAGATTTGGTATAAATGTGGCCCCGGGAATGAGTTCTGCAACAGACGGGTCGGCCCTAAATATTGGTGGAGGAATAAATCTCGATATTGCACTTGCTAAGAATTTAGATATCTCAACAGGTGTTCAGATAGAATACCGTGATATTGAGACAGCGGTCGACAACAGACCCGGAATGTCGGCAGTACAGCAAACCTCTTATAATATGACAAACCTCGACATACCCCTTAACATTACCTGGAAATTCAAGAATAGCAGAACAGAGAGTTACTATATTTCGGGTGGATTCTCATCTCTTGCGTATCTGGGCGAAAACTACAGTACAACATCTTATAGTCAGGATTTGCAGTCAAGTATTGTTTACGGGACGAGTGGCGAGGAGAATACCGTTTACAAGCTTGTAGATGTCCGTACCACCACGGTTGAAAGGTCTGAACCCTTTTCGTCGTTTGATGTAGCAGGAAGATTGAACCTTATGGTTGGTTACAGTAAGAGTATCTCTCCAAAACTTAACCTTCATCTTGAGCCCTATCTGAAGATTCCTTTGTCGGGGATGGGGTCAAAAAACATGAGATTTACAACAAGTGGAATAACGTGTAAAATTTCGTTCAGATAATCGGCTTTATTTTGTAAATTTGAGAGGATTCCTGCTGGTTCATATAATATGAGCGTAGCAGGAGTCCTTTAATACTTATTTGCCGTATGAAAAAGCTACTCATTCTATTGCTCCCGGCAATTTTACTAATAACCTCCTGTCAGTTTGAAAAGAGTTATAAATATGCTTTCGGGCAGGATCAGCCGGTTGAGATAAAGGCAAAGAGCGACAGTGCCGCCTTTGCAACTGCTTATGAACTGTTCTGCAACTCCCTTAAGTCATCGGGAATTCTGCAGCAAACACTCCAGGACTACAACGCCCCCGCAAAAAGATTCTTTTTGTACAACGCAAAGGGGGAGGATATCACATTTACAGCAAATGTGCCGGACAGAGAGAAAGTAGAGAGCGTAATTGAAGAGAGGGTCTTTTCCCAGGTGAGTTCTCCTATAGATAAACGAAATATTTTGGAGAATCTGGCTGCCTTTAAGATTTTGGCAAAAATTGATCAGCCCAAAATTGATTCACTCATGCCATACTTTACCGTTCATAAAGATGAATTTGACCCAAAACGCCCTGTATCTTACAGACCAAAGGCGGCTCCATACCACACAAATTCAAACCACATATATTGCTATTTTCATGTTAAGAAGGGTATTCCGGGCGCCATAAGGTTCAGAGCGCAATACAGTGACGACACATGGCTATTCTTTACAACCGTTCAGTTTTCTATAAACGGAGACGCCTTTGAACTGGTGCCGGGTTATACCGAGCGCCGCCTTGGCAGTGATGGAAGGATATGGGAGTGGTTTGACATGGAGCTTAAAGAGAAGCAAAAGGAGCTTATTTTTGCGCTTGCCAGCTCCCATACAGCAAAGGTAAAATTTGCCGGAAGGCACTACTCTGCTGTTCATAATATTCCACAGGTTCAGATAGATGATATCCGTCGGACCCTTGAATTATACTATGCAATGGGAGGCAGCTATTGATTATTTAGAACGAACTAATATATAAGATCATGAAAAAAATTAAATTAACAACCATTTTAACAGTAATACTTGCTTCCTTATTGGTTGTTGCGTGCGGAAAAGTTATGATAACAGGTAGAAATCAGCTGCTGTTATACAATCAGGGAGACATCACAGCACTTAGCGATCAGGCATATACCGAGATTATGAGTGAGTCAAAAATCTCTACAAACAGAGCACATAATGCCACAGTTAAAAAGGTGGGAGAAGATCTCACCCGGGCAGTTGAAAGCTATCTTGCAAAAAACGGCTGGCAGAAAGAGGCTGAGGGGCTTGACTGGAAATACGAAGTTATTGAGAACGATCAGGTTAATGCGTTCTGTCTTCCAAACGGAAAAATTGTTTTCTATGAGGGAATTATGAAAATCACAAATACACCCGACCTTGTTGCGGTAGTAATGGGACACGAGATTGCCCATGCACTTGCAAAACATGGAAATGAGCGTATGAGTCAGGAGGTTATGATGGGCATGGCCGGGCAGGCAATTTCGGCATTCATCGGCAGCGAGGACCAGAAAAAGCAGATGATATTTCAGGTTGCATTCGGACTGGGTTCTCAGTTAGGAGTGCTGCTGCCATATTCAAGAAAACACGAGTACGAGGCAGACCGCCTGGGACTTATCATAATGGCAATGGCCGGTTATGACATAAATGTTGCACCCGGCTTCTGGGAGAAGACAAGTAAAGGTGGTGCTAATCAATCTGATTTCTTTAGCACCCACCCTTCGGATGAGAAACGAGTAGCAGAAATAAAAAAAATAATGCCGGAGGCAGCAAAGTACAAGCCTGTCAAAAATTAACAAATTCCCCTTTCTGATTTATTCTTATATTTGCACCTCATTTGAATAAAGAAAAAAGAAATATACCATGTACAGAACACACACTTGCGGGGAGCTACGCTTAAATAATACCGGAGAGAAGGTTACTCTTGCCGGCTGGGTTCAGAAAATCCGTAAAATGGGGGGAATGAGTTTCATTGACCTTAGGGACCGTTATGGTATTACCCAACTTGTAGTTGATGAGAGCGCAAGTCCGGATTTGAACGCAACAGCCGAAAAGCTTGGTCGTGAGTTTGTTATTCAGGCAACGGGAATAGTAGCTGAGAGGACAAGCAAAAACAGCAAGATTCTAACAGGCGATGTTGAAATAAAACTAACAGATATTAATCTTCTTAATGCATCTCAAACCCCTCCGTTTACAATTGAGGATGAGACAGACGGAGGCGAAGAGATACGTGCAAAATACCGCTATCTGGACCTTAGAAGAGCACCACTGAAAAAGGCCCTTGAGCTTAGGCACAAAATGGCTCAGGAGACTAGAAAATATCTTGATGGAATAGGTTTTATTGAGGTTGAGACACCTGTTCTTATCAAATCTACACCCGAAGGTGCGAGAGACTTTGTTGTCCCTTCAAGAATGAACGCGGGCGAGTTTTATGCCCTGCCCCAAAGCCCACAAACCTTTAAGCAGCTTTTGATGGTTGCCGGATATGACAAGTACTTTCAGATTGTACGCTGCTTCCGTGACGAAGATTTGCGTGCCGACCGTCAGCCGGAGTTTACCCAAATTGACTGTGAGATGTCGTTTGTTGAGAGAGAAGATATCCTCAACACCTTTGAGGGGCTGACCAAATCTCTCTTCAAAAATGTTCTGGGTCTTGAGATGAACGAGCAATTTCCAAGAATCTCCTATGCCGATGCCATGAAGTACTATGGCTCAGACAAACCGGATATAAGGTTCGGGATGAAGATTGCAGAGATTAAGCACTTGACAGGGGGTAAAGATTTCGCAGTGTTTGACAGCGCCGAATATGTTGGAGCAATTTGTGTTGAGGGAGCTGCATCCTATACCAGAAAGCAGGTTGACGAGATAACAGAGTGGGTGAAAAGGCCTCAGGTAGGTGCAAAAGGGCTTGTTTATATAAGAGTTGCCGAGGATGAAATTAAGTCGTCAGTTGATAAATTCTATACACCGGAAGAGCTTACCGCAATTGCAAATGAGGTAGGGGCCAAGAATGGGGACCTAATTCTCATTCTGGCTGGTGATAAGAAAAAGACACAAGATGCAATGGGAACTCTCCGAATTGAGATGGGTAACCGTCTTGGGCTAAGAAAGAGTGACCACTATGCTCCGCTTTGGGTTTATGACTTTCCTCTTTTAGAATGGGATGAAGAGACTCAAAGGTTTTATGCAATGCACCACCCGTTTACCTCTCCTAAACCGGAGGATATGGATAAGTTTTACAGCAGTAACAGAGAGGATATCGCTCAGGTGTGTGCCAATGCATATGACTTTGTACTCAACGGCACTGAGATTGGCGGAGGTTCAATCAGGATACACGACTCAGCGGTTCAGAAGAGAATGTTTGAGGTTTTAGGTTTCGGGTCAGACGAGGCAGACTACAAGTTTGGCTTTATTATCAATGCCTTTAAATTTGGAGCGCCTCCTCACGGTGGTATTGCATTCGGTTTTGACCGTTTTTGCGCCCTCTTTGGCGGGCAGGAGACCATCAGAGATTACATCGCCTTCCCTAAAAACAATGCAGGTCGCGACGTAATGCTTGATGCCCCTTCGGCAATTGATGCAACTCAAATGGACGAGCTCTTTTTGAAGAGTACTGTAAAGAAGGCTTAATTGGAGTAAGGAACTTTTGCTTTAAACAAATATTTAATAATCAGACATAAAAAACGTAATCACACATAATTTTAATATAACCAAATGGGCTTATTGCTTTTTTACCTCTTTCTTGCACTCTCTGTTTCATTTCTCTGCTCTGTAATGGAGGCGGTTCTTCTTACAACGCCAACTTCATTTTTATCAATGAAAGAAGAACAGGGGGCACCAGCAGCAACTCTCTTCAAAAAACTTAAACAAACTATTGACAGGCCTCTTTCTGCAATACTATCGCTCAATACAATAGCTCACACAGTTGGCGCTGCCGGAGTTGGCGCCCAGGCAGTTATAGTTTTTGAGAATGTCTCTTTTGGGCTTATATCTGCAACTCTGACAATACTAATACTTGTATTTTCTGAAATTCTCCCCAAAACCATCGGGGCATATTACTGGAAATCAATAGCTTTGGGTTCGGCCAGGATCATCAACTTTATGGTGATGATAACCTACCCAATGGTAGTTATCTCAGAAGCATTAACTAAAATCATCTCAAAGGGAGGCAAGGATAACTCCGCAGTCAGTCGTGAGGAGTTTTCTGCCATGGTAAATATTGGAGAGGAGGAGGGTCTAATAGGCAGTTCTGAAAATCGCATTATTCAAAATATTATTAAACTCCGTAATGTAAAGGTCGAGGATGTTATGACACCTAGAGTTGTTGTAGAGACCGCTTCAGAGGAGATGACAATTGAGGAGTTTCACCGCAACAAAAATTATAAGCACTTTTCGAGGATTCCTATCTACTCTTCACAAGGGAAAGAGGATTTTACCGGATTTGTCCACAGGCAGGATGTTATTGAAAATATGGCCAATGACAATTTTGATGTTAAACTAAAGGCCATTAAAAGAGATATTGTTGTTGTGCCTAACATGCAACCATTAACTGTATTGTGGGAGCAGTTTCTTGATAAAAAAGCACATATTGCACTTATTGTTGATGAGTATGGCGGGTTTGATGGAATTGTTACACTCGAAGATGTTATTGAAACGATTTTAGGGCTCGAAATCATGGACGAAAGAGATGTTAACCCCGATATGCAGCAGTATGCCAGAGAGCGCTGGAATAAGCGCTTGGATAAGTACAAACAGCTTTCAGATAAGTAAAAAAAATATCCACACAAAAATGGGCGATAATTACACTTTTCCCCTTTAAGTTTAATCCGACTTAAAAACGGCATCTCTCATTAATAGATATTTGCAATTTTTTGAGGTATCAAATAATTAAAAAAACACGCCACGGGAAATTTTTACACAACCCGTGGCTTTTTTTACGTATTAAGTTAAATAATTTTAAGCTCACTACTCCAATATTGCAACAATTTTGCTTGCAAGTTTGTGGAAGCTCTTTGAATCCTCTCTATCTAAAAGAGCTATTGGCTTACCTTCGTCTCCACATTCTCTTATGCTCTGAATAAGCGGAATCTGCCCAAGCAGAGGGATGTCAAATTTTTTGGCCATCTCTTTACATCCGTCCTTTCCAAATATATAGTATTTATTATTGGGTAGCTCTGCCGGGGTGAACCACGACATATTCTCTACAATACCCAGAATTGGTTTATTTATATCCTTCGAACGGAACATGTTTACACCCTTCTCAACATCTGCAAGAGCTACATCCTGAGGAGTGCTCACAACAATAGCTCCGGATAGCGGCAGATCCTGAACTACCGAAATGTGTACATCTCCTGTTCCGGGAGGAAGGTCAATAAGTAAAAAGTCAAGCTCACCCCATTGCACTTGAAGCACCATCTGCTTAAGGGCGTTACTGGCCATAGGACCACGCCAGATTAGCGGCTGGTCGGGTTTTGCAAAATAACCTATTGACATCCATTTTACTCCGTATTTTTCAATAGGAATAATCATCTCCTTTCCGCTGGTGTCGTCAACCAACGGCTTTTCGGCCTCTGTATCTGTCATCTTGGGAACAGACGGCCCGTAAACATCGGCATCTGTAAGCCCAACCCTGTAACCCAGCTTTGCAAGTGAAATTGCAAGATTAACTGCAACAGTAGATTTTCCCACACCCCCTTTACCTGAGGCTATGGCAATAATGTGTCCTACATTAGCAATTGACTCCTGCCCAAGCTCTATCTGAACCCTTTTTTTAATTTTTCGCTCTCTCACAAGTTCCATTATGGAAACCACAAAACTATCACCGGGGAAAGCCTCCTTTATCGCCTTTTCGCAACTCTTCTTAATTGAACCCGAAAGGGCGTCAGGAGAAGGGAAAACAAGCTTGAACCTCACCTTGCCCTCCTCAATTTTTATATCTTCAACCATCTCCAGAGATACAATATCCCTCTCCGATACCGGGTGAATCACACCTCGAAGTGCCTGCTCTATTGAATTTTTATCCATTTTATCAATTCCAATTTGATGAGTTTTTGTAAAGTACTATTATATTTTTGTGCTCGAAAGAGAACACAAATTTAAACAACAATAATAACAGAGAAAAGTTTTCTCCGCGCCAGCTCACACTTTTCAATCCCTGGGATTAAATTTCACAATAAAAATGAGCCAATTTTTATGACTGATGTGAACCCAAAAAGTTAGACAAATAACTTTTTGGGTTTTATCATGAAATATCATTATGAAGAAAGACTAAAGATTGTAAAGGCTTATTTCTCT
>PHDA01000024.1 GCA_002842465.1 Bacteroidetes bacterium HGW-Bacteroidetes-7
TCAAAAATCAATCCATTAATGCCAATTATAATTTTGGTATTTATAATGATATTAGAAGTTATAGTTTTAACTCAAATGAGTAAATGTAATCGAGCTAATCTCCCGATATTGATTGCTTTGACATTGTTTATTGTTATTTTAATCAGCATATTACTATTTAAAAATAACGAAAAAAATTTACTTATTAAGCTTATATCAAATTTTAAAGGAGAAGCTGGGGACTGGTATGGGATTCTATCAATTTTTTATGTAGTAATAAATTTGAATATTGCTGGAGAATCCTGTTGGGATGTTTTAGACAATCCTTCTACTTTTTCAGCAAGCGGAATAAAAACTATTATTATTTGTGAATTCCTTCTCCTTCCCTTTTTGTTCAAAGCCCCCCCTATTACACCTGAAAAAACAAGTTCGAAGGTATTTATAACTGGAGTTAGTCTCCCTTCTCTGTCATTTTTTGACCCGATTACTGAAGAAGATGATCTAGGAGGAAAATCCAAAACACAAAAAAAACCATTGATTAAAGATACACAGGATACAAAATTTATTAATAAACTTAATAGTTACGCTTCAAAAGACTCTCTTGGCTTATTTGACTATTATTCAATTGCCCAAAATAAGTGGGGAAGATGGGATGGCATTCGCAAATCTCTTTCAAAAAACACGGCTATTGAGACAGTTGTGTTAATATTAAGTGAGGAAAATATCTCCTTTTTTAATAAAGTCGAACTGAATAAAAATGAGCTGGATCAAAATTGGAATCTTGCATCCATAATTGAAGCATTTCAAGATAGAGGGATAAAAGTTATAACTTCTAAAAATGTAGATGTCAATGATATAGAAGATGTTAAATCTGAAATTGAAAGGCTATTGAGTTCAAAAGTTTTAGCTCAATATAATAACGAAGATATCTTGTTTGGAATCTTAGGTAGTACTGCAGTTGTATCTGCAGCTATGATATTATCTTCTCTAAAAGGACAAAGAAGAGCTGAATATATTCATCAAATAAATGGTAGTGTTTGCGAAATTAACCTTGATGTGTTATCTGTACAAGAGCTATGGGATGAGATTTTGGTTAAAATGCAGGAGCGGTCGATGGGAAATTCAGGCAAACTTTCTTAGCCTTCTTAAAATGAATAGTTGATAAATTATGCAATAGTCTATATTTATGATAAAAATTTCCGTATATCAAGTAACTCCATTCTTAGCAGAAGGATGCTTATTACCAAATGTCAAAATAAACAATGGAACCGATTGGTTGCGAGAAGCTGTTAACATAATGTATAATCGAAGCAAAGAAAGGTTGAAGGTCGCGGGAGTAGTAGTAAACCTATTTCATAACCACGATGAGAATAGCGGGGTCACAATTTCACGGTATCCGTTGATTCAATTTCAAAAGACATTGACAGATTTTTTTGTTGTGGGAATTAATGAGGGCAGTATTGCTCTTGAGGAGTTATTTGCTGGGATGCAAAAGGTTATTCAAATATCGGATAATCTTCACATATCTGTAAAAAAAAATTTTGAATCGGATCTTCCCGCGTCAGAAACAAAAAAGGTTTATGTTTATAAAGTAACGAATTGGTTACCATTTAGTAATGAAAGTTACAAAAAATATACAAAAATGGAAACCTTGTCAGAAAAAATATCATTTCTGGAATATGTCTTAAAAAATCATTTGGTAAAAGATTTTTCTCAGTATTTAGATTTGAACTTTAATGGAGAGACCATTCAGGTTCAATTGACAGCGATTGACAGTTTTACACGGAGTTGCGTTCCTGTTAAAGTCAATAAATACACACATGATTTCCAGCCATTTACTGTTTCATTTTCTGCAAATTTATTATTACCCAAACATATTTGCCTTGGAAATGGAAAAGTGTACGGCTTCGGACTAGTTGAACCTGCCCCATAACCGGCATTAACCTCATCCGACTTGGGGTAAATTATGCTAGGCAAAATAAAAACAACAAAAGAGTTAGCCCTCTATTTAGGCACAAGTTATGAAAAGTTGAATAAAATTGATCCGGAAAAATCATTTGCGTCATTTTACATCAATAAACATGGGTCAACAGAAAAAAGGTTGATTGAATACCCCCGAGGTGAATTATTTCGGATATTAGATCGTTTGAGTGATGGTTTACAATGGCTTTACTTAGATCACTTAACTACTGCTGCTTATGGTTTTATCAGAAAATTAAAACCGAATAAAGATCCAAGAAATATTTACACAAATGCTAAACGCCATTTAGGAAAGAAATACCTGCTGAATATAGATCTAGATGATTTTTTCCATCAGGTAGATACCCGTAAACTTCAAAATCTATTTTCTGATTACTCTTTGTTTTCACTAAACCAAGAATCGGAACAACTACTTGTAAAACTTGTAAGTTACCGTGGTCGTTTGCCAATGGGGAGTCCAACTTCACCTTCCCTATCAAATTTTGCTACTATAGGGATTGATAATGATTTATCTGTTTGGGCAGGAAGAAATAGTTTTGATTATACCCGATACGTAGATGATATGTCATTCTCATCCAATATTAAAATTACACAAAATCATATTAATCAGATTATTGAAATTTTATTTGCTCATAGGTTTTTGATAGATCCGAATAAAACAAAAATATTTGGTCCTCAAGATACCAAGGAGGTGACGGGTCTAGTGCTAGGAAAAACAATAACTGTTCCTGATGAATTTATAAATGCATTTATGAAAGACATTAATCGGTTTAGTGAAATGCACCATTTAGCTTGCCAAAATCCTGATTCAAGAGTTTTTGAGTGGCTTGAAAAAATGAGAAAAGTTCTACAAGGGCGTATGGCGTTCCTGAAAATGGTTCACGGGCCAAAAAATGAGACTTATAAGCTATTTCAATTAAAATTGGATAATATTTATAAACCGGAATTACTTGAAACGAGTGTTAGCTGGCGTTACGCAGGTTATGAATACAGTTAAAAATTTTTATTATGCAAGTTGTTTTAGATACACGCGGAATGCAAATGAGTGTTCGTAATGGTTGTTTTCTTTTTGCCTCAGAAACCGAGTCACACATAGTTCATCCAGAGAGGATAAATAGTATTTTAATAACATCGCCCTGTAGAATCAGCAGTTCTGCCCTTATTTTAGCATCAACAACTCAAATACCGGTAATAATATGTGATAATTGTGGGACTCCATTAGTTCGTACATGGTCGCCTCTTATGATCAATACCTCAAAGCTAAGGCGTGGACAATACCGTTTTTCATTGACAAATGAATCAGCTGAATGGGCTAACATTATAATGCGAATAAAAATTGAGGGGCAAAAATCTAACTTAACTTTTATGGCAAATCGTAAACCAATTATTGAAAAAAAAGTTATAAAAGCAATAAATGCCATTGATAATATCTTAGCAAGAGCAGTTAAAAAAAATGACAGACCCTTGGCCGAACAGAAAAAACAAATACTTTTCAATGAAGCATTTGCAGCGTCTCAATATTGGCAGTTGATAGGGTTGGCTCTTCCTATAGCATTTCAATTTAGCAATAGAATAAAACGAAACCCGTCTGATGCCTTTAATGCCTGTATCAACTACCTTTACGGAATGTTACGAAACCAAGTTGAAACAGCCGTTTTAAGTATTGGTTTAGATCCTGCGCTCGGAATCATTCATCGCGATGGTTATAAAATGCCTTCTCTTGTTTTTGATATGATGGAGCCATTCCGGCCAATCATTGACCGACTTCTTATAAATTCAATTTTATGTGGAGAGATGAGAATTAGTATCATCCAGGAAAATGAGGGTAAAATATTGATTACAAAGGAAGGGCGAAAGCAGCTAATTACGATGTTCGTGAAAAAACTAAATTCAAATTGTATATACAGAGGTATTCGAACAAGTCTCAATAATCATATCCTATCTGAAGCTAAACTGCTGGCAACAAAAATTAAAGGAAGTGAAATATGAAAACAATAACCACCTATTACTTGCTTATGTATGATATTACGAACGAAAAGATCATACAAAAAGTAGCAAAAAAATTGATAAACTATGGGTTTGAAAGGATTAATTATTCTGTCTGGTTAGGATGGGTGAATCCACTGGATAGAGGGAACTTGAAAACAGAACTTCAAACCCTGTTGAGAAACGAAAACGCAAAGGGGTCAAGATTATATGTTGTTCCACTTAGGCCATCAACGTTAGGCAAGATGAGAAGCATAACAGGACATAAACCCAATCAATTAGATTATTGGTTAGGCAAAACAAAAAATGTATTTTTTTAATGTGTTGCAGAATATGACATTTCCCGATACAAAAATAATGTTGCGTAAAGCTATGTTAATTAAGGATTCATTATTATATTTGTGTTGCATTGGCCAATTAAGAGTGTGCTCACTGAAACTTAGTACGGCTTGCAAAAGGAGGTTTGGCGTTTGTTGAATTGGCCAATTAAGAGTGTGCTCACTGAAACTATATCCCGGTTGTGTAAGCAAATGCTGTTTAAGGTTGCATTGGCCAATTAAGAGTGTGCTCACTGAAACTTCGTTAACTTCTGCTACTTCCCTGATGATAAGTTGCATTGGCCAATTAAGAGTGTGCTCACTGAAACAGGCCAGTAATATTTTAAAACTTTTTGTCCAAGTTGCATTGGCCAATTAAGAGTGTGCTCACTGAAACCTAAAATTGTTTTATATATGTTTCTTACCTCTGGTTGCATTGGCCAATTAAGAGTGTGCTCACTGAAACTTTTGAGTTTCTGAGGAATTCGGGGTCTTTCTCAGTTGCATTGGCCAATTAAGAGTGTGCTCACTGAAACTTGATTCCAAAGAAGATTTAATTTCCCATCAATGGTTGCATTGGCCAATTAAGAGTGTGCTCACTGAAACTGTGGGTGACCCGGGTGCGAGGAGTGTTTCGTTTGTTGCATTGGCCAATTAAGAGTGTGCTCACTGAAACGATAATAGTCGAAACTTTTTCTTTTTTTCCTTGGGTTGCATTGGCCAATTAAGAGTGTGCTCACTGAAACATAATCTGCTTTTGTAGGCTCTTTCTTCCCTTTCGTTGCATTGGCCAATTAAGAGTGTGCTCACTGAAACGGCTAAGTAAATCATCATCATCAAGCCTATATAGTTGCATTGGCCAATTAAGAGTGTGCTCACTGAAACCTTGAATAAGCCAAGAAAGCACCCACTTTGGCAAGTTGCATTGGCCAATTAAGAGTGTGCTCACTGAAACAATAATCGTTTCCATTTTTTTAATTTTTATTCAGGTTGCATTGGCCAATTAAGAGTGTGCTCACTGAAACAAAAATCAACATATTTTCCTTGCCCTGAAAAATTGTTGCATTGGCCAATTAAGAGTGTGCTCACTGAAACTTGGAAATATGTAAATGCAAGAGTTGCCATTAGGGGTTGCATTGGCCAATTAAGAGTGTGCTCACTGAAACCTTTTGTACTTGCTCATACCACTCATATCAAAGTTGCATTGGCCAATTAAGAGTGTGCTCACTGAAACATTCCAAAAGTCGCGACTAGTTGGAGTCGCATTAGTTGCATTGGCCAATTAAGAGTGTGCTCACTGAAACCAGTAAATTGATGTTTTGAGAAACTTTCTTCTGGGTTGCATTGGCCAATTAAGAGTGTGCTCACTGAAACAATTCCTGAAAAGAATCTTTTTTAATTTGATGATGTTGCATTGGCCAATTAAGAGTGTGCTCACTGAAACATTAAGGTGGGTCTTTGTTCATCACAACCTCCTTGTTGCATTGGCCAATTAAGAGTGTGCTCACTGAAACCAATTCAATGACCGAGTGAAGATCGCCATAACCGTTGCATTGGCCAATTAAGAGTGTGCTCACTGAAACTTTAGAACTTGTGCGCTTTCTTTTGTCAGTCCAGTTGCATTGGCCAATTAAGAGTGTGCTCACTGAAACTCTTTTTTCACCCTTAATAGTGGAATGAGCTTGTTGCATTGGCCAATTAAGAGTGTGCTCACTGAAACCAAATAAACATGACCACCGGAAATAGTAGTCCGGGTTGCATTGGCCAATTAAGAGTGTGCTCACTGAAACAACACCTGCACTGACATAGGCCAGGGTAAATTGTTGCATTGGCCAATTAAGAGTGTGCTCACTGAAACATTTTCACCTTGTAGGTTTTGCCGGGTTCCAGTGTTGCATTGGCCAATTAAGAGTGTGCTCACTGAAACCTTTAGAACCGTTAACGCCAGGATCGTCATACTGAGTTGCATTGGCCAATTAAGAGTGTGCTCGCTGAAACCTTGAAGTCTTGCTTTAAGTCGTATTTCTTAACAGTTGCATTGGCCAATTAAGAGTGTGCTCACTGTAACCAAATAAACATAACCACAGGGAATAATAATCCGTTGCATTGGCCAATTAAGAGTGTGCTCACTGAAACAAATACTCACTTCCGTTACTGCGAATTTGGAAGGTTGCATTGGCCAATTAAAAATCGAGAACGACTGGCATAAAAAATACATCCATCCAATTTGAGCAACTTAAGGATAATTTGATTGCATTAAACCGCTGCATAGACAGATACGATAAGGATATATTGGAGAAGACTCTTGATAAGTGTCTTGAAAACAATATTTACAATGCAGCAAACTTTGCAGACATTGCCAAAACTCTCTTTGGGCGCACAACGATACAGATAGATGCAGGCAAAAGCAGTCTGACTACGCTACGCAAAATAGCAATGGAGCCTCAGACAAGAGATATTAACTCATATCAAAGCATAATGTCATGGTAGAACTAGATAGAGTTAAGCAAAGTGCAGCGGTACTTAAAATTAATGTGCTCAAATCCGGGACAGATAAATATATTCATACTGCCCAAATAGACAAGCCTGGCTATATTGAATTCCTCAAAATCATCCTTGATGATGAGATCGCCTACAGGCAACAGAAAAAGATGACTTCGCTGCTCAAAAGAGCACACCTGCCGGCAGACAATAATCTAGACAAATATGACTTCAGTCACTATAATGGAATTAGCAAACTGGAGATGAAGCAACTCAGAGAGTTGGTCTGGATGGAAAACTGCTATAATCTTGTACTTATGGGGCCTCCCGGAGTTGGGAAAACCTATCTTGCTGCCGGACTGGTTCATGATGCAGCTAAAACTGGTTATAAATCCTACTTCAAGACAATGGAAGAGATTATTGAAATCCTTAAACTTAAAGACATCTCCGGGAAGGCCCTTAATGCCTACAAAAGTCTATTAAAAGCAGATTTGATTGCCATTGACGACATAATGCTCTTTCCTATGAAAAAGAGCGATGCAGTGAGCTTTTTTAACCTCATTAACGCTCTTCACGGAATGTGCTCATTGATTATTACCCCCAATAAATCCCAAAAAGACTTGGCAGAGACACTAGATGATGAAGTAGTGGCATCAGCACTACTGGACAATCTTTTATTTAAATGCTAAGTAATTAAACTAACTGGAACCAGTTACAGAAAGGATAACAGAAAAACCTACCCCCACTGGGGACTCTTAATTACGAAAAAATGAGGAATTGTGTTTACGAAAAAATCGGTATTTTTATTTGCTAATTACATATTTAAACACTCATCTCTGAAACTTCCGTTAAATGACTCTATAAGGGGTTCTTGAATTTTCACAGCAGGGAAGTCAGTCTCCGTGGGCGTTTTTATTCTGCCCTCTTCTCCCGACCTTTTCTCTGATTATTTTTCGCATTAACAATCTCGGGAGGGGTGGTGTCAAAAATGAATGGCAAGGAGAGGGAGTTTTCAATCTGTAAACGGCCGATGCATTTATAGTTTGAGAGGGTTAAGATATTTTCTCTGGTTAGATAGGGCGAGAAATAAGGCATTACATAATCTACATCATTAATGCCCGGCCTGAAAAATATTGTGCTCCCTACATTTCCCAAAATTGATGCTTTCATCCGTTCGTTCAGCTGACCAAGTGTTTGATTTGCGAGCACAAGGCTCAAGCGGTATTTTCTTGCTTCCGACATTGCATACATCACAGATTGTGACATAAAGTTCTGGAATTCGTCAACAAAAAGCGTAAAGTCTTTCCGCTTGGTTTCGGGGATATTCTGTCGCGAAAGGGCAGCATTGATAATTCTTGAGAGGATAATTGTACCTAAAATATTTACCCCGATTTTCCCAATCTTACCCTTCGATAAAGAAACCAACAGTATCTTCTCATTATCAATAATTTCACGGAAGTTAATGTTACTCTTTTTAGTTACAACAATCGGCTTGATATACTCATTGATAAGCAGCTGATTCAGCTTGCTCACAATGTAAGGTGTAAAATTCGCAAGCGAATAATCTCCCGTAAGTCTAAGAACAGTCTCCTCCCAGAAGTCAACAACATCCTGGTCCTTACACTTGCTTAAAAGATCTTTCCTGAACTCGGGATTTTGGAATATCTTGGAAACATCACCAATTGTTCCCAAATTGTGAGGATCATCCATCAGCAGCAGCAGGGAGTTCTTCATAAACAGCTCAAAAACCGGCCCCATAGTCTGCTGCACATCATACTCCTGCCGAAAGAAGTTGAATAGATCGTCTATCAAAAAACTCTTCTCTTGCGGATTATTCTCTTCATATTCAAGCAAATTAATCCTAATTTTATTATCTGCATTACCCGGCTCAAACCTAATCACATCTTTCTGCCTGCTCTTTGGCAGGTTCTCCAGCAGCTGATTATGTAAGTCGCCGTGAGGGTCAATAACACACACACCTTTGCCCGCATTGATTCTGTCCATTATCATTGAATACAGGACAGTCGTTTTCCCGGTTCCAGTCTGACCAAGTATATAAAGATGTTTTCGCAGATCCTCTACACTAATCCTTATTGGAACCTCTCCGTTCCCATTGTTCTTCACCCCTAATTTTAATCCCATCTCACTCAAATTGTTCGGAATATAGCCATACACCGGATTATGTGATTTTATGCCCGGAATTGAGGGCGAATATGGGTAAGGGAACTTGAAAACATTAATAATATTGCTCAACGAGTACAAGAAATTCCAGTTACGTCTCTCCTTTATCTCATCTTCCTTCTTTAATATATCTTTATGACTAATCTTTACGGGCGAGGTCTTCACGTGAGTTGCGCTTTCAAAAAACGCAGCAGAAATTGCAGACAGCATACTCTCCCCTATCCTTTTGGACTCCTGCGCCTCAAACACCTCTACATTAAAGCATTTCGAAGGTGAGTGCAGATATTCAGATATAATTCTACTTGCATTCTCTTTTTCGAAATTTGTAGAGTAATAGGAGCTGATGTTGTTAAACACATCCCTGAGATAGTCTATTTCATCCCTCGAAAGCTTTACAGGAGACAGAACCACCTCTACCATAGTTCTTGTTTTCTGATGAAATAGTTGCTCGCAAAACCGATCAAGTTTTATTTCCGGCTTCTGCAAAGATGGCAGTGTTATACTCCTCTTCTCCTCATCACGTTTTTCCGAAGAAAAACCGACACTTTTCGCAAAAGAGGGGGAGAACTCATTGAACTCAGGAATAAACTGGACAAATGTATCTGTGCTGAAAGGGAACAGAACATTTCTTAAATCATTTTCATCGGTTATTGGGGAGAAGTAGTAGATGGTCTTGCCAAAATCCTTTTTCGCCTGCATAAACAGGTCAAACTCATTGTGAATCTCGATAAATTTAAACAACGCCTGCTCATAAGAGAGAACATTAAACTCAACCACTAGAACAGGATCAATATATTCATCTGCAGGATTATATAAATAGCGGAGCCTTAAGGTAAGGCCGGAATCATAAAACGCTAATGTATTCAAGAAGTTCGAATGCCACTCCGCTGCCAGCTGACACAAATACTCTGCTTCCGGCTTGTTATCGAATGAGGCACAAGCCACAGCATTGAGACGATATCCAAAATACCCTTTGTCCGGGTTCTCATCCTTAACCGTAAAGTAGAAAAATGGTTTTGAGGCATAAGTATCTGTAACTGTCTTTGCAAAGTTGAGGATTTTCTTTTGCTGTGCAGATCTCTGGATTGCATTTTCTATATGCAAAAAGAGAAGGCCTGTATTGATGTTCAATTTGGAGAAATAGTCGTATGCCCCAAGCCGTATGCACTCAGAGATAAGTTGAAAATCGTCTGTTTTTGCAGTAAGAATGATGACGGGAATACAATTATCAATCTCCTTAATTTTCAAGAGCCCTTCCCTACCCTGGATTTTACCGGTCGTGAAAGATAACCCCAAAATAACGGCTTCAATACTACCCTTATAATTCTTAAGCTTCTCCAATCCCTCCTCTACACTTGGGGAGTTTGTCAGATTAAAATCATATTGCTTTGCAGTCTTCTCCAGAACAGGATGCCATTTTGAAAACTTATCGTCGATCATCAATATTTCCTGCATAGAACTCAATGTTAAAAATTTTGGATTCATAGAGTTACTGGAATCGAATGAACAAAAATAGCTATAAAAATTTGAATGTTTTATTAATCCTCAATTTTTATTGAAAAGTAAAACTGAGTGTTTTAATCCAAAATCTAATTGAAATTCAAATAGGGGCGCAGTTTAATAAGTGTACTTACAAATATTTCTTCAAACACTCTATTGTCACACATAATTAAATGATAGTCCTTATCATTATGTTATCAAAAACAATTCAATTCACACCTTATCACATATTTATCACATATTATTTGGATAGCATTTCAAAAAATAATATCTTCACATCGCTTTGTGCAAGATAGGTTTACGGCATATTTCAGCAATTCTGCACCAGATGCCGCTTTCAGCGAGATTACAGCAAAAATAATTCAGGATTTGAACGAAACTTCAAAACAGATAACAGCATATAGTTTCCCCCTAAACCTAACTTAACCTGTCATGAATAACGATTCACAAAACTATCAGACCCAACCGGGTCAAACCTTCATTATTAACCAGCAAGTAAATGAGAAAAACGGCGTAGGAACCGCCGGCTTTGTACTTGCAATCTTCGGCGTAATCCTCGGCTGGGTACCCGTAATAGGCTGGATCCTCTGGCTTCTTGGCCTAATCCTATCAATCGTAGGCGTTACCCGCAACCCCAAAGGACTCGCCATCGCCGGCCTTGTAATCTCCCTCATCGGAATCATTCTACTCATTGCCGTCTTTGGGGCGATACTCGGAGGAGCGGCGTTGCTTGGTTAAATGAAAATGGGTCAAACACCTTATTTGCTGAAATTCATGGTTGTCTTTGATTTGCGAAAGAGAAGATGACCATGGATTTTTGTGGGAAAATATGTAGAGAGAAAGGGGAGGTAATACGGCGGGGATGGAGGGGTTAATGCACTTTTAGTAAATATATTAACAAGTTGGTGGCAATGCTAAGGACGATCCCATAAAACATAAAAAAAACAAGATGAACATAAAGAACATTACAATTAAGAACTTTAGAAACTTCAAAGACTTTACAATTGACTTTTCAGAAGGTTTTCAGACAATTATCGGGGAGAACAACATTGGCAAAAGCAATCTTTATTGGGCAATTAGACTTGTACTTGATAGAGAACTTTCCTACAACGCTAGGAAATTGGAACTAAAAGACTTTCACGGCTATAAAAAAGCATTAACAATAGACGAGTACATACTTATTTCTATTGAACTTTATAGTGATAAACTTTCAGGTTTTCCAACTTTTCACACATTCAAGACAAGCGACACAACTGCTAGAATTACATATGTTTATGCTCATAAAAACAAATTTGTTGAAGCGGAATCCGAACCTGAAAAAATTGAATTAAATGACTTTACTTGGCGTTTATTCGCAGGCAATACAACATATGAATTAACGGAACTCATAGAAAAATCTTCCGCAATTACATTTAGAGATTTAGAAGGAATAAATCTTTATTACATAAACGCATTTCGGAATATAAATTCAGATTTGCACGGTAGTACAAAATCTTTATTGAGTAGATATTGTGAATCAAGAGAAGAATCGGAAAAAGAACTTGAAAGTGTTAAGACAATTTTACAAAGCTCTTCAACAGAATTAAACAAACTTCCTTTTATTCCGAAATTATCTGAAACGATACAACAGAAAGGAATTGATATTGCGGGGCAATATTTTTCGTTTCCTGTTGCAATTAGTTTCCTCTCAAATTATGACACTGACGCTTGGAGTCAGTTAAATTTATTTTTCAGTCCTGACGCTGACAATAATATTCCAATTCACATTTTAGGTTTAGGACAGAAAAATATTTTGTATTTGAGTTTGTTCATTGCTGAATTAGAAAACTCTAGCAAACAACACGAAATAAATCTGTTGTTAATTGAAGAACCCGAAGCACATTTGCACCCACAATTACAAAAAATACTTTTTGCAAATTTGAATGGACTAAAAACAACACAAGTTTTTATGACTTCACATTCTACCCATATTGCGAGTGATTGTGATTACAAAAACCTAAACGTTTTGTATAAAAACAAAGACAAAGAAGTAAAATCATTTTCGCCATTTAAAGATGGTCTACTATCTGACCGAGAAAACAAATTGCTTAAACGTTATTTAGATGCAACAAGAAGTGAAATGTTCTTTGCTTCAGCAATTATTTACGTTGAAGGTGTCGGAGAGCAATTTATTATTCCAGCAATAGCAAAAGAAGTTTACGGAATAAATCTAACGGAACACAACATTTCGGTAATTCCAATTCATAGCAGATATTTTGACCCATATTTGAAAATCGTCCAAACTAATAATCTTGAAATTCCTACTGTTGCCATTATTGACGGAGATAGTGCGGAATTAAAAGAAGAAGAATCAGAAACAACTGCAATTGCAAACGCTAAGAAACTTGAAATTGTGGACAGAGTTGTTGTTATGTCAGGTACAAAAACATTAGAAATTGATTTGTTTCCAAATTCGGCAACTAACAATTCTTATCTTAAAACTTGCTTTGAAAATCTAAACCATAAAAAATCATTTGAAAATTTAGCTAAAGCAAAAGGGGATTGGGCTGAAGAACTAATTAGTAGAATTGACGGAACTGTAATGAAAGGAAGATTTGCACAAGAATTAAGTTTGCTCATAGACAAAGATTTCAAAGTGCCAGAGTACATTGAAAAAGCGATTAAACACATTGCTAAATGCAAAAATATTGAAGTGAAAAATGCTGAATGAAAAGCAACGACAAGTGGTTTATGAAATGTCGGGAAATACTATTGTTAGTGCTTCACCAGGTTCGGGCAAAACAAAAACACTTGTTGCACGGGCACAGCATAGACTAGAAAAAATTCCAAGTCACAAATCACTAGCGTTAATCACATATACAAACGCTGGTGCAGACGAAATTTCTTATCGCTTAACCGACCAAGACAACAAGGTTTTTATAGGAACAATTCATCGCTTTTGTTTAGAATTTATATTACGACCTTTTGGTTGGATTTATGACTGGTATAAACCAAGAGTAATTACTTACGATGAATTGAATGAGTTTATTGAAAAAAAGAAACCTGAATTTGATTTAGGAATATACGCATTAGATGACTTAAACAAAATCAAAATAAATCTTGACGGAAAATTAGATACTACCGTTCAATGGAATAATTCGGTTGATTTAGAAACAGTCGCAAATGCGTTTTACGAATTTCTTGAAGACAAAAAAGCCATTGATTTTAATGGAATTTTATATCGTTCTTATAAAATCATAGCAGAAAACGACTTTGTCGTTACTTCACTTGCCAACAAATTTTATGAAATATCCATTGACGAATTTCAAGACACTAACATTTATCAATACGAAATCCTAAAAGCCATTCAGCAGAAAAAAACTTGTACGTTTTTTATGGTTGGGGACGAAAAGCAAAGAATTTACCGTTTTGCAGGTGCAATTGACAACGTATTTGAAAAGGCTTCTTCCGACTTTGAAGCATCTATTGCAATTTTGGAAGTAACATATCGCTCAACAACTAACATTATTAACACATATTCTTCATTGTTTGACAATCATCCAGAATTGACGAACAAATCCAAATACAAGGACAAAGATTATAAAGTTATTTTCAAGCAAACAACCAAAAATGACCACAATACCACTCTTGAAGGTTTAGTTGACCAATTCGTTAATAAATTAAAAGTTGAGCCATCTAAAATAGCAATTCTTTCAACACAGTGGAGAGATGCGTTGGGTGTAAGCAAAATCCTTAGAAGTAAGTTTCGTGTTGTTGGATTAGGGGCTTTACCTCATAAAAGTTTAAATAATTCAACATTTAATTTATTTCGTTGTCTTAGTCGGTTTTCTTATTCAAGCACAGTTAGAAGTTTAAGAGTAATTCGTAGAGCCATTGAATTACACGTTTTAGAAAACAATTTTATAATTAGTGAAACGGAATTTAATTTCATCACAAACTCTCTAATCTCAAAATTTATACAAGTTGACAACTCACTTTCTTTAACAGACGGAATAACAGAAATTCAAAAGGTTTTTGATACAACTTTTAAAGTTACACATTCAGCTTTTTCCGAACTTTTAAGTTTAATTGACGAAGAAGAAGCACCTCAATGGACTTTTGAAAAATATATTGAAACTTTGTCGGGTGTTGCGGGAATTACAGTAAATACAATTCATCAAGCAAAGGGCTTGGAGTATGACGTTGTTATCCTTAATCAAATAAATGAAAACAAAATTCCCTATCAAATGTATTTGGGACAACAAGGTACAGATTATATTTATGCAGACCTAACAGAAGAAAGCATAGAAGACGGAAGGACACTTTTATACGTTGGTGTTAGTAGAGCAAAAGCGGTTTTGATTGTTTTACACAATTGGAAGCCATCTATGTTTATTGACATATTAAAAGCAGCAAATAACTAACAAAAAGCGAATAGGTAAGAATTAAAATTAATGCGATAGACAGAAAAGCACAGCCACCAACAGCGGTTTTGCGTAATGGCGGGTGCAGTGCTTCGTATGACAGTTTTGTGGTAGGTTCAAGTGCAGTTCTTCGATTGAACTTTTGTGCTTAAAAACCGCCACTACGCAAAGCCGCGAAACGTTAGTGCCAATTTAGCAAGAGGCGTATGCATTCAAGTTTAACTTAAAAAAAAATTAAAATATGGCTTTACATGGAACTTCAGCTTCAATGTTAAAGGAATCACTTGATGAAACCTTAGAAGCTGCAAAATTTTGCTCTGATTATAAGAAAACAGATACAAAATGGGACAAATTCGCTACTGGTGGGTGCCTTGGGTATCCATGTGCGATTTTACTGTTTTCATTAGTAGATACAATTGGAAGTTATTTTAGAAAGAATAGCGACTTTAAGATTCTGATTGATGGCAAACAAGAAATTATTAATGCTGCTGGTTGGGAACACTTTAAAATTCTTAATAGTAAATATTATAATCAAAACCTGAGTAAACAATCTCTCAAGCTTTTATATGAGAAATCTCGTTCTTGCTTGATACATAACTCTGTACTGGGCAGTAACATTTTTATGGTACCTGACAATACTGCGATACAGCCAGAAACGCATGAGAAAGCTTTTGTTCCAATTCATGCAAATAGTAAAACAATTCATATAATTTCCATTAAAGAGTTTTGGGAATTAAGTAAATCAGCTGTTGAAATGTTTAAAAAGGATATAGATACTGTTGTGCCGAAAAGTAAACAAGGCAAGAATTTTCAATAATAAACAGGCACTAACAAAAACTATAGTTCAATTGGGGTTTCCACGCGGACAACGAAGTTCGCAGCCCGCAACAACGGCATCTGGGTTCGAAAGGGAAGCAACCCGCAATCCCCAACAACATATATTTCTGAACGTTACCAGCAGGAATAAGAAAACGCCCCAACTTATGACAGATAAAAATCAATAATATGACCACTAAAGACGAAAAGATTTTTTTTTGTAATTTCTCCAATTGGAGAAGACGATTCCGACACTATAAAACGTTCGGATCAGGGATGTTGTAAAAAACAACTACTGCAAACAAGTGGTGTAGCTAATGTGGTTTGACATTACCTAACCTGAGCGGCTAAGCCCGCTCGGTCGTTTTCGTCGGGTACGAAAACAATGATCCCCCTCCCTCACTAGCCACAAATCCAGCCATCAGCAGTAACATTGAAATTCGTAAATTTTTAAACATAAAAAATATGAAAATTATAAAAAAAAGAATCCAAACATTAGTACATTATTTGGTCGGACTTAGTAACCAAGAAGATTTTTATATTGCTTTGACTGATTTAACTAGTATAAATAGATTACTAAGAGCAGGTTTTAGCAATCAGCTAAATATTGGTGAACAAATCCTACCTGCAATAGTTGGACGTGTTTCTAATTTCAATGTAAATGGAGGTAATATAATACACAGAGATTTACCAAAAGAAACGATTTACAGACAAGCAGATATTAGAGATTGGCATGGATATTATCATACGGTTGACATACCACATAAACGTTACCCAAGAACTCCAATTTTATCACCAAATATTGAGCTGTTAATAGTTAATGGAGCAAACAATCAAAAAATTATTCGCTCACCTCAATTGACCAAAGGAGTTACTCCAGATCGTTTAATTATTCACACAATTAATTTATTCTTAGAATTATTTGGGGAATGTGATACAATCCAGACGAACTTATTACCAGTTTTTAACGTTACAATAACACGACTTAATTGGAATTTATTACCTCCAGGTAACTACCCCTGGAATATTTTAAGAAACAATGTTAAACAGGCAATAGGAAATGTTGGAGTAAATAGACGACATTTGATTGAAAGAAGATTAGAAGTGATCTCAAATCATAATCCAAATTTTGTTGCTATTGGAAACGCTGGGTTTAGAGGGTACATTGTTTTTGGGTATGCAAATACAGATTTTTTCATATTGGAAAGTTTAAGTACAGGTAATGCGACTTATGTATTTGGATACAATTGGCAACAATTATCTCAGCTTACAAAAGAGCAAATTCTTAATCAGAATCTACAAATTCATCGGTTTGTTCATAGTATAGGATGGGAGAATCAAATAAATGGACTTTTTTAAAAATACTTCCGCCAATAAAGCGTCTCTTATACAAGGTTTTTGTGGGTTTTAGTTCGTTCAAATTGCTTAGCTGTTTGACAAGAAACTATCCCGCAATTCATAATAATTCATTCAACTTAACTTAGCTGCCTTTAATGAAAAATGCCAATAACACGAGTAAGTCGAAAAAATACGAAAGTTTAATAATTGAATCAAAAGTTCTCGTATCAGCAATGATGGAATACTTATTGCAAAATAAATGCGTTTTAAGAAATTTGGTGAATCATAAGATATTGAAAGCAGACAACTAAAAATGCTTAATCAAAACATGTTATAAATGAAAGAGATGCAAACAAACGAATTACTTACAAAAATATGATTCTTAGTTATTCTGCTATCAAAAACCATTCAATTCACACCTGATCAAATATTTATCACAAATTATTTGGATTGCATTTCAAAAAGTAATATCTTCACATCGCTTTGTGCTAGACGGAGTTAAGGCATGTTTCAGCAATTACACACCCAATGCCGCTTTCAGCGAGATTACAGCAAAAGAATTCCAGAATTTGAACTAAGCTTCAAAACAGATAACAGCATATAATTCTCCCTAAACCTAACTTAACCTGCCATAAATAACTATTATCAAAATAAACAGCATGATATTTAAGATCTAGCAGTATCATTTCTACTTATTTAATAATCCTATAACAAATGAAACAAAAGCCAATTTCATCCTACATCTAACTATCGATAAATCAAAAATATGATGAAGAAATTACTTATTATTTTACTAATACTAATTACCTTTTCAAATGTTAATGCTCAAAAGAAAATGTATTTTGGTGTTAAAGCTTCTTATGGCTTAACTGATTGGAAATGGAATATTTATCCTGAGCCATCGGTGTCAGGATGGGGCTTAACATTAGGTGGTTTTGCTGATTATCATTTTCTTGAAAGAGGTTGGTTAAGAGTTGAGGTCGATTATTCTACTTATAATTTTAATCTATCCAAGAACAATGGATATGATGTTACTTTTCTAGAGTTCCCAATTACTTTGAACGCAAAACTTTATAAAGGGCTTTCTTCATACTTTGGCCTTGGCGTTGGATTTAAGATGTCTGATTCTGCCTATTGGATGTCTAGTGATGAGACGCTTAGCCAAATTCCAATACTCTCAATCTACCGACCAGAGTATCTTAAATCCACAAATGTTTTTTTCCCTGTTGGCTTTTCATATAAATTTGATTTTGGAATTTTTTTAGACCTTCGCATGAACTTAAATATGAACGACATGGGAAATAGTTCGGTTGAATTTGCCAAAGGCCTTAACACATATAGTATTGGTGTGGGATTGAAGTTCTAAACAAGTAAGATTCCGTAAGAGAGTTACTAATTTTGTTATGGAATAAAAATGCTCTGGCGAGTAAATTGCAATTTACTAGTTAACAGGTCATAAAGTATGTCCGTTTTCGTGGGTTTTCTAACGTTTCAACCATCATAAAAATTTATAACATGAGGAACAAACGCTGCATTGCAATTTATCTTGTGTAGTTACTGACATCATTATTGATTAAGTAAACAAAAGACCACTAGACAGCAAATTGACAAGACAGATGAAAGAAAATCATCCGATAATATATTAAGTCTATTGTAATTGAAAATAAAAAGTGGAGACCAGCTACCACTGCAAAAACGGGGCGATACTGAAAAGCCTAATGAGTAGGAAACAAAAACAAATAAAATGAGAAAATTAATTATTCTATTAACACTCATAATGTTGAGTGCTAACTTATTTGCTCAAAGTTCAGACAGAAAAGGTTTCATAGGTATTACAATAGGTCCATCTATACCTATTGGTGATTTTGCTGATAATTCGCTTAATAATGATAATGCGGGTTATGCCAAAACAGGATTGAATATCAACCTAATTAACTTTGGTTACAAATTTGGACAAAACTTTGGGATTACAGGTTTATGGTTTGGGGCTGCTCATTCAGTTGATTTTAGCGCAGTCGATGCTATGTGGAGTTATGGGGGTTTAATGGGAGGTCCAATGTTATCATTCCCAATAAATGAAAAACTTATTTTTGACTTAAAGGGGATGATTGGTTTCGTTTCCGCCAAATTAGATATGTATGCACTAGGAGAAACTAGCGGAATTGGTGTTGGCTTTGATTTTGGGGCATCGTTTCGCTATAATTTTTCAGAAAAATGGTGTTTATTAATCAATGGTGACTATTTGGCTTCAACTTCAAAATTTGACGAAGGGGATCAGAAAATATCTACAATAAATTTGAGTTTAGGTATTGCCTTTAGGCTGAAATAAAAGCATTTAAGAAAAATGTTTTGAGGTCTCCCATTGACAACATTTCCATGAATAAAAAATGGTAGTTTATTGTTTGAAGTTTGTTAGACAACTGAAAATAAGAACTTAAAAACCAATAGTAATAACAGAAGCTTTTCACAAAACTGTTTAAAAAGGCCCTGACCTAAAACGGGGATTCTGACACATTTAGGAGGTCCGACAAAATGGGGATTTTAATAAATGAACAAATTAAGAAACCAATAAAAGCTGTCCAAAAGGATTGGAGCATCTCATAATTGATTGACAATTAAAATTAAATACTTGTTTAGTATGCTACATAAATCATTAACAATAATTCTGATTTTTGTCTTCTGCATTAATTGCACAAAAGAGATCCCTCAACCTAAGTTAGAAATTAGTATTAACCCTCTAATTACATCAACAGAAAGTAGTGGTGCTGCAAAAATTTTATTTTCTGGTGGTCCGCTGATAAAGGAAAGGGGGGTATGTTGGTCAACAAATTCTAATCCTACAATATCTGATAATATTAAAAAATACGGCAGTGGGGATGGAAGTTTTGAGTGGTCAATAAGTGGACTAATTCCCGAAACAGACTACTATATCAGAAGTTTTGCAAAAAGTGATAATGGAATTTTTTATAGTGAACAAATCTCCATAAAAACAAAATCTCCAATCAGTTCATTTTTCCGGACATTTGGGGGAACATCATCTGACAACGCATATTGTATTATCAATACTATTGATAAAGGCTTTATTATAACAGGTAGCACTAGTTCCAGCAATGGCGACTTTACAGGGGTTTCATTTAAAGGATTTAATGATGTTGTCATTATGAAATTTAATTCTGATGGACAAAAAGAATGGGTAAAATTGTTTGGAGGAAGTGATGTTGACGAAGGGCACTCTATTTGTCAGTCTAGCAACGGCTGTTATTACATTACAGGCAAATTTGGAATTTATAATGGAGATTTTGCAGGATTAGGTTGGGGTGGGCAAGATATTTTTATTATTAAGCTTAAGTTGAACGGAGAAGCAGAGTGGATTAAGGCTATTACTGGTTCTGGAGATTTAACAGTCAACTCAATAACAAGTACGACTGATAACGGATGTGTCATAATTGGTAGTTTCAACAATAACGATGGTGATTTTTCAACATTAAATAAAGGTGGGTTAGATGTATTCGCAATTAAACTAAATCTAAATGGAGTAATTCAATGGAAAACATCAATTGGAGGAACAGCAAATGATGCAGGTTATTCAATTTCAAAAACAACTGATGATGGTTATATTATTGCAGGACTAACTCAATCAAGTGATGGAGACATCATGGAATCAAATAAAGGGTCTAACGATATATTAGTTGTTAAACTAAACTCTATTGGTGAAAAAGAATGGGTGAAAACTTTTGGAGGAACGGGCATTGACTTCTGTAGATCGATTGATAACGCAAATGATGGTGGGTATATTCTGACTGGAACAACTTTTTCAAATGATGGCGATTTTTTGGGATTGAGTAAAGGAAAAGAGGATATGTTTTTATTAAAGATAAACTCTTTTGGTGAAAAACAATGGGCTAAAGTTTATGGTGGTACTAATGCCGATATGGCAAGGTCAGTCAAACAAACCATTGATGGGGGTTTTGTTATCACAGGTGCTTTCACATCAATTGATGGCGATTTTAATGTAATTAATAAGGGAACGCAAGATATTTTTGTTCTTAAAACAAATACAAATGGTGATAAACAATGGGTAAAAAGCTTCGGTGGATCATTAATTGATAGAGCTCATTCAGTAGTAGTTTCAACTGATGGAGGGATTGTTGTTTCAGGGACTTTTGCTTCCTCAGATGGTGATTTTATAAACAAGAATCGTGGGCTTAACGATATCTTTGCTATCAAATTAAACCAATATGGCAATCTATCAGAATAACAATACTAGCCAAAAAAAATAAAAACGATTTAATTACTTTACTGTTTGAATACCAATAACACTAAGATTAATTTTGAACTCCTCACATTTTTCAAATAACATAAAAACCATAAATTCAGATCATTTGCAAAATATCATTAATGATGAATAAAAATATTATGTGGATAATTATTATCCTTTTTAGTGTGAATGTTTTTGCTCAAAATGAGTCAGTAACTACACTAGAAAATAAACTAACAATACTTAAAAAAGAACTGGCTAAGGTTAAAGAAAAGATTGATATTATCGAGGACTCAATAAAGATTGTTGAATCTGATATAAATGCGGAACGCGTCAAACTTAATAAATCGAAGGGTTTCATATGTGAAACAGTTACCATAACTCGCTCAAATATGCGTGATGAGCCAAGTATAAATGGTGCTTTAATTGTCGTTATCCCACACAAAAGCAAAATTAAAGTTATTAACTATGAAGGGAATTCATATTGGCAAGTAATGTATAATGATTTTCTGGGATATGTCAACGAAGTTTCAATTGCAAAAACCCCAGAAATGAAAGAGGTCATAAGTGTTTATGATGAAAATTTTAAAAAAGAAAACGAGAGATATAAAATTGAGAATAAAAATCGTGTCCAAAATGACCTTGAAAAAAGGTTTGGAAAAGAAAACGCAAGTAGAATTTCAAGGCACATGATATGGATCGGTATGACATCCGATATGGCCGCAGCCTCTATTGGGAGTCCAATCAAAATTAATAGAACTACAGGGTCATGGGGCATTCATGAACAATGGGTTTATCACAGTAGGTATCTATATTTCGAAAATGGCAAACTCAAATCTTGGCAGGATTAAAAGTAAATTAATTTGAATACCATTAACCTGTTTAGTTCTGAAATTTTTCGTACTTTCATCCTCCGAAATATTCACCTAACATTTCAACCACAGTTAATCCGTTATGAAAGAAATAATTGAAGAGCTTATTAAGTTCCGCAACGAGAGGGATTGGGAGCAGTTTCACAACCCTAAAGATTTGGCATTGGCAATAAATGTTGAGGCGGGAGAACTGCTGGAGCTGTTTCTCTGGAAGAAGGCAGAAGATGCTAATATTGACAAGGTCAAGGAGGAGTTGGCAGATGTTTTTGCTTTTGCTTTCCTGATGGCAGATAAGTACAATTTTGATGTAAAGGAGATTGTCCTGGAGAAAATTAAGAAAAACGGAGAGAAGTATCCGGCTGATAAGGCTAAGGGAACTGCAAAGAAATATAACGAACTATGATTGACTCCTACGAATTATCAATAGATATTTCTGAACATTACGATTTTAACCAAAAATCTCTGGCACAAATTGAACAGAATCCCTGGGTTAAAAATCAATGGCCTATAGTATATTTTATTCACCATGATACAAGTAAAATTGCTTACGTGGGCGAATCCACTAATGCCTCAAGCAGAATAAAGAGTCACCTTTCAAATCCTAAAAGACACTCATTAAACAAAATATCAATAATTGGTTCTGATAAATTCAACAAATCAGCAACATTGGATATTGAATCCAGTCTCATTCAATACATAACAGCCGAAGGTACATTTGAATTACAAAATGGTAACTTCGGATTAGTAAATCACAATTACTACCAGCAAGATCAGTACAAAAACCTCTTCAAGCAGATTTGGACAAAACTGATTGAAAAGAAGATTGTAACCAAGAACCTTAAAGAGATTGAAGATTCCGAACTATTCAAATACTCCCCATACAAATCGCTCAACGAAGATCAGTACAAATCGGCACTTGAAATTCTTGAAATCATTACAAATAAAGAGTCTTCTACAATCTTTATCAGTGGTTGTGCCGGAACAGGTAAAACAGTTCTCGCAACCTACCTGATGAAGCTCTTAAACTCCGATGTAACACACTTATTACCAGGGGAACTCAATGAAGATGAAATCATAGAGATTAACTATGTTAAAGCTTTTCAAAATAAGTTCCCAAATGCGAAAATCGGGTTAGTTGTAGCAATGACATCGTTGCGTGATACACTAAAGAAAGTGTTTAGGAAAGTTCCCGGACTCAAACCATCTATGGTAATTGGGCCTTCTGATGTTGCCAATAGCAATGAAAAATTTGATCTGCTTATTATTGATGAAGCTCATAGATTAAGACAATACAGAAATATCGGGTGGTTGGGCACATTCCGAAAAAATAACCACCTGCTTAAACTTGACGATTCAGGAACAGAACTTGATTGGATTATGCTAAAGAGTAAGAATCAAATATTCTTTTATGATTCTGCTCAATCAATTAAACCTTCTGATGTTGACTACACAAGATTCAATGAATTGCTGGATCGCTCTAAAACAGTAAGGCTTGAACTTAAATCTCAGATGAGGGTAAAAGCCGGGAACAACTACATTAAGTTTATCGATGATCTGGTGAATGTAAGCATTAATGAGCACTACCGGTTCAAAGATGAAAATTACGAGTTAATGGTTTTTGACCACTTTCCTGATCTTTTTAAAGAGCTTTCTGCCAGGGAGAAAACATATGGGTTTGCCAGAATGATTGCAGGATACTCTTGGGATTGGGTAACTCAGGGTGTAGATCTCAACAATAATGAAGTATATGATATTGAGCTAGATGGAATGAAATTCAAGTGGAACACTACCGTAAATGACTGGATTAATTCTCCAAACGCTTTTAATGAAATCGGGTGTATCCATACAACACAAGGCTACGACTTAAACTATGCAGCAGTAATTTTTGGAAAGGAAATCAAGTTCGATAAACTTACACAATCTATTGAAATCGACCCAAAAGCCTATTATGATTCTTACGGTTCAAAAGGTATTAAAGATATTAATGTTCTCAAAAACTATATAATCAACATCTATAAGACTCTTCTTTACAGAGGAATACGTGGGACTTTCATATATGCTTGTGACAAAGACTTAAGAGATTACATTAAGGAGCATATCGAGACCTACTCTCAAAAAGGCAGAGAGAATTCAAAACCTCAATTTCCTTTCAGGATAATCCCTTTTGAGGATGTTAGACCTTATGTCAACAGCATTCCGTTTATAAATATTGAGGTTGCTGCAGGTAATTTCAGTGAGGAGCAGCCCGTAGAGGAGTTCACTTGGATTGAACCACCGTTTAGTATCAGTGCAAAGGAGGGCTATTTTGTATGCAAGGTTGTTGGGGAGTCAATGAACAGGAAAATTCCAAACGGCTCCTATTGTCTGTTCAAAAAAGATCCGGGTGGTTCGCGTAATGGAGACATTGTTCTTGCTGAGTCTTTTATGATTGACGATCCTGATTTTGGCAAAGGCTATACCATTAAAGAGTATCATAGCCAAAAATCAATCTCAGACGAAGGATGGCATCATAGCTCAATCGTCCTAAAGCCCCTTTCAAACGATTCTGATTATCAAGACATAGTACTAGAAAACGATGAAATTGTCAAATTTCACATCAAGGGTATTTTTGTAAAAGTATTAAACATCTAACCATGCCCCAACTTCACAAATTTGGTTACAGAATTTCAATATTCACTGTAATTATCACTGCAATAACATTTGCGATTGCGGTGTGTACTCCTCCCCTTTCGGGGCCGTTTTGCAAGGCGGATTGCTTTCAGTATCCCTTTACCGATATTTTAAGCCGCTTTCCGCGTGACTACTACTGGATGTATCCGGCCATGCTAATGGTTCTTGGATATATGGTTATGATTATTACATTGCATCAGGTGGCGCCGGAGGGTAAGAGGCATCTGACTCTGTCGGGGGTTGCGTTTGCTGTGATGGCGACGCTCACTCTTTTTGCCGATTATTTTATTCAGGTTTCGGTTATTCAGCCGAGTCTGCTCAACGGTGAGCATGATGGTATTTCGCTGCTTTCGCAGTTTAATCCGCATGGGTTGTTCATTGTGCTTGAAGAGGTGGGCCTTACCTTTATGGCTCTGTCGTTTCTCTTTATTGCCGCTGCTGTTGAGCCGGGGTACAAAGGCAAAAGGGTCATTCAGATAACAGCCATTTCCGGAATTTCGCTTACAGTTGTTGCCTTTGCGGCAATTTCGGCTCAGTTTGGTATTTTCAGAGAGTACCGTTTTGAGGTTGCAGTCATTACAATCACCTGGCTACAACTCATTATTCTGGGCATAATGTTCGCCCGTTATTTTAAATCAAGTTCAAAAAATCGGATGTTTTATCCGCCAGGAACAGGGGAATATTAATCAACCCATCTTCATGCTTTAGATTTCTAAGTGAATAGCGAATAGAAGTCAGGGGAGAAAAAGTTTTCCGATAAACTGAGAGACTTTTGCTGCGAATATTTTCATCTGATTTTACCTCAATTGGAATTATGTCATTTTTATACTGTAACAAAAAATCAACTTCGGCAATGTTTCCGGAGGTCCAGTAGCGCGGATGATTCTCGAATTGGTTAATCAGACTTTCCAGTATATAATTTTCTGTCAGGGCACCTTTAAATTCCGTAAATAAGCGATTACCCTCAGTTATTGCAACAGGGTCAAGTGACGCCAACCTTCTTAACAGTCCAACATCACATAAATAAATCTTGAAAGCGGTCAGGTCGTCATAAGCAGAAACAGGTAACGATGGTTTTTCAGAGCGATTAACTCTGTGAACAAGCCCTGCATTTGTAAGCCATAGAAGGGCATCTTCATACTCTCTTGCTCTGGCTCCCGGTTTAACTGTTCTGTAAAGAAATTTCTTATTCTCTCTGGCTAGCTGAGACGGTATTGATTCCCATATATAACCAATTTTTGGAATATCTTTATTATCTGCATGTTTGGAAAAATCCAGAGTGTAGGCGTTGATTATATTCATTAGAACATTCTGTGTCAATGTAATATCTTTAGCTTCCAACAATGCAACAATTGCCTCCGGCATTCCGCCTGATAGGTAATACATCTTAAATTTTTCTATCAGATTACTATAAAAGATATCCGGCAGAGGCTCTATTGATTTGATACTATTTACATAATCACCCAGCTTTTCATCAGCAGCATATAGGAATTCTGTAAATGATACCGGATTTATGCGAATAAAATCTACATTACCAACTGGAAAGGAGGCTCCTCTGCTCATTGCAACACCCAGCAGTGATCCGGCACAAGCAATTGAATATTCAGGAGACTCTTCATTAAAATATTTTAATGAGTTTAAAGCCTGATTACACTCTTGAATCTCATCAAAAATTATCAGCGTTTGTCCCGGAATAATTGGTTTTCCTAAAACAAGTGAGAGATTTTGTATAATTCTATTTGGATCTTTTGTGTTATCAAAAAATTGTTTCAGTTCGGGTTGTCTGTCAAAATTAAAATAGGCAACTGAGTCAAAATATGAATTACCAAATTTCTTTAAAAGCCATGTTTTACCCACCTGTCTGGCGCCCATTATAATCAATGGTTTCCGCGTTTTGCTTCTCTTCCATTCAACTAACTTAGTCAGGACCTCTCTCTTAATTTCCATATTAAATCAATTTATTATTCACATTTTTAATATGTTTTATGTGATTTTTATCACATTTTCCATACTTAAGTTGTGCAAATATACAAAACAATTTAAATCGGAGATACAATTTTTGCTATTTCAGTTATTAAGAAATTCTTAACAACTGCCTCCGAAATTTTTTATATCTTTATAATAAGTTAATTCAACTTTGCACCGGGGATATTTAAATCTTTGATCATGTGCCATTTAGACAACACCAAAGAACAGCTGATTGATGCTTTAAAACAACGTGAGCTTGAGATTGTTGAGGCATTAAAATTAAAGCGAGATTTGTACTCCGATCTGGCCAACTCGTTGCCTACAGGAATGTATCGCACGCGGGTGTTTTATGATGTTTCGTTAATTGAAGATAAATGGTCAAGCTCTAAGGATTCACCCTATGTTATTGAATTTGCGAATGACCGCTTTTATGAAATTCTGCATTTAGACAAGCTCACTTTTGAAAAGAATCCCGGTATTATTAACGACCTTATTTACGAAGAGGATAAAGCAGATTTTGCAAGGCTTAATGTGGAGGCTAATTTGCACAAAATTCCATTTTCATGGGAGGGCCGCTTCTTAATTAATGATCAGATAATCTGGATTCATTTTAAATCAATTCCCCGCGTACTTGAGAATGGTGATATTATCTGGACAGGCACTTTGGAAGACATCTCCAGGCGTAAGCAAACCGAACAGGTGATAAGACATAAAAATGCCCAGCTTCAGAAACTCAACAGCGACAAAGACTATTTAATGTCGGTTCTTGCGCATGATTTAAAGAGCCCGTTTAATACAATATTGGGCTTTATGGATCTGCTGATAAACAATTTACGCTCTTTTGATATTGATGAAATTGAAAAACAGCTAATCTTAGTTAATGATTCGGCACTAAACGCTTTTCGTCTTCTTGAAGATATTTTACTCTGGGCACGCTCTCAATCCAACAATCTGCAATTTGAGCCCAAAAAGGTAATTTTTAAGCCTATATGCGATAAAATTATCGAGACCCTTAAGCCAAATGCTCAAAATAAAAACATCTCAATTAATTATACCGAATCTGAGCAAATATCCGTTTTTGCAGACATCAATATGCTCAATACCATTCTGCGCAACTTAATTTCAAACGCTATTAAATTCACAAACAACGGAGGCAGAATAACAATCAATGCACAACGCAGTGATTCCGGTACAACTGTCACGGTTTCTGACAATGGGGTTGGCATAGCACCGGAGATGTTGCCTAAGCTGTTTGATATTAAAGTTGTCTATTCGACAAAAGGTACAGCTCAGGAAAAGGGGACAGGTCTGGGGTTGTTGCTCTGCAAGGAGTTTGTTAATAAACACGGTGGCAAAATTTGGGTTGAGAGCCAATTAAAAAAAGGTAGTGAGTTTAAATTCACACTACCTTTAAATGAAACATTATCTACGTAAAAACTCTTCTGTTTTTCTGTTTTAAATCTCTCTGCTTTTCTGCTTTATTTCTTCATCCCAAAATAGATCCAAACATTCACCTCGGTGGCGTTAATCAGTGTGTGTGTCTGAATCTCTCCAATTGTGTATTGACAGTTTACAATATTCACCGATCCTTTTGGACTGTAAGAGAGGTATTGAATAACGGATTTGCCATCCCACTCAGAAAGGGTGAGATCTGAGAATGAGACGCTTGCCTTAACTGCACGGCTGCTGAATGAGACATCGTTGTTTTGCAGTGTAACCGAGCCGCTTACCTTATTGTTTTTCATATCAAATTCACACACCACAGAGTTCCCGCTGTAAGAAGCAGTGAATATCTTAGTGGCAGTACTGTATTTTCCGCTTAACAACGGATAGTTTGGCCAGTCGTCAGATCTCACCTGCAGTGGTACCTCAACCGCAATACTCGAAGCGATATCTCCTGAAAAATTACCTCTTATATAAATTTTTGCCCAAACAGCATCAAATGCCAACCCCTTCTCAACCTTAAACTCTACTGTCTGCTTCTCTTTTGTGAGTGACAAATTCGGTTTCACTACCAAAATCCTGGCATTTCTGTCCTTCAAATCTTTAAGATTTTCAATTATGAATTCGTCATAAGCCTTACCCATAAGAACAATTCCGCTTGCAGATGCCTGGTAAACCAAAAACTGACCAAGCCCCGATGCAGTAATCGACAGAGCATCCCCTGCCATGAGCTTGTCGTAGCTGAAATTAACCCTGTAAATCTGTGCAGACAAGGCCTCATAATCCCTCTCATAGGTCATTAATGTATCTGCTTCGGTTGCAATGTTAAATGCCGCTGTTGTGTTGGTCAAAAGTGACGAGGATTGGAAGTCTGTATAAATTTTATTCCCGATATAATCTTCAAGAAATTGTGTGTACATCTGCTCGAAAGTTGTGGCATGTGCCTGATTGACTGCCTCAACAGGGGTTGATACCGATTTGGCTTTAATAAGAGAGTACATATTTACAAGAGAGGTTGAGCCGTACTTTTGAACAAGGTATTTTACAAATGCCCCCATTCCATAGCCGTAATGCTCTGCATTCTCTGCCGGCCCTTTATATACCCCTTTGAGTGGTTCAAGATGGTGACCCTGTCTTACCAGAGGGTTATAGCCGCTTTGCCCTGTTGCCAGTGCCTCAAACCACACCGAACTCGCCTCGTCAAGCCAGTAAAACGGATCGTTGCTCACAAGCATTGCGGCTGTACTCATTGTACCGTAGAGTGATTTTGCAAAGTGGAAGAATTCGTGCCCTGCGGTTGCTCTAAGCTCTGTTGTGGAGGTGAGTTGAGTTGCGTTAAACTCCATGCTTGAGTAGTTGTGGCTCCACGGTGACATGCAAAAATAGCCAAAGACATTCTGCTGTCCGGATGGGAATTTTTTAACCGTGACACTCATTGGCCATGAGGTTCTCTCTGCATAGGAGAACTGCAGGTCGTTTTTGATAATGTCGTATATCTGATCCAGATAGTCTCTAAGGTCAAAGGCAGCGCCCTTGTACTCGGTTGGTGCATACATCTTAAACTTTGAGTCTGCTTTTGTGGCCGGCAGCAATTCGTAGTTTTTGACAAGCCCGAATTTAACTGACAATGTTGTGTCGCGCAGTGTCCCGGCTCCTGCGTATGGGGTATAGTCGCACACATAGGTAGTGCCCGATTTGGTTGCATTCACAAACACCGATGTCTGAACAATTTTTCGTTGTGATGGTATGTACTTCTCTTCGGTTACTGTCATCAGAAGGTTGTCCGGCGATCCGGTTGCGGGTGTAATTGTAACCTTAATTGGTTTGGTAAAGTTTACCGGCACCCCCTTTACTTCATAAAATGTAGAGGATTCATATTCGCTGAAAGATGCTCCTGCGGTTGCCTTTTTTACCTCAAGCGGGTAAGGTTTTGAGAAGGTTCCCGATTCTATATTTACCTCAAGAGTTACATCTGTCAGTTTACCTCCGGTGGTTCCTATGGTTGCCGAGGTATTGTAGGTTGGCGGAGGAGGTGGATTCTCTCCGGGAGGGTTATTGCCCGGTGGATTTGGGGCATCAGGCTCCGGCTTTGTGCACGTGAGCAACATAAGAGATGCAGCGAGCATAAATACTACTTTGTATTTCATATTAAGAGTATTTGATATATTGTGTAATCAAAAATAACATTATTATTAAGTTAGGCAAGGGTAAAATTTATAACTTTGCGTATATATTTACGATATGGATAAAAATTCTTTCACTATTAAAGCACTTGCAATACTGCTTGCAGGAGCGATTCTTTTCTCAAGTTGCGCAAGTTCAACAATGATCTACTCAAGCCCGGACGGCGCTAAGGTATTTCTTAACGGAGAGCCTGTTGGCAAAACTCCATACCTGCACACCGACACCAAAATTGTAGGCAGCACAACAACCGTACGTCTGGAGAAAGAGGGCTACAATCCTTTTTACACAACATTTTCAAGAGACGAAGAGGTTGATGTGGGAGCAATAATCGGAGGTATTTTTGTGTGGGTTCCTTTTTTGTGGACAATGAAGTACAAGGCTTCTCACACCTACGAAATGGTTCCCCTTTCGCTTGACGAAATGACAAAATCAAACGCAGTTCAGCAGGA
This sequence comes from Bacteroidetes bacterium HGW-Bacteroidetes-7, assembly GCA_002842465.1. Lineage (GTDB taxonomy): Bacteria > Bacteroidota > Bacteroidia > Bacteroidales > UBA932 > Bact-08. The sequence continues at coordinate 30,826 of PHDA01000024.1, forward strand.
CTCAACAAAAAACAGTGTAGAGAAGCTCAGAGAGCTTAAGCAGATGCTGGATGAAAAATTAATCACTCAGGAAGAGTTCGATAAGGCCAAAAAGAAGATTCTTGAGACGCCTGTGAACTAAATCTTCCATTAATATTTTTTGATTATGGATGCCTTAAAAAATAACGGTATTTACTCTATTTTCCCCGAAAGTGAAAGTAGTTACGACTTAGATACAACAGTTAACAAGCTTGTCGCTGAGATTGAGGCAAGGTCGTGGAACGTTTCGTTTACCCACGATCTGCAGCAGACTATGAAGAAGCATGGCAAAGATGTGTTGCCGGTTAAGGTTCTTGCAATTTGCCACCCAAGCCACTCGGGCCAAATACTTGAAAAAGATCACGAGAGGGTTATCTCTTGCATGATGCCATGCAGGATTAGCATCTACAAAAAGAGTGACGGCAAAACCTACGTTTCAAGAATGAATCCCGCAATGATGTCTCAGGTGATGGACCCGCTTACCGCTCAGGTGATGCAGGGTGCCGCTGCCGATGTCGAAGAGATTATTCAAAGCGCACTTAAAGCCGAATAATATTTAGATAAGCTCCTAATTATTAATTAATCAATTTTTTATGACAAAATCGTTTGATAATCTTAACCCCAACCCCCTGATTCAATTTCTTAAAAAACCCGCAAAAGAGTTTACAAAAGCAGATCTGATACATTACATAACAGCCAACGGAGTTAAAATGGTTAACTTCCGTTATGTAGGAGGAGACGGCAGATTAAAAACACTGAATTTTGTCATACAGAGTGCCAGCCACCTCGACAATATTCTCTCTTCCGGAGAGAGGGTCGATGGCAGCAGCCTCTTTAACTTCCTGGAGACCGGATCGAGTGACCTTTATGTGGTGCCGAGGTTTAAAACTGCATTTGTGAATCCTTTTTCTGATGTTCCTGCGGTAGATATTCTCTGTTCTTACTACGACAAGCATGGCAATCCGCTCTCAAGCGCTCCCGAAAACATAATGCTCAAGGCCCACCAGGCGCTCCTCGATAACACCGGCTACTCGCTGGAGGTTATGGGTGAGATTGAGTATTATGTAATCAGCGAGGCCGACTCTGCTTTCAAGGCTACAGACCAGAAGGGATATCACGAATCTTCTCCTTTTGTAAAGTGGGAGCAGCTAAGGACCGAGGCTATGATGGCTATGGCTCAGGCCGGTGCAAACATCAAATACAGCCACTCTGAGGTTGGCAACTTCTCAGATGGTGCTTATGATTACGAGCAAAACGAGATTGAGTTTCTTCCAACAAATGTAGAGGATGCTGCAAATCAGCTCATTATTGCTAAATGGATTCTTCGTGAAATCGCTTACAGATACGGTGTTACAATAAGTCTTGCCCCAAAAATTACTGCCGGTAAAGCGGGCAGCGGCCTGCATATTCACATGAGGCCAATGAAAGGCGGGGTGAGTGCAGCACTTGAGGATGGTGCACTGAGCAACGTTTCCAAAAAGGTAATTGCAGGAATTCTTGATGTGGCCCCTGCCCTTTGCGCATTTGGAAACACAATTCCTACAAGCTACCTCCGCCTTGTTCCTCACCAGGAGGCTCCTACAAATGTATGCTGGGGTGAGAGAAACCGCTCGGCGCTAATCAGGGTTCCTCTTGGTTGGGTCGGGACGGGAGATATGGTTGCTAAGGAGAATCCGCTTGAAAAGCCACTTGGCAGAGATCTTTCAGATAAACAGACCTTTGAGTTGAGAAGTCCCGACGGTTCTGCCGATATCTACTTGCTAATCGCAGGTATTTGTGCCGGTGCCCGCCATGGTCTTGAGATGGAGAATGGTTTGGAGTTTGCCCAAAGAACATTTGTTGATGTTAACATCTTTGATAGTAAGCACAAGGCAAAGCAGGACAACCTGCCTCAGTTGCCATATTCATGCTTGGCAGCATCGGAGGCTCTTCTTGCAAAGTCTGAGGTGTTCAAAAAGTATGATGTGTTTACCGACGAACTTCTCAATGGCATTGCCCGTCAACTCGCCTCCTATGATGATAAAAATCTGCGCGATACAATTTCGGGTAGCAACGAGGAGACCATGAAGGTGGTGAGCAGATTTATTCATTGCGGATAACAAGCTCAATCAGCGCAAACAGCAGTCTGCACAAATAACAGTCTGCACAAATAACAGTCAGAAAAAAGCAGCCTCAAGAGTGTTTAAATTCTGATTTTTCTAATATAACCGACTGATAAATTATAACCGATTGATTAAATATTATGTTAATCAGTCGGTTATTGTTTTTTTTACGTTTTGTGGACAAGGGTTTTAATTTAAAAGTGTAAATTAGAAGACTTAAACTTTGCGATATGAAAGACCGCAGCGACAAACCGGCCTCTGCCCCTTACAGACACAGGTACTTACATTATATTCTCTTTTCTTTCCTGATTGGGACTACATTTTTTTTGTGGAGATACATCTACATTCTTGAACAAGACCAAAGAAGACATGTTTTTGAAGATGAAGCCAGGCACATTGTTGCTGAGTTGGAAGAGGAGCTTGTTTTGTACAAAATTTTACTTAATGGTGGCGCAGGTGTATTTACAGCTTCTGATAAAGTTGACAGAACAGAGTGGCGCCTTTATCACAAATACCAGCAAACTAAAGCAGAGTTTCCAAATTTTCAGTCTCTCTGTTATATTCCTCTTGTTAAAAGTGATCAGGCAAAAACGCATACTCAATCTATATGGACGCAAGGTTTTAGCAGATACGAAATAACTCCTCCAGGCCCAAGAGATGAATATGCACCTGTTACCTTTATCGAACCGCTCGACAGTGTAAATATTTTGCATCTTGGTAATGACTACTTCTCAATACCAAAAAGGCGGTTGGCCATGGAGAGGGCAAGAGATGCAGGTGATGTTGTAATATCCGGTGTTATAGACGTGTTTGACGGAGTAGATGTTCAGCCCGGCTTTATGATGGTAACCCCTGTCTATACAAAGGGAATCTTGCCTGTAACTCTTGAGGAGCGGAGGAGAGAGATTACCGGTTTTGTTGCTGTTAACATAAGAATATCTGAATTTGCAAAATCAGTTGGTAATAAGTCAACCCGGGCGCTAAATATTAAAATTTTTGATAACGACACACTTATAGAAAATGATACGCTTACCGGATTAAGTCCTTTGTTCGTACATTGGGGAACCGGCCTGGATTCTACCTCATTAGCTATACCAATGTTCACCGTTCATAAGGTAATAGATTTATATAAACATAGCTGGGTAATAGTTATTGAAAGCACTCCCGATTTCGAATCCGGATTGGTTAGAGCCAATCAGATACTGGTTCTAATCATGGGCATGATGGTCAGTTTTTTGACCCTGTTTCTTCTTAATACACTCACCCGGACTGCCGATAAGGCAAAACATCTTGCCGGCACATTAACAGCCTCTCTAACCGAAAGTGAAACTAAGCTTCGCCAGATAACAGAGAATATGTCCGACGTGGTTTTTACCACAGACCAAAACCTCAACACAATATACATAAGTCCCTCTATCATGAGGCTCACAGGACACTCCCCTGAGGATTATCTTAAGCTGACTATGGAGCAGAGGCATCCAAAACACTCTATTGAGCGTATAAGAGCAGCATTCAAAGAGGAGATGATAAATGAGCTTAATCCTGAATCAGACAAATCTCGGACAAGAATAATCGAAATAGATCACTACAAGATTGATGGCTCGATAATTACAACCTCTATGCACTTATCTTTTATAAGAGATAATGATGGGCAGATGACAGGAATCCAGGGGGTAACACGTGATATTACCGAACAGAAGAGGGCAGAAAAGGAGTTGCATGAGAAGTCTTCATATTTGGAAAACCTTGTAAACTACGCAAATGCACCAATTATTGTTTGGGACTCTGATAATATTATACAAAGGTTTAACGGTGCCTTTGAACAACTTACGGGAAGAGACTCTTCTAAAGTAGTTGGTAATAATATCAATTTACTATTCCCTGATGGTTCCAAAGAGAGATTAGCTAAACTCCTAAACTGTACAAAAAGAGGTGAAAGATGGGAGGCTCTTGAGCTTGAAATTCTATGCAGTGATGGAACCACAAAAACTTTATTATGGAATTCGTCAAACATTTACGATCAGGTTGACGGGAAATTAAGTGCCACAATTGCACAGGGCTTTGATATCACAGAGGTTAAGCAGACAAATGCTCATCTGCTGGTAGCAAAGGATAAGGCAGAGGAGAGTAATCGTCTTAAAACTGCCTTTATAAATAATATTTCGCACGAAATTAGAACTCCTCTTAACGGTATTATTGGCTTCGGGCAGCTTCTCAACGATAATACTCTTACCCCTGAAGAGCGTGATGGGTATTATGGTTTACTTAAGAACAGCAGTGAAAGATTGATTCAGGCTATTGAAGATAACCTGGATATTGCCCAGATCTCATCTCAAACCCTTGCAGTAAATAATGTCTCTTTCCCGCTGAAGCCGTTTATGGACGAAGTTATTGAGTGGGCTCTTGGACAATCCGGCAAATTTGATGGCGTTGAAATTCTCGGAGATGTTCCTTCTGCGACCAATAACCTTTCGATCTTGACTGACAGAGAGCTTCTTAGAAAGGCTCTCAACCACCTCATTTCTAATGCTGTTAAGTTTACCGAAAAGGGTACGGTCACAATTGGAGTCAATGTAGGTGAGCACAGTCTTGAATTTTTCGTAAGTGATACCGGTAAAGGAATAGCTCCTGAAAAGATGGAGGATATGTTCAAGCCGTATGTGCAGGAGGTTACCGACATGACTCGGGGTTACGAGGGGAGTGGCCTTGGTCTTGCAATTGTTAAGGGCATTGCCGGATTGCTTGATGGGGATGTGCTTGCAGAGTCTGAGAAGGGGGTTGGATCTTCATTTTACTTTACCATTCCTAGAAGAGAGCTGTCTGTTAAGATAAAATCGGCTTCGTTTATGCCTAAAGAGGTTTTTTCTCCTGACAAACCTCTCATATTGATTGCCGAGGATGATGAGTCAAGCTATCTTTTCCAGTCTGTTGTTGTAAAGAGGGCTGGTTATAACGTCTTAAGGGCTGTTAATGGAGTTGAGGCTGTTGAGTATTGCAAAAGTAAGCCCGGAATCTCCCTGGTTCTGATGGATATAAAGATGCCTCTTTTGAATGGCATTGAGGCAACCGAACAGATTAGAGGTTTCAGAAAAGATTTGCCGATTATTGCCGTAACCGCCTACGCCCAGTCTGACGACGAATACCGCATTCTTAAATCGGGATGCAACGACTACATCACCAAACCGATTAAATCAGAGATACTGCTTGAAAAAATTCGCAAATTCATTACATAAAGAGATAACAAGAGTATAATTATTAAGATTAAATGACCGATTAATTTTTAAATTAAATTAAATCGCATTATTTTTATAGGAGTTTCCAATACTAAACTTAACCGATCTATGAAAGATGAGAAACATTTATTGTCAGATTCGGCAGAATGGATGACAAGTTCGGAGTTTGTAGACAAAGAGGGTAAGATATTTAAAGCAATTGGGGAGTCTAAAATAATTCACGAATGCGATTGCATCACAAACGAAAGCTGGGCCTGCATTGAGGGCAGAAAGGTTTACAACACCTACAAGATTGCCAGGGAGACCGAACTCAAATACAAGTTCGAATCAGAAAATCCCGACCTGGGCACCCAAACCGGAGAGTTTAATATTGACAGAAACGTTGTTTACTCAAAATTTACCGTTAAGGACTCCACCCTAAACGGTTTCGAGATCATAATTAAAGACGAAGACGAATGCAATGTGTACGGTACCCTATTCAACGGTACCGAACTCATCAACACATGGCGCACCATCATGGTACGAATTCAATAACGCATCATAAGCAAGCATCGTAATCAAGCATCGTAATCAAGCATCGTAATCAAGCATCACACATCACCAATAAGTCACACACAATGAAAAACGAAAATTACAACCACAGCGCACCAAGCGGCGCATTTTACGGCCTTGGCATGATCGGAGCCGCAATATTCTTCATAATGCAAGCCTCCACCTTCTGGACAGTCGTACTCGGAATCCTAAAAGCCATTATCTGGCCCGTATTCTTCGTGCTCGAATCATTCAAACACTTTTCAATGTAGGTTATGAAAATGAAATACATAAGATTACTTGTGCCCGCGCTTTTTCTGCTGACGGCCGCAAACGCTCAAGAGCAAAAACCTCAAACAGACAAAATAATGAAATCAACCGAAGAGGGTAAAACCGTATATCACTTGCCTGCACCCAGCACCAAAGGAACAATATCGCTGGAAGAGACCCTCAACACCCGCCGGTCAAGAAGAAATTTCCACCCCGACGGAGTCACCTCTGCGCACCTCTCTCAAATCCTCTGGGCAGCATACGGTGTTACCAGGCCAATGGACGCTCCAACCGTAAGAGGCGGCCTCAGAACAGCACCCTCTGCCGGAGCCCGTTACCCGCTTGAGATTTACGCCGTTGTTGGCAATGTTCCCGGCATCGATCCGGGCGTTTACAGGTACGACCCAAAAGATCATAAAATTACAATGACAAACCCGGCAGATGTCAGAAAAGAGCTCACTGCTGCGGCCCTCAACCAAAAAATGATCAACGACGCACCTTTCTCTGTCTTTTTCAGTGCCATTTACGAAAGAATTACTGAGCGCTACGGTGACAGAGGTCGCGAACGATATGTATGCATGGATTTGGGGCACTCCGCTCAAAACGTTTACCTGCAGGCCGAAGCACTCGGATTAGGCACCTGCGCAATAGGCGCCTTTACCGACAGCAAAGTCACCGAAGTGATGCAGCTACCCGAAAACGAAGTACCACTCTACATAATGCCAATCGGCCGCAGCAAATAAAGCTGCTGCCGTGCTAGCAACGCAGAAAAAGCATGCAAAGCAGCACACCAAGCAACGCAGAACCAAAGCAACGTAGCACCAAAGCAACGCAGAACCAATGCAACGCAGCACCAATGCAACGCAGAACCAATGCAAAGCAGAACCAAAGCAAAGTAGAACACCAAAGCAACGCAGCAAAAGCATGCAAAGCAGCACAGCCTGCAAAAAATCTCCGCGCCAGTTTGTGGTATATAATTGAATGTTAAATAGTTGAAAATGAGCCAAATTTTATTGTAGATTTGGCTCATTTCTATGTCGCTATATTACAAGCAGTTACCACAAACTGGCGCGGAGATTTTTTTTAGCCGAAGGCACAAACACACGCCGTAGGCACCGCATACTTGCCGAAGGCACAAACACACGCTGCAGGCACCGCATATTTGCCGCAACCACAAACATACGCCGTAGGCACCACATACTTGCCGCAAGCACAAACACACGCTGCAGGCACCGCATACTTGCCGCAACCACAAACAAACGCCGTAGGCACCACATACTTGCCGCAAGCACAAACACACGCTGCAGGCACCGCATACTTGCCGCAACCACAAACAAACGCCGTAGGCACCACATTAATCTCCGCGCCACTTTTGGACATATAGCTGTATATCAATGGCTTGAAAAACAGACTTCGCCAATAATCTGGTAAAATTCAAAAAGTCTAATTTGCAATATGCTTAATTTCAAACAGTTGTCCAAAACTGGCGCGGAGATT
>PHDA01000025.1 GCA_002842465.1 Bacteroidetes bacterium HGW-Bacteroidetes-7
AACCGTAAAAGAGGAGCAATAAGATGGGACAAAAGACAAATCCTATATCAAACCGACTTGGTATTATCCGTGGCTGGGACTCTAACTGGTACGGTGGAAAAGACTATGCCGCTAAAATTCTTGAGGATTCAAAGATCCGTGAGTATCTGAACGCACGCCTTGCAAAGGCCAGTCTTTCAAGAATCGTGATCGAAAGAACACTTAAGCTAATAACAGTAACAATACACACTGCACGTCCCGGTATCATTATCGGAAAAGGCGGTCAGGAGGTTGACAAACTGAAAGAGGAGTTGAAAAAAATCTCTAATAAAGAGGTTCAAATCAACATCTTTGAGGTAAAAAGACCTGAGATCGATTCAAACATAGTAGCAAACAACATAGCCCGTCAGGTTGAAGGACGCGTTTCGTACCGTCGTGCAATCAAGATGGCAATGGCATCTACTATGAGAATGGGAGCAGAAGGTATTAAAGTTCTTATAAGCGGTCGTCTTGGCGGAGCTGAGATGGCAAGAAGAGAGCTTTACAAAGAGGGTCGTACTCCACTGCACACTTTCCGTGCCGATATTGACTATGCTCATGCTGAAGCACACACAAAAGTGGGTGTAATTGGTATTAAAGTATGGATCTGCAACGGTGAAGTTTACGGTAAGAGAGATCTTTCACCTAACTCAGGAGTGTCAGCAGCATCTGCAGCACCACAATCAGGTGGCGGACGCAACGACAGACCACGCAGAGGTGGACGTAACGAAGGAAGAGATAACAGAGGTGGCGGCGATCGCAGAGGCGGTAGCGGCGGTAGCGGCAGCAGAGGACGAGGCGGAAATGACAGAGGTGGCCGCAGCAACACTCCAAGAGAGCGCGCTGAGTAATTTTTCCCGAAGATAATCTTAACCGAAACCATTAAGGTTTCAGGCTTCGAACAAAAAAGACAACCAAATTTTGGTTGTCTTTTTTTATAATTAACTGTTAATGTGTCAGTTCGGAAAATCCTCCCCACCTGCGGCGGGTCCCCTCCCTTTTCGGGAGCCAAAGTTTTCCTTAACTGACACATGTAACAGCTTTTATTGATTTCTGATTCACTAAGCAGCTATTTCGTGTGTGTAAAGTTGGGCAGTTTTATTACATTTGTACAAACAAAACGGCTTGTCTGATTACTCCGGCGCTTTGACAACATGACAACAGTTTGACAACTACTTAAAAACTACTTATAAAATGAAAAAGCTTATTCTTTCACTTTCTGTAATCTTCACATTTGCTGCGCTTCTGGCGCAACCGCTTCCAAGGGTAACTCCCGATAAGGCGGGTATGGACCCTGCAAGACTTTCAAATGTTGATGCAATAATTGAAAATTCAATAAAAATTGGTGAGGTACCTGGTGCTGTTTTGGCCGTTGTAAGAGACGGAAAGATGGTTTACCTGAAGAGCTACGGAAACAAATCGGTATATCCTAAGGTTGAAAAGATGGATGTAAACACTGTTTTTGACCTTGCATCTGTTTCAAAACCTTTGGGAGCAGCAATTGCCTTTATGCAACTTGTTGAGCAGGGTAAAATTCGTCTGACTGACAATGTATCCATGTACATTCCCGGCTTCAAGGGATATGAGAATCCGGAAGGTGGCAGACCTACAGATATTAGAATTATTGACCTTTTGACACACTCGTCAGGCCTTCCTCCTTATGCGCCGGCTGCAGATTTAGTGGCGAAATATGGTTCACCTGCACCGGAAGGGCTGATTGAATATATTGCAACTTGCAAAAGAGATTTCAAACCAGGTGCAAAGTTTCAGTACAGCTGCCTTAACTTTATTACACTGCAAAATGTTCTGCAGAATGTTACTGGAATGAAGCTTGAGGAGTATGCAAAGAAAAATGTATTTGACGTTCTTGGTCTTAAGAACACAACCTTTAACCCAAAACCTGAAATGTACGGCAAAATTGCTCCAACCGAGAAACAGGCTGATGGTACTGTAATACTGGGCAAGGTTCATGACCCTCTTGCAAGACTGTTAAATGGCGGTAACTCAGGAAATGCAGGACTATTCTCAGATGCCGAAGATATGGCAATTATTGCTGCGGCTTTGATGAATGGTGGAGAGTATAATGGTAGAAGAATTTTGGGTTCTTTAACTGTTGAGACAATGACAAGAGTTCCAAAGGAGGTTGAACAACTGGGCAGATCACTTGGTTGGGACAACTACTCTTCATACGCATCGAACAGCGGAAATCTGTTTCATCCGACAAAAACATACGGACACACAGGTTACACCGGTACTTCATTCATTATTGACCCTGTGTCAAAAGTAGCGGTAATCCTTCTTGCCAACAGGGTGCACCCCGATGATAAGGGTAGCGTTGTAAGGTTGAGGGCGCTTGTGGCAAACGCTGTTGCCGGCTCTGTTATTAATTAAACGCACAGGAAATCAAATATGTGAAAGTCCAATTCATAAGTTAAAAGTTCATATAAATCAAGCACTTGAATGTTGGGCTTATGAGAGTTAAACAAATGAAATCCAAAAATGAAGGTTGAAGTTAAGGAGGTACTTACCGCAAGGGAGTACCTCTCTTTTGTTAAGTTTGCCGAGGAGCTTTACAAAGATGAACCTAACTGGGTGTGTCCGTTAAGGTCGGACGAACTTAGTGTTTTACGCAGAGATAAGAATCCCTCTTACGAATACTGCCAGGCAAAGCTTTTCCTGGCCTGTTGTGATGGTAAAATTGTTGGAAGGGTGGCTGCAATTATCAACAATAAAGCTAATGCCATCTGGGATGAAAAACGAATGCGTTTCGGTTGGTTTGATTTTATTGATGATTCCTCCGTTTCTGAAGCCCTGATTGCAAAAGTTGAGGAGTGGGCTGTTCAGGTGGGAATGGAGAAGGTGAGCGGACCGCAGGGTTTTAATGATATGGACAAGCAGGGTTTGCTTGTTGAGGGTTTTGAAAAGAGAGCAACAGCAAATACGCTCTATAACTTTGCTTACTATCTTGAACATTTAGAGAGGATTGGGTATTGCAAAGAGGTTGATTGGGTACAAAGAGTTCTTACGGTACCTGAGACCAAGCCTGAAAAAATTGCTGAGTTTTCTCAAATTGTAAAGGAGAGGTATGGTCTGCGGATATTGGAAAAGGTGACCCGGAAAGATCTGTATAAATATGCAATGGAGCTGTTTGAGACTTATAATAAGGCATTTGCCTCTCTTTACTGCTTCTCCCCGCTTTCTCCCAAAGAGTACAAACTACTTGTAAAACAATTTGTTCCTGTACTCAATCAGGATATGGTTGTAATACTTCTGGATAAAAACAATCAGTTAGCTGCATTTGCCATTACAATGCCATCAATTGCAGTAGCACTCCAAAAGGCAAAAGGGAGACTGTTTCCGTTTGGATTTATCCATCTTAAAAAGGCATTAGCCAATTATGAGGAGATGGAGATGAACCTTATTGGTGCGTTACCGGAATACAGAAACAAAGGGGTAAATGCGATAATTTTTCACCAACTGAACATTCAGTATGTCAAATATGGTGTAAAGAAACTGGTATCGTACCCAATGCTGGAAAACAATGAATCAGTTCAGAGGATCTTTGACTACTACCCCATGGCCCCATATATGAGGCGCAGATGCCTGGTAAAGAAGATCAATCAGGGCGATTGAAACGGCAGCCTCAAGTACTACCGGTACCCTTAGAGCAAAGCAGGCATCGTGTCTGCCTAAAACCTTAAGCTCTTCAACCTCACCTGATTTGAGATTAATGCTGTTTTGAACCTTGGATATGCTTGATGTTGGTTTAACCGCTACCCTCAGGACTATCTGGTTGCCGTTGGATATGCCTCCGTTTACTCCGCCGGAGCCATTCTTTGCAGTTTCACCCGACGGGGTTAAAATAGGGTCGTTGTGCTCAGATCCCCACATTTTGGCAGCCTTAAACCCGTCTCCGAACTCAATGCCCCTTATGCCGGGAATTGCAAAAATAATATGCGAAAGAACCGACTCAAGCGAATCAAAAAATGGCTCGCCAAGCCCGGCCTTAATTCCATTAACTTTACACTCAATTACTCCCCCCAGAGAATCGCCCTCTGCTATTGCCTGATCTAGCTTGGCTTCCCATGGATTTTCGCCCCCAATCTCAAGAATCTTGGTGGTAATTTGTGCAGGTGCCAATAGCTTCTTTGCAATTACACCAGCAATAACAAGCGCAAGTGTCACCCTTCCGGAGTGGTGCCCTCCCCCGCGGGAATCCGAAAAACCTCCGAACTTAAGACGGGATACAAAATCGGCATGACCCGGACGGGGTGAATTTTTAAATGACTCGTAATCAGAAGATATTGTGTTTGCGTTGTTTACAACTATTGCCAATGGCGAACCTGTTGTATGGCCCTGGACAACTCCGCTCAGAAAGATAAGGCTATCTGCCTCTATGCGGGGAGTACCACCCTTTTTACCGCCGGACCTTCTTAAAAGATCTTCCCGGAACTCTTCGGCAGTTAACGGCAATCCTGCCGGAAGACCATCAATTACCACTCCGATGGCCGGTCCGTGTGATTCTCCAAAGAGCTGTACGCGAAAAAGTTTGCCAAATGTATTCATCGCCCCTCTATTTAAAGTTCTTTATGAAATCAGGGAAAGATTTGGAAATGCAGTTAAGGTCGTCAACAAAAACCTTCTCCTTAATATTTAACGAAGCTGAAATAAGCGACATTGCTATTCTGTGGTCTTTATACGAAGAGCAAAAACCTCCGTGAAGTTCGCCACCCTCAACTATCATTGAGTCGCCATCAATGTCAATATTTGCGCCCAGCCTTGTAAATTCACAGAAAAGGCTCTCTGCCCTGTTACTCTCCTTATTTGATAACCTTCCCACCCCTTTGATACGGCTAGTGCCGGAACAGTTCAAGGCAAGTACAACAAGTGACGGGAAGAGGTCTGGTGAGTTTGTGGCGTCAAATTCAAAGGACATCAGATTGCCCTTTGGCGGAAAAATTTCAATTTTAGAGCCGAGTATTATCTCTTTTGTGTTATCGTCCTTGAGAGCGCAAGGAACATCGCCGCACATGACAAGGTATTTTGGATATTCGGTAATCTTAATTTCGGCACCGCATCCCCTCAAAACGTCAAGAATCTTTTCGTCTGCCTGTTTTGAGTTTATGGGAAGGTTGGTTATTGTTATTCCTGAGCTTATTGCACCCGCAACCATGAGCATAGATGCTCCGCTCCAGTCACCCTCAATTGGCAGAAATGCTTTTGATTTATACCGCTGCCTGCCTGGGATTTTGAATTCAAGCGGATCTTCGTTTGTAACGGTTACACCAAACTCCTTAATGGTTTTTACGGTAAGTTCGATATATGGAGTGCTTGTGGGCTCAGAGAGGGTAATTACACTGCTCTTTTCACACATTGGAAGAGCCATAAGCATTCCAGACAACAATTGTGAGCCACCCTTGCCCGACATGTTAAAAGAGGCACCTTTAATGGCCCCTGAAACCACCGCCGGCAACTTGCCCTCTGTAGTTGCAACATTTAACCCGATACTTTTTAAAGGTTCGTCTGTAGAGAAAAGCTCTCTCTTTTTAAGACTGCCCTCCCCGGTGATGGTTACATCATCAACCCCCTTGCTCTTGCCCGGAAGGTGTCCTGCGGTAGGGAGCATTAGCCGGCAAAGAAGTCCTGACTCACCCACATTGAGCTCTACCTTTTTAATATTTTTAGAGAATATCTCCTCTTTTGCGAGTCTTTTAGCTATCTCTTCAATTCCGGGACTTGTAATCTCAAGGCGGAATTTTGGAAGTTTACACTTTTCTGACTTAACCTTTACTCCAAGCGATTTTACCAGTTCAATTGCAGCCTCAGTGTCGGCACACGGTGTATATGCATAAAGAGAGCTCTTGCCCTTTGCCCATGCTGCTGAAAGAATTGCTCTCTGAGCGTGACTCTTGGAGGCGGGAGCGGTAATTTTTTTAATCACCCCTTTGCGGTTAACACTGTGAGGATAAAACTTCTTGGAAGTGAGCCTTTCTGCCTCAGCAACAGTGAATTGTCCCGGTGCTGTGCGACTCTCTTCGTCAAGAGCACAATAGATAAACGGAGCTCCGATTGAGTGAGATAAAAGACGCGTAAATTTACCCTCATCTCCTATAGAAAATGCAACCAGGGTATCCTTTGGATACTGTTTATAAAGTCTTATCAGGCGTGAACACTCCTGAATGGTTTTGGCGTTAGTGACAATCTTAACAATATCAGCACCTTTTTCGCGAGAGTTCTCATAAATCTCGCAGAGCCTCTCGTAGCTTTCGGTGTTGTTTAGGTTATGATATGAAAGTATGATCTTGAAGCCACCCTTTCTGGCAGCCGTAATAATTTCGTTTCGAAACTCTTCCGGAGAGTCGTAGTCAAGATCGATATACCTTTTGCCCTTGTTCTTTTTTGTTCTGCTGCCAAGAATAGCCCATAGCAACATCTTTCTGCTCTCGGCATAGGATATTTCGTAGGCCCTGCAGGTAGCAATAAGATCTTTTTTTGACCTGAACAATGTAGCTGTCTCCTCACGGTTCAGCTTTGTAAGATCAAGTCTTATCTCTGCAAGATGAGCTTTGGAGAGGGCCTCATTTACTGCTGCCGCCCCCTTCTTACCAATGCTAATACAAATCATACAAATACTCCTCTATACTGTTAACCGGCAACGGATAGGCAACACATTTGCCAATTTTTTCAATTAATATAAATGTTATGTTATCTCCCGATCTTTTTTTATCTCTCTTAATTGCAGCAGCAAGCGTAATCGCGCTCACCGGAGATGATGTCCTCAAACCAAGCAATCTGAAATCATTTTCAATTTTCTCTGCAGTAGCCTTGCCTGTTACCGAAAGCTTTACCGATAACTTTGCTGCCAGTACAATCCCTGCCGCCACAGCCTCGCCGTGAGATATGCCGCACTCTTTCTCTATGGCATGAGCAAATGTATGCCCCAGATTCAGAAGTTTTCTCTCTCCCTTTTCGTAAAGATCGCGGGCTGTAACCTGTGTTTTGTGTCTTGCTGCCTCCGAAATGTAGGGAGCAATTTGAGATATGGTGTCAGATGCACCTGATTTCGATTTCATTAGAGAATTTACAAGACCCTTGTAGCTTTCGCTGTTGAAGAGGATAAAGGTTTTAAGAAGCTCTGCCAGCCCCTCGTTAATCTCCTGAACCGGCAGCGTCTTTAGGAACGCAGGGCAAATAACGGTAAACTCCGGTTGCCTTATTACCCCTAAAATATTCTTGTACCCGTCAAGATTGACACCATTCTTTCCACCCAGAGATGCATCAACCTGAGCGAGCAGGGTAGTGGGCACATATCCACATCTGACACCTCTAAAGTACGACGAAGCAACAAACCCACCAAGGTCGGTAAGGATTCCTCCGCCTACTACAAGTAAGAAAGTATCTCTGTCTGCCTCAAGATCCATAAGGCGGGCAGCAATTTGGCCAACCATCTGTAGGGACTTGTTTTTTTCAGATGCCTCAACAGTAATCTGTTCAAATGGGAAATAGTGGCCGTATAACTCTTTGACCTTATGATCAATAATGACTATAACACGCCTCTCGGAATGTAACAGAGAGGGTATCTCCTCAATAGAGGCACAGTCTATAAGTTTGGCCGGATTTAAGATGTCCATTTGTGCAAAGTTAAAATTTAAAAGGGGATTTTTAACAATGAATAAATAAAATTCAGCATCGTATAAACCGATTCGGAGCATTTTCATTACAGATTGAAATAACATAGTTTTACAAGAAAATGTTGTGCAGAACTTATTGCGGCGCATGTCTGGGGATTGAGGCAATAACCGTAACGGTAGAGGTAGATGTTTCACAGGGGATAAGTTTCTATCTGGTAGGACTCCCCGACAGTGCTGTGAGGGAGAGTCAGCAAAGAATCACAACAGCGCTTTTAACAATTGGGGCAAAGATGCCGGGCAAGAGAATTGTGGTCAATCTTGCACCTGCAGACTTCAAAAAAGAGGGCTCTTCTTTCGATTTGGCAATAGCGATTGGAATCCTTGCCGCTTCGGACCAATACAGCTTTACCCATCTTAGCAGCTACCTCATTATGGGAGAGCTTGCCCTTGACGGAACACTCAGGCCGGTTCCCGGCGCACTACCTCTGGCAATTCATGCAGCAAAGGAGATGTTTAAAGGGATAATACTGCCACTTGAATCGGCATCGGAGGCCTGCGATATTTCGGGTATTGATGTCTATGGAGTTACCAGCCTTTCGGAGGTTATCTCGGTTCTGCTTGAGGAGGGCGTTATTGATCCGTTAAAGCCGATCAAACTGATAGATAACAGAACCCTTGAAGAGAGAGCGGTTCCAGATTTCTGCCAGATAAGAGGGCAGGAGCACGTCAAAAGGGGTTTGGAGATTGCTGCAAGCGGATCACACAATATTTTGATGTGCGGAGTTCCGGGGTCCGGGAAAAGCCTTATGGCAAAGGCACTTGCGGGCATACTCCCTCCGCTTGAAAGGGAGGAGGCCATAGAGACAAGTATGATATACTCGGTGGCAGGGAGGTTTGCAAACAACAGCAAAGGAGTTGGCCTTATGCATGAACGCCCTTTCAGAGCTCCACACCATTCGACATCAATTGTAGCGGTAACGGGAGGTGGTGCGAAGGCCCTTCCGGGTGAACTGTCGCTTGCACATAACGGAGTACTCTACCTAGACGAACTACCTGAGTTTTCGAGAGAGCTGCTGGAGCTGCTCAGGCAACCGCTTGAAGATAAGGTCATAAATATTTCAAGATCTAAGTACAAGGTGAGCTACCCATGTAACTTTATGCTTGTTGCCTCTATGAACCCATGCCCCTGTGGCTATTACGGACAACCGGGTGATAAATGTCAATGCATGCCATACAAGGTTCAAAGGTACCGTTCAAAGATTTCGGGGCCACTACTTGACAGAATAGATATTCATCTGGATATAAGCCCGGTTCCGGGAGATTTGCTAATGTCGGCAACATCGGCAGAGAGTTCGTCTGATATCGCAGCACGAGTACGGCGGGCCAGGGAGATACAATTCAAAAGGTTTGGCAGTTCAAAGCGAACTAATTCAACAATGACCCTGCCCGAGATCAAAGAGCATTGCCATCTCGGCTCTGCCGAAAAGAGTCTGCTTGCCACTGCAGTAAAACGACTTGACCTCTCGGCCCGCGCCTACCACCGAATCCTCAAACTCTCCCGCACCATTGCCGACCTTGATGGCAGCACAAATATATCCGTCAGCCATATTGCCGAAGCGATTCAGTACAGGGGGAGCTGAAGTTTTTTGAAAATTTCCACAAGCCACTAACCTTTATTCATATACAAATATCTATCTTTGAATAGAGTATAGTTTAAACTTTGTGAAATATGAGAGAGCTAGTTATTGTCATTGTAGCACTATTTTTAATCTCTTGTGAACAAGAAGATGAAATAAATGACTTAAGGGTTATTGATGTGGAAAGCAATGTCGGGAAAAGCAGGCAAGTCCTTCTATCTGAAGTGGCCGAGTCAATAGAATATATTCCTTTAGAGACTACTGAGGAATCGTTTTTAGGGATCCCAAGAAGAAATCAATTTGTCTATGAAAATGATTTGTTATTTGTCTGTCAAAAAGGTGATTATTTTAAAATTTTCAATTCAAAAGGTTATTATTTAAGTGCATTCAATCAACGAGGTAATGGTCCAAAAGAGTATGTAGCACCTAATATGTTTGTAGTAGATAGTAGTGCAAAAGTATTAAGTATTGGTTCTGCCAGAAACATTGTAGAGTTTAAAATAACAGGAGAGTATATAAGAACAATAAACTATCCTGTAGAAGAGTCATTGCGAGGTCTTAGATATAATGACCTTGGTAAGATCGGAAACAACTATTATATTCTTTCACCAAACATTAATACTCCCAAAGATAACCTCAACTATTCTGCTATAATACTTGACAGCACATCAAAAATTGTACTTAAAATTCCGTATCCTAAAATAGCGAGAGAATTTGTAAATAAATTAGCTCAAAAAAAATTATTTAATGGACTGAAACCACCCTCATCTCAAATTACACCTAGGCTATTCAGGTTTAAAAACAATGTGCGAGTAATAACTGAAACAGATGAGAACATAATAAGTGTAAATGAAGATTTACATATTGATACTGTTTATCGCCTAAAATATGGTAAGTATTGCATCAAAAATTATCCTGATTCATATAATATTACAAATACAAATGCCCCATTTTTACAACTTTTAGGTAGTATATATGAAAGTTCAGCGTTCCTTTTTATGAGTTTTAGAACCGGTAAACTCCCTTTAAAACATTGGGAATACACGAATCGTAATGGGGTGAAAATGTCATCTCCTGTCTCATGTTCATATTTTAATAAAAAAACTGGTCAATTCACTTTTATTGACCCGTGTGGATTAGACGAGTTTGGTCTCATTGACGATATTGAAGGAGGCCCTGCATTCTGGCCACGATATATTAGTCAAGACGATTATATGGTTAACCATATTGATGCATTTACGTTCATTCAATATGCAAAAACCAATAATGTATCGGAGAAATTCAAAAAGATAGCAGCGAGTTTGAACGAATCAAATAATCTGGTGTTGATACGGGTTAAGTTAAAAGACAAATAACACTGCTTCTGTATTGTTGAAAAGATATGCTGAACAAATTTTGAATTCAGCAGATATCTTCTGGAGCTTCTAAGATAGCCGCTCGAAGAGAGAGTCATATCACTCGAGTACGACGGGCCAGGGAGATACAATTCTAAAGGTTTGGCAGCACAAATATATCCGTCAGCCATATTGCCGAGGCGATTCAGTACAGGGGGTAAGATTTACTAATGATGGAAAATCTAATTATGACAGAATTACTGGTCACTATTCAGAATCTTTGAATTATATGCACCGTTATTGATTTTTTTTCCACCCGATTTTTTATAGTTGAACTTATAGCTGAAATTAAAAAGAATTTGTGTACCTGTAACCTGCGACCATGTATATGTCTGACTTTGAGGAGAAGTAATAGTGTTGAATAAACGTCTTGAATTTAACAAGTCGTAAGCAGAAATGCCAAAACTCGCATTACGCTCTTTCAAAAATTTATAATTTAAGGATGCGTTTAACAGGTTGATTGTCTGATCGGTATTTCTGTAATATGGGTTTCTGGAAATATAAGTATTGCAGAATGCTGATATATTAATCCTTCCGGATAATATTACAGCAGTCATATTTACCGACAATTGTTCGCTAAAGAAGCGATCGCGGACCCCCGTGCTACGTCTGTTGAACGAATAGCTACTTTGAGAGTTTACAACGAATTCTAAATATTGTGAAAAGGTGCTTTTTAAATTTACAGAAAGAGCAGCACTTTGTTGAATCGTTTGCACAAGATCATTGCCGATATAAACTGGGACATTTTCATATCTGTACTGTAGCGTTGAGCTGAGTATAGATCCTAGGAAGTTAACAGGAAGCGAAACATCAATCTTAGGCATAAAATAGTATCTGTTCTGCCCGTTCCGATACTGTGATAAATATGAACCGGCTTTAGCAAGGTAATTATTATATTGCTGCAGGACAGTATCTTTATTAAAAAAAATAAAGCCATTTAGACTTATAGGATTAGTAATATAAGATCCTGTAATGCTTGTGCTTACTGAGATCTCGTTTTCCATTAAGCTCAGTTTTGTCGATAAATTATGAGTGTATGATTGTTTGAGGTTGGGATTCCCGACTGACAGAAATGATCCGTTCCCGCTATTAATAACGGGTGTCAGCATATTTGACCCAGGGATAGTTACTCTGCTTGAATAAGAAACAGTTAATTGGCTGCTGGATGTATTTAATAAAGCATTATGATCATATAAAAACATAGGCAAAATGGCAAAATAGGTGCTATGTTTATCCAGTCCTCTATCTTTATCAGTATAACTTTGTGTTGAGATCTGGCTCTTAAATCCCAGTACTAACTTGATCTGTTTACGACTCCTTACCAGATTCAATTCCGGGATAATCAGTTTAGAATGGTCGGTATAATTATACATTTGAGTGTAATCATATAGCCCTGTCATGTTATCGACCACTATCTTCCGGCTTTGAGTGTTGTTAATCATACCTGTGACCTGAGTATTGAGACTTGTGTACCTAGACAATTCATACCCTAATTTTGGTGTTATGTTGATCTGATAACCATTCCGTTGGATTGGTCCCGATAAATTCAAGTATGAGTATGAGGAATTACGGACAGTAGTGTCTTTCCTTAACTCTTGCTGAGAATTATCTGTAACTGTAGCCGAAACATCTGTGCCGAAAGATAATTTCTGAGAAATCTTCCAACTCCATCTAATACTGTATCTGCCCAAAAATCCATATTCTTGGTTTGATGCACTATTTCTGAAGAGGGAAACGATCGAACCATCCATAATATTGGAATTCAATATGGAGGTGGATTTCGCCCGATTTATAAACGAACATTCTGAATAGATATCAATTGTATGATTTTTTGGCCGGGACTTGATATTGAAACCAATATTATGACTACTTGTGGTTTCATTAAGAGAAGTTGAATCTTTGACATCCCTCGAATTGTACTCTTTAGTGGGGAAAAACAATTGTTCGCGATATGTGAGATTTGAATTATGTTTTTGCTCAAAGGAGTATTTAGGCTGTATTTCAATTATTTTCTTTTTGCCTAGAAAAACAGAGCCACTAATATCAATGACTGTTTGCTTGTTATCCCCGGAAATATTGGCTTGGGCGATAGATAATTCGTCAATCTTATTTGTGAATCTGTTGATGTTGTTATGAAATATATTGGTTTGAAAAATCCCCTTTTTATCACCGAAATAATTGAGTGTAATACCGGAACCGTATCGGTCCTTATATTGTCCGCCATCGCCATGTGTCAGATCTTTACCATAACTCAACAAAGCATGTCCAATCGTGATTTCTGTAAGTTTGCTAAATGTGATGAAATTGAATATCCATCTTTTGGGAGCGTTCGAATTACCTAGGTGTTTATCTTGATCGCTTATTTCTTTAAATGCCTCAATAGAAATAATATCTTTGGCATCAAGATTTTCCATAAGGTTGTATAGGCCTACATCTTCCGAACCGAAGACCTTTCGTCCGTCAACATAAGCCCCACTTACCAATTCTCCCATAAACCAAACCCCATAATCTATAGTTACTCCTGGCAGTTTTGAAACCAAAGAACCAACATTTGCTCCATGAAGTGTTTTAAAAGCAGCTGCGTTGAATTGAACAGTATCACCACGGTATATCACTTTTTTTAATCTTGCACTAACAACAACAGAATCAATCTCGAATGTTCCCGGGGCCATTCTTATGGTATCATATATCTGAAAATCAAATTTTTTGTCGGTCTTTATTTTAGAGATTCTGTATCCTAGGAATGCTGCCTCCAAAAAATTTGGCTGTTTTGGAACAGAAAAATTATATGTTCCATTGGTGTTAGTTATGAAATGAATCGTGTCTTTTGGTAAATATATGGATACAATGGCCCCTGCTAATGGTTTGTTAGTGAGCGAGTCAACAATAACCCCGCTTATATTCAAAGATTGATTTTTACTCTCTTGACCATGGGCCAATAAAGGAAATAGTGGAAAGACAGAAAGGGTAAATAAATATTTTAAAAGATACTTTGTAGTTATCATAAAATAGAAATATATTTTTTTTGCAAATATAAAAATTATTCATAACATTGTAAATCAATTTTTTAAATAAAAGGCTATGAAAAGAATATTATCGTTTTTATTGATTCTTACTGTATGTTTGGCTGCCTCATCTTCAAATACGATTTCAGCAATCAATAGTAAACAGGACCAAAAAAAAGAGAAAGCAAAAATTATCCTAGTTTCCGGGATAGTAACAGACGAACAGGGCAATCGCCTTAAAGGTGTCATTATCATGTCAGTAATAGAATCAGAAACAGATATTCCGTTCGGAACAGAAAGTGGAGATAACGGAAAATACAACATTCGTGTAAAAAGTGACCAAACATTAATTTTTTCTCTTAATAGTTATGAATCTCAAAAAATTTGTATTAAAGGAAGGGATGAAATAGATATAGTAATGAAAAAACTAAAGAATTAGAATCTTAACTAACTTATTTAAATATATTAATTATGAAAAAATTTTTCGCAGTATTAATTTTAGGTCTTATGTGCATTGTCGTATGTCAGACATCATTAAAAGCTCAGATATCACTAATACGAGTGGCAATAACAGTTGTAGATACCGTTAACGTAGGGATTCCAGGTGTTCAAATTAAGTTTGTAGTTGGGTTAGGAGGAGGGGAAACAGATCTAGATGGAAAATATGTATTAATATGCATGTCAAATTCCACATTGCGGTTTAGTAAAGTAGGCCTTATTACGCAGGACGTGGCAGTTAATAATCAAAATGCAATTACAGTTGTGATGAAAGAAGATTTACTTGCTTATAACAACAATACATATAAATTCAACCCCATTTTGAATTTTTTATATAGTTGTAAATACAACAAAGTTTTATTTTATAATAAGAATATTTAGTTATAATTCTCTAACTTATTAAAATACACCAAAATATGAAAAAGCATTTCTCAATTTTAATTTTAAGTCTTGCATGTCTTATCGTATGTCAGACCCCCCTAAAAGCTCAGTTGAATCAGATTCGAGTGTCAATAACAGTTACTGATAAGTATCTTAACTATATGCCTGGTGTAACAATACTGGTATTAAATTATTTTTATGGAACACAAACAGGTGACGATGGTAAAGTAATATTATACTGCCCACCGTACAGCACATTGCAGTTTAGTTATGTGGGCTATGTTACCCAAGAAGTGCCAGTCAATAATCAAAAAACTATTGTGGTTAGACTTGAAGAAGATTTACTTGCTTATAACAACAACCCATATAATTCTAACCCTATTTTGTATTTATTAAATAATAATAAATATCGCAAAGGGTTATTTTATGCAAAGATCGGATAATGTTAACTAGTAGGAGATAAAAAATTCAAAACTATATCCTAGAAATCCTTACAAATCTAAGAATATCATTATTTTCTCAAGACAATCTAAGGGTTGTCCTGTTTTTTTATAATCACAAAATTCCAATATCGAGACCCTTTATCCATCGCACTAAATTATTCAGTAAACCTCCAGTAAAATACATATTATAAAATGTTTTGGTGTCTTTAATTTTTTGAAAATTAAAGCCATGACACATGGGAAGTGTAAAATGCTGAGGCAGGATATATCCGGCGAAGGAAAAGAAATCAGGGTTCTTTTTGAGACAAAAGGGGAAGCATTTATCAATATTACTATTTATAATGTCAAAGTCCCCTGTTGGACACCCTATTTTCTCCTTCATTTCTTTTCTTATTATTTTACTGGCTTCAATTTTCACTATTGTTTTTGAGTTAACTTTTAAAATCTTAGCTATTTCTAAAATGGTCAGCCCTCTTTCTTTTCTGTACTGTTTAATTGCCATAGGATACAGGAGAGTGACCTGTTCCCCAAAAATCGGACATTTAAAAATAGAGAATTTCGGGCAAATTAATAACTTTGAAAATCATAACAAGATGATGTCCTTTATAACTTAAGCAGCCATTTCCATACGGGAATAACTTCTATTGATTTTTTGTCAACTTCCAATACCTGTTCCGAATCACGTGTGAGAATCAACAGCTTGCTGCATTCCAAAACTTCGGTAATTTTGAGTAGTGCTTTTACTTCTCTGTCAAATGTACTATCATTGTTATCAAGGCTATAGCAAACCTGGATTGCGGTTGTTTCTTCAGGAATATAAAAATCCACTTCAATACCCTTGTTGTAGAAGAAAACTGTATCATTACGTCCAAATCTGCGTAATAGATTGATAGCTACCAGATTTTCCAGTAATGAAGTGTTGCCATCCAGTAAGAAAAGATTAAGAATACCATTATCCGTGAAATAATATTTTGGATTGACCTCCTTGTCAACAAGTTTTCCTGCAATGTTTTGTATAGAAGAAACCAACCAAGCATCTTTTGCATATTCCACATAGTTAATTACAGTCTGTGTCCCAACTTTTGCCCCTGTAGATGATATAATATTTGCTATCCGGGTAAATGATAAAGGTTGCTTTACGCTTTCTCCCAGCTTTTTAAACATAATACGCAATGCAAATGTATTGTCAACCGAATGGCGTAAAGCAATATCTCCCAAATATATTTTTTGATAAACGCTTGTCAGGTAATCTCGTTTGCCAGTAAACTCTGCACTTTCGGGAAATCCACCATAATAAAAATAGTCATTGAATTTTCTAAGGACTTGTGCCTTTCCTTCGGTTGACAGTAAAGATTTTTCATCTAAACTGATTTCATTTGCATTCAGAAACTCCTTGAAATTATAAGGATACACATCAATAGGGATATATCGTCCCCCCAGAGTGGTTTGGATATCCTGACTTAACATCTTGGCATTGCTTCCGGTAATATAAACCCTATGCCTTGTATCAGCTATTCTTCGCGCAAACTTCTCCCAGCCGACAATATTTTGTATTTCATCAAGAAAAAGGATTGGTTTCTTTCCATACATCTCCAAATGAACTTCCAGTAAAAGATTTAAATCTTCTAACGACATACCAACCAGACGTTCGTCTTCGAAGCTAATATACAGCATTTCATTCCACTGGACTCCTTGTGCAAGTAATTGTTGCATACGTTGATAGAGTAAGAAAGACTTGCCTGCCCTTCTGATTCCAACAAAAACATAATTCCCGAATTCCTCAAATTCAAAATCTCTTGGGATCACTTTGTATTTAGGAACTTCAATTTGATTATCGGCAATAATTGATTTTAGAATGTTTTTATCCATATCTATTTTGTGGTTTGTTTCTGAAGCGAAGATAACACATTATTGTTTTATATCCAAAACAAAAATAATTCAAAAGTGTTTTGTGCGCAAAACAAAACCATGACGCTAATTATCCATAATGTTTAAAAGGGCCCTGACCTAAAATGGGATTTTGACAAAACTTAAAAAGTAAATCACTATTGAGCAATGTGTGAGTGATTGGTCTGGCGATTTTTGTAAATTTGCGGAGTCTTATAATGTAAGGGAATGGTTAACAAGATTATTATTAAGGGGTTGTTCGATATAGAGAGTGCGGCGGCAAAATTTCTGGAGCTGAAGGGTGGGAGCAGTGTTATTGCATTGTATGGAGGGATGGGTGCCGGAAAGACCACTTTTACAAAGGCGTTGTGCAGTGTGCTGGGAGTTGTGGATGGAGTTAACAGCCCTACATTTAATATAGTAAATGAGTACCGCACTGCTTTGGGAGAGACGGTTTACCATTTTGATTTCTACAGGGTTGAAAGTATTGCAGAGGCTCTGGATATAGGTTTCGAAGAGTACCTGTACAGCGGGGATTTATGTATTATTGAGTGGCCCGAAAAAGTAGAACAGATATTGCCCGATGATACTCTCAAAGTGCAGATATCTGTTCTTAATAATCATTACAGAGAGCTCACATTCGGCTCTGCCGTAGATTAGTTCTCAGGGTAAAGAAGATAAGGTTTACGCTGTTTCTTAAACTTCTCTACATCGTCTGCCCACATTGCCTTGATCTCGGCGGCAGATTTTCCATCTTTTATCATTTTGCGAACATAGTCACGACCGATTAGCCTTTCGAAAAACGGACGGAAGAAGTGGTCGTCAAGATTAAGGTTGCTGTATGCATCAATTACATATTCAAGGTTGATTCCTGCTTTGTTTATCTCTTCAATTGAAGGCTCTTTGCTAAGATCAACACCATAACATTCATTGTTAAGCTGAGGAGGAAACTTGGCGCCCGGAACACTTCTCGGAGTGAATTTAAAGTCGTACCCCTTCATATTCGGGTGACCGTAAACCTGAAACGGAGCATCGGTGCCTCTGCCTAAACTAACCGGAGTTGCCTCAAAATAGCAAGTTGATGGGTAGAGATAGATAGCTCTCATATTTGGGAGGTTTGGAGAGGGCTTAACAGGAAGTTCGTACATTGTTGCGTGAGTGTAGTTTTTGCATTTAATAACGGTTACATCACACTGAATTCCGTTTGGAAGCCACTTTTCGCCATTAATCATTCCTGCAAGTTCACCCAAGGTCATGCCGTGTACTGTTGGAATTGGCAACCAGCCGACTGCAGATCTGAAGTTCATATCCAAAATAGGACCATCTACATAAAAGCCAATAGGGTTTGGTCTGTCAAGAACAATCATCTTAACTTTATTCTCAGCACACGCCTCCATCATTTTGGCCATTGTTGTAAGGTATGTGTAAAATCTAACTCCAACATCTTGAAGGTCAAATACAAGAACGTCAATTTGTTTCATGAGGTCAGAAGATGGTTTGCCGGTGTTTCCGTCGTAGAGTGATTTGATTGGAATACCTGTCTTTTCGTCAACAGAGCTTGATACATGCTCACCAGCATCTGCGTCACCTCGGAAACCATGTTCCGGTGACAAAATTGCAACGATATTTACTTTTAGGCTTACAAGCGAGTCAACAAGGTGTGACTTTCCGATTATACCTGTCTGGTTTGTTAGAACTGCCACCTTTTTGCCTTTAAGCAGGGGAAGGTATTCGTTCATTGATTCGGCACCGGTTTTAACATTTTGTGCATAAGCCGATAAGCCGAAAATGACAAACAGGGCAAGCATTAGAATCTTCTTCATAATTGTTATAAGGGTTAGTTTTTAAAAAATAATTGCCGAGGGTAAAGATAACAAATCAGCCAAATATCAAACAACCTCAATTTGGTATTGATCCTCTTTTTTTGTGAAGTATCCTATCTCTGAAAGTGTAACTCCCTCCGATGCAGCGTATCTCTCAAACTCTTCTGCCATATCTTTTTCAACTGCCAGGAGCAAGCCTCCGCTTGTCTGCGGGTCGCAGAGCAGAGCCCTCTGATCGTTTGACATAGGAGAGACCTTATGGCCGTAACTGCTGAAGTTTCGGTTTGTGCCGCCGGGGATGCACTCCTGTTTAATGTAGTAGTCAACACCTGCAATCCTCGGAATTTTATCGTATTCAAGAACTGCCTTTAGCCCGCTACCCTCTGCCATTTCAAGTGCATGGCCAAGAAGCCCGAATCCTGTAACATCTGTCATGGATTTAACCTCAGGCCGCTCTGCAAATTTAATTCCCGGAGTGTTGAGCGTAGTCATAAGTCTTAATGCCTCAGCACGGTCTTCATCTCTCGCAACCCCAAACTTTTCGGCTGTCGAGACAAGGCCTATTCCCAATGGCTTGGTAAGATACAGAATGCAGCTCTCTGTTGCGCTGTTGTTCTGTTTTACCTTTGAACTACTTACGATTCCTGTTACGGCGAGGCCAAAGATAGGGTCGGAGCTGTTTATGCTGTGCCCGCCTGCAAGTGGAATTCCAGCCTTGTCGCATACTGCCCTTGCTCCTGAAATTACCTCTGAGGCAATATCTGCGGGGAGTTTGTCGAGTGGCCAGCCAAGAATGGCGAGGGCCATGATGGGTTTCCCTCCCATTGCGTATATGTCTGAAATTGCATTTGTGGCGGATATTCTGCCAAAATCAAAGGGGTCGTCAACAATTGGTGTGAAAAAGTCAGTTGTGCTAACTATAGCTTTACCGTCTCCTATGTCATAAACTGCAGCGTCGTCTTTGCTGTCGTTGCCAACAAGCAGATTTTCGAATACAAGTCCGGAGCGGCTGTTTTTAAGTATCTCCTCAAGATCTTTGGGTGCTATTTTGCAACCGCATCCTGCACCAGGGCTGAATTGAGTGAGTCTTATAGTACTCATTATATTATGTTTACAGGTTTATAATTTTTGTGCAATTGTGCTGAATATCAATTATGTCGGCCATTGTTCCTATTGTGCCGGCCTCTGTTTTATCCAGAAGGTTGTTAAAGATGAGGCAGGTTTTGCAGATTATGATTTTGCTTCCCTTTTGCTCAATGGCTTTAAACTCTTGAATTACAGGCGATCCTTCGCATATCAGTTTAACTCCGTTTCCGTAGAGGCAAATATATGCAGGAATTTTACCCTCTTGAACCAGAAGGGCAAGATAATTCTTTATTAATGTCAAAGAGAGTTCAGCGGGAGCCTCTCCCATGCCTTCACGGCTTATTACTACTGCTATTTTTGAATTTATTTCGTTTCTCATGTTCTTGAGTAATCTCTAAATGTTTCTGTTAAGTGTCTCTGCCAGGCTCTTTAGCTCCTGTGAAATGTTGTTGCCGCTTTCTCCTGTATAAGTTAGAGTTGGCAACTTTTCCCAATCAGCTCCAAACCGGCTGTTAAGTTGGCTTGCATAAGCTTTGTCATAATAGATAAGGCAAATTTCTGCTGCCTTTTTAAGATCTCCTGCACGGCAAGCCTCCAGGGCAAACTTGCAATTATCATACCCGAGCCTCTTCTCAATTTTGGCGATTGACATCTCAAGGGGTTTGGTATCGTCGGTTGCGTAGTCTCTGATTAACCTCTCTACTCTGGTGTCAAACGGGGTGTCAATCTTTATAAGTGGTGCATTGCGCATTTGTAGCCATAGTTTCTCAGGAACAAACACCTTCCCAACGTTGCGGCTCTCATCCTCTATCCAAACAATATTATGAGGGTTAGTGGCAATTATCTCTTCTGACAACATATTTTCAAACATCTCACTTGAAGGCTGAGGCGGAAGTCCAATTGACCCGAATGCCGAACCTTTGTGGTTTGCCAGCCCTTCGAGGTCTATAACCTGTTCTCCCGAATCTTTGAGTATTGTGAGGAGGTCTGTTTTGCCCGACCCTGTGAATCCTCCAAGAAGTACAATTTTAAGCCCCTTTTCGAAGCTGTTCAAAACATAGTTGCGGTAACTTTTGTATCCGCCCTCAAGCAGGTAGCACTCCAGCCCCAAAGTTTCAAGAAGCCAAGCCATTGACGAACTCCGCATTCCACCTCTCCAGCAGTGAACCAAAACCTGCTGGCTGTTGAGCGCAAGTGCTGATTTTGAAAATTGAGACATCTTGGGACCTACAATTTCAAGCCCTCTTTGAACGGCCTTTACCCTGCCTCTCTGTTTGTAAATGGTGCCTACCTCTGCCCTCTCTTCGTTTGAGAAGAGGGGTAAATTAAGAGCCCCGGGAATATGCGCGTGGTCATACTCTCCCGGGGATCTCACATCTATTATTGGAATCGTTTTTGAAAGATTCAAAAACTCCTCTGTATTTATAACTTTTGGCATAGACTTAATTCCCTGCGCAAAAGTAGTTAATTTTTAGAAATTGATCTTAAGACCTAGCGAAGGTATAAGAGCTGTTGATTTGTATTCGCCAAAGAAGTTTACGTTTGGATTCCATGTTTCAGGAACATAACCTTTAATCTTCTGTCCGCATAGTCCCTGAAGCGCTGCGTCAATTGCAATTGCATTGCTAACCTTGTAGGTCATACCTGTTGTAAGGCTAAACTTGTTTGCTCCGGGAGTTTCAGGTGAGTATAACATTTTGTCAACCGGAGTTGTGTCATAAATGGCACCAAAACGCCATGTGAACTTGTCGCTTGCGTAGAGTTCTCCGCCAAAACGGTAAATAGCTGTGTTTTTGAAGTTTTTGTTGGATACAAGTTTAAGGTTTCCAACATCGGAACCAAACTGGATAGTAAGGTTTTCATAAGCGCTCCAGCCTACATACTGTATCTCTGCTGATAGAAGAAGTTTTTCGCTTGTTTTGTATGCAACCCCAACATTCAGGTTTGAAGGTATAGGGAGTGATGCTGAGAAGTTCTTTCCGTCTATTGGAGGGATTGGAACTGTTCCTGGCATCATTGTGTTAATTCCTGTTATAAGTGCCTGCATTTCGGGACCTGCATAAGCTACGCTTGCAGTACCTGAGCTTACCTCCATCATAACTTTAGAGCGGTAAGATATACCAATGCTCAATCTGTCGTTTGGTGTGTAAAGAATACCTGCGTTAAAACCGATTCCGATCTCTGATTCTCCCTCGAGCTTAGCTGTAACCGAAGGTACATTTGCATACATATCAAGAATTGGTTTGTATGTTGGTACCAATACTCCGATTGGTGCAAGTGCTCCCATTCTGGTAAGTGCCCTTTCTAGTGCAAAGCTGCCAAAATCTACCATCAGACCTGCTCCGATACTTAACTGGTCACTAATTTTGTAAGAGATGGTTGGCTGGACAGAGAATGCCTTTAATGAGATGTTCTGAACATGGTGTGCACCTGCCCAGTTGTCAGGCCATACAAGTGAGTTGCCCACAGGGTTTGTGATGCTGATACCTGCAAAAAATTTCTCGCTTAGTTTGAATCCGGCATATCCGAAAATTGGAGTCCCAATAGGGTTGTCTGATTCAGTAGAGAAGGCGCCGTTAGTATACTTAACTTTTGAAAAAATTGCGTTTGCGCCAAATGACAACTCAATTTTATTTTCCATAAAGGATAGACCCGCAGGGTTAAAGAGCATACTCTCCGAGCCAAGTCTGAGTGCTGTTCCAAGGTGCCCCATGCCAACCTGACGGGAGCTTTGTGAATTTATCTGATACCCCTCTGCCATTAGATTTAAGCTGACAAAAGCTGCCAACAGTAATAGTGATAGTTTTCTTAGTTTCATAATTAAAAGTTTTAAAACGCAACAAATCTAATATTTAAATGAATACATTATACCCTTAAATGGAAAAATATGCAATGGGCAATTAATCAAAATTTTAAAATTACACCATTGTGTTAAATAAGTGAAAGTAAAAACCCGGAGGATAAGTTTGATTATCGCTCCGGGGTGTTAATTTTACTCTTTAAGTGTGAATTATCAGTTATTATTCATCTGGGGAATCTCTCTCTCTTCGCGTGAATCTCCAATTAGGTGCTTGCTAAAGTAGTCGCCCATTCTCCAGAAGAAATACTCTGTCATATCTCCAAATGCGTGTCTTTGTCCGGGCAGCATGAGCATGTCAAATCTCTTGTTGGCCTTTATAAGTGCATTTACCATTCTCATTGTGTTTGCAGGGTGAACATTATTGTCAATGTCACCGTGAACAAGCATCAGATGGCCTTTAAGGTTTTTGGCTATCTGTGAGTTTCTGTCAATACTGTATTTAAATGTGGTATCGCCTTTTTCTGTAATCTGTTCAAGAACTCCGTGGTGTTGTTCACTCCACCAGCGGTTGTAGATGTTGTTTTCATGATTTCCTGCGCTTGATACTGCAACCTTGAAGAAATCAGGGTAAACCAGCAAAGCGGCAGTTGACATGAAACCTCCGCCTGAGTGTCCGTGAATACCTACCTTATTTATGTCAATGAATTTGTGTTTAGCGGCAAGCTTCTCGGCAACCACCTTTTTATCTTCGAGCCCGTAATCTCTAAGGTTTCCGTAGCCGAAGTTGTGGTACCACTTAGATCTTGCAGGGTGTCCTCCGCGGTTACCCACGGTAATTACAATGAATCCAAACTGAGCAAGGCGGTCAACCCTGTCCATGCTCTTTGTCCATGATGCATTTACCGCCTCGGTCTGAGGTCCAGGGTAAACGTATTCAATTATAGGGTAGAGTTTTGTAGAGTCAAAGTCAAACGGTTTGTACATTACTCCGTATAAATCTGTTTTACCGTCACCGGCCTTTACTGTAAACCTTTCAGGGAATTTGTATCCAATTGCAAATAGCTGAGTAAGGTCTGTCTGCTCAAGATCGGCCAACTTCTTGCCGATGTTGTCATAGAGTGCAGATTTTGGCGCAATATCAACTCTTGAATAGTTGTTCACAAAGTATTTACCGTTATCTGATACATTTGCCTCGTGATTAAAGTCACCAGGGTTTAGAAGTCTGAGGTTTGAGCCGTCAAAATTTACTCTGTATTGATGAGTGTAATATGGGTTTTCTCCCTTCTCTTTTGCATTTGCGGTAAAGTAGATTACCCTCTGAACAGGGTCAACTGCAACTACATCCTCTACATGGTACTCTCCCGAAGTGATTGGGTTTTTAAGTTTTCCATCGCCATCGTAGAGGTAAAGATGTGCCCAACCGGTTCTCTCCGACCACCAAATAAACTCTTTACCGTTGTTAACGGTTCTTACGGGACGTGTCTCAACATAGGTGTTAAGTCTCTCCTCTACAAGAGTTTTAACTGTGTCGGCGTTTACATTTGCAAGGCAAAAATCAACCCTTTTAAGATCACGGCTCACCCTTGAAACATAAAAGTTCTCATTGTCGCCAAGCCATACGTTATGTCTTATTTCGTCAAGCATATCTTTTTTAAGCTGAGGAGCGGTGCTGACTCTAATCTCCTGATCTTTAAAGGCTGCCATAACTATCTCTTTGGCATTCTTTGTCTCCATATCGTATATGTACAGGTGCCTCGAAGGTGATTCAGATTCTCCCGGCATGTGGTATTTATACCTCTCAAGTTTTGGTCTTGGCTCTGCAAGTACATCAATAACCCACAGGTCTTTAACCTTTGAGGTGTTACTGCGAACCATTGCAAATCTCTTTGAATCCGGAGACCAAACTATAAAAGCGCCTGTTCTCTTTTTCTTGTCCTTCTCTGTAACATAAAAATCGTTGTCTCCCGAACCGAATCCAAAATCTTGTGTTCCCTCTGTAGTTAGCTGATGCTCTACAATAGTGGAGTCCTCATCGTTTTTTCTTGCTTTCTCGAAGTTCTCCATATCCATGTAGTAGAGGTTGAAATCTCTTGAGAATACTACATAATTCTTGTCAGGTGATACGCTTCCCCATCTTGGGTATGGTTTTGGAGATTTGTAATCTTTAATTTCGGTAAGGTTACCTGTGGCAATGTCGATTTCAAATCCGTGTACCTTTTTCTCCTTTTTTGTCTTTCCGGTCTTTTCGTCTTTAACATCTACATCAACGGTACTTTTAATCTCGAAGGTGAATTTGCGGTCATCAACAAGTTTAAATGATTGAATTGGAATGTTTTGAGCATCAAAAGGATCTTTTACAATCTCGGTGAGTTGAGCGGCAAGCTTTGCGTTGTCAAAGATTGGCCTCTTGGCACCGGTTGCCGGATCTACAATATAGTAGAATGTACCTTCGGGTGTCTGGTAGGTGTACCAGAATTTATCAGAATTCTTAAACCAGTTTGGGTTTACAGCTGTCGAGAAGACGAGCTTATTAACCTTTTTTGGCGAAAAACGTGCTGCAAGTTCATAGTTTGCCGTTGTTACCGGAGTTTGCTGTGCACTGCAGAGCAGCCCCGTGAAGAGCAGCATTAGAATAAACAGAGATTTTTTTGTCATAATTTAGTATAATTTGGTAGTAATAATCTTTTTGTAAAGGTTAGTATTTCCACTCTCCAACCTCCATATCGTGAAGGGCTCCGTTTTGAACCCTAAAACGGATTGCTGTTCTTACATTATGAAAACCCTGGATGCCTGCGGCTCCGGGATTTATGCATATAAGGTTGTTGGTTTTATCATTAATTACCTTTAGAATATGGGAGTGGCCGCAAATGAAGACGTTGGGTCTGTGGGCTTGAATAAGCTGTAGTGCTCTGTGGTCGTATCTGCCCGGGTAACCTCCAATGTGCATCATTAGAAATTTTAGCCCCTCCATCTCAAAAAGCTGAATGTATGGGTGAACCAGTCTGACATCCTGCCCGTCGCAATTTCCGTAAACCCCTTTTAGTGGTTTCATAGAAGAGATTGCATCCGAAACGGCAATGTTGCCAAAATCTCCGGCATGCCATATTTGATCGGTACCGGCAAAAAAATGGCGAAGCTTATCGTCAAAGTGGCAATGTGTATCTGATAACAGTCCTATTAGGGGCATCCTTGTGGTCAGAGTTTAATTACGATTTTCTTTTTGTAGAGGATTATTGCCATTACTGTGAAGATGGTAACATATCCCAAAGCGTACAACAGTGAACCCCATTCGTTATTGCCAAGCAGCGGAACGCAGCAGTTGTTGTAAATCCATGATGATGCGTTTGTAGTGACCTCTTTGAATGTTCCATCATCCTGCAATACAGATGTTTGCCATTTGATGATTCTGCCCAAAGTTTTGGCAAATACTCCTGCCATTACAAATGCGAACAGGGGGTTTAGACCCAATGCCTTAAATGGATAGAAAATCTTCTCTTTGCCCTTGATATCTATGAAGTAGATGAACAGTGCCAGCATAAGTACCGACCAGCCACCTGCGTAAAATACATAAGATGGTGTCCAGAGTGGTTTGTTGATTGGAATGACAGTGCTGAGAACTACACCCACTCCGAGAGCTATAAGTCCAATGGTGTAAAGGTCTCCGACAGCCTCTGTCTTATTGCTGCTTTTGCGAATGTGCCCGCCAACAAGATAACCGAAAAGAACTGTGGCAGAACCGGAGAGTACACCAAGCAGACCTTCGGGGTCGAATGGCATGCCAAAACCTTTGTAAACGTGTGTAATTCCCACAAGAGCAACATCAATACTGCCTGCAATTGTTCCCTCTTTTGAAAATGGGTCACCTGTCCCGAAAATTACGAGAATCAGCAGATGAAGCAGCATCAAAACCGAGCCTGCAACAATTATCTTTTTTGGTTTTTGAAGCCAGAGAGCAACAAGTGCTCCCACCATATAGCAGAGTGCAATTCTTTGAAGAACTCCAAAAATTCTTAGATTTTGAATATAAACCAACCAGTTTTCTCCGAATGTCAGTTCAGCTGCGGGGTTGGTGTTGTAAAATGGAAAAGCGTTAAGTAGCAGACCTGTAAGAAATATTAGGAACGTTCTTTTAAGAACCTTTTTTACAGAAACTTTGTTGAGAGTATCGTTGTATTTTGCAAAGGCAAATGAGAGTGCTGCTCCAACAATAAAGAGAAAGAAGGGGAAAACCAGATCGGTTGGGGTGCATCCGTGCCAGGCTGCATGTTTGAGCGGAGGGAATATCTTGCCCCATGTTCCGGGATTGTTTACCAGTATCATTCCGGCAATTGTCATACCTCTTAGTACATCAAGAGCCGTGTATCTGTTAGTAACAATTTTATCCATTTTTTAAATCATTTGTAGACAAAAATAACCTTTTTAAATATATTTGTCTTTAATATGGAACTCTTTTTTGCAAATATAATTAATGGTCAAACGGCAACCCTTGGGGCTGAGGAGACAACACACTGCATTAAGGTTTTGAGAAACAAGCCCGGTGACACAATCACAATTACAAATGGCAGAGGCTCTTTATACAGTGCAATGATCACCTCTGTCGCCGGAAAGGAGGCTCTTCTCAAAATTACAGAGGTACTGGGCGACCCTACTCCCAGGCCATATTATCTGCATATGGCTGTGTCGCTTGTTAAGAACCCAGACAGATTTGAGTGGTTTATTGAGAAGGCTGTTGAGATTGGTGTTGATGAGATTACACCCATTTACGGCGATCTGTCACAAAAGCGCAATTTCAAACAGGAGCGGGGAGAGCGCATTATTATGTCTGCTGTTAAGCAATCTTTAAAACCCCTGCTGCCTGTTCTTAATCCCTTAGTCTCTGCAAAAGAGTTGATTAAACAGTTTTCAGCAGAGAGTGATTATCTGAAAATTATTGGCCATTGCCGCGAAGGTGAAAAAGAGGCACTTCCCTTAATCCTGAAAAACCGGGCGGCCGAAAACGCTAAAATTCTCATATTAATAGGGCCCGAAGGCGATTTCTCACCTGAAGAGATTCAATGCGCAACCGACAACGGTTTTATTCCAATGCATATGGGCACCTCCCGCCTGCGTACCGAAACCGCCGCCCTCACCGCCACAACTGCGGTTTATCTGAATTCCTTGTAATTAAGCTTTTTTTTAAAATTCAATTAGGTTCTATGATTTTAATAATCATAGATTGATTTCTATGTCTTTTTCTTTTAATTATTTGGTATATTGTATTTTATTAGATATTTTCACAACTGCAATTCCCCATTTTCTTAGCTACCTTCAATTTCGTTACTTTTTGTGTATTAACAATGGCTTAAAATGAACCTTTTACAATATGAAAAAGCTCATTTTTATATTATTTATTGCAATAACTGCCTGCCGGAACAATAGTGATAATTATCTAAAAAATGATTTTCGGGTATTGGATATTGAGGGCAATGTAGGGAAGGGGCGGGTTGTAAAAATTAGTGAGATTGCAGACGAAGTTCTTTATATACCATTAGAGACTAACAATGAGTGTTTAGTGAATGAGCCCAATCGTGGTGTAAAATATTATTCAGGTTTAATCTATATTGTTAGTTCAGAGAATCCGCAACACATAAAAATCTTTGACACTACAGGCAGGTATATCCGCACATTCAATAGGTTTGGAAGAGGGCCTCAAGAATATGATTATATTCAAAGATTAAGAATAGAAAGAGCCACGAATAATATTTTAATTAGTACTCCAACGCAACTATGCGAATACACACAAGAGGGCTTATTTATTAGAAGAGTACTTTTACCTTCAGTAAATTTTATAGATAGATATGGATTTCGCGAATTCATTAAGATAAATGATAATAGATATGTATTATCAGTTAGTATAAATAAGAATTCAAAATATTCAGCCATTGTTATTGACTCGTTGTCAGATGTAAAAGCGTTGGTTAAATATCCTGAATCAGAAATTGCTTTACAACAGAATTTATTGGGCAGTATGTTTAACCCTTATATGTACAAATTTAAAAATGACGTAAGAATAATCAACAGTAATGATGAATATGTAATTACCTTAAATGAAGATGTCAAATTTGATACCGCATTTATTTTTAATTACGGTAAATATAAAATGACTGCAAAAAACACTCCTAATAAACCATCAATGAATGATAAATATATAGACAGGAGTTCATTAGTTTACGAAAGTGACAGATACCTTTTTTTACAATTTAATATGAGAGGTCTTGCTAAGAAGCACTTTGTCATATATTATGAGTATTCAAGTAAATACAAGATATTTCCAATCGCTTATTCATACTTTGACAAAAAAACAGGAGAGTTTAATTTCATTTATCAGCCGGATAAAAACCAGTTTGGATTTTTAGATGATATAGGAGGAGGTACTGCTTTATGGCCGATAGATATTTCTGATGATGGCTATATGATCTGTTATTTAAACGCACTTGAATTTTTAGAGTATGCTAAATCTTCAAAAGCATCTGATAGTTTCAAAAAAATTGCAGAAAACCTTAAAGATAACGACAATCCGGTGATTGTAAGGGTGAAGCTGAAAAACCAATTTTATATTGATCGTTTAGATTAAACAAGTAAATAGGTGATGTAGGCGGCGTACATCACTATCAGAATGATGCCCTCTTTGCGGTCAATTTTTAGGCCTTTGCCACGGTAGCCGAAAAAGAGTACTACGCCGGTGGCTGCTGCGGCTACGAGCGCGTCAATTGTACTGCTTGCGGCAAATGGCAGTGGAGTTATAACGGCACTTGCACCAAGTATCAAAAAAATATTGAATATGTTTGAGCCGACAACGTTGCCAATTGCGATATCGCTGTTTCCTTTATAGGCTGCAACGAGACTGGTGGCAAGTTCGGGCAGTGATGTTCCCATTGCTACAATTGTTAGACCGATAACCGTTTCGCTCATTCCCCAGCCGACTGCGAGTTCGGTGGCGCTTCCGACAATGAGGTCTCCTCCAAATACAAGCGCTCCCAAACCTCCGACCATGTAAATTACAGATAACCAAATAGAAAGGTTGCTCTCTTTCTCTGTAATCTCCTCCTCTTTAATCTCCCCTTTTTTAGCGGAGAGAAATATGTAGTACATGAAGATTGAAAAGAAGAGCAGAAGTATCATGCCGTCGCTTCTTGAGATAACTCCGGGTGTTGAGTCAAAAAAGGTGTCTGAGGCTACAAAAATAAGAGCGAGTGAGGCAAGAATTGCAAAGGGAATCTCAATTTTGAGAAGTGAATTTTTTAGACTGATTGGGCTGACTATAGCTGCAAAACCAATGATTAGCAAAAAGTTAAAGATGTTGCTTCCTATAACGTTACCTATTGCCATGCCGGGTGCGTTGTCAAGGCTGGCAATTATATTTACTGAGAGTTCGGGGGCAGAGGTGCCGATTGAGACAACTGTCAGTCCAATTATCAGATCAGAAATTTTAAGTCTTTTGGCTACAGATGAGGCGCCTCTTACCAGGAAATCTGCTCCCGCAATAAGAAGTACAAAACCAATAATTAGCAGTAAATAGTTCATTATTTGCGCATTATTTTAACTACAGCTCCTTCGCCCAGATACAATATTGAGGATGGTTTACCGGTGAAGCCGGCCTCAAGCATGGGATTTGCCTGCCACTGCAGCTTTGCTGTAACTGCATCATCAAACTCTTCGAAAAGTGTCGGATATTTGCCCTCTGTGAAACCTTCGGTTGCTGTGACAACTGCTCTGCCGAATTTCTTTAGCATGGCGGTGCAGAATGGGTGGGTTACAACTCGAATTGCTACAGATTTGTCATCTGCAATTACCTCGGGGGCAACATTGAGTGCTTTTGGGTAGATTATAGTTAACGGAGTATCAGAAGCCTCCACAACCTCTTCGGCAATTTCGGGAACCTCTTTAATATATTTGTAAACCATATTCATGTCGGGAACGAGCAAAATCATTCCTTTGTTTGATTTGACACCGGTTATAGAAATCAGTTTCTGAACTGCCTCCCGGTTAGAGGCATCACAACCCAACGCCCAAACGGTGTCTGTGGGAAAAAGAATTAGACCTCCCTCCCTTAGTGCCTTAACGGCCTCGTCAACTGCTTTTCTGATTTCAGCTTCCATTTTTTATGCTCTGTTTAATTCAAGTTTGTTGCAAAATTATGATTTATCTTTTGTACTCGTTAATTGTCTTGGTGTAAACTTCAAACAACTTTTCGGCGGCTTTGTCGTTTCTGAATTGTTTGGCGTGGTCGAAACCGCTCTCTATCATGCTTCTTTTCAAAGTGGGAGAGGAGAGTACCATCTCAATTTTATCGCCAATATCGCTTGGAGATAGCGGATTTACATACATTGCTGCTACACCTCCTGCCTCTACCATTGATGACCCTCCACTTGTTATCACAGGAACTCCGTATGTTATGCCCTCAAGTACCGGTATTCCAAAACCCTCTGTGTGAGAGACATAAAGCAAGGCTTCTGCAAGTGAGTAGATTGCGGGCATTAGAGAGAAGTCTGCGTCGTGAATCAAAGTGACCCTGTCTCTTACTCCAAGGGCCTCTGCGGTTGCCATTATGCTTAGTGTATATGGTGTCCATCTGCCAAAGCAGTAGAGTTTTA
This sequence comes from Bacteroidetes bacterium HGW-Bacteroidetes-7, assembly GCA_002842465.1. Classification (GTDB taxonomy): domain Bacteria; phylum Bacteroidota; class Bacteroidia; order Bacteroidales; family UBA932; genus Bact-08. Next base: position 31,237 of record PHDA01000025.1, read on the forward strand.
TATCTTTTGGGAGTCTTGGCAGAGCTTTAACAATGCTGACTACATTTTTTCTCTCTTCAATTGCGCCCATTGCCACAATAAAGCGTTTGGGGAGGTTGTACATTTGCTTTACCATTTGTATCTTTTCTTCGGTGGCCGGTGTGTAAAACTGGGGGTCACAGCTTGGGTGTACAATATCAATTTTTGAACGGTCTGTTCCGAAAAACTCTACAATGTCGTCGGCGGTCTGTTTGCTGATAGCAATGATTCGGTTTGCGCTCTTTACCGAGCGGGAGACTCTTGCCGAGAATAGCCATCTGTCGAGTCGTCTGTAATACATTGGGTATCTGTGGCAGTCCAGGTCATGTATTGTTATTATTTTTGGGACATCAATTCTGCTAAGGGGCAGTTCTCCGGTAAGTCCGTGGTAGAGGTCAAGTTGATCTTTTTCAATTGCTTTATTAATTGAGTACTCTCTCCAGTATGCGGTTGTAATTGCTGAGATGCCTTTTGGTGTTCGGATGGTTATGTTTGATGTGTTTTTAAAGGCAAACAGCGGGTGGTCTTTGTATGGCGGTGTGTAGAGGAAGTATTCGTTATAGTTGAAAAATTGTGATAGCGATGTTATTGCAGAGCGGCTGTAATTACCTAACCCTCCAAAGTTTTTGAATGCTCTTCTTGCATCAAATCCAATCCTGTACATTGTTTATGGTATAATTAACTCTGATACAACCGGGAAGTGGTCGGAATATCCTATCCTTGGAGTTTTGTGGCTTAAACTCCAAATTGGTGATGGATAGAGAATGTAGTCGATTCTAAGCAATGGCCAGAAAAGGGAGTAGGATGCACTGAACCCTTTGCCGGATTGCCGGAAGCTGTCTTCTTTATCGTTAGTAAGTTTGTTGTATGTGTAGGACATGGGAGTGTCGTTGAGGTCGCCGCAAATAATTGAGAGGTAGTTGCTTCCATTTGCATGTGAAACAATCGAGTCAACCTGAAGCGCTCTTTTTCGGAAGGTCCCTGCCATTCTGTCGTGAACTTCGTAAATTTCGTCTGTTACACTGCTGCTCTCCCTCATTTTCTTAACAAGTGTGGTAAATGAGATTGAGTGCGATTCAAGGTGGGTGTTGTAAATTCTTACAGTTTTTCCCTTGAGCATTATGTCGGTAAAGATGCAGAGGTTGGTGCTGCCTTTGAAAACCAGCTTACCTCCGTTTACTATTGGATATTTACTGTATGTGATATTACCGAATTTGGTTTTACTTTTTGTTCCAAAAAGGTGATAATATCTGTAGGGGTAATTGCTTAATATTCCGTTGATTTCGTTTGTGTCCCTGATGTAAAACTCCTGAAAGCATACTACATGGGGGTCTTCTGAGGCGATGAATTTTTCTATTCCGCTTATGTTGTTGTTCCTCTCTTTCTTTTGCCCTTGTGTGAAGGTTCCTACATTGTATGTGCAGACCTTTAGGGCTGTTCCATCCGGCCCAATGTTTACCTCTCCCCACCGGACAAACATATCGGCAAACAGGATTGATGGCAGGAGTACAATAAATGTGATCCAGACTGCTCCGGAGCGTCTTATTATTCCCAGTAGCAGAATGAAGAGGTTTATTAAGACGAGGGGTATGAAGTAGAGCCCAAAATAGAGGGGTATTGAGGTGGCGGAGGGGTTTATGTAAAGCGAGACGTATGACATAAACAACGATACCGCTGCCGTAACTACTGCAAGTCGGAAAAGAAGGGCCAATGGCCATGGTGATCTTTTTCTTTTGCTTCCCATTCAGGGTATGTTAAAAGTACATTCTGTTGTTTCTCTTCCAGTACAATATAAGCAAATATCCGAAGAGCATACCTCCAAGGTGGGCAAAGTGGGCAATGCTGCTTCCCGGTTTTGAGAGCCCCAGATAGAGCTCTATTGCTCCGAATATCATTACAAACCATTTGGCTTTAAGTGCGATAGGAGGGAAAATGAGTTGCAGAACGTTGTTTGGAAACAACATTCCGTAGGCTAACAACACTCCAAAAACTGCTCCCGATGCACCTACCGTTGGTGTCATGTACATCATCTGGATTCCGTTTGCTGCCATCATGTTGCCTGCTTCGTATGCTTTCTCAAGTGCCGAGACCTCAAGAAACAGAACAAATGAGTGGAGCAGGGCTGCTCCCAGACCTGTGACCATGTAATAGATGAAGAATTTCTTGCTTCCCCAAACCTGTTCCAGCACTACTCCGAATATTATGAGGGAGTACATGTTGAAAAAGAGATGCAGGAAATTCCCGTGCATAAACATGTGCGTTACAAGCTGGTATGGTTTAAACAGGGGAGATTCGAAGTAGAAAAGTGCAAACTTTTCGTACATGAACTCTTTTGTGAGCATGCTTATTAAAAGCATTATGGCGTTAATGATCACGAGATTTTTTACAACGGGGGGCATGTTTCCCAGAAATCCTGATCCTCTATTAATATACATGATAGTTATTTTCTAAATTAGTAATTGTCTCTTTAACAGGTTGCTATTATCTGTTTAATATTGTGCTGAGTTCATCTACAGTTATTACCCTTAGACAACTGTTGCCTGATGGTGTGTAGTTTGGCTCTTTGCATGCAAATAGTGTATCTACCAAAGTTTGTGCCTCAAGGTTGTTTAGTGGCTCATTTTTTCCAAAACTTCCTGTTTTTGCCAGTTTTGCAGCGAGTTGCTCCACCGATCTCTTGCCAAAATCGTTCCCCTCTTCGGATAGCATCTCTGCCAGATTGTCTAAAACCTCTTCCATTGTCTCGAAATCGTCTGAAAAGCCCTCCGGAAGTGCACTAACTGTTGCGGTTTCGTGGTTAAATGAGATGTCAAACCCCAGATATTTGAGTACGCTTTCGTTCTCTTTTAAAATTGAGAGTGTGTTCAGGCCTGCCTCTACGCTCACGGGGAAGAGTGATTGCTGAATTATTCCTACACCTTCTCTCAGAGTTTCGGTATATTTTTCGTAAAGAATTCGCTCCCTTGCTCTTTTGATGTCAATTAGAATTACTCCGCTTTTGATGGTTGTCATTATGTATTTGCCGGAGATCTGAAGCAGTGGTTTTGCGGGAATTGCTTCGTCGTTAAAGAGTGGGTCTGAGCCTTCGTTTGATGAGTATGAGGAGGCGTGACCGGAGCCGGAGTTGAATGCCGGGTTGAAAAATTGCGGGTTTGCAGAATTATCTGCAGAGTGGAATCTGCGGTCAATCTCTTCGGGTGTCTCGCCTCCCAGGTCTTTGAAGGGGTTGAAGAGTGGATCGTAGTTTATCTTTGGCGGGGCCACGTAAAAGCTTGTGTTGACCTTTGGTATATCCGGTGCTCCCTCCTGGTCAAAGTCTATGCTTGGCATAAATGAGTTTTTGCCGAGGGACTCTCTGGTTCCTGAGTAGAGGATGTCAAATATTGCGGAGTCATCCTCAAACTTGATTTCTGTCTTTGAGGGGTGTATGTTTACATCCAGCTTTTGGGGGTCGGTTTCGAAGAATATGAAGAAAGATGGGAGGGTCCCTTCCTGGATTAGGCCGTCGTATGCTTTTAGAACCGCTTTCTGGAAATATGGGCTGCGGAAATAGCGGTTGTTGGCAAAGAGGTACTGGTAACCTGGGGTCTTTCTAGAGTCTTCCGGCTTTCCTATGTAGCCGCTTATGTTTATGATTGAGGTTTTTACCGATATTTCAACCAGCTCTTTGCCCATGTCTTTACCTGCGGTGTCCTGAATTCGTTTTTTGAGGGTTGCGGGGGGGAGGTTGAGAATCTCTCCGCTGTTGTGCGAGAGTCTGAAGTGAATATCGGGGCGGGTTATTGCTATGCGTGAGAATTCTGAGAGTATCTGTCTGAATTCGGTGGCGTCTGATTTTAGAAATTTTCTTCTTGCTGGTATGTTGTAGAAGAGGTTGCGAACCATGAAGTTCGATCCGTTTGGGGTTGATACTTCTCCTTCTGATACCTGCTTTGATTCGGCAAATTTTATTTCGATTCCTGTATCGTCATTAGCTCTCTTTGTTCTTAAAGTTACCTCGGCAACCGAGCATACCGATGCAAGTGCCTCTCCTCTGAAGCCGAATGTGTGTATGTTTGAGAGGTCTTCTGCTGATGTTATTTTTGACGTGGCGTGTCTGAGAAAGGCTGTCCTGGCATCTTCGGGTGACATGCCGCAGCCGTCATCAATTATCTGAATGAGGGTTCTTCCTGAATCTCTTATTATTACATGAATGTTGGTTGCTCCTGCATCTACGGCATTCTCAACAAGCTCCTTGACAACAGAGGCCGGGCGTTGCACCACCTCTCCTGCTGCAATGAGATTGGAAATATGAGCCGGAAGTACTCTAATCATTTGCAATTTTTACGAAGAACAGATTAAACAAAGAAAAGACCTATGGATCTGGCAAAGAAATAGAGTGCTGCGGCCAATCCTACGAGTGACAGCATCACAATTATTCTCATAACTACGGGCGAACCGGCCTGTTTGCGGTTGTCGTAAAGTGCTTTGCGAAAATTTGTCCTGATATTCTTACCCGGAACATAGACGTGCTCCTTTCCCTTCTCGTCTTCCCTTGCACGGGCAATTCTCTCCTGGAGAGCCTCTTTGCGTGGGTCATAATAGAGGGGCTGATAATGGAAGACTCTGTGTTTTGGAGTCTTGAAAAAGCTAAAATTTAAACCCATAACCCTGATTTTTATCGCTACAAAGATAACAATAAATATAGGAATTTTGTTGTAGCTTTGCTTGACAGATAACATTTGAGTTTTAGAGAATGTACAGAATTGGTAACGGATATGACGTTCATTCGCTTGCCCCGGGCTTTCCGCTCTGGATTTGCGGTATAAGAATCGAACACGAAAAGGGTTGTGTGGCTCACTCAGACGGCGACACCCCGATTCATGCGCTGTGCGATGCAATGCTGGGGGCGTTGGCTCTTGGAGACATTGGCAAACACTTTCCAGATACCTCTGACCAATACAAGGGCATTGACAGCAAAATCCTGCTTAAGGAGGTATGCCGCCTGATTGCCCTGCACGGCTACAGGCTGGCCAACGCCGACATCACTATTGCATTGCAACGCCCTAAACTGGCCCCTCGCATAATAGAAATGCGAACCACCCTGGCCGACATTATCGGCTGCACCGCCGACCGCATCTCCGTTAAGGCCACCACCACCGAACGCTTAGGCTTTGTCGGCCGCGAAGAGGGCATCGAGGCCTATGCGGTTGTGCTTCTGGAAAAAATCTAGAGAGGCCGCCGGAGAAATTTCTTAGAGCAACGGTTGCAGGCGGGTTTCGTAAACGCTTTTTTTGAACAGACGGTAGTGCGGGTTGTACTCGTTTGAATAAGCCGGACTGTGGTGGACCACGTATTTACCTGCGACCATTAATGAATCCAAAAACCTTGAATCTTTTTCAAATTCCGGAATATCCGGGTAAAGCCTCCTTACAATTCTCTCAATACGCCTCCACTCTCCCCGCCAATCATTAACCGCCGGAGGCACCACTCCTTGTGCACTCTCCATAAAAGCCTCTAAGAAACCCTGATAGCTTATCAAGCCCTCCTTTAGAACGGCAAGGTCAACCCTCACGAAATTCCCCTCCCATCCCGTAACCTCGGCACGACTCACCTGCGACGGCCCAATGACACTTTGGAGTTCTCTTCTGATGTATGCCCCGGCAGAAGCCGAATCAGGAATCATGTGACCCGGACCGAATTTGTCATGGAAAAAGTTCTTGTAAATATCAACCAGTTGTGATTCAGGATAATTGCTCATCTGCCAAACAACCCTTTCGGAAACCCTCTTCTCAAAGTTTTTACCCTCGGCGCAACCGGCAGCAACCCCAATAAAGCTTAAGACAGCCAATATGAACATCAGATTTTGGAACCATGCCCTTAAGCTTTTTTTGCTACTAACGAGCTTACTATCAGTAAAATATATTGCCTCTTTATTTGTTTCTCTGCTCATAACAAAGCTTGTTTTATTTAATAAATGCCACTCGCTAATAATTTCCAGTAACATTATCTCAGTCAGTTAAAGGTCAAGCAATACCCAGCACTAGCCCCGGTGTTGCACATTCTCACTCAACTCAAAGGTAGATAAATCACACAAAAGAATTTGTGACATTACAAAAAAGTATTACTTTTGCACTCCAATTCCGGCGCGATAGCTCAGATGGTTAGAGCGCATGATTCATAATCATGAGGTCCCCAGTTCAATCCTGGGT
>PHDA01000026.1 GCA_002842465.1 Bacteroidetes bacterium HGW-Bacteroidetes-7
CGTATAAAGTTGAGACTTAAAGGAAAGAGCCCGGTACAATACCGAACTCTTTACAATAATAATTAATAATAAACCGTCCAACTTTTTGGGTTCACATCAAATCCAAGAATTGGCTTTTTTTTCTCCGCGCCACTTTTGGACATATGCTTGGTTAACAGATCCTTGAAAAAGAGACTTCAGTCAGAATACGTTAAATCTAAAATAGTCTCATTTGCAATACTCTCAAATACAAGCGGTTGAACAAAACTGGCGCGGAGATGTAGGAAAACAGTCTAACTACTGTCAAATAATGGTAAATTTGTTTTGATGCACAACTTGAGAGACGATTCAATTATACTGGAGGAAATTAAAGGCGGAAATAAAGAGGCCTTCCGTGAGCTTGCAGAGAGGTATTCAACGCCTCTGTTCAGGCTCTCGATGGGTTATCTCCACTCCAAAGAGGATGCAGAAGATATGGTTCAGGAGATTTTTGTAAAGCTTTACCACTCACTTGACTCATTTAAGGGTGATTCAAAATTTTCAACCTGGCTGTACAGAATTGCGGTAAATACATGCCTCAACGAAATTGCCAGAAGAAAGCGGAGAGATATTTTTACCACATTTGGAGATAATATGACAAAGATTTTCAATCATAGTGGAGACTCCAAAAACCCCGAAGAGCAGACCATATCAGAAGAAAATAAAAAAAGAGTACGAAAGGCTATTGAAAGCCTGCCTGAAAAACAACAAACAGCATTTGTTCTTCAAAAATACAAAGAACTGTCTCAAAAAGAGATTGCAGAGATAATGCAGATATCAGAAGGTGCTGTAGAGCAGCATCTGGTCAGGGCAAAGAGCTCACTACAGAAGAAACTCAAAGAGAGATGACCCAAAAATCACTGGTAATTAAGATAAATTTTTACACAAAGCGTAGGAAAAGTTTTTAATCGATGTCTTATAAATAGGAAGCAAACCAGAGAAAAATCGAAACAGAAAACACAGAAGTACTAAAAAGCACAAAAAGGCATATAATATAAAACTTGAATCACCATATAGTTTTAAAATACATTTAGAGAATGGAAAAGAATAATAAAATAAATGAAAAGAATATACTGGAGAGCTTTATTGAAAGCGAACTCAGTACAGAGCCGAATCCATTCCTTGCATCAAAGATCATGAACAGGCTCGAAGCCACAACTCTTGAACCGAAAAGAGGTAGAAGAAGTTTTGCATTGCAAAGTATAGCAGTCGCTGCCGGAGTAACAATAGCAGTAGTTATAGGCATATCTCTCGGAACAAAATATACCGAAACCAGAATCAATAACACAACTCTTGCAATCAACGACAGCTACATCGAAAACCTCGGCATATATACACAACAAGAGTAACCTCTAAAGAACAAAGAGTAAAAAAATATCGAGTATCAAAAAAGTTAAAGTGCTTACATAATAATTGAGTTTCAAATAGGTTAATAGTGCATATTAAAGGGTAAAAGAATATGAAAAAAGAGACAAAATACAAATTGCTCATACTGTCCGTAATAATTTTAGCATTGTTAAACATCAGCACAATAGCCACAATTATAATAGGCAACAGAAATCTTGACCAAGACGATTCTATTGTTATCGATCCCGAAAGCTCACCCATAAACGGAAGATTTCTTAGACAGGAGCTATCATTCAGCGAAGAACAAATGGATTTTTTCAGACAAGAGAGCAGAGAGTTTAGGCATAAGGCCAACGACGTAATTTCAAAAATGAACCTTTACAAATCGGAGTTATATAAAGAGATACACAGCATCAATCCGGATTCTCAGAAAATAAAAACCTACTCCGACAGCATAGGATTCAAACATGCAAGACTAAAAGAACATACCGCAGAATTCTATCTGGAGATCAGAGAACGATGCGACTCAACTCAAAAAGAAAGACTTAGAACAATCTTCGAACCGCTTTTCAGAGATAACCATCAAATGAGAGGCCCAGGAGAGGGAAGAGGAGGTGGAGGGAGAGGTCAGGCTGGAAGAGGCTCAAACGGACACAGACCGGATTAACAATTAAAATCAAGATTGAAAATTGAATTTAAATGCTTTAAAAACGAGCATCAAGCGCAAGCTTTGCCAAAAAAGTTAAAATCAAGGACTACAAATAATGAGATGAGAGATGATGATGAGAAAAAAAAAAAAAAAGAAATAATCGTGTTGAAAATTCGATAAAATATAATTAGTAACCAGATAGAAATAAAATTAATAATCAGACAAATATTAAAGCAAATATTAATTTCAAAAAACAAAAAAAATGAAAACAAAAGTAATTTTAACAGCACTAATGCTAACAGCTACCATAGGTTTAGCAACAGCACAAAACACAAACAGTAACCACACTCAAAATGCAACAAAAGCAACAAAAAGCTGCTTTGTTGACGCAAACAATGACGGAATTTGCGATAGTCACGCCAATGGCACATGTACTTTAGGAAACGGCAAGGGTCTGATGGACGGAACCGGTACAAGGCAGGGAGTTCGTGACGGATCGGGTCACGGAAGAAGAGGCGAACAACTTGGACTTCATGACGGAACAGGTCGCAGAGTTAACTATAAAAGTGCAAATGAAGGCAAAAGAGGTGGCGGATACGGCCCCGGTGACGGAACAGGTAACAGGAACAAACGAGTAGAAGAGACATCAAAAAGACCAATGGATGGAACCGGTAACGGTACCAAGAAATAAATCTCCGCGCCAGTTTGTGGTAACTACCACAATTTAAGCAATTTAAAAATGAGCCAATTTTTGTGATAAAAGTCGGCTCATTTTTAATTATTTACATATCAAGCACATACCACAAACTGGCGCGGAGATTATTTCTTTAGTGCTTCTCTTAAAATCACTACAGGGTGTTTGGCAGTGCGACCTGTTCCGTCCAGGATTTGCTGGCGGCAAGAGGTTCCGGGTGCTGAAATGATTGTTTCTAAAGCTGAGTTTCCAACATCTGATGCTGTTATTGCTGCGTTAATTAGCGGGAAGAGGGTTTGGTTACCCACAGCAATAGAAACATCGTAGTGCTCCTTTTCATAACCGAATGCACCCGCCATACCGCAGCAACCGGTGGGTAAAGTCTCAACCGAATAGCTTATTGGAAGAGATAGCATTGCAGCAGATGGCTCCACAGATGCAAGTGCCTTTTGGTGGCAGTGGCCGTGCAGAATAATTTTTTTTGCATCATTTGTGAAGCTATCGGCAGTGATATTACCCTTTTCAACCTCACGCATGATAAATTCGTCGTACAAAAGTGAGCATTTAGAGAGCTCCTTAGCTGCCTCTTTTAACTCAACATCAACCAGTGCCGGGTATTCATCTCTGAATGATAAGATTGCAGAGGGCTCAATTCCCAACAAAGGTGTTTCAGCTGTAATCAAATCCTTTAACAAAGAGACATTTTGATTTGCAAACTTTTTGGCCCTTCTGAGCAAACCCTTTGACATAGCCGCTCTCCCACTCTCTTTATGCTTTGGAACAATAACTCTATATCCAAGCTTATTCATAAGCTCAATAAATGCAATCCCTACCTCCGCCTCATTGTAATTTGTAAACTCATCGGCAAAAAGGTAGATAACTCCCTTCTGATCGACTCTATTTTGGCTAGAAATCTCCTTTCCGGAGCGCTTTTTCACGGAAAGGCTTTTTGCATATTGCCTTAGGGTAGTTCTTGAAAGTTTTGGAATTGACCTGTTGGCCGAAAACCTAAGAATTTTCTTAATAACATAAGATGTTAAACTATTGGAAGCGAAAAAATTGTAAACTCCCGGAACAAGTGAGCCCAAGCTCTGAACATCAGCCATTCTGGCAATCATGTAAGATCTAAAACTAACCCCCTTGATATCATAGTAATGCTGCATAAATTCAGCCTTGTAGCGAGCCATGTCAACATTAGAAGGACACTCACTCTTACATGCTTTGCATGAAAGACACAAATCAAGAGAATCAAGCATCTCTTTCTGATCAAAAACCTTATCTGTATTAGGTTTTGTAAGCAACTCCCTCAGCACATTAGCTCTGCCCCTTGTACTATCAACCTCATTTCCGGTAACCCTAAAGCTTGGGCACATTGTACCAGAAAACTGAGAAGATTTTCTGCAATCCCCCGAACCATTGCACTGCTCAATAGCCCTAAGCCAACCTCCCTGTTCAGAGAAATCAAAAAACGTATCATACTCTCTTACAGCTACATTTGGCTCATATCTGAGCGAGCTGTTCATAGGAGGAGTGTCAATAATTTTTTCCGGGTTAAAAATATTAGCCGGATCAAACGCTTTTTTAAGCTCCTTCAAGATTCCAAAAAGATAATCACCCGTCATTAAAGGGATAAACTCCCCCCTTAACCTGCCATCTCCATGCTCTCCACTCAAAGAGCCCTTATGTTTTTTCACAAGCAGAGCTGTCTCCCCGGCAATAGTCCTGAATAAACGGGTATCCTCCTCTTTTTTTAAGTTAAGCAGAGGCCTAAGATGTAACTCACCAGTACCAATGTGGGCATGGAATACACACGAAAGTTTGTACTTATCAAGCAATCCTGTAATATCAGCCATGTAATCAGGTAACCTTGCCGGAGCAACGGCTGTATCCTCAATAACTGAAACAGGTTTTACATCACCCTTCATTGAAGTAAGAAGGCCCAGACCCGCCTTTCTTAACTCCCAAACTTTGGCGGTATCTTTCCCGTAAACTTTTGAACAATAATAGATAAGCCCACTCTCCAAAAGAGCACTCTCAGCAGCATCAACCATCTTTACCAACTCATCTGTGCTTTCTGCAGCAAACTCTGCAATAAGAATTGCAGCAGGCGAACCTTGTATGAAGAACCTGTTTTTATTCTGACTAATGTTTGATTTGCTCAACTCAAGAATATTCGAATCCATGAGCTCTACGGCAACTGGGCTATGTTTAAGAGCAATCAGATTTGCTTTGAAAACATCTATCAGTTTGCTGCTGTGGGCGCAAATCAGAGCCCTCTCTTTAGGAAGAAGCGGTACAAGATTGACCTTAATCTCAGAGATAAGCCCCAGAGTACCCTCAGAACCCGCAATTATTTTGCAAATATCCCTATCAGAGTTTAGAAACTCGTCAATGGCATAACCGGTATTGCGGCGCCTCACCTCGGGATCAGGAAAATGGTGAACAATTTCACTCTTTACCCTCTCATTATGAACAAGATTGGCGGCAAATCTATAGATTTCACCCTCCCTACCCTCAAGCTTGCATCTCTCTTCAAACTCCTCAACTGTACACGATTTAAAGCTGGCGACAGAGCCATCGGAGAGAACCATTTGGGTCTCTAACAGGTGATCGCGTGTGCTGCCATGCACAAGGGAATGCGAACCGCATGAATTGTTACCTACCATACCTGCAAAACAGCATCTGTTTGAGGTAGAGGTTTCAGGCCCAAAGCAAAGGCCAAAACCGGCAACCGCCAGATTGAGCTCATCCAGAACCACTCCGGGTTCTACCCTTGCCCACCGCTCATGCTTATTAATTTCAATTATTTTATTAAGATGCTTCGAAACATCAACAATAAGTCCCTTTCCCACAACCTGTCCCGCCAAAGAGGTTCCGGCTGCACGCGGAATGATTGAAAAACCCTCGGCTGAAGCCAGCTTAACAATATCTATAAGATCCTGCTTACTTTCCGGATAGAAAACGCCTAAAGGCATCTCACGGTATGCAGAGGCATCTGTAGAGTAAAGAATTCGGCTTAGAAGGTCTCTTTGGATTTGCATCTGTTGTGCGATTTAGGAAATTCTGCTTACCGAATTGTTTTCAAGCTTGTATTTTTGACCACTCTCTTCACAAACAGCCAATCCTTCAGAATTGAAATTCAGCTTATTGCCAAACTCACTTACCCAACCAGTCTGTTTGGCCGGATTACCCACAATAAGAGCATACGGAGCAACAGGTTTTGTTACCACAGCTCCTGCGCCTACCATTGAATATCTACCAATCTCATTGCCACATATTATTGTAGCGTTGGCACCTATCGTAGCCCCTTTGCACACCCTGGTCTCAATGTAGAAACCTTTTCTCACTACTGCACTCCTTGGGTTTACAACATTTGTAAAGACACATGAAGGGCCCAAAAAGACATCATCTTCGCAAACCACACCGGTATAAACCGATACGTTATTCTGAACCTTAACATTCTTACCCAGAATCACTTTGGGAGAGATAACAACATTCTGGCCAATATTGCATCCCTCACCAATTATGCAGTTGGACATTATATGTGTGAAGTGCCAGATTTTTGATCCGCTACCAATTTGACAGCCATCTTCAATTATTGCAGTTTCATGAGCAAAGTAATCCATACAAATGACATTAAATAACTGTTACCAAAAACAGTTCTATTGATGTGCAAATATAGACAAAAGCTAAACCCGCAACTACAAAAATTTACTCCAATGCAAATTCAGTAAGGGAGTTTACCCCCCTGATCCCGAAATAGCTATCAGCAATTGTACCCTTTACCCAAATCTTTTTACCAAGGTTAGCCGGTTTAGCCTTTAAATTCAGCGCATCTCTTATAGGTCCGGTGGGCAGAGCGACGCCAGCACACCTGCTTTTAAGAGTCTCCCCAGGAATCAAAGCTATAGCAATATTTGTCTCAACATCAAATGGGGCAATACTAATAAGAGACCCGGTTGTAAGGTAGCCCGCAATGTATCCGCAAACCCAGATACCCTTCAACCCGGAATACCCTTCAAGCTCATCAGGATTTAGCGCAAGCTCTTTTGATGAACCATCTCGTAAATTTCCAACAACCAAGCTCTCCTTAACCCAAATAGAAGATGTGTCAATGACAATTTTTGTAGCAGCACCGCCTTCACCCCCACCAGTCTCACCCGAAGAGGAGTGAAGATTAATGGCAACCATCTCGCTTGGAAGAAGTGTCCGTCTGGTAAGCAGTACACCTGAAGAATCGCCAGGCACAGCGCTTTGTTTTAGTCTGACCGAAATCTCACCCGGGTTCATATATAGGTAACGGCTTTCTGAATAGGGATAAACTACCGAACCCGCAGCATCTGAAAGTACGGTGCTCCACAATCCAAAACGACTTTTAAACTCAGGTGTAAAAGAGAGCAACACTGCTCCATTGCTCTGTCTGCAAAGGAATTGTAAATATGTCACTTTATCCTTTTCAACTACAACTGTCTTAGAGTCAGAGTAACAAGGAGCATCAAACTGAGGAGCACCAAATGGTCGTGAAAATACAGAGACATCATAACTAGCCGCTACAAGCACCATATTGGCAGGTCTGTCACCATACCTTCCGTTATAGATAACAGAACCATCAACCCTTTTTACCACAAGTGTAAATGAATTACTGTCCGGAAATTCCTTTGTGACACCTTTTGTAATTGCAGCCTCACCAAATTTCATCGCAAGCGTTCCACTCCCCGTCTCGCCCTTATCTCCCTTATCACCATCGTCATCTGTAAAAACCAATCCCTGACAGGATGAAATTACAGAAGCAATTGATAATAATGTAATTGCAAAAACAACGTAAAGCTTAGTAATTAATGACTGAACTACTCGTTTACTGTGTGTTAAAAGTTTTCGAATATTAAACCCATAAGCAATAGCAGTAGTTGCAGTAGTAACAGCTGCAGTGTTTAATGTTGAAAATGAATTCCCTGTTTGGTTCGGCAAAATACTATGCCGGATACCATTAAAAATCTCTCGCCTCATATCAAAATGTTTTTAGTTAACTATTCAAAAATAGAGCACTTCGCTTAAGATATGTTACCAAATTCAATAAATTTCAAAAAATATCTAATTTTAAAATTACAGTATCCAATTTTAATTAATTTTGTCAAAATTTATTCTTGTCTATGTATAAAATTACAGAGCACCCCATTCTACCGATACCTGCCGACAACAGGGCAGATTTCATATTCGAAGGCCATAAAGTAACAGGTCAAAAGGGTTTTACAATTGCAGCAGCGCTTCACCAGGCCGGATTAGTCATTCACAAACACAGTCTTGACAACAGAGAACGCACAATGGAGTGCGGAATTGGAAAGTGCGGTGCATGTGAGATGCTGGTTGACGGGAAAGTGCGCAGGATTTGTATCACTAAAGTAGATGGAGTTAAAAGTGTACAGAGAATTGATGAAAACTACCTTCCCGAAGAACAATCTCTTTTAAAGGCAGATATCAAAGTTTATAAGACAACTGTTGCAATTGTGGGAGCAGGCCCTGCAGGTCTCGCCGCAAGAGAGGAGCTCAACAAAGCAGGTGTAGATAACCTGGTTATAGACAATAATAGTAAGATTGGAGGTCAGTTTTTAATGCAGACTCACCAATTTTTCTTCTTTGAAAAGGAGAAGAGGTTCGGCGGTATGAGGGGATTTGACATTGCAAACTCACTTGCAGGTGATGACCATTCAGGAATTTTGCTTGACTCTGTAGTGTGGGAGATATTAGAGGGGAAAAGACTCGTAATAAAAAACATAGCAACACAAGAGATATCATACGTCGATGCCGAACATCTGGTTGTGGCAACAGGCGCCGTTCCATTTATGCCGGCCTTTAAAAATGATGACCTCCCTGGTGTTTACACCGCAGCTGTAGTTCAGCGAATGATGAACAACGAACTTACCCTCTTGGGAAAGAAGATTCTTACAGTTGGGGCAGGCAATATAGGTTACCTCACATCATACCAGGCCATGCAGGCCGGAGCTCAGGTTAAGGCAATAATTGAGGCAATGCCAAACGAAGGCGGATTTCCTGTTCAGGCAAACAGAGTAAGAAGGCTGGGCATTCCAATTCTAACATCGCATATTCTTCTCGAGGCAATTCCTAACGAAGACCACACAGG
The DNA here is from genome assembly GCA_002842465.1 of Bacteroidetes bacterium HGW-Bacteroidetes-7. GTDB lineage: Bacteria > Bacteroidota > Bacteroidia > Bacteroidales > UBA932 > Bact-08. Next base: position 8,848 of record PHDA01000026.1, read on the forward strand.
AATCGTTGGCGCCGTTGTAGCAGAGTGTAAAAATTTCAAACCAATTCCGGGAACCGAAAAGATAATTGATGATATCGATTGTATAAACATTTGTACCGGTCTTATCCCTGACAATCAATTATTTCGCAAAGGTACAGAGGTTTATGGCCGCCGTTGCCACGCAGCAGGAGATGCCGTAAAAATCGGAGAGGGAACATCTGCAGTTTTAAGAGGAAAGCAATGTGCTCAGGAGATTATTCAAGATCTTGGAATAAGACTTAACTATGACGACTACCTCTCGTTATCAAAAGAGTATATTGACTCTCAACAGCATCCTGTAAGGGTAATTGAAACTCCTGCAATGCCTTCAGAAAAGAGGATGAACGAAAAGGGCTTTGTAATTATTGACTGCCTTTACGGCTTTGCATGTAACCCATGCGCATTTGCCTGCAAATTTGGAGCAATAACCAAATCATCAACCTCTACCGTTCCAAGAATTGACTACGACAAGTGTACAGGCTGCATGCAGTGCGTTTACCAATGCCCCGGTCTGGCCATTTTTGGATATCAGTTAAACAAAAACCGCCTCTTTTTACCAATAGAATATAAAGCAGACGAAGGCTCTCAGGTCTATCTTGTAAATAATAACGGAGAGATTTTGGGCGAAGGAGTTATCGAGAAGATTCTTAAAAACGAAAACAAAACCAATATTGCAAGGGTAACCGCCACCTCAATGAAAACGGAAAAACTCACAGAGGTGAGAGGCTTTATTCTTAAAGAACAGCACCCTGCCAAAATTGAACTTACTCCTCTTTCAAAAAAGCACGACTCCAAAACATATATTTGTCACTGTGAAGATGTTACAGTAGAGAAACTACTCTCTGTAATAGGCGACAGAAAGGTAATCTCATCTGACGAATTAAAACACATCTCAAGAATTGGAATGGGTCCATGTCGCGGAAACAGGTGTGTTCCAAGGGCCAAACTGCTATTAAGGGCATACGGAGTAGAGGTTTGCGGCGAACCTACCCCTCGCGGACCGATGTCAAATCTGGTTACTCTCGGAGATATGGTACAGGGTGAGAAGAAGGAGCAGATTGTACTTCCCAAAGGGGGCCGGCCGGTTAAGAAGGTATCGGTTTTGATTGCGGGAGGAGGAATCTCGGGAGCATCGCTGTTCCGATTCTTTGCAGAGGCTGGTTTTGACCCACTCATGGTTAACGACGGGCTTGGAAGTTCGTGGAGAAATATTGCAGGAGGCCGGCCGGCGTTTTCACTACCGGCACTTGCCGACATCGCAAAACACAATCTCGAAATATTCAGAGACCTTCAAGGCAAACACAATATTGATTTCCGCCTTATAAGATATGTAAGCTTTGCCCACGATGAGCAAACCTACAAATCACTTGACGCATCAAGAGGATGGTCTGACGCATACATGGTTGACAAAAAGAATTTCTCAAAAGATATTTCACCCTACTTAAATCCAAAACTGGACATTTACAGCCATGCACTAATCACAAATGAATGCTGGCAGGCAAATCCGGGACAGACAATAGATGTAGTAAGAGAGATCGGAAGAGCCAAAGGGGGTACAATCCTGGAGAACACCAAACTTGTAGAGGTTTACAAAACAGGTAAAGAGTACAGAGTTGTTCTGCAGAACTCAAACCGTGAGTATGAAGAGTATCAGACCGAATTATTCATTAATGCACTTGGAGCAGAGGCAGACCATTTTGCCAAAAAACTCGGAATAGAGACAGGCCTTTTTCCTGTTAAACACCAGGCATTCATAACCAAGCGTCTTCCTATGCTGGGCAAAGACGGAGCCAATCTTGACATGTTAATTGACAGACGCAAGTACAAAGGATTTTCGGCAGTTTACGGTCAGCAGTTAGCTGAGACAGGTCAGATTATAGGATGTGCTTCACCGGTAAACGATGCCAAAGAGACCGATAAGAATCTGAAAGTTAGCTCACAAGAGTTTCTGCAGGTGGTAACCGAGATGTTCAGCAACTGGATACCGCGCCTCTCGGGAGTAGGTTTCCAGGCTGTCTGGTCAGGCTATTATGTAGAGCCACGATATATTGTTGACCCCGAACTGGGGCTCTTTGCAGGAATGAGAGGCCACGGCTTTATGCTGTCACAGTACCTTGCAAAGTTGTATGTAGATTCACTAATGGGAAGAGAGGTTCCAGATTATTTCCACCAACTTAAGTTGAACGGAACCGGCCTAAGCGAACAGGCGTTTAAGTGATTTTTAAGTGTTCGTGTAAGTATCTGAATATGTGCGTTTTTCAAAATTAACTTCCACTTTTTGGGGTTATCATTTTTACATATCGCTGACATATAAGCACTTAGATGCGGACTTAAAATTTCAACCCCAAAATTTTATTCATAATGCACGATACATGATGTGTGATGTGTGATGTGTGGTCGAAGGCATTTACAGGACCTCTTAAAAACTTCATGGGGCCTTATCTCGAAGAGATAAAACCCCATTACTTAACCTAAACTTAAACTATGAAAAACTTCATCTAAATAAATAACAAATCCCGTGCCACAATTTATGAAATTACCCGAAGTTTTGCATACTTAAGTAATAAAATTTTTCTCCCGCCCTCGTTAAAATCAACTACCGCCTTGAGATTCAATGGATCACCCTCAATAACCAATAATTGACCAACTCCAAACCTGTCATGCTCTACGGTTTGACCTGCAACAAGCTTTGAAACAGGATCGGCCACAAAATTTGGATTTGGAGGTTTGGGAGGGGTAAAACTCGGTTTCGGCCGGCTAACCGGAGTTGATTGCGGTGTATTAGAGTTGCTCCTTGCGCCTGAAGCGCCTCCTCCATTTGAACTACGATTGCTGTTACCAGCCCCTTTATTACCGTAACTTCCATCAGACGATCCGCGATTACCAAACCCTTTGTTAGCAAATCCCTTGTTACCAAAACTACGGCTACCGAACAGTTGCTCTTCAATATCGCCGGCCTCTTTGTCCATCTCCGGCCAGTTCACAAATTTTGAATCAATCTCTTTCAGAAATCTGCTTGGCGGATAGTTCACATGATTCCCCCACCTGAAACGAGTGTGAGCATACGAGAGGGTAACACTGGTTTTGGCCCGGGTAATTGCTACATACATCAACCTTCTCTCCTCCTCAATCTCAGACTCACTGCTGGACGAATTAACCGAGGGGAAAAGATTCTCCTCAAGGCCAATAACAAATACATGCGGAAACTCCAAACCCTTTGCCGAGTGAACTGTCATAAGGCTTATCTTGTTGAAATCCTCCTCCTTACTGTTTTCATCAATGGCACTCATCAGCGAGATTGTCTCAAGATAATCTTCAAGAAGCGCAACCTGTGAAACGTTTTCACTATTACCGGCAATATTGTCAATATTTTCGTTGCCCGTCAATATTGTATTCTCGTCAGATATTTTGATGGAATCACTCGTGTCAATTTTAACACTATTAACGACTTCATTAACAGAAATACCCTCAACACCCGCTTCTGCCTCGGCTTCAGCCTCTTTCTCCTCTACAAAAGCCTTGATTGAATTGAAAAGTTCCTCAACGTTTTCAGCCTTGGCCTGCCCCTCAATTGAGAGATCGCCCTTTATCATTGTAGCATACCCGCTCTTGATAAAAATCTCAACAGCAATGTCGTATGCGTTCATCTCACCAATTTTGGCGGCAACCTCTGAAACCATTTTGCAAAACTCTGTAAGCTTGTGCAATGCAGCGCTTTTGATACCAAAACTCAGAACATCACCGGTAAAAAGAGCCTCCCACATAGACATTCCACCCGCCACAGCCGCAGACGACAGATAGCCAACTGTAGTATCTCCAATGCCCCTGCCCGGAACATTCACAACCCTCCTAAAAGCCTCATCATCTTTTGGATTAACAAGCAACCTGAGATATGCCATAACATCCTTTACCTCAGCCCTGTCATAGAACGAATTACCTCCATAAATCTTGTAGGGCAGAGATCTTTTACGAAGAGCCTCCTCAACCGCCCTTGACTGAGCATTTGTCCTGTAAAGAACAGCAAAATCACTGTAGGCGCCCTTAGTATCATAAATTTTTGACAAAATTGAAGAGGCTAGCAAAAATGCCTCCTCCTGATCGGTGTAGGCCTTTACAACCTCAATCTTATCTCCCACTCCTGCCTCAGAAAAACACTCCTTTTTAAGTTGTGCCGAATTTTTAGATATCAGCGAATTTGCAGCCTTGACAATTGTCTGAGTAGAGCGATAGTTCTGCTCAAGACGAAACTCCTTAGCCTCCGGATAGTCCTTTCTGAAATTTAAAATATTCTCAATTCTCGCACCCCTGAAAGAGTATATACTCTGTGCATCATCACCAACCACGCAAAGGTTTCGGTGCGACGAAGAGAGCTTCTTGACAATCAAATACTGAGCATAATTTGTATCCTGATACTCATCAACCAGAATAAATGAAAACCTCTGGCGAAACTTATCCAAAACCTCCGGAAAATCTCTAAGCAAAATATTGGTATAAAGCAATATATCATCAAAATCCATTGCCCCCGATTGCCTGCATCTCTTTTCGTACAAAGCAAATATCTCACCGATTTTTGGCTTTCGTGCAGCTGCATCATTAGCCATAAATGTAGCATTTGCCGTGTAAGACGAAGCAGTAACCAGATTGTTTTTGGCCATTGAAATTCTGCTCAGAACCTCATTCGCTTTATAAGTTTTATCATCCAGCGACAAATCCCTTATGCACGCCCTCACAGCACTTCTTGAATCCGACGTATCGTAAATTGTAAAGCTCTTGGGAAAGCCCAAAAGTTGGGCATCCTCCCTCAGAAATCGTACAAATACCGAGTGAAAAGTGCCCATCCATAAATACTTAGCAGCCTCATTTCCAACAAGAGAGGCAATCCTCTCCTTCATCTCCCTGGATGCCTTATTGGTAAAAGTTAAAGCAAGCACCGAGCCGGCCCGGTGCCCATTACTTAAAATATTTGCAATTCTACAGGTAAGTACTTTAGTCTTCCCCGAACCCGCCCCCGCAATTATCAGTGAGGGCCCTTCAAATTGTTCAACTGCTTGTCTTTGAGCAGGATTTAGGCCCTCTGTTATAGTAGAAATTTCTCTGTTCATTGGCTACAAAATTACAAATAATGTGTATCTTTGCCACAAAATTTCTTCAAAAAAATGTCAGACCACATTCGATTACACAAAGGTTTAAACATTCCTCTTGCAGGAGATGCACAAACCCAGATAACAAAGAGAATATCGCCCGACAAAATCGCAATAAAACCCACTGACTTCAAGGCACTTAACGCTAAATTGCTTGTTAAAGAGGGAGATTTAGTCAAAGCAGGGACGCCGATATTTACAGACAAAAGCAGACCTTATATAAATTATTGTTCACCGGTAAGCGGAAAAATTTCCGAAATTTTCCGCGGAGAGAAGCGAAAGCTTCTGGAAATACGAATCGATGCAGACGAAACCATCGAATACCTCCAGCTAACAACTCCCAACTTTAGAACCGCAACCAAACAGGAGCTTATTGAAACCCTGCTTGAGAGCGGTCTTTGGGCAGCCTTCAGACAGCGTCCTTACGGGATAGCTCCTGACAGGGATATTGAGCCTAAGGCAATATTTATATCAGGTTTTGACTCATCACCACTTGCACCCGATCTGGACTTTGCCCTCAAGGCAGATATCGAACAGATACAGATTGGAGTAGACATTCTGTCAAAACTGACTGCAGGAGGAGTTCACATTGGACTTCATGCAACCAATTTTGCCAGCAGCCCCTTCCACCGACTTGGAAAGGTAATCACACATACATTTGACGGGGTTCACCCTGCAGGAAATGTAGGTGTACAGATTCACCACGTAAGCCCTGTGAACAAGGGAGAAGTTGTATGGACGCTTGATATGTACACAGTTGCCGCAATAGGCCGTCTCTTTACCAAAGGCATCTACGATGTCAAAAAGTTGATAGCAGTCACCGGACCAAGGGCACACAAGCCAAGCTACATAGAGTGTGTTCCCGGCATAAACTTCTCTTCTATAAGTGAATACGTCAACATCAAAGGTGACAAAAACGCAAAAGAGCAGCCCCTGCCTATTCGTTACATTAGCGGAAACGTGCTGACCGGAGACAATGTAGGCAAAGATGGTTATCTGGGATTTTTCCACAACCAGATCACCCTGATAAACGAAGGAAACTATCATGAAATGTTCGGATGGATCAAACCATTCCGAATGAAAAAATTCAGTATATCACGCTCATATTTCTCGTGGCTCTTCCCTAAAAAACGCTACTCACTGGACACAAACCTGAATGGCGGAGAGAGGGCATTTGTAATGACCGGAGTTTACGAAAAGGTTTTACCAATGGATATCTACCCTCTTTATCTGTTTAAAGCCATCCTTGCCGAGGATATCGACAAAATGGAGGCACTGGGTATTTACGAAGTTGTAGAGGAGGATTTTGCCCTTTGCGAGTTTGTATGCCCTTCTAAAGCAGAGATTCAGGAGATAATTTCAAAAGGTATAAACCTTATGATCAAAGAAATGTCATAAAAGAGTCAAAGATGAAAGCTATAAGAAAATTATTAGATAATATTAAACCAACATTCAGCAAGGGAGGAAAACTCAGTTTTCTGCACTCCTCTTTCGATGCATTCGAAACCTTTCTGTTTGTTCCCGATACCGTAACCCATAAAGGGACTCACATTCGAGACAGTATCGACCTTAAGCGCACTATGACAATGGTGATAATTGCCCTGATGCCCGCACTCCTCTTTGGAATGTGGAACACAGGGTACCAACATAACCTCTCTGTAGGCGCAAATCTTGAATTCTGGCCTACATTTTTCTACGGCTTCCTGAAGGTGCTGCCAATGGTAATTGTATCATATGCAGTAGGATTGGGAATTGAATTTGCCGCAGCACAGATTAGAGGTCACGAAGTAAACGAAGGCTATCTGGTAACCGGAATGCTAATTCCGCTCATTATGCCCGTTGATCTTCCTCTTTGGATGCTTGCCTTGTCGGTTGCTTTTGCAGTTATAATAGGTAAAGAGGTATTCGGAGGAACAGGAATGAACATCTGGAACCCCGCACTTTTGGCCAGGGCCTTTGCATTCTACGCCTACCCCTCTTTCATGTCGGGTGACAAAGTATGGATTGCAGGACTTACAAAGGGAGAGGGAGTGATTGACGGCTTCTCGGGAGCTACACCACTAGCCAACGCACAGGCAGGACTCGATATTCCAACTTTCAACGATATGTTCCTCGGAATTATTCCCGGCTCTGTGGGAGAAACCTCCACGCTGGCAATACTAATAGGAGCAGCCCTGCTGTTATTCACAGGAATTGCAAGTTGGAAGATAATGCTCTCTGTGTTCGCCGGAGGGCTTTTAACAGGTTTACTCCTGAATGTACTGGCGACTGAGGGCTCATATATGGCAGTTCCTGCATGGAATCACCTGGTAATGGGAGGTTTTGCATTTGGAGCGGTCTTTATGGCAACAGACCCCGTAACAGGCTCACAGACAGAGAGAGGCAAATGGTTTTACGGAGCACTTATAGGCGCTGTAGCCGTAATAATCAGAGTATTTAACCCGGGCTATCCCGAGGGAATGATGCTCTCGATTTTGCTTTTGAACACATTTGCACCACTGATTGACTACGTTGTAGTACAGGGAGGAATAAAGAGAAGGCTCAATAGAGCAGTCATTAAATAACTCAAGAGAAGAACGATGAATACAAATAATAACTTATACACAATAATATATGCAGCCGTATTGGTTGTAGTTGTGGCTGTAATACTCGCTTTCGCCTCTTCGCTTCTTAAAGAGAGACAACAGAGAAACATAGAGATTGAGAGAAAAGAGATGATTCTCCGCTCTGTTCAACTCGGAACCGACCAAGCCGCAAGAGATAACGATAAAGACAGCTACATTGAGGCAGAGTATGCAAAATACATAAAAGACTCATCAATTAACGAGCAGGGTAAAGATCTCACTCTTTATATCTGTACTGTTGAAAACGGAGAGAAATTCTATGTAATTCCACTTAGAGGAGTAGGTCTTTGGGGCCCCGTTTGGGGTTACATCTCTTTAAAAAGTGACTTTAACACAGTTTATGGAGCCACTTTTGACCACAAAAGCGAAACTCCCGGGCTGGGTGCTGAAATTTCTACAGCTGCATTCTACAAACAATTTGAGAATAAGACCGTTTTCGATAACGCAGGAAATTTTGTCTCAATTCAGGTAGTTAAGGGTGGCGCTGATCTGTCAAACGGGCACGAAGTAGATGCCATTTCAGGGGGAACAATAACCTCCAAAGCTGTTGAGGATATGCTCTTTAAGAACATCAAAGAGTACACAACCTTCTTTGCAGCAAAACTGAAAGAGGCAGAAGAGAGAGCAGCAGAAGCAGCATTGCAGGTACAACTAAGTGATTCAACTGCTGTAGCTCCGGCACTTCAGGTAAATATTAAGTAACCGAGAAATATAGATATATATGTACAAAAAGATATTTATAGAGCCACTATTTAAAAATAACCCGGTATCAGTTCTGGTACTAGGTATCTGCTCGGCTCTGGCAGTAACGGTTAAACTCGAACCCGCGCTGGTAATGGCATTATCTGTTACCATTGTAATGGGATTCTCCAACGTTATCATATCATCCATCAGAAATACAATTCCAAACCGAATAAGAATTATTGTACAACTTGTAGTAGTTGCAATGCTAGTAATTCTTGTAGACCAGATACTTAAAGCATTTGCATACGAAGTGAGCAAGCAGCTTTCTGTTTTCGTAGGGCTAATTATTACCAACTGTATAATAATGGGTAGGATTGAGGCCTTTGCCCTTGCAAACAAACCTCTTCCATCACTAATAGACGGCTTTGCAAACGGACTCGGATACGGAATCATTCTTGTGGCAGTAGCCTTTTTCCGCGAGTTGTTTGGTTCAGGATCACTTATGGGATATCAGCTGATACCGGCATCATGGTACATTAAGAACGGAGGTTTTTACGAAAACAACGGCCTCTTTATTCTGCCCCCAATGGCCCTGATACTTGTTGGAGTATTCATTTGGGTACAGAGAAGCATTCAAAAAGAATTAATTGAGAAATAACACATACCACTATGCAAGAACTAGTTAATATATTCGTAAAGTCTATTTTCATAGACAATATGGTATTTGCATATTTCCTTGGAATGTGTTCATACCTGGCAGTATCAAAAAACGTCAAAACTGCAGTAGGGCTTGGAATAGCTGTAATATTCGTTTTGGGAGTAACACTTCCCGCTAACTACCTGCTTTTTAAATACGTTCTCTCCGACGGGGCACTGGCTTGGCTTAACCCCGAGTATGCAAATATTGACCTCAGCTTTTTAAGCTTCATTATCTTCATTGCGGTAATTGCTTCAATGACTCAGCTTGTCGAAATGGTGGTTGAGAAATTTTCACCCGGACTATACTCCTCACTTGGAATTTTCCTTCCCCTGATTGCAGTTAACTGCGCCATTCTGGGAGGTTCACTCTTTATGCAGGAGCGAGCATACGAAACGCTTGCACAGGCAACTGTATTCGGGCTCGGCTCGGGTTTGGGATGGTTTCTGGCAATTGTAGCTCTGGCTGCCATTCGTGAAAAGCTCTCCTACTCCAATGTCCCTGCACCTTTAAGGGGGCTGGGAATTACATTTATCGTAGTAGGTCTTATGGGCATCGCATTTATGAGCTTTATGGGCATTAAACTCTAGGAGGAGAATGGAAATGAATTTATCAGTTATAACAATACTTTCAATAATAGCTTTTTTGACAGTAATACTGCTTCTTGTGGCATTGCTTCTCTATGCAAAAGCAAAACTAACCCCATCGGGAGAGGTCAAACTCACCATTAACGAAGGCGAGAAAGAGCTTATCGTATCTCCTGGTGACACAGTCCTTACAACACTTTCAAATAACAAAATCTTTCTTCCTTCGGCATGCGGAGGAGGAGGAACCTGCGGAATGTGCAAATGTCGCATAACTTCCGGCGGAGGAGAGATTCTCCCAACCGAAACAAGCTTCTTCACCCGCAAGCAGCAACAGACTCAGTGGCGTCTCGGATGCCAGGTTAAGGTTAAGGAAGATCTTGATATTGAGGTTCCTGAAGAGGTTCTTGGCATTAAGAAGTGGGAGACCGAAGTGGTTAGCAACCACAACGTTGCAACCTTTATTAAAGAGTTTGTAGTAAAACTCCCTGAGGGAGAACACCTCAAATTCAAATCCGGAGGTTACATTCAAATAGACATACCTCCTTGCGAGGTTGACTTCTCAAAGGACATTGATGTAGAGAAAGAGTACCACGAAGATTGGGACGCCCTCAAAATCTGGGATCTCAAGATGAAGAACGACGAAAACACCTTCCGCGCCTACTCAATGGCCAACCACCCTGCAGAGGGCAACATCATAATGCTAAACATCCGAATTGCCACTCCACCTTGGGACAGAAGCAAAGGCACATTTATGCCGGTTAACCCCGGAGTCTGCTCATCATACATCTTCTCACGCAAACCGGGCGACAAAGTAACCATATCGGGCCCTTACGGCGAATTCTTTATAAAAGATACACAAAACGAAATCGTCTTCATAGGCGGTGGAGCAGGTATGGCGCCAATGCGCTCGCACATCTTCCACCTCTTCAACACCGAAAAGACCACCCGCAAGGTGAGCTTCTGGTACGGAGCACGATCACTCAGAGAGGTCTTTTACGAAGAGGAGTTCCGAGCAATCGAGAAAGAGTTCCCTAACTTCACCTTCAACCTTGCCCTCAGCGAACCAAAACCAGAAGACAACTGGACCGGCTACACCGGCTTCATCCATAAAGTTCTGCTCGACAACTACCTGGGCAACCACGAAGCACCCGAAGATATCGAATACTACCTCTGCGGCCCACCAATGATGAACAGCGCCGTCTCCAACATGCTCGACAACCTCGGCGTACCCGACGAAAACATCGCCTTCGACGACTTCGGCGGCTAAACAAGCGCGGACAAAACCATTGGCCAACACAAAAAAAAAGACCTTTACCAAATGTAAAGGTCTTTTTTTTAGCACACACAAATCTCCGCGCCACTTTTGGACATATACTTATACAACAGACACTTACAAAATAGACTTTGGCAAAAATGGCTTATATTTGAAAAAGTCTCTTTTGTATATCATTCATTAACAAACAGTTGTCCAAAACTGGCGCGGAGCAACACAAGCACCAAAAACGCCGCAGGCACAAACACACGCCGTAGGTATAAACACGCTCCAGCACGCCGCAAGCACAAGCGCGACCCCAAACATCAACACACGCCGTAGGCACAAGCACACGCCGTAGGCACCATATACCATACACACAAATCTCCGCGCCACTTTTGGACATATACTTATCCAACAGACACTTACAATACAGACTTTGGCAAAAACACGTTAAAATTAAAAAAGTCTCATTTGCATCACGCTCATTAACAAACAGTTGTCCAAAAGTGGCGCGGAGAAACACCAGCACCACACATGACCCTGGCACAAATACTGCCACAAGCACCAAATACGCCGCAGGCACAAACACGCTCCAGCACGCCGTAGGCATAAACACATGCCGCAGGCACCATATACCACACACCCCGCAAAAAAATCTCCGCGCCACTTTTGGACATGTGCTTATCCAACAGACACTTACAAAACAGACTTTGGCAAAAATGACTTAGATTTAAAAAAGTCTTATTTGCAAAACACTCAGAAATAAACAGTTGTCCAAAAGTGGCGCGGAGATTGTTTTTCCAATTCTAGAATTAATATTTCTAATCCAAAGGTTCTCTCTTCTAAATTATTGGTAATTATGCATCTAAGATAAATGGTGATTATGCATCTAAGATAAACTAGATACATTATGAAAAGGATTAGCAAGAGCGCACAAAATTCTGGCAAGGCAGGACGCAGAAAAGTGGTAAAACAAAAAAGAGTACAAGAAGGCAGCATTCATGTTTACTTTCGAGGGAATGGCAGATTTAATGTGTTTTATGATGATTATGACAAAATTGAATTTCTAAAAAAATGCAATTCTGCTGCTGAAAAACACAACACAAGCATTGAGCAAATCGTACTGATGGATAATCATGTTCACATACATGTCAATACAAAATCGCTAACTCCATTTGTGTATAATCTAATTCATGGCTATTCATTTTGGTACAACAGAAAACATGGCATAAGCGGAAAACTGTTTGAATCTCCATTTAACAGCTCACAAAAAAACTCTGCTGATTGGGTTTTGAAAAGTATGTTATATATACTTCAAAATCCATTAAGTGCAAGAATCTGTAAACACCCAAAAGAGTACGCTTGGAGTTCTTATCACTCATACTTTACAAGAGGCAATGCGAAAAGCAACCCGGTAATAAAACATCTCAATATTGATAAAACGTTTATTTATAACCACTTCAATGATTTACAGGATTTTGAAAGAGCAATATTTGAAGAGGCGGCAAACATTATGGAAGTGAAAGAGACAGAAAATAAAAAGTGGGAAACAATCCCTGATGCAGAGGTCGTAAGATTTGCAAACATAAAACTAAATGGTAGAAGTGTGTTTCACTTGAACAATGACGAAATTAATCTTATAATATTGGAACTACGTAATGAAATAGGAGCATCATACAGACAGATATCATCCATTTTGCACCAAAGTTTTGCATATGTAAAGAGGGTATGCAGATAAATCTCCGCGCCACTTTTGGACATATACTTGTCCAACAGGAACTTACAAAATAGACTTTGGCAAAAACTCGTTAAAATTAAAAAAGTCTCATTTGCATCACGGTCATTAACAAACAGTTGTCCAAAACTGGCGCGGAGACATCAGCGCCATACACGCCGCAGGCACCATATACGCCGTAGGCACAAACACATGCCGCAAGCACCACAAACAAGCGCGGAGATTATTGTTGTTTGCGAATTCTGAAATTTGTTGGAAGGAGGTTATTTGCACGGCTGCCGATGTTTTTAACGAAGCCGAGGCCAAGCCCACCGTAAGTAACCTTTAAATAGCCCAACGGAGCATCAACCAGATTCAGGCTCTCCTTGGAAAGAAATTTAAGAGCCTGCTCTTTGGTTAGCTCATACTCAGGCCATTCAACTATTTTGTTAACCTGAGACTGAGAATTTAAATTATCGAACCGTTTAGTTTTGGTGTCATATTTTTTTGAACTCCTGGTATCATGTGTTTTATCAAATGTCTTGTTTACCTTAGTGGAGTTACTTGACTCTGATTGATTAATGGTTGGCTTTATGGTTGGCTTAATGGTTGGCTTTGAAAAGGTGTTCTCAAATTCATTAAAATTTATAAACAGTGCATCTTCGTGAGAAGGGGATGTTGAGGTAGCATCAGAAGCTCTGCCCGAGGAGTTTTTAGTTGAACTAGATGGATGCTCAACTCGTGCCTTTCTTCCAGGTTGCCCACTCAAGCCGTTGCTTTTACTTAACCCCTTTTGATAAGGAAATCCAGGAGTGCAAAATGTTTCCTTGCTGGTTGAGGCTTTTGGTAATGCTGAGATTTTTTGAAAAGCAGAGGGTTCGTTTTTTGCTAAGGTTTCTTGTGATTCAGACGGTTCACTTTCTGATAAGGATTTATTAGAAGCATAGGGTTCGCTATCTGCTGAGGATTCAGGTTTCTGAAGCAGAGCAAAGTAGAGACCTTCGCCACGCACAATGCCGGAAAAAAACTGATATCCACCCTCTTCACTTTTCATTATGCCCCACTCCTCTCTGATTTTATCGCTAAAAACATGCTCAAGACCCTGAGATTTGTAAAACTCCTCGAGCGATATAAGTGAAGCACCAAGCTCACGCTTCATCCAAGCCACATTCATATCATTTTCGTATCTATTGAAGGTACAGGTTGAATATGCAAGTAAACCGCCCGGCCTGAGCGCACCCCAAATCTCCTTCAAAATCTTCTTCTGCCTGGCAACACACATTTTTACATTCTCCTCAGACCACTCCGAGATTGCATCAGGATCTTTTCTGAACATACCCTCACCCGAGCAAGGAGCATCAACCAATATAAAGTCAAAAAGGTCTGACGAGTGAGGCAGTATAGAAAAATCTTTGGGCACAAATTGATGAGCCTCTCTGCTGGTAACCTGTATGCCTGGCACTCCCCATTTAAGAATATTTTCTCTTAGGGCTGAAAGACGAGGTTTTACAACTTCGTTAACTGTAATCCGAGTACCAAGTGGCAGCATTGAGATAAGGTGAGTGCTTTTTCCTCCGGGAGCTGCGCATAAATCGAGAACGTTACGGGGAGAGATCGATTGTAAAACAGGCCTGAGCATCTCCAGAAACATAGAGCTGGGTTCCTGTACATAGTATGCACCGGCGTGAAGAGCGGGGTCAAAGGTAAATTGAGGCCTCCGGGCTAAGTAGAAACCATTTGAACACCAAGGAATTCGATCACCCGACTTAACAACATCATTTGCAACCGAATCAATATCAGCACCCAATGGTTTAAAGGGATTTAGTCTGATAGAGATTGTGGGCTCGCTATTAAGCAGTGCGTCAATTATTTTATCAGTTAAAGCACCGGCTGTTTCTCTTAAATAAGATTCAAACTTTACAGGAAGTGTTTTTTGAGAATCTAAATCGTTTCCCTTTATTGAATGTCTGCTTGATAAATCCTTTAATGAACTACCAGAGATATCTTTTAATGCATTATTAGAGATACCCTTTAATAAACTATTAGAGTTATCTTGTAATGAACTACTTGCTAAATCTGAATTAGAACTCATTTGAAATGAGTCGGGCATTACATTGTTTTTAAGACCCTTCTTAAAGGTCTTATCTGATTTTTCTTTTTTGTATGACTTCCTCTTATTCACAAACCTAATTTCTAAAAAGTATTTTTTTTAGAAAACAAAGTTACCCTAAATTTTAAGTCAAAAGTTATTTATGTTATACAGAACTCAAGCAGTTTGTGATTACTTATAAAACCTACTTTTGAGAGCATTCTTTGGGAAGCAATATTATCGGCACTACAACCGCATATAGGAATCCAAACATTTTTAAAACAAAACGATTTAAGGTAAATCATAATCTGAACAGCATATCCTTTTCTTCTACAATCAGGATTAACCCAGACTCCTAAATCATAATATTTGAATCCACTTACAACCTGTGTTATGAAACCACAACCGATAACTACATTATCTCTTTCACAGATTATGACCTCATTGTTTTTGATATTGTCTTCCAATAACTCCTTTGGTTCAAATACCTCATCCTCCTGTTGGTTCAAATAAGGTAAATCGGCTAAGATGGCATATCTAAAGCTTAGACCAGCACTGGGTTGTATTCCTCTATCAGTCAAATCTCTATATAGGAAACCCTGAACAGAATAGGTAAATTGATTTTGCAAACAACACTTTAATAACTTATAATCAAATGATTTACATAATATTTGCGTGATTTTTTGTCTGTTTAGTAAATCATTAAAACATTCCCCACCTTTATTCGCAAACTCCTTAACGATGAAAAACTCAACCAAAGTGCTATCAGGAGCTACTATCGCATAACCAATTGTTTTATCCAGAGAAAATATAAAATACTCTGACTCTTTAATTAAAAACTCCAGATATAAATCCTGAAATTCAACCAAAGAATTTAAATATTCCATTCTAAGGGCTTCAATTTCCCTATATTCTACTTTATTAAAGGCAACTTTAAACATAATTTTTTTAGCTGTGCGACTAATTTATACCAAATCTTAAAAGTAAAAAAAACAATCCTCCTTTAATAAAAAAGGAGGATTGCTGCTTTTATTTAAATTGCTTGCAAAGCACTTAGAAATTCATTCATATGTAAATCTGTGAAGAGTTTAATAAATGCTATAATAGGTACAAAAAGAATGGTGCCTATAAGAAGTCCCTTTCCAATTGAATCAAAACTACGATTTTTTAACAGCAGATACAAGATCCAGATCACATTTAAAGTAATAATTATATGGGTAATATGAGCAAAAATATTTTCAGAACTCCAGGGCATAATAAATAACCCCATAGTTCCGAAATAGTACAATGGCAACAGTGGTACTGCAAGTAAATATTCTCTCTTTTTGAAACGGTATAAAAGGAAGAATACTAAGTATATTATTATTGCGAATGAACAGGCGTTGAATGTCAGCCACTTTAAAACATTTAGTTTTAGCATCGACATAAAAAAATATGCACTGTTTAGTAATGTTGCCAATAAAAGAAATGCCAGTGAATGGCTGATAATCTTATGATATTTTGAATTCATGATCTATTTTAATTACAAGGTGATAAATGTTATCAAAAAAAGATAACACATTAATATAAAATAATTGAAATAATTTCGGGAAGAATTTCTCGAAATAAACGATTCAATCTGCAGAAAATGCAGGTTAATTAAGCTGTAATTAAAAATTTCAGAACTTTTCTCATAATTCAAATAATTGAGCGCAAAAATAAAAATTAATAATAGTTTGCACATATTATTGTTTTCTCAAACAGCATATATATACTCTGAAAGTGAATTTAAAGGCTGTACACGAGACTCACTTGATATCTTTTCTAAGTGAAGAAGAATTTATTACATCTGATTGACACATTACAGATTATTGCATGATGCATCTTGTTACATTAAAATTACCCGACGGCCCCGCGGAACAGCCAGGTAAAGTTGAGACTAAAAGGAAAGAGTCCGGTACAATACCGAACTCTTTACAATAATAATTAATATTAATTCGTTCAACTTATGGGGTTCACATCATTTTAAATCCTTGATGCAACGCACAGAGTGGCCGTATGCACGGCTGCCAGTGTTTATATTTGAAACGAAATTATTGAAGCTCATGCGGCGAGAGCCAGTTTCATCTACAGTACTCGACCAGTAGCGGCCGGTGGTACCGACTGTGTAGAACAAACCATTATAGCCGTAGCGTTCGCCTCCTGCTGGTAACTTCAATGGGCTAGCAAAAGCGCCTAAGTAGTTACTGATACTCCAAGTAGATCTCTCTTCATTAAATTCCGCTTCTGTTGGTAGTCTAAAACCGCTAGGGCATGGGTTGTTGGTACCGCTCCTACCCTGCCATAAGTTGTCGTTCTGTGGAATGCGCCAGCCGCCACTGGCGACGAGTATGAAATCACTATGTCCAGGATTATCGGTATCTACTGCTGAGTAGGAGTGTCCAGATGTTCTTAACTGATGCCCATCTGAGCCTCTGCCCCATTGGTATATATCACCGTAGGCCTGATCATCATCGAAGCTTGTGGCCACACGTGAGGCTCCAAGATTTCTGTCCATCCAGACCCGGCCGGTTACACTGATTACCTCTCCTACTTCTACTGTAGAAGCACTTGAAGCATCAACAGAAACCACATATTTGAAGCCACGCTTAAAGCCGTTAACAGGTGCTTCCTTAAACAAGTGGGTCCAGTTTGTACCATCAACTGAGAGTTCTATGAGGCAGCTACCGGTAGGTATAACAGGATTGATAACCATATATACCTTAGTGTCAGCATTGGTGGCAGTTAGTGTGGCCGGAGTAGTTAACGTTACTACCACTTCGTTTGATCGCCCCGAACTAATAGTGACAATAGGATAAGCAGCACCAGCTGCAGGAGTTGCCTGAGTAATATCAATAGTACCAATACTAAATGCAAGAGTGCGGTTTGCTGAGAGTTTAACAGCCTTTAGTTGTCCTGTACCTTTTATCTGAAACTCAAGAACTGTAAAGAGATGGTTGTAACTTAGGTTTACATCATTAGCAACCGAATTGGTATTCCCAGGAGAGGTAACTGTTACAGGAGTAGCAACTAAAAAATCAAGAGCTCCTATATGTGCAGTGCTATTTGCAGCCGATTGAGTTTGTGCTGCCGGAAGCGATACCGGAACAGCTGTTGCTGCCGGAGAACCTGCTGCATAAGGATAGTAAGCATAGAATGTATGTGAAGCACTCGGAGCACCCCAATACATATTGCCGGTAAAGCTTGATTTGGGACCACTGCTTGTCGCTGCAAATTCAGAATTGACAACCGGGTCACCACCACCGTCTGTTTGAGTACGAGATGTTGGAGCGAAAATTCCAACTTTATCAGTTGTTGCAACCCAAGTTGTAACAACACCATTCAGAGTGGTCTTTGTGGTTTCGAGTGAGTGTTCACCGGAAATTTTTATTAACGGCAAACTGGTCTCTGCCCGAGTGTTTTCTTTTGCACTTTCTTTACTGCAAGAGGCAGGGATAACAACAAGCGCTGATAATAGCATTGACATTATCCATGAATAATTTATTGTACTTTTCATTTGGTTAGTTTGATTAGTTTAGTGTTAATAAATTACCATACATCTTCTCCAAAATCAGTGGTAGAATCGGCGAAGCCCTTTTCAACAGAAATTTCAACTACCTCAATACAAGGCGGTTCGTAGGATTGGTCGACACCACAGAAATTTGTGAAAATTGCTGTGTCAATTGTGAGTGCTTTTTGTTGTTTAATCATAGTAATTAAGTATAAATGATGAGGTAATAAAATACCTACATCGTGATTTACAATATATTAAAGAGACAGCCAGGTAAAGTGCCTGCAGTATTTAAAGTGATGAAGTATTTGAAGCGCCTAAAGTGCTAAAAAGTGGACTTTTAATCCTTAATGCAACGCACAGAGAGGCCGTTAGCACGATAGAGGTTGGCAAAGCTGGCATCGAAATGTAGTAAGAGCAGATGGCGAGCGCTACTACTAGCTACATTACTCGACCAGTAATGGCCGCCTTCACCAATATTGACGAAGATAGCATTTGCGCCATTGCGGTAACCTGCTGCGGGAAGTTTTAACGGACTAGCGAAAGCTCCTGCAGAGTTATATGTTGCCCAGGTGGAGCGTTCATTGTTCCATTCAGTTTCAGTTGGTAATCTAAAACCGCTCGGGCAAGGATTATTTATACCACTCGTGCCCTGCCATAAACTGTTGTCTATAGTATTGAACCAATTATAAGGACTACTAGGGTTATAAATGAAATTAGCATGTCCAGGATTAATTGTGCCTAATAAATCGCCGGTTGATGAAGATGTTCTCAACTGATGTCCATCGGTTAGCCTGCCCCATTGGTATAAATCGCCATAAGCATCTGCATCGTCTATACTTGTAGCCACACGTGAGGCACCTAAATTTCTGTCCATCCATATACGGCCGGTTACACTGATTACCTCTCCTGCTCCTAATGTAGAAGCACTTGAAGCATCAACTGAAACCACATATTTTATCCCGCGCTTAAAGCCGCCAACGGGAGCAGACTTTAGTAAGTAAGTCCAGTTTGTACCATCAACCGAGAGTTCTACAAGGCAATCACCAGTGGGTGTACCAGGATTGATCACCATATAAACCTTAGTATCGGTGTTTGTGGCAGTAAGTGTAGCAGGAGTAGTTAATGTTACTACAGCTTCATTCGACTTTCCTGTCTGGCTGGCAAAAGTATAGGCGACATTCGCGGCAGGAGTTGCCTGGGTAATGTTTATTGTACCACCACTAAAAGCAAGGGTGTTGTTTGCTGATAGTTTAACAGCCTTTAGTTGCCCTGTACCTTTTATCTGAAACTCAAGAACTGTAAAGAGGTGATTGTATTTAAGGTTTACTTCATCAGCAACCGGATTGGTATTGTTGGGAGATGTGACTGTTACAGGAGTGGCAACTAAAAAATCAAGAGCACCTATGTGCGCAGTACTATTTGCAGCCGATTGAGTCTGTGCTGCCGGAAGCGATACCGGAACAGCTGTTGAGGCAGGAGAGCCAGCAGCATAAGGATAGTAAGCATAGAATGTATGCGAAGTATTCGCAGCACCCCAAAACATAGTGCCGACAAAGAATGTGCTGAGAGCACTGGTTGCGGCGAAAAATTGAGTATTGACAATTGTGGGACCACCACCTCCTGGCGCCATGCGTGCCTGAGGAGAGTAAATACCCACTATATCAGTATTTGCAACCCAAGAGGTTACAACGCCATCAAGCGTGGTTTTGGTGTCTATATTTGCGTGGATTCCGGAAATTTTTATTGGCAAATTGGTCTCCGGCTGAGGGTTCTCTTTTGCACTTTCTTTACTGCAAGAGACAGGGATAACAACAAGCACGAAAAGCATTGACAGGATCCATGAATAATTTATTGTCTTTTTCATTTTAATAATTTTTAATAATCTTTCTTCTTTTAATAAATTACCATACATCTTCTCCAAAATCAGTGGTAGAGTCGGCAAAACCCTTTTCAACAGAAATTTCAACTACCTCAATACAAGGCGGTTCGTAGGGTTGGTCGACACCACAGATATTTGTGAAAACTGATGTGTCAATTGTAAGTGCTTTTTGTTGTTTATTCATAGTAATTAAGTATTAAGTATCAATTGTTTAATATAAATATGAGAATTCATTAATCGGCAGGAGAAATAATCAAATCTGCCTTTATCATTGATTTTATCCAGGCTCCGGCATCAGTTTTTGCCTGTTCTTTTGTAATCCCATATTTACTGATTAGCAAATCTTCGGCACACTCATTTTGGAAATCCTTTCCCTGCAAAGAGTTCCACAGAAATTCAGCAGCACTGTTGAGCATCACCACTTTGGTAAGGTCTACTCCGGCTGCGCCATTAATAACCAGCATCTTCTCTCCGGCAATTTCGCGTATTGTCAAGTTAGGTCTAAGTTTCATAAGCGTATCAGTTGTGTTATTTTAAAAGTCTGGAAAAATGAAGTATTATCCTGTTTATAAAAATTCGCCCTCTTCGGAGTGATAATTTAATTAGTCCGATTTTAGGCACCTCGGCCACTGCAACTACGTCAGAAAAGTCAATTTCTTCTCTCTGTTCAAGAGCATCTCCCTTTGTAATAATCTTTCCACCATGTGCACTATAGCCTTGTATATCAACAATTCTATGAAGCACAAACGCCTCTCTGTAACGAAAAAGAATGACGTCTCCAACTTTAAGCTCTTCACGAATGAATGGATTGAGGGTAACCACGTCAACACCATCAAGAAGTAGCGGACTCATGCTACTGCCACGCACTGTGATACGCACACTGCTTCCTGACTTAAGACCCTCTTCAATAATATTTAGAGCATCAATATTTGGAATGATCTTTTTCATTTATAAAAGGCCTCCTTAACCAGAAAAGCAGCCTCACGATTTGGCAGGCAGTGTAAGTTATAAACCGGTGTGGTTGAGATTACTTTTGAAATAATTTCGCAAATATGCCCTTCGAAGTAATTGTCTTTCAGAAAAGCCGGAGGGAATGACGGGTATAGCGCGCCAAAAGACTCAAGAGTATTAAGCTTTTGTAATTCATTGGAAGAGTGTTGCTTAATCCTAACAACTGCCCTTACAGGGTACCTCTCATTTACATATTTTTGCCCTTTTCCACTCCATGGCGACCCATGTACACTGGCCTTCTCTCCATCTACACTCAGAATCGGGCTGTCGTCATTCAGAAGCTTACTGCCGGCAATATGTTGCAACCAAAGCTTGGTGTGCGTGCTTTTGCCGGTTCCCGACTCCCCCAGGAACAAAACAGCACTATTATTATAAATTATCACTGATGAATGGAGAGCAGAGAATTTTCTGGGAATTCCCGTAAACCCAAGTACCATCCACAAAGAAAATTTCAGGTGGAAAGGGTTTGGAAGGTTAACCCGTCCATTTTCAGAGTCTGGTATTAACCGGCAGCTTACCTTTGGCGAACCAATCTCCATTGCAAATTCCATCGAAGCATCACCACCTCTTGTTGTAATTGAAAAATAATATTTTCCCCCTTTTTTTCTAAACTTGCAGAAATCCTCCTCAAGGTCAAAAGTGTGAATTACCTTACTCTCATCATCTGCCGAAAACAACTCCGACTCATCTGATTCAAACTCTCTAAACAACTGGATTAAAGGCTCTTTATCATCAGAAGAATCATTGAAATGGACAAAACCGGGGAGCAGCCTGTCAATATTGCCCAGGTAATCGGTATGTATCTCTACAGACTGATCAGCAATTTTATAGTTTAATTTATTTTTCATTCAACTTAAATCAATTATTCTATCACATATACTAAGCATACTCTCCTTGTGAGAAACAATTACAATAGTCATATTTTTCTCCTGAAATGCCGGGTGCTCCAATGTCTTGGTGATTTCGTCCTCTGTTTTACTATCGAGCGCAGAGGTAGGCTCGTCAAGCAGAAACACATCTGCCTTTTTATATAATGCCCTAGCTATTGCAACTCTCTGCTTTTCTCCACCGGATAAACGGCAGCCATTATCTCCTATTCTGGTATCTATTCCTAGGGGGAGACTATCAACCAGACCTTTAAGAGATGCTCGCTCAATAGCCATATTCAACCTTTCGTTATCTGTCTCCTGCGCCAAAACTATATTCTCTGCCAAGGTAGAATCCATAATAAATATATCCTGAGATACATATCCTACCCGTTTATGCCATTCGCCTCTGTTTAGCGGACTAAGCAGAGTGTCATCAATATAAATATCCCCTTTTGAAGGGTTATAAAGTCCAAGCAAAAGGTAAAACAGAGTGCTTTTACCGGAACCGGAATCCCCCTTAATACCAACCTTTTCCCCCTTGGAAATTGTAATAGAAAAGTTGTTTATTGTAAAATCTCTATCATCATATCCAAAGCAAACATTCCTGAATTCCAGTTTATTATCAAATTTTAATGGAGTACTTGAACAAGGCTCCTGCTCCATATCTATGTCGGCCTCCTTATGAATGTCTTTAATAATTTCAAGAGTGTACATATTGGATTTTATCACCGAATATTGAGAAACAACAGACCTCAGAGCAGGCATAAGCTTTAGGGTGGCCACTGCAAAAAGAGCAACCAGCAAACGGAAATCACCACCAGTACTATCAAAAAAGTATCCGGTTAAAATAACTCCCATGATTACAACTATAACCCCTATCTCAATTAGTCTGGAAGAGATACTCTTAAGGCTTTCTGTTCTCACCCTGTAATTTGAAATCGCATCCAACCCCTTTTTAAAAACATTTATAAGCTTTGGAAACGAGTTATTTACCTCTACCTCGGCATAGCCCCTGAATGTTTCAATAGTAACCTTCCATTGGTTCTTCTTAGCCTCATTATCGGACTTACCTGCCCTTTGAAGCTCTCCACCAATTTTCATCTGATAGAAAAGGACAAACGGAATAAAGAGAACAACCTCTATCAGAGCAATATAAATGTTCATGTAAGCAAGCGAAGCAACTATCAAAATCGCCAGAATCAGATCCCCTGCCAACGTTATCGCCGGGCTAAGCACGCCAAAAACATATGAGTAGCAAACACTATTTGTGTTGTGAGAAAGAGCATGAGAACTGCTCTCCTTTATAAAGAGTAAACCTTTGTTATAATAACGGGTAAAAAGAGATTCAGAATAGTGTGAGAATATTTTTAAAAGAGATCTGTTTTGATGGTTGTTAATCTTGTGCAGAGCATAATTTTTCAATAATGTGAATAACAGAACCACCCCGCAAACCAACAATAGAAAGGTGCCAAAACTATCGATATTTAATCCGGTATAGATTCGGTTCAACCACTCATTTTTTGAGATTCCGTCCTCTTCAAGCAGAAGCAGCAAAAGAGGAACAAACAGCGCCAGACCTGCCATCTCAAGAAACGCCCGCACAACAGTTAAAAAAGCCAACACCAACCACTTAAAACCCGCAGGGAATATCTTTAGCATATTATTTCCAGTTACGGGTTTGAAAATTTTGAAACACCCTAAATATTAGCGATTTAAAAAACAGCCCACTCTCTATTGAATCATATTTCCACTTTGAACGAACAAGCTGATTAACACCCAACAATTTTCTACGGGGAACCCACATCGTCTCAATCTCTTTTCTGTCAATTGATCTGTATTGGTTACAAAAAGTATCCTCTAAAACCCGGTTTGTAAGAGCAACAACTTGCTGCTGGTCAATAGTAAACTCCGCAAGGCTCTCTTTTGGCAGACCCAAATGAAACTTACCTATTGCCAGAAATGAGCAGATTAAATTGTACTGACCATGCTCTCTCATAACTAACTCAAAATTTGCAAAATCTATTCTCTTTAAGTTTTTATGAAAAAAGAGAGCCAAATCGCAAAAATGCCTCAATACCAGCCCGGATGCCAAAAAATGAGTAATATCATGACGACATAAAAAGATAGCTGTAAAGTCGGGAGTTGGAATACGAACAGGATCATTGTCTACCATTATTGTGTCGAACCCCTGCACACGGAGTACTTCAAGCATATATTTTTCAAGGCTTTTGTCGGCTTTTGTGTCTTCAACATTGAGAAATGTCTTGTGATTTTCTACAGGAACCCCTTTAAAAAAGAATTTCGAGTGTTTTGACCCATCTTTCTCAACCTCAATTCCTAACTCTTCAATAACCTTATTGCCCTTTTCATAATCTCCAAAAAGGAAAATATCAATATCTCCACACTCCCTGTGATTTGGATTTGGATAGAGTTCACTCAACCCAATTCCTTTAAGCAGAAGCATCTCTATTCCATTCTCACGAAAAACCGCTACCAGCTCTTTTATAACCGCTCTCTGCTTTTTGTTTCTTGCCTCCTGTTTTTTTGAACTCAGTTCCCAACGAATAAGCAACTCCCTGGAGAGCCCATCAAGACTGCTAATTTTCGGAATCGTGCAGGATTGCTCCATTTGCCTCATTCCGTCCAGCGTGAGAGACAACACACCCTGCCTGGCAGCAAGATTAACAAGGCTGTTCCAGTCCAGACCATTAGGAATTTCTAAAAAGGCCTCTCTGTTGCTGAAGCACAGAGAGGTCTTTAATAGTGAGAAAAGTGTATTTTGCTCAGGGCTGAAGTTCATAGTCTTAATCTTTGATACAGCGCACAGACTGGCCGCGTGCCCGGTTGAAGTTGTTCCAAAGAATTCCATTAGTATACCAGGCACGAAAATACAGGGTGCGAGCGTTACCGGACATTGGGGTATCTGACGACCAGTAGTAGCCGAAGGAATCAACATAGGAGAGCAAACCATCGTAGTTGATGCGGACGCCTGCTAAGGGGAGTTTAAGTGGCGAGCCAAAAGCCCCTACTCCGCTACGTTCACTCCAAGTATTGATTTCTGCAGTTAATTCAGCCTCGGTAGGTATTCTAAAACCGCTTGGGCATGGGTTGTTGGTGCCAGTCTCTCCCTTCCATAAGTCGGAGTTTTGCGGGCTGCGCCAATCATCAGAGGATAATATAAAATTAGCATGTCCCGGTACATCTGTAATTGATAAGGTGCTGGTTGTGCCTGATGTTCTGATTTGATGCCCGTCGCTGCCTCTTCCCCATTGGTATAAATCGCCATAAGCTGCTTCATCGGTGCTGCTTGTTGCAACTTGCGTGGCACCTAAATTCCTGTCCATCCATATCTTACCAGTTGTTGGGTTGGTTACTACTGGTATTACTAATGGCGTTATAGAATTTGAAGCAGAACTAGGCACACTTGTGCCAATTGGATTTGTGGCTGTTACTGTAAAAGTATATGCAGTTCCATTGGTGAGACCGGTTACTGTAATTGAACCGGCAGTACCGCTGCCTGTTAAACCACCCGGACT
>PHDA01000002.1 GCA_002842465.1 Bacteroidetes bacterium HGW-Bacteroidetes-7
GGGTTCCTTTGCCATGAGAGTGTACTCCATAGTATAGATGTGAATTTACTGCTGAGCTGAGTGTTTTACCATAGCCGGCAATCTCAAGCCCTCTGACAATAACCTTTTGGTACCGCTCCAAGATTGTTCGACTAAAGGGTTCAAGCCAGGGGTCATCTATCCAAAGTCTTAACTGATCCATGGTTCCTATTGTTCAATAATTTTATCAAGCTCCTGACCAAAGCCTTTAATCTGTTCTCTGCAGTGTTTAACCAGACTGATTGCATGTTTTACATCCTCTGCAAGATTTGTAATATCTGCCTCTGGGCTCTCAATCCTGTTAACAAGATCTTCAAGCTGTTTAAGAGCCTCTTTATAGGTAAGTTTTTTTATATTATTCATCTCTCTTTGAGTTTACTGTACAGTCAATTATTCCATGTGCCACAACCAGGGTAATTGTGTCTCCCTCACTAACCTGTAAGGAATTTGTTATTTTTTTTCCACTCTTTAATGCTATGGAATATCCTCTTTCAAGAATATTTAACGGATTTGCCAATGTTGCCCTCTTTTCCAGCAGTTCAAGCTTATGCTCCTGTTCTCTTGATAGCCTTCTGACAGCCTCCTTAACTCTTCTGACTCTTCCCTCTATTGATGCCTCTTCGTTTGCAAATTTTGTTCTCAGCGAAATTGCAACTCTGTTTGAAAGAAAGTTAAGATGCTGCTCCTCCTGAATAAAAAGGTCAAGCAAAAAATCTGCCGCTGCGGTAGGAGTCTTGACATTTGTATGGGATACCATGTCGGCTATGTGGTAGTCGTGGTCATGCCCTATTCCGGTTATTACAGGCAGAGGAAACTGCGCTATGTTTACGGCAAGGTTATAATCATCAAAACAAATTAAATCCTGAGCTGAACCTCCTCCTCTTATAATCAGAACAATATCAAAATTATCTGACTGCGCAGCAATATTTTCTAGTGCTGCAATTATTCCTGGAGGAGCTGTTTCTCCCTGCAGAGGAGCAGAAAAAAGGCTAATGTTGAATTTGAATCCATATTCGTTAAAAGAGGTATGCTGTATGAAATCTCTGTAACCGGCTGCATTTTCAGAAGAGATAACAGCAATATTGCGAGGCAGTAATGGAATTTCAAGTGCGGAGTTGACATCAAACATGCCCTCCTCTTTTAATTTTTGAATGGTCTTTTGCCTTTCCAGCTCTTGGTCTCCAATTGTGAAAGAGGGGTCAATATCAGAAATTACAAGTGACAACCCATACAGAGATGAGTACTGAACCTGAACGCACACCAAAATCTTAATGCCTCTTTCAAGCGTTCTGCCTGTAGAGGTTTCAAAATATGGTCTTACCATTCTGAAAGTTGAGTTCCAGATAACCGCCTGTACCTTTGCTGCCAAAATGCCACCTTCAGTTTTACGGTCAATGAGCTCCATGTAACAATGGCCTCCTGAATGTATCTTAACCTCTCCGGTTTCTGCCCTCACCCAGTACTTGGCGGGAAGTGAATTTTGAATGGATTTGCCTATTCTCTCCTGTAGTTCGCTAAGTGTAATCTCCTCTCTTTTTGCCATTTTAATCCATTTTACCACATCCCGTACAAATATACGCAATAAAATTATACCTTTGCAGGGTCAGAAAAGCTATGAAGATTTCACAAGCCATATTTGCCGGAAGCAGCACTCAGGTTGATGAGAGGCCGGTCTCCAGACTGCCAGAATTTGCCTTTATTGGCAGATCTAACGTTGGCAAATCATCTCTTATAAACATGTTGTGTAGTGTTGGCAAACTTGCCCATACTTCAGGAAAACCGGGAAAAACCCGTCTTATTAACCATTTTATGATTAATGAAATGTGGTATATGGTTGACCTCCCCGGATATGGCTTTGCCAAAATATCCAAAACAGAAAGAGAGCAACTTGCCAATATGATAAGCAGATATATAAATCAATCTGCCGAACTTCAGAACCTTTTTGTATTACTTGATTCAAGACACGATATTCAAAAAATTGACCTCGAGTTTATAAACCGCCTCGGTGAGGCCGGAGTCCCTTTTGCTCTTATCTATACAAAGGGTGATAAACTGGGTGTAAATGGCCTTAAAAACCAAATTGAGAGAAATAACGCCACTCTTCTTGAATATTGGGAGGAACTTCCTCCTGTATTTGTTACCTCTTCTGAAACCGGGCAGGGAAGAGATGAGGTTCTAAACTACATTGAAACTCTTATAAAAAAATAAATCTAGCTATGGATCACCAACATAAGATTAAGATTTTTTCATGCAGAAGTTCCAGATATCTTGCAGAAAAGATCGCTGCGGCACTTAAATTAGACCTTGGAAAATCTTCTGTCACTGTTTTCAGTGACGGAGAATTTCAACCGGCTTTCGAAGAGAGCGTCAGGGGTGCAACAGTTTTCGTTGTTCAATCGACATTTCCTCCGGTTGATAACATCTTTGAACTTCTCCTGATGATTGATGCAGCCCGCAGAGCATCTGCCTACAAGGTAATTGCAGTAATCCCATACTTCGGATGGGCACGTCAGGACAGAAAGGACAGACCAAGAGTTCCCATAGGGGCCAAAATGGTGGCAAATCTTCTTCAGGCAGCCGGATGCGACAGAGTTATGACTGCCGATCTGCATGCCGATCAGATTCAGGGCTTCTTTGATTTTCCTGTTGATCACATATACGCAAGTTCAATTTTTTTACCATACCTGAGAGATCTTAAGCTTGACAATCTTTCAATTGCTGCACCGGATATGGGTGGTGCAAAAAGGGCCAATGCCTACTCAAGAATACTTGGCTGCCCACTTATTATCTGCCACAAATCACGTGAAAAGGCAAATGTTGTTGGTTCAATGACGGCTATTGGGGATGTTGAGGGAAGAAATATTGTCATAATTGATGATATGATTGATACCGCGGGCACAATTAGCAAAGCGGCTGATATGCTAATGGAGAAAGGTGCTGTAAGTGTTAGAGCGCTTGCAACTCATGCAGTTCTTAGCGGACCTGCCTATGAAAGAATTGCAAGTTCACAATTGCAGGAGGTTATTATCTCTGATACTATTCCAATGGTAGTTAATCCGGATGTTGACAGAAGTAAAATCAAGATTTTATCTGTTGCTGAAATTTTTGCCGATGTAATTGATAAAGTATATAACTATCAGTCAATTAGCACAAGTTTCATATTCTAAAAAAATGAAAGAGATTGAATCAGATGTCGTTTATGCAAGACTTGTTAAGGGTGTTGCTTCATTTTTCAGGGAAAATGGTAAGGATAGGGCTGTTGTAGGTCTTTCCGGTGGTATTGACTCGGCCGTTGTGCTTTGCATAGCAGCAGAGGCCCTTGGGAGAGAGAATGTTCATGCTGTTCTGATGCCATCTCCATTTTCTACTTTACATTCAGTGACTGATGCTATAGAACTAGCATCCAATTTGAACATAAGCTATAATATTGTTCCCATTGAGGCAATCTTCAACAAATATACCAAAGAGCTTGAGGAGTTTTTCTGTGATGATATAAAAGACATTACCATAGAGAATCTGCAGGCAAGAATCAGAGCAGATATACTTATGGCATATTCAAACCAGACAGGAGCTCTGTTGCTTAACACATCTAACAAAAGTGAGCTGGCCATGGGTTACGGAACGCTTTACGGTGACCTTAGCGGGGCACTTATGGTGATTGCCGATCTTTATAAACTTCAGGTTTACTCAATTGCGCATTATATCAATACATTAGAGAAGGTAATTCCGCAAAACACCATTACTAAAGAGCCCTCAGCTGAGTTAAGAATTGACCAAAAAGACAGCGACACATTACCTGAGTATAAAATTTTGGACCCGATTTTGCATATGCTCACAGAAGAGGGTAAAAGCCCCGAAGAGGTTATTGCCGGGGGTACTGAGAGAATACTTGTGGACAGAATAGTTAAGCTCATGAAGAGTTCGGCATTCAAGGTGCATCAGTTGCCTCAAATGCTCCAGCTGGGAGACTTTCCGCTGCAACCCGCTTTTAAATGTTTAATTTGCTAATTCAAGATGTCACTTTTTTTACTTTCAATAATAATTGTAGCTCTCTGTGTAGTGCTTTTGTCTTTCAACATAATTTTCCGAAAAAACGGAAAATTTCCTGAAACAGAAATCGGACATAATAGAGAGATGAGAAAACTTGGCCTTAAATGTGCCAAAACTGACGAGAGAATACTCTGGAAAAAAGGGAATTCCTGCTCATCATGTTCCTGCGGCTCTTCTGAAGAGTAATTCGCAGGTTTGCAATTATTGTTTACCTTTGCACCCGATATGAGTATTTTAGCTATAGTTGGACGCCCTAATGTGGGCAAATCTACCCTTTTTAACCGCCTCGTAGGAATGAGGCAAGCCATTGTAGATCAGGTGGCCGGAGTTACCCGTGACCGCCATTATGGCCGTTGTGAATGGAACGGAAGGGAATTTTCTGTTATTGACACAGGAGGATATGCGGTTAATACCGAAGATGTTTTTGAAGAGGAGATACGCAAACAGGTTCTCCTGGCAATAGAGGAGGCAGATGCAATTCTATTTATGTGCGAAGTCCAAACCGGAATTACTGATTACGATAATATAATCGCTGACATTTTAAGAAGATCAAAAAAACCTGTTATAGTTGTTGCAAATAAGGTTGACACAGGCGACAAAATGTTTGATACATACGTATTTAACACTTTTGGATTGGGAGAGCCATGGGCAATATCCTCGGCCAGTGGCAGCGGTACCGGTGATTTACTTGATAAAGTTCTTGAAATATTGCCACTGGAGACAGAGGCAAGAGAGAATGCGCCAAAAATTCCTCATATTGCAATTATTGGCAAACCAAATGTTGGTAAGTCGTCAATAACAAACGCATTGTTGGGTGAGGAGCGCAATATTGTAACTCCTGTTGCAGGAACAACAAGAGATTCAATTTCGACATACTACAACAAATTCGGTCATGAATTTATGCTGGTTGATACAGCAGGGTTAAGAAAAAAGGTAAAAGTAAAGGAAGACCTTGAATTCTATTCGGTAATGCGCTCAATAAGGGCAATTGAGTATTCCGATGTGTGTATTCTGATGCTTGATGCCACTATGGGAGTTGAGCACCAGGATATGGCAATTTTCAATCTTATCATAAAGAACAGAAAAGGTTGCGTTATTGTAGTGAATAAGTGGGACTTGATTCCTGATAAAGGGCCCAACACCATGAAGGAGTTCACTCTTGATATCATGAACAAAATTGCCCCATTGAGAGATATTCCAATAATTTTCACCTCTGTAATTAACATGCAAAGGATACTTGATGTACTTAACAGTGCCGCCAAGGTCTATGCCAACAAAGGCAAGAGAATAGCCACCTCTAAACTCAACGAGGAGATGCTTCCGGAAATTGCAAACTATCCACCTCCGGCAGTTAAGGGCAAGTACATCAAAATAAAGTATATAACTCAGCTCCCTACCCCATCTCCATCTTTCGCATTCTTCTGCAATCTTCCTCAGTATGTAAGAGATGATTACAAAAGGTATCTTGAAAACAGATTGAGAGAGAAATTTGATTTCACCGGGGTTCCTATCCAGATTTTTCTGAGACAGAAATAATATTTAAGCAGGAATATAAACTGTAAAGCAAGCTCCACCGAGTCTTTCGGATGTGGTGTAGTTTATTGTACCTTGACTCTGCTCCATTATACTACGACATATAGCAAGGCCCAGGCCTGTACCACCGCTCTTGGTTGTAAAATTGGGTTTAAATAGTCTGTGAGTCAGACTATCGGGAACACCAGAGCCATCATCATGAACAGCTATTTGGTAATTTATGTCATCTTTTATAAGGGTGACAAGAATATTCCCGTTATCCATAGACTCTACTGCCTGATATGCATTTGATAGAAGGTTAACCAAGACTCTTGTCAATTGGGTTTTTCGGGCAGAAACAAAGGCATCCGGCATTTGGGATTCAAATGTCAGTATAATATTGTCTCTGGTGTTAAACAGAATAATCTGCTCCTTAATAAGAGAGTTGAGATCAAACCTGATCATATCTTCTGAGTAGAACCTTGAGAAGCTGGAGAACTCTCCTGCTGCATCTGAAAGTATGTCGATCTGCTCAATGAGTGAGTTTGCGAGGGCGTCAAATCTCTTAGGCCAATCTTTAACCCCCTGCTCCTTCAACCTCATCATGTGCTGAATGCTTAATCGCATAGGAGTAAGCGGATTCTTTATTTCGTGTGCAATTTGCCTTGCCATCTCTCTCCATGCCTGTTCTCTTTCACCCTGGGCAAGCCTTGTTGTGCTCTCATTAAGGTCGTCAACCATTTTGTTATAGGCCGCCACTAAAATTCCCAATTCGTCTCTGTTGGTATAGTTGATATGCTCCGGTTGCTGTGATATGTCCAGCAACTGCATCTTTTTACTAATCTCAGCAAGGGGTTTTGATATTGAATTTGATAGGGCAATACCCCCAAAAACAGCCGCTATAAGAAGTAAGAGATAGATATTTATTATTGCAGCAATTATTGAAGAGGCATCTTTTCTAAAGTCACTTTGCTTGGAGAAATAGGGCACATTGGCAATTGCAATGAGCTTACCATCAATATTAAAAAGTGGTGCGTAAAGTGAGTAATAGGTGAGATCACCAACAACCTCTCTGTTTACGTATTGCTTTTTATTGTTATAAACAATCTCTCTGAAAGCGACAGGATTCATTCTGGTTCCTAGCAAATACCTGTCAAAGACTTCACCTCTGGTTGTCTTTAAAAGTAGCCCATCAGACTGGTAAACATTAATATCAATCTGAGCAGTGTTTGAGAGGCGATTCATTGCCTCCATCAATCTTAGATTATTGAATTGCTGATCATTATACTTTTGAGCAAATTTGCTATAATAGGAGAGAGTTGTTTGAACGGTGCTCATCTTCTCCTCCATCTGCTCTCTGTTTGATTCATTAAAATACCTGATTGAGAACCATATACTGCCAGCTCCCATTGCTACTAGAGCAAATACAAGCGACGAAATTATCAAAACAGTTATCTTCCATCTGAACGAACTTTTGGGAAGGTTATAAATAAACCCTTTGTGTCTGAATCTTATCAGCCCCAGTATCATTAGAGAGAAGAAGAGCATAAGATATGAGAATGATACTGTGTACTGGAATATATTTCTCTCTTGTCTGGATAAAATTATGAGGTTCTCGTCAGACATCTTATTTATAAAGTGAAGGTATCCGTTACTTCTCTCTGTTCTGTATCCTATGTCGTACTCCTTATCGTATTTGAGCGAATAATTATATCTGCCCCCATAGGATATAAGTCTTCCATTTAAATATTTAGAATAGGAGTAGCCCGATGGAATGTTGTAATTATCCAATTTTTTATGATCTAACAGAAGTTCGGGGTATCCAATGGATTCTCTCATGAATTTGCTGTCAAGTTCTATGTATAACCTTATCTCCTCTCCAAAGCTGTAGAAAGGGAAAACGCCCAGATAGCTTATTCTGCCATTATAGTTGTTCATAAATAAAAAGGAGGAGTTGTCTCCAAGTCTCATCCCATATCTTGCAATTTCGGTTTCGTAAAAAGTATTGCAGTGAACAGGAGGGGCGTCCTGATTGGATATTTCGGTAATGAGCATAGAATTTGGCCTGCAAGAGGTTAACCTCATATCGTACTTTTGCAGAATACTCCAAAAATATGCCTCGGTCAGACGATTAGTAATCATTTCAGAATTCTGATCAACCCTTACCCAATATCCAATAACAGGGTCATTTTCAATAAATTTTTCCAGACTTCTGAGTTGAAGTTCCATTGTAAGGTCTCTCTCAACTGACATTTTTGTTGTCCAGACCCTATTCCTGTTAAACTCTTTTATAAAGCCAAAATAGCTTACGGTTACAAGAGTGAAGAGTGAGACAAAAGATATATAAAACGCCATCGGAACCCGCTCCATAAAGGAGAATCTTCGTTTTGGAACAAACAGTGGCCTCATCAGTTGAAAAGAGAACAGAAGCGCCAGAAAAAGAAGTCCGTAGGAGAGATATACCATTAAGGTATATTCGGTTATTTCATCAATCTTGTAAAGCTCCATTACAATGTTTGAATTGAGGATAAGTGACCTCATGCTCAAATATATGTAAGGAATCAACATTAGCGGAATTGCTGAAAAAAGTACCGTCAGTAACCTTTTCTTTAATAGTGGTGCTTTTAAAACTGTCAGAGCCAGGCTTTTCCTGATCATGAAAAGAGCCAATAGAATCAAGAAAATTAGAATGTTATTTATTAACAGATCGGCAAGAGAGCTAAAGATTCCAAAATCTGCGTAAAGAGTCGGAGAGAAAATTTCAAGTTCACCTTGAAGCTCCTTTGCTTGATAAACAGCTACAAACCTGACAATTACCATCCCGGCAAAAAGGGAAAAGAACTCCTTAATCCCCCTCTTTCTTTGAAGATTTGAAAAGAGCGCAAGTATAACAAATAGTATGGCAAACCATCTGAGTGCGATACCTTGGCTGGAACCCTTCCCAGGCAATGTCTTTAGTACAGAGAAAAGGACTCCCCCGTCTTTACCATGAACAATGTAAGACTCATCATATGTTACAGGTACTATTGAGAGTTGTTTTCTTAAGTAAAAATTGGGATTTATACTGTTGCTTAGCGCACTGTTTTCTGTAGGGTATTCAGTTTGCACAAGAAGGGCAGTGACTACCGTTTGATTTGCTCTTACAATAACATTAACAATATACCAGGCTGAACCAAGGTTAACATATTGTTCTGCTAACTTTAGATAGGCGAGAGGAGTGTTAGTTATCACCGGACTGTTCAGGTGATTTATTCTGTAACCGAATGGGAAGAAGAAAATATCGTCATTTGATATGGGGAGCTGGTTTGCCCATGATTGCAGAGTATCTTCAAGGTATCGATAGATAACCATATCTTCCGGTAAATCCTCAAAGGAGATAAATTCGTTATCTGGCAGACTTAGTGTCTTTACTGCAAACTGCTCAAGTATCTGCTGTCTTTTATGAATGACCGATTCGAGGCGTAATACCTCTCTGTCCATTGAGCCGGGAGTTGAAAACTCCATAAAAGATGCAATGGTAAAGAATAGTGCACACAACCACAGAATTGTAGTCTTTTTCTTTAGGATCTCTGTAATCTTATTCTTTATCATCTATTTATGATGGTATGGTTCCCCTTTAATTATCGTATAGGCCCTATATAGCTGCTCCAGAAAAATAACCCTTACCATCTGATGGGAAAATGTCATTTTGGAAAGAGATATTTTTTCATCCGCCCTGCTGTAAACCTGCTCGGAAAAACCGTATGCCCCTCCTACTACAAAAACTGTACATTTTATACCTCTTATAGTTGCTTTTTCAATTTTCTGAGCAAACTCCTCTGATGAAAACAGCTTTCCGTTCTCGTCAAGCAAAATAAGATAGTCGCTCTCCTTTATGTTTTTTAAAATCAGCTCACCCTCTCTCTCTTTTATCTGGCTAATACTTAAGCCGGCAGTTTTTTTAAGTTCGGGTATTTCTCTGATAGAGAGAGCTGTATAATGTTTAAGTCGGTTAGTGTAAAGTTCTGCCCCATCTTTAATCCAGGCAGAATCTGTCTTTCCCGTAAGCAGTAACTCTATCTTCATCTCTACAAAATTACTATTTATTTAACATTTATCGTGGAAATGTATTATTTTTATGGTTTAGTCATATGGCTTGATTTTTGCTTTTTCTTCCTGAGTGAGGAATATTTTTATGGGAAAGAGATTACTGATTTTTTTAACGCTTTTATTAAACACCGTTGCCTTAAGCGGGCAACAGGCTGCCAATCAAAACAAAGAACAGGATGTGTTCGTTCCTATTGCCAAGTATATTCAGAATGGCGATGCGGAAAGATTGTCCGTTTGGTTTGCGCCCAGTCTTGAGATAGACATTCTCGGGACCACAAATGTATGCAGCAGGCAGCAGGCGAAACAGATTGTTAAGGAGTTTTTTAATGAAAACTCTCCAAAGAGTTTTGTAATCACATATCGCTCGGGAAAAGCTCCAATGATTTACGCCATCGGCAATTTAAGCGCAGGAGGCAGTAAATTCAGGGTTACTCTGTTTGTCAAAACCCAGTCGGATGGCAATTTTATTCAGCAGATGCGAATAGAGAAAGAGTAGCTTATCTGAAGACAGGTTTTGCAAAAGCAATCACATCATCTTTAGTTATTCTATTATTACTCAGAATCATAAGTCTTTCTACAACATTTCTGAGTTCTCTGATATTACCGGTCCATTTATATGTTGTGAGCTCCTCAACTGCATCTTCATCAATTTCACGGTACGCCATGCCTCCTTCGGTGGATATCTGTTCCAAAAAGTATTTTGTAAGCATTGGAATATCCTCCTTTCTCTCGGTAAGTGGAGGAACATGAATTACAATAACACTGATTCTGTGGTAAAGATCCTCTCTAAAACTCCCCTTTTCAATCTCCTCTGTAAGGTTTTTATTGGTTGCAGCAATCACCCTTACCTTTACATTTATGTCTTTATCACTGCCGACCCTTGTGATTTTATTCTCCTGTAAAACCCTCAACACCTTTGCCTGAGCTGCCAGACTCATGTCTCCAATTTCATCCAGAAACAGTGTACCGCCATCTGCTTGCTCAAATTTACCTTTGTGCTGCTTAACAGCCGAAGTAAAGGCTCCCTTCTCGTGGCCAAAAAGTTCACTTTCAATCAATTCTCCCGGAATTGCAGCACAGTTAACCTCAACAAAGGGCATGGTATTTCTAGAACTTTTTTCATGAAGCCATCTGGCTACAAGCTCTTTTCCTGTACCATTGGAGCCGGTAATTAGAACTCTTGCTTCAGTTGGAGCAACTCTGTCAATCATATCTTTGATTCTGGTTATGGCCGGAGAGACTCCAACAATTTCAGGAATTTTTGAAACCCTCTTTTTAAGAATCTTTGTCTCTTTTACCAGGTTGGTCCTGTCAGTGGCATTTCTTAGTGTTATGAGAATTCTGTTAAGATCAAGAGGCTTTTGAATAAAGTCAAATGCACCTTTTTTTATACACTCCACCGCAGAGTCAATAGAGCCGTGGCCGGAAATCATTATAACCGAAGACTCTACATTAGATTCGCTCAATTTGTCAAGAAGCTCCATGCCATCCATATTTGGCATTTTGATATCAGAAAAGATAACATCAAAACTCTCTGCCGTGGCCATTGAAAGGCCCTCTACTCCATCTGCTGCAAGTGATATTTCATGACCTTCAAATTCAAGAATCTCTTTAAGAGTATTTCTGATAGCTTTTTCGTCGTCAATAATGAGAACTTTCATAACGTTAATTCCTTTTCCAATATTAGTTAAAGCGAGGATGCAACCTCGGACATATAACCCTCTTTGAGAGAGTAAGATGATTGATAAAGCTCTTTAATTTCAAGCTTTTTGATGATATGCTCTACAAAAATACTGCCTAAAACCATATAATCTACTCTCATTGGAGACATTCTTTTCATATTGTGCCTCTCCTCAGATGTTGATCTTATCAGGGTATCATTCAACTCCAGAAATTTATCCAAAGGGAGTTCTAGTGCAGGGAGTGTTCCATCATCATGGGGCCAGATTAACTCCCTGAGTGTGTCAAATGAACCGGAGCAACCAATCATAAATGTAGGTTTATAAATTGCCATCTGTTCAAACAGGGGCTGAAGGGAATTGTCCATATAATCTTTATAGGCATGGATTTCGTCCGCCGAAATGGGGTTAGATGGTGATATTATCTCCTTCATTCTGACCACTCCAAGCGGAAAGCTCTCTTTCCAGTATATTTTATCCCTGTCGGCAATTATAAATTCGTTGCTACCTCCTCCAATATCAAGAATAAGGACCTTTTCTTCATAAAGCAATACAGACTCTCTTACCCCTTTGTAAATAAGTTCGGCCTCTCTCTCCCCTGAAATAATTTCAACATCAATACCATACTTATCACCAATCAACCGGGCAAATTCAGCTCCGTTTGAGGCGTCTCTGAATGCAGATGTTGCAAAGGCCTTGGTTAAATCAACTCCTCCCTCCTGCTTAATGGCCTCGCACATCTTCCCGATTGCCTCCATAGAGGTATCAATTGCTTCCTGTGTTAATTCACGGTTAAAAAAGCCACCTTTGCCAATGTGAGAGCCAACTTTCACTACTCTTTTTATATCGCATTTATCTTTTGACACCCAGGCAATCAGAAGGTTGAAAACGTTAGTTCCCAGGTCAAAAACAGCAAGTCTCATTAAAATAATTTTCACAAAGATAATCCTTTTTTGCGTATGTTTGTTCTCATTAGATATATGGAAAAGAGAGATATTATTATAGCAATTGACGGCCATTCGTCAACAGGTAAAAGTTCGTTTGCCAAGGAGATAGCATCTCGCTACGGCCTGATTTATGTTGATACGGGAGCACTTTACAGAGGAGTGACACTGTTTGCTATTCGCAGTGGCCTTATCAACAATATTGGAGTTACTGACCCTGAAATGCTCTACAGCCAACTACACAATGTTAAGCTAAGATTTGGGCAGGCTCTCCATGGGTCTAAGGGTGAATTATACCTAAATGGAGAGAGTATAGAGACCCAGATCAGGAGTCTTGAAGTTGCGGGTAAGGTAAGTATTGTAGCAGCTCTAAAACCGGTGAGAGATTTTGTTGATTCAATACTTAAGGAGTATGGAGTGACAGGAGGTGTGGTTATGGATGGAAGAGATATCGGGACTGTTGTCTTTCCCGATGCAGATCTTAAGATATTCATGACTGCTGACCCTAAAGTGAGGGCAATGAGAAGGTATCGTGAGATGGTTGCAAGGGGAGAAGATGCAAATTTTGAAGAGGTTCTGAAGAATGTTATTGAGAGGGATTTTATGGATGAAAACAGGGAAAACGCTCCGCTCAGGAGAGCTCAGGATGCTATATTCCTTGACAACAGTAATATGACCGAAGATGATCAGATGGTATGGATAGAAAAGATAATATCCGAAAAATGGAAAAATCTGAAGAAAAATTGAATATCACAGTTGATGTTGACGGCAAATCGGGCTTTTGCTACGGAGTTGTGAAAGCTATACGGCAGGCAGAAAACTATCTTGAAAAGAGTGACAGGCTTTATTCTCTGGGTGCAATTGTTCACAACAACACCGAACTCTCCCGCCTTGGCGACAAAGGGATGGAGGTGATTGACCATAAGATGCTGGGTAATCTAAAGGATTCCGTGGTATTTATACGGGCTCACGGAGAGCCCCCATCAACTTATAATACTGCAAAAGAGAACAATCTTGCTATTATTGACTGCACCTGCCCCGTAGTATTAAAACTACAACAAAGAATTAAGGAGAGTCACATGTTACTTAGCCAAAAAGGAGGCACTATTCTTATTTTTGGTAACAGAGGTCATGCAGAGGTAAACGGTCTTATCGGTCAGGTTGACGGAGACGCTGTTATAATTGAAAAAATTGCAGACCTTGATCAGGTTGACTTTAAAAAACCTTTAACAATATTTTCTCAGACAACAAAAGACCCTTCTGATTATGCAAAGGTAATTGCCGAAATTAAAGAGCGAATATCTGCAGCCGGTGGAAACCTTCATGACTTTAAATCCAATAATACAATTTGCAGGCAAGTCTCCTCCCGCCATCCGCATCTTAGACAGTTCTCGGCATCTCATTCGGTAATTCTTTTTGTTAGTGGCAGGGAGAGTTCAAACGGAAAGGTACTTTTTGAAACATGTAAATCGGTAAACGAAAGGTGTTATAAAATTGAGAGGGCAGATGAAATCAAAAAGGAGTGGTTTGTGCATGGTGATAATGTGGGAATATGCGGGGCAACATCTACCCCTATGTGGCTGCTTGAAGAGATTGCCTCAGCACTAAGAGGACTATAATAAACCATTGATATTCTTATTAATATAACTCCTGATGACAAATCAAAAGGTTATCTTTGCAAAGGTTATTCTTCCTCTGAGGTTTGAGGGAGAGGTGAGTTATATTATTCCTGAGTCAATTGCTGATTCCGTTAAACCGGGCAGTTTTGTAACTGTGAAATTTTCAGGAAGAGAGTATATCGCTATCGTAGAGGAGGTAACTGATGAAAATCCCAATTATAAGGGGAGGATTCTTGAAATTGAATCAATTGTTGAAAAGCCCCCTTTATCATCAAATGTGATAGAGTTGTGGAGGTGGATGGCAGAGTATTACATGTGTACAACCGGTGAAGTTTACAGAGCTGCATTTCCCTCTGCATCTTTTAACCAAACTGTTAAACGTGTAAAAAAAAGAGTTCAGGCTACAGAAAAGAAGCGTGAGTTGCCAAATGAACTCTCTGAGAAACAAAAAAACGCCTACATTAAAATTACTGAGCAACTATCGGCAGGCATTACCACTCTTTTAAAGGGTGTTACAGGGTCGGGGAAGACAGAAATATATATAAACCTGGCAGAAGAGGTGCTGAACAGCGGGAGAAATGTGCTCTATATGTTACCCGAAATTGCATTGAGCCGACAATTGAGTCACCGCCTCGAAAAGATATTCAGAGATAAATTACTCGTTTACCATTCGGGACAAACAGCATCTGAAAGGAGATTGGTTTTTGAAAAAATTATGGAGGGGTCAGGCCCATATATTGTGCTTGGCCTGAGATCTGCTGTATTCCTGCCCTTCAATTCTCTGGGACTGGTTATAATTGACGAAGAGCACGACTCATCATACAAACAAAACGAACCGTCACCCAGGTATAACGGTCACGATACAGCTCTCGTACTTGCAAAATTATTCAACGCAGGAGTTGTAATGGGCTCGGCAACGCCATCTCTCGAAAGTCTCTATAACGCCTTGTCGGGAAGGTACTCACTTATAGAACTTAATGAGAAATTTTACTCTGATCACTCTCCTAAGGTAGAGATTATTGATACTGTCCGAGAAGAGAAAAGAGGTCAGATGGAGGGGATATTTTCCCGTAAAACTATCTCTGCAATTGAAAATTGCATAAACATAGGAGAGCAGGTGCTAATTTTCAGGAACAGAAGATCTTACTCACCTTTCGTGCAATGCATCTACTGCGGACACATACCAATGTGTACATCCTGCAATGTATCGGTAAGTTACCATAAATCAAAAGGGTTACTTACCTGTCACTACTGTGGCCAAAGCATCCGGTTTAATACAATTTGCACCAAATGTGGTAAGCCCGGGCTAAAGGAGAGGGGTTCTGGAACAGAGATGGTCGAAGAGCAAATTGTAAAGCTGTTACCTGAAGCCCGAATTGCAAGATTTGATGCCGAGACTACCCAAAGCAGGAGCGAACAGAGAAGAATCATCAAGGAGTTTGCTAGCGGCCAACTAGACATATTGGTAGGGACACAGATGCTAAGCAAAGGATTTGATTTCAGCAAATTAACTCTTATTGTAATTATACATGCCGACAGTATGTTCTCTACAGAGGACTTCAGAGCCGGTGAGAGAGCTCTTCAAATGCTTACCCAACTTGCAGGAAGAGGAGGAAGGAGAGATAAAGAGGCAAGTGTAATTATCCAGACAGCTCAGCCTGAAAATAATATTTACAGAATGTTTGTAGAGGCCAACGATGATTTTGGAGCAGAATTATCAGATCGGAAGGAGTTTGGATACCCTCCATTTGTAAGGCTCATTAAAATCATTGTTAAAAACAAAAATATTAAAGAATTAAACAATTTTGCTTTAAAATATACCCACTACCTTAATACGGCAGATTCTATATGTTTTACCGGGCCTTTTGCACCCCCGGTTGATATTGTAAGGGGAGAGCACATAATCAATTTTCTTATCAAATTACCACGAACAAAAGATGTAAAATCTGTTAAGAGAGCACTGTATGATCATACAGTTAAAATGGTAAAAAATGA
The DNA here is from genome assembly GCA_002842465.1 of Bacteroidetes bacterium HGW-Bacteroidetes-7. GTDB lineage: Bacteria > Bacteroidota > Bacteroidia > Bacteroidales > UBA932 > Bact-08. The sequence continues at coordinate 15,907 of PHDA01000002.1, forward strand.
GGGACATGGATTGAAGCTTTGGTTTGATGTAGATCCGTATTAGATTTTGTGAAAAGTTTTGTAAATTTGCCTGATGTACCAGAATAATTTCGTTAATACTTTATGGGAAAAATAATTGCAATTGCAAATCAGAAAGGGGGAGTTGGTAAGACAACAACTGCAATAAACCTGGCAGCATCACTCTCTGTGATGGAAAAAAAGGTATTACTGGTTGATGCCGACCCTCAGGCCAACTCGACATCGGGCCTGAACTTTAATCCCGACTCTAACTCAAAAAAAACCCTTTATGAGGCTCTTATAGGCAAGGTTGCCATAAGCGATATCCTTCTGGAGACCGAAGTTGCCGGTTTAAAAATAGCACCATCGCACATTAACCTTGTTGGTGCAGAAATCGAAATGCTTAACATACCGGAGAGAGAGCTTGTAATGAAAAAGTTTCTTGACCCGCTTAAGAATGAGTTCGATTTCATAATTATTGACTGCTCACCATCTTTGGGAATAATTACAATTAACTCCCTTTCGGCTGCAGACTCTGTGCTTATACCGGTTCAATGCGAATATTTTGCACTTGAGGGGTTGGGCAAACTGCTAAATACAATAAAACTGGTTCAGAACAGGTTAAATACAAGTCTTCAGATTGAGGGTTTTCTTTTGACTATGTTTGACAGCCGCACACGACACTCAAACCTTGTTGTTGATGAGGTTAGAACCCACTTCGGTGAAATGGTGTTTAAAACCATAATTCAAAGAAATGTGAGGCTAACAGAGGCTCCATCTCACGGTAAACCGGTTATCCTGCATGACGCTCTTTCAACCGGAACAAATAATTACCTTAATCTTGCAAAAGAGGTTATCAAAAAGAACTCCTGAATATGAAAAAATCTGCTTTGGGGAGAGGTCTTGGCGCCCTGATTTCCGACATAGACAATTTAAATCTGAACAAGCCGCTTGTTTCGCCGGGAGAGGCCACTCTCTCTTCTATTTCAGAAATAGCTCTTGACCAGATTGAGGCAAACCCCTTTCAACCCAGAAGCACATTTGACGAAGAGTTGCTTGAGGAGTTATCAGAATCCATTAAAGCAATGGGACTCATCCAACCAATAACAGTAAGATCCACCGATGGAGGTAAATATCAGATAATAAGCGGAGAAAGAAGATTTAGGGCCTCTCTGCTTGCCGGTCTCACTCACATACCTGCCTACATAAGAACGGCTGACGATCAGGGTATGCTCGAGATGGCTATTGTGGAGAACATCCAGAGAGAGAACCTTGATGCAATTGAGGTGGCCATCAGCTTTCAAAGGCTTATTGAAGAGTGTAGTCTGACTCAGGAACAGATGGCAGAACGGGTTGGTAAAAAGAGGGCCACAGTAACCAATTATCTAAGGCTTCTAAAGTTGCCGGCAGAAATTCAGCTGGCAATAAGGGCGAAAAGGATAACCATGGGTCACGCCAGAGCTCTGCTTGCATTGGATAATCCTAAAAAACAGCTCAAACTGTGCAACGGAATTATCGAAAATGACCTTTCGGTAAGACAGGTTGAAGAGAAAATCAGAAAAATGACTGAAGTTTCGGAGACAAAACCCGTAATAGAAGAACCGTCTCAGGAACTGGACGAATCATTTTTCCGTTTGCTTGATTTTTTGGGAAAATATTTCAACAATAACATAAGCTTGAAAAAAGAGGGAAAAGAGGGAGCAGGTTCTATTACAATCAGATTCAGCGGAGATGAGGAGATAATCAATTTCATTAACGCTATCGAAAAAACAAATCTTTAATTAACATGAAGCAACGCCTCTTATTTTTGCTTCTTTTTACTCTGCTCTCTATACAGGCGTTGGCTCAGGTACAGGGACAGATGCAACAGGTGCGTCCTCCCGGTGCCCCAGGCAATCAGCAACAAAGTACAACTGACACAAACTATGTTTACAATCGTAAACCTCCCTATACTTTCAAGCGGTACTTTAATAGCCTTGCCGGTAAAGATAGCATGAACATAACCAGAATGTGGGCAGGCTCTATTATTGTTCCAGGAACGGCACAACTTTACAACAAAGAGTACTGGAAAATTCCTATCATATACGGGACTATAGGTGGGTTTGCATATGCCGGTTACAGGAACAATACTCTATGGCAGGAGACGGGGGACAAAAAGTACAAAACTACCCGTGACCTTTGCTATTTGGGAGCGGCACTCTCCTACTGGGGGTCAATTCTAGACGGAGTTTCAAATTATAAATATTACAAAGATGTGCTTCCTGCAAGAGCATCTCTCTATTCTGCAATGGTTCCGGGGCTTGGACAGATCTATAACGGAGACTACTGGAAGGTACCAATTATCTATGGGGGTTTTATAACTGTAGGATATTTTATATCTTCGAACAATTCGCAGTTTCAACGGTATAAATATATGTACTACGAGACAAGTGACCCTGATTCGCCCCTTTTTGGCAAATACAACGCACAAACAATGAAGTATTATAAAGATACCTACAGGAGATACAGAGACTATTCCATTCTTACAGGGATAGTAGTATATGCCCTGAATGTAATTGACGCCAATGTTTTTGCCCACCTTCAGGATTTTGACATCAGTGATGACCTTTCTGCGTCATTTTCACCAGGTGTCATTATGCCTGTTAACCCCCAGTTAACTTACAATATTGGCCCCACAGTAGGCCTTAATCTCAAACTAACATTTTAAATTAAGATGAGAAAGACCGTATCAATTCTTTTGCTTTTATTTTTTGCAGTAATACTGCCACAAACAGCACACTCCCAGATCTTTTCAAAAAAACCTTCGAGAAATGCCCTTGTTGCAGAGATTGAGAAGATGAAAAGAACTATAGACTCTTTAAAGCTTGAATTGGAATATGAAGCTATTCCAATGATTGATACTATAAGTTCAAATGATTCAATTAACCCTGGAGGATTAAGTTTTTTTGACAGTGAAGACTTTATCGATCCACAGGCTTCAACCGACAGTCTTCTAAGCGTATGGTATGTTCAGAGAAGTATGAAGATTGACGAAAGTTCTATCATTAATCTTGAAGATGAGCACTTGACTTCAGATACTCCTGATTCAGTTTACATTGCAAGACTTAAAGCACTTAACTCTTTTATACCGCTCCCTTATAATAACATTGTTAAAAACCACATAATCTTTTACACTCAGCGAATTCCTAATAAAATTGATATTATGCTGGGTCTTTCTAACTTTTATATGCCTCAGTTTGAAGAGATATTTGACCAGTATAATCTCCCTAAGGAGCTTAAAATAATGGCAATTATTGAATCGGCACTAAATCCAAGAGCTGTATCAAGTGCAAATGCAAAAGGTATGTGGCAGTTTATGTACAGAACAGCTTTACAATACAACCTTAGAATTGATTCCTATGTTGACGAAAGGCTTGACCCTATTGCATCGGGACATGCTGCGGCAAAGTATCTGAGAGATTCATATACAATTTTTGGTGACTGGCTTCTGGCAATTGCATCTTATAACTGTGGTCCCGGCAATGTTAACAAAGCAATCAGAAGGGCGGGCGGTTCAAGAGATTTCTGGACAATTTACCCATATCTGCCAAGGGAAACCAGGGGGTATGTTCCATCGTTTGTTGCAGCCATGTACACAATGGCATACCACAAAGAGCATAGAATAGCACCCAGACCTATTTCAATGGCTGCTCACTTAGATACCTTCTTGATTACAAGACCATTACACTTTGGACAAATAGCTGAACTTACAGGAATTTCAAAACAGGAGATAAGTGACTATAACCCTCAGTATCTTAATGAAATTATACCAGGGAACGCAAAGGGTAATATTTTAAAACTCCCTTACAATTACACTAATGCATTTGTAGATAACCAAAATATTATTTATGGCTACAAAGACAGTATCTTTTTCAATCCGATTGTATATAACAACGCCAAAAGTTCTACAGCGACAGCGCAACGAAGCTCTGTCACTCACACTGTAAAACGGGGCGAAACATTAAGTCACATAGCAACACGCTACAGAGTGAGAGTCTCTGATATTCAGGCATGGAACGGAATAAGAACCATGATCAGGCCTGGTCAGAGATTAACAATTCACTCTTCAAACCCGCCTGCTCAAGTAAACCGTACAACTGCCTCTTCGTCTTCAGCACCAACAACTACTAAAACAGGAGGGTATGTAATGTACACCATCAAAAAGGGTGACACACTGTGGGAGATCTCGAGAAAATTCGAGGGGGTAAGCCTTAATGATATTATGAAACTTAACGGTTTTACAAAAAACACTAAAATCATGCCCGGAAGAAGGATAAAAATCAAACCTGCCTAACCGATTCCAAAAATCTAAAGCTTGATTCTTAACTGAATTTTTGCTTCACCTTTAGAGGGGCCTTGAATCATTTCAAGCCCCTCTCCTGTTTTATCTCTGTCTGAATAGGTTGTTGATGAGTATCTCAACCAAATCTCAGCGTAACTTAAAACAGATAGTTTAAGATTTATATACCATCTGATTCCCTTTCCATATAGTGCCGTTGTGCGAAACTGGTAAAGTATCTCCCTTTCATAGCTGTATATCCTGTTTTCCCAATGGGGGGTGTCAAACCAGGCACATCGTGCAGAGAGAGCCAGTTTGTTGTCGGGTGTTTTAAGAATTAGCTCCTGATGAACATGAAAGCCATAAGATATTGCCTCAGCACTCCTGAATAATGAGATGTCCCCCCTGGAATGTAGCGTCAGAAAATCTCTGTATGAAAACTTGAAATCTGATCTGACATAACCTTTATTACCCTGTTTTAAGCTTCTTATTTCGCACTTAACGTTATTTACGGGCTCATATTCAAACTTGAGAGAATATCTGTTGACCTTTTCTGTGATGGTAGTATTAAATTTAACCCTGCTGTTTTTAGAGATAATTTGCTTAATTGAAAATTTAAGAGAGAGCTCTCCTCCCCTTGCTGCATCAATTGCAGATAGTCGTGATAGGTATCCTATATGAGAGTATTTAACAATTGCAGAAAAATCCGTTTTATCAGAAAGTTTTAAAAGTATGCCTGATATACAGGCCGGTGAGCCGGAAATATCTGTTGCCAATTCACCAAATAGTACAGTTTTACCCAGAATATACCTCCAATCTGTACCAATATTGGCGTAATAGTTATGGTATTTAGCTGCCTTTTGGAGAAGCATTGAGTCTTTTCCGGCATAAAGAAGTGAATATCTGTCCACTGTTGCAGTAATACCCACTTTAAAAGAGCTTGACGAATAACTTAAATTTATCCCTAACATATTACTGCCAAGTGTCCCTTTTCTCTGAAGAGTTGTTACTGTGTTGTGTAATCCTGTTTTAAGAAGAGAGGTGTAACCTTGAGATACTACTCTTGCATCATACATCCTCGCCGACAAAACCAATGTTGACGTTAACCTGCCCCAACTAACCGAAGCAGCAACACCTTTAAAGGCTGCATTTTCGTCTGATGCACGATAATTATTGATCCCCTGCTCCCTCCTCTGGCTGTCAAATGGCTCCCATGAGGAGTCCATAACAAAACCGTTCCAAAGAACCAGACCTTGTCCGAATCTTGCAGTAAATGATCCAACTATTATCTTTTCTGCAGTAAACTTATCTCCTATCCTAATTTTATTTAAGGAGATATTCCAGGAGAGATAGTCCAAAGCTTTTTCTCCCGGATCCTTCTCTGCGGTAACCATTATCGTAGCCCTCTCTCCCAGGTCAAGGGTTGTCTGCCCGTACAAATGGAGGGGATTTCCCAGATATCTGATATCAGGATTTATTTTATATTCCTCTTTTGAAACCGGCATATAACCCTGTCTCTTTTGAGGAACCAATGATGATCTGAGTATTGTTTGAGAGGCCAATGGTGTTAAAGATGGGCCGGGTTTTAGATCTCCTTTAAAGGTCACGAATGGTTGCAAAACATTCAACTTTTGCGGTTCGATTCCGGGAATAAGGCTAAACTCCAAAAATGAGAGAATCGCACCACTTTGCTTACGGTAATCAAGGATTGCCTCAATTTCGAATTCTGTTAGCAATTTTAATTTCTCGAGGTCCGACTCCCGGGCTCTGTTTATGTTCAAGGGGAAATCTAAAAGTTGAACATAATGTGAAGTAAGTTCTTCTATATAACTCTCATCCAGCTCATCTTCAAAATTGGCTCTCCCTAAAATTTTCTCGATTACCCAATCAATGCTTTTGAATCTTGTCTCTCTATCCTGACAATAGATTACACTGCCGCAAATTTGCAGCAATGCACACATAATCAACCCCTTCATATCTCCCCCTCATATTAAATTGCTTTGAATTTCAGATGAATCTAGTTCACCTTAAAAGGATACTTTACCTCCTCCAGCTCTTTGTTGGCCTTTTTAATCTTTGATGCCAAATCCTCTTTAAATTTAACCATTTTATCCATAAGAACCGGATCTGCAGTTGCAAGTATCTGAAATGCTAGTATTGCTGCATTTTTGGAATTATCCAGAGCAACTGTTGCAACAGGTATTCCTGCAGGCATTTGCAAGATAGAAAGCACTGAATCCCAGCCATCCATAGAGATGGTCGATTTTACCGGCACTCCGATTACCGGCAGTGGAGTGAATGCTGCCACAACACCCGGAAGGTGTGCTGCTCCTCCTGCTCCGGCAATAATTACCTTTACGCCTCTCTTATGGGCTCCTTTGGCAAATTCGGCCACCTGCTCAGGTACTCTATGTGCCGAAAGGGCATTAATCTCAAATGGGATCTCCATTTCATTCAGAAATTCTGCCGCCTGTTTCATAACCGGCAGATCTGATGTACTGCCCATAATAATACTCACTAATGGATTCATCGCTATTACAAAAATTGGTTTAGGCAAAAATAATCATTAATTTCGCGGTCACAAACAATTTAAGTATGGAACGCATAAAACTGCATGATAAAGAATTTAAGATTTTCATTCCTAGCGAAAAGATTCTTAACAGTATAAGCGAAGTAGCTGAAAAGCTCAATAATGATTACAAAAATTGTGAGACCCCGCTTTTTTTATCGGTTCTCAATGGTTCCTTCATGTTCACATCTGACCTTATAAAACTTATCAATTTTCAGTGTGAAATCTCCTTTATTAAGCTCTCTTCCTACAGTGGAACGGAGTCCACAGGGGAGATTAAGGAGATTCTGGGTCTTAACTCTTCTGTTAAGGGTAGAAATATCATTGTAGTTGAGGACATAGTTGACACAGGAACAACAATCGAAGAGTTATATAAGCTTCTCAGTGAGGCTGGTGCCGCAGACATTAAGATTTGCACGCTTCTTTTAAAACCTGATGCTTACGATAAAGAGATTAAAATTGACTACACAGCCATGAAGATCCCGAATGACTTTATTGTAGGTTACGGACTGGATTACAACGAACTGGGCAGGCAGTATAAGGACATATATGTCCTGGATTAACATTGTGTCATAGATGAAATATTTTATAATTTTTGGTCCTCCGGGTGCCGGTAAGGGGACACAATCTACGCTTCTTATAGAAAAATACGGCTTAAGGCACATCTCTACGGGAGAGTTGCTTCGTGAAGAGATTGCAAAAGGCAGTGATGTTGGCAAAATTGCAAAAGAGCTTATTAATAAAGGTCAGTTTGTTGATGATAAAATCGTACTTGACATTATTAAAGATCAGATTTGTAACCGAGACTCAACAGTAAGGGGTTTTATTTTTGACGGCTTTCCAAGAACCATTTCACAGGCAGAGGCGTTTGACAAATTACTGCTTGAATGCAACAAAAGGAGTGTTAACGCTGTTATGTCTCTTGAGGTTGAAGATAAACTGATAGTAGACAGAATTCGAAAAAGAGCAGAAATTGAGGGAAGAAAAGATGATTCTTCAATTGAGACAATTCTGAACAGGATAAAAACGTATCATGCCAAGACAGAACCTCTCATAGCTTACTATAAAGAGAAGGGCAAATATCATCATATCAAGGGTGACTTACCCGTAGATGATATATTTAAAAATATTTGCTCAATAATTGAGGGTTTAAAAAATGAGTAGCAATTCAAATTTTGTTGATTACGTAAAAATATTTTGCGCATCCGGAAAAGGCGGCAAAGGATCTGTACACCTTAGAAGAGAAAAATTTATTCCTAAGGGAGGGCCTGACGGGGGCGATGGTGGACGTGGAGGCCATGTGATACTACGTGGTAATTCTCAGTACTGGACGCTTATTCACTTAAAATACAGGAAACACATAAGGGCTGAACACGGTGGCGGCGGAAGCGGTGCTTTGAGACATGGAGCAGATGGTAAAGATGTTTACCTGGAAGTTCCTCTTGGAACTGTTGTAAAAATTGCCGAGACCGGAGAGGTTCTGTTTGAGATTACTGAACAGGGTGAAGAGAAGATTCTTGCACCGGGTGGCAGAGGCGGAATGGGAAATGCCTTTTTCAAAACTGCTACTAATCAGACACCACGCTATGCACAACCTGGTGAAGATGGACAGGAGAACTGGTTCATTTTCGAACTAAAAGTTCTTGCAGATGTTGGATTGGTTGGCTTTCCAAATGCCGGCAAATCTACTCTGCTATCAAAGATTTCAGCTGCAAAGCCCAAAGTTGCAGACTACCCGTTTACTACACTTGAACCAAATTTGGGTATAGTAGAATGTCGTGACCATAAATCCTTTGTAATGGCTGATATTCCGGGGATTATTGAGGGAGCTCACGAAGGGAGAGGCCTTGGTCTGAGGTTTTTGAAACATATAGAGAGAAATTCAATGCTTTTGTTCATGATACCAGCCGACGCAAAAGACATTGCAGCAGAGTACAAAATACTACTAAGAGAACTAAAAATGTTCAACCCGGAACTTTTGGATAAGGAGAGAGTTTTGGCTATTACAAAGACCGATTTGCTTGACGAAGAGCTTGAAAAAATGATTAAAAAGGGGTTGCCAAGAAAGATCCCTCATATTTTCATATCATCTTATACAGGAAAAAATTTGACACAACTCACAGATCTTCTCTGGGATAAACTTAATGGCTGATTTTTAAAATGTTAGATCGTATATCAGAATTTGACACTTACCTTCTTTTGCTGATAAACGGCTTTAATTCTCCATTCTGGGACAAGGTTATGCTTCTTTTTACGGCAAGACTTCCCTGGCTTCCGTTATATGCAATAATACTTGGCTATATAATTCACCGCTACGCAATTAAGGATGGCAAAACCTGGTACGCAGTCTCAGTCATTTTGGCGATTATTGCAACCTTTGCCTTAACCGATATTGGCAGCTCATTTATTAAAGATTTAACCGAAAGGCTAAGACCGGGACATGATCCTTCAATATCTCATCTTGTAAGATTACTGGACGGTAAAGGTGGTATGTACGGTTTTGTGTCAAGCCATGCAGCAAATGTATTTGGTCTTGCAACAATAACCTCACTGGTATTTCGCAAAAAAGCATACTCTATTTTCATCTTTCTTTGGGCTTTTATAGTCTCTTACAGCAGAATTTATGTTGGAAGGCACTATCTTACTGATGTATTATGCGGTGCACTGCTTGGTATTATTATTGCTGCCGTTATTTACCGTCTGTTAATGATAATGTTTAACAACAAAAAAAAGCGCAAAAGATAATATGATATACATTATAGACCACTCTACCGATCCACAGTGGAACCTGGCCACAGAGGAGTACCTGTTTAAAACATTCAAACAGCCTGTTTTTCGTTTATGGAGAAACGATGCCTCGATAATTGTGGGTTTACACCAGAACGCTTATGCCGAAATTAATGTAGAATATGTCAGACAGAATAATATACCAGTTGTGAGAAGACTATCCGGAGGAGGGGCAGTATTTCACGATTTAGGTAATGTTAATTTCACATTCATAGATAACAGAAATACTTCAGAAGATACTTCCACTATGTTCGCCCGTTTTACGCGTCCCATACTCGATGCAATGGCCCAGCTTGGGATAAAGGCTAATCTTGAAGGGAGAAATGATCTGGTGATTGATGGTAAAAAATTCTCCGGAAATGCTGTTGCTGTATATAAAAACAGAATTCTGCAACATGGTACTCTGCTATTTTCTGCCTCAATGAACAACCTCTCAATGGCTCTTGCAGACAGAGAGGTGAATTTTACCGGAAAGGCTGTAAAATCAAACAGAGCCAGAGTGACAAATATCTGCGAGCATTTAACCCGGCCAATGACTGTCGAGGAGTTTATCCGGTTTATGGAGAGGTTTATAACTGAAAATGGAGTGGGAACTTTCACCCGTTATAATTATACACCTGAAGATCTGGCAGCAATTGCTAAACTTAAGCTGGAAAGGTACGGAAGAGATGAGTGGAATTTCGGGTCTTCGCCGTCATACGGTTATTCTAAGGTGTGTCGTTTCCCTGCAGGATTGCTTGAGTTATATATGGAGGTGGACAAGGGAATCATCAAAAATCTTAAATTTTATGGCAACTACTTCTTTCTTAAAGAGACCGGTGAACTTGAAGAGTACCTCAAAGGTTGCGAACATTTGCGAAACAAGATTGAGGAGAGAATACAAAAAATAAACCTCTCCGATTATTTTCAAAATATAAGCGGAGAGGAGTTTCTTACTCTTTTTGATTAATATATCCTATTTATCTCTTTTCTTCTCTTTAACTTTTACCAATAAGTCTTTGAGCACATCTATGCATTCTACTGTGGCATCCTCAAATTTGGCGGCATGCCTTTCTACTACCAGTTCGCTTCCCGGTATAAAAACCATCATCTTGACATTTTTGTTTTCGTAATCAGGCAGCAGACTGAGTATTACCTCAACATTTATAATTTCGTCATAAAACTTTGGAAGCTTTGCAAGCTTCTTTTCGATGTACTCGATAAGTTTGTTGTCTGCATTAAACTTGAGTGATTGAATCCTGATGTCCATGTTAACCTCCTTTTTTTGCTCTTGGATGAGCGGTTAAAAAAACTTTTTTGAGCTGCTCGAAAGAGTTATGCGTATATATCTGAGTGGCAGCTAGCGAAGAGTGCCCTAAAACCTCCTTGATGCTGTTGAGGTCTGCACCGTTATTTAGAAGGTGGGTCGCAAAAGAGTGCCTTAGCATATGCGGGCTTTTTTTACCGGTAAGCCCTTTAACTCCTCCGAGTTCTTTTCGTACTACTTTATTAACAAACGACAGATACATTGGTTGCCCTGTGTCTGTTAAAAAGAGATAATTCCCGGGATTATTAGTATAATACTCCCTGAATAACTTATTATATGATTCCAGATTGTTTGCCAACGAGTTGGTAATTGGGACCTCTCTGGTCTTATCACCCTTTCCTGTAACTCTGAAAAGAGCCCTTGACTTGTCCCAGTCTGCTAATTTCAAATTGGCAAGTTCGGCTCTTCTGATACCTGTACAGTAGAGAACTTCTACAATAATCCTGTCTCTGACGGCAAAGAAATCATCTTGATCAATCTGACGGTTAAAATACTCATCAATTGAGGCTAAAGTGTAAAACTCCGGCAACTTTGATGGTTCTTTGGGACGGATTATTTTTTTTACGGGATTACTTTTAAGAAAGCCTCTTTTGATAAGATAGGTACAGTAGCTGCTGATTGCAGAAAGTTTGAGATTCATGGTTCTTGCACTCAGTCCGGAATCAAGACCGTTTGCAATGAACCCTCTTACAGAATGCATAACAAGAAAATTCTCCTCATCCTCCCCCTCTTGCGGAGCAATATATTTATATAGCTCATTAATGCTTTCACTGTAAATATCCAGTGTCCTGGGGGAGTATCTCTTCTGTACCCTCAAATAATCTATAAATAACTCCTGTGGTCTCATATTCGCATCTAATTTAATAAAAAAAACGACATCCTGTACTAAAACAAGATGTCATTTTCTCTAATATTTTGTGCTTCTAAGACTACTCTTCGTTAAGACGGAGAGACTGAACATAGATGGCTTTTTTCACCTCATCGCGTCTCTTCACTGACTTCTTTACATAAGTCTTCCTGCTCCTCATTTCGCGAATGGTTCCTGTCTTTTCAAACTTGCGTTTGAATTTCTTAAGAGCTCTTTCAATGTTTTCGCCCTCCTTGATTGGTACTATGATCATATCTACTACACCTCCTTTTGTTGGGCTGCAAAAGTAATTATATTTTTCTTATCCGACAATAGATAAGCACTTTTTTTGTTATTTTTGTAGCTTATCAACTAAATTATATTTATGAGTCTTACTGAGTTTCATAAGCAGATACTCCAGGGAATTCCTTCGGAACTCCCCACGCCAAAGAGATATGACCCCAATATAAATCATGCTCCCAAGAGGAAAGATATACTTAACAGAGAAGAAAAAATACTTGCTCTGAAAAATGCGCTCAGGTATTTCCCGGAGAGATTTCACGATACTCTTGCTCCCGAGTTTGCCAATGAACTCAAATTGTACGGGCGTATATATATGTACCGGTTTCGCCCCGATTACGATATAAAGGCCAGAACTATATATGACTACCCGCATAAATCTCTTCAGGCAGCTGCAATAATGTTAATGTTGAGCAACAATCTTGACTATGCAGTTGCGCAACACCCTCATGAGCTCATAACATATGGTGGTAACGGGGCTGTTTTTCAGAATTGGGCACAGTATCTCATTACAATGCAGTATCTGGCTCAAATGACCGATGAGCAGACTCTTGTTCTCTATTCGGGCCATCCCATGGGGCTGTTTCCTTCTCACAAAGATGCTCCCAGGGTTGTGGTTACAAATGGTATGGTTATTCCCAATTACTCGTCAAAAGATCATTGGGAGAAATTTAATGCCCTTGGGGTATCCCAGTATGGTCAGATGACTGCTGGCTCCTTTATGTATATTGGGCCACAGGGAATCGTTCATGGTACGACAATCACGGTTCTTAATGCCGGTCGAATGAAGCGTCAAAATGACAACATTAAAGGGATGCTTTTTGTGAGTTCAGGATTGGGAGGGATGTCAGGTGCACAACCTAAAGCTGCAGTGATAGCCGGAGTTGTCGGAGTAGTGGCTGAAATTAACCCCAAGGCAGTAGAGACAAGGCATTCACAAGGCTGGGTTGACGAGGTTTATTCTGACCTTGACAGTTTGATAGAAAGAATTAAAAGGGCAAAAGAGGGGTGCGAAGCAGTATCGCTTGCCTATCAGGGAAACATTGTTGACCTGTGGGAGAAGCTAATAGAGAGTAATATTGAGGTTGAGCTAGGCAGTGACCAGACTTCTCTTCACAACCCATGGGCAGGTGGGTATTACCCTGCAGGATTTACTCTTGAAGAGTCTAACTTGATGATGGCAGAGGAGCCTGATAGATTTAAGGCAGAGGTTGAAAAGACGTTGAGAAGACATGCCTCTGCAATAAATGTTCTTTCTGAAAGGGGAATGTATTTCTTTGATTATGGCAATGCCTTTCTGCTGGAGGCCTCACGTGCAGGTGCAGATGTTATGTTGCCTGATGGCAGGTTTAAATACCCATCGTATGTTCAGGATATAATGGGGCCACTCTTTTTCGATTACGGATTTGGCCCATACCGCTGGGTTTGTACCTCTTCAAAGCCAAAAGATCTGGAAGAGACAGACCGCATTGCTGCAGAGGTATTGGAATCATTAATGAAAGAGTCACCTGATGAGATTCGCTCTCAGATGGCAGACAATATTCACTGGATAAAAGAGGCTGGTGCAAATAAGCTGGTTGTAGGTTCACAGGCAAGAATTCTTTACGCTGATTCTGAAGGAAGGATGAAGATTGCCCTTGAGATGAACCGGGCAATTAGAGAGGGCAGAATATCTGCACCTATAGTTCTTGGAAGAGACCACCATGATGTATCCGGTACAGATTCTCCATACAGAGAGACTTCTAATATATATGACGGCTCACAGTTCACAGCAGACATGGCTGTTCATAACGCAATAGGAGACTCTTTCCGAGGAGCAACCTGGGTCTCTCTGCACAATGGAGGTGGCGTTGGCTGGGGCGAGGTTATTAACGGAGGCTTTGGGATGGTAATTGACGGAAGTGAAGATGCAGACAGAAGAATAAAAAACATGCTTCACTGGGATGTTAACAATGGGATATCAAGAAGGGCCTGGGCTAGAAACAGCGGTGCAATTTACGCAATCAAAAGAGAGATGGAGAGAACTCCTCTTTTAAAAGTAACAATCCCTAATTTAACGGATGATAAACTAATCGGCCTGACCGCTGACCATATTTTCAACGGGGAATCCTAAAGTATAGGCATACTCTTTAAGAGCAGCAACAATCTTGGGGTCAATTTTAGGGTCTCTGGCAAGTATCCAAAGAAACTTGCCTGAAGGATCACCTACAAGGGCATATGTGTAGTCTTTGTCAACTTTTAAAATCCAGTAATCTCCCGCAAATGGCCAGAAAAAACTCACCTTCAATTTAGACGGTTCAGATGGGTCGGGAATCCATGCTCTGCCCTTTGCCTGTTTGATTCTGCTTCTATCAGATATTAGCCTCCCTTCGTTGGTAACTAAAACTTTACCATCGTCTTTCAGCTCATAGTTGGCTGTAATATCTTCAAGACCCTCCTCAAATTTATTGGGAAGTCTTGAAATTTCATACCATTTGCCCATATATCTCTGAATTTCAAAATCATCTGCAGAGTCAAGAGCCATGTATGCTGTAGAACACGATGATGCAAAAAGTAGTGCCAATGCCAAGAATATTAATCTCATAAATTTTAAGTTATGACTGTTGCCTTTAATTCAAATTTAGACATTTAAAACAAATAAGCCTAAAATAAGTTCTCTAATGTATCATTTGTTACATATTTTCTGTTTGACCGAACATACCTTTGTATTCAAATCAAATAGTAACCCGGTAAATAATTAACAGATATGAAAAGGACAGTAATTAAAATAGACGAGGATCTTTGCAACGGTTGTGGTAACTGTGTTGAAGGATGTCACGAAGGAGCTTTGCAACTTATTAATGGTAAGGCAGTAATGATTAGCGACCTCTATTGCGACGGTCTTGGTGCCTGCATCGGAGAGTGCCCGGTTGGAGCAATTGAGCTTATAGAGAAGGAGACAGAGCCTTATGACGAAGTTAAGGTAATGGAGAGAATTTCGCCCAAGGGAGAGAGTGTTGTTCTTGCGCACCTGAAACACCTGAGAGATCACAACGAGATGGAGTGGTTTAACCAGGGTGTTGAGTGGTGCAAAAAGAACGGCTTTGAAATTGACCTTTCAAAGATTACTCCTGTTGCAGAAAGTGGAATTTCTAATCAGGTAAACGTTTCTGCCAGTGCACACGGTCAAGGTCATGCACATGGTCATGCTCACGGTCATGCGCATTCACATTCACAAAGCAGTGACGGGGCAAAATCTGAGGGTTGCGGATGTCCGGGTGCAGCAGAGAGAGACTTCAGAAGTGTAAAGGCCTCTGCACCTGCGTCGACTGGTAACTTCTCAGGTGTTTCTGAGCTTCAGCAGTGGCCGGTTCAGCTGCATTTATTAAATCCGGCAGCAGGCTTTCTGCGCAATAGTGACCTTTTACTTGCCTCTGACTGCTCTGCCTTTTCACACGGTGATTTTCACGGCACATTTCTTAAAAACAAATCCTTGGCAATTGCATGTCCTAAGCTGGATTCAAATACACAAAGCTATGTTGACAAGCTTACAATCATGATTGATGAGTCAAAAATCAACACTTTGACAGTATTAAAAATGGAGGTTCCATGCTGCGGAGGTTTGCTTCAAATGGCTAAACTTGCCAGGGAGAGGGCTTCCAGAAACATTCCGATAAAGTCTTTGACAATGTCGCTTCAGGGAGAGATTTTGAGTGAAGAGTGGGTGTAAATCCAAGAATAAGTGTCAGCTAAGGAAAATTCTTAGCTGACACTTATATCTGTTATTAATATCTAAAGAGGAAAAACTCAACTTTAGGTTATCCTCTTTTGATCCGACTTGGAAATTTGTAGTTGAATTCTGCTACAAATGTTTCTTGAATAGCATTCTGTCCAGAGAGTATTTTCCAGGTCCAACAAGGAACAGGTAAATGTAAACCCCAAGATAGACAAGTGCCAGCTCTTTAGTTTGAAACGGGTCTGCTGCATGAACAACAAAAAAAGCCACACCCATTGTGAATGCAAGCGGAACTGCTGAGAGTCTTGTCAAAAGACCTAAGATCAGGAAAATTGAAGCAAACAACTCGGCTCCAATAGCCAACATGAGTGACAATTTAGATCCAATACCAATCGGGTCAGGAAATCCACCCGAAAAAGCTTCAAAGTTTGACAATTTACCCCACCCGTGAGTAATCATAAGGAGTCCTATGAAAATCCTTAGCAAAAGTATTGCCCCTGAATTCTCCTCCTCCTTTAACGGTGCTCCGAAAAAAAGAAATTTTTTCATCTTCTAATTTTTAAAATTATCAGGATACCAGTTTATCAAGCGGATATGTCAGGTTAATATCCACAGCCTCAATCTCTGACAAAATCGCTGCGCCCTTTTCGGTAAGGGAGAAGTACATCTGCCTTTTATCCTCTACACCCATGTCTCTCTCGATAAAGCTTTTATCTTCTACCGATCGGATAACTTTTGAGGTGTTGGAACAAGTCAGGTTAATTTTTTTGGCTATCTCTCCTGAAGAGAGTTTCCCCTCTTTGAGTGAACAGATTACCATACCTTCGTTCAGACAAATACCGTGCTCTTTCTGAAACTCTTGTTCGTATTCAGAAATAGAACGGCAAATATCCCTTATAAGACACAATCTCTTCATATTATTTATTTTTTTTCAACAAGAATGACTCAATGTATTTTTTAAGATCCTCTTTAGGTACTGCTCCTTGAGCAACTTCCGGAGTTCCCTCCATAGGAATGAAGAGAAGTGTTGGAAGTGCCCTTATTCCAAATGTTGAGGCAATCTCTTTTTCGTTATCGGTATTTACCTTATAAATAACTAATTGTCCCTCATATTCCTTTGCAAGTTCCTCTAAAACGGGGGCAAGCTTTTTGCAGTATGTACACCAATCGGCATAGAAATCAATTATTGCAGGTTTGTCTCCAAGGTAATTCCATCCTTCAGGATTTGTCTTGAAATCGGCCACCTTTTTAAGGAATTGCTCCTGATTAAGGGTAATTGTATATTTTTTTGCTGTGTTATCCTTTTCGGAACTCTTACTCTCGCCTGATCCCGCTCCGCAAGCTGTAACTGCTGCAAGAATTAATAATACAGGCACTAAATTTTTGAAAAATTTCATCTCTAACCAGTTTTTTAAAATTATTGCTACAAAAATATATAATATTTCTAAACAAACAAATTTCCTTAGGAAATAATTTTGAAAATTATAGAATATTCCTTTCCTTTGTACCCTTCTTTTGAACTTTGAATTCAGTAAACACAATACATAATCAACAAATAGAGTAATGAAGTACGTAATTGTAGGAGGCGTTGCGGGAGGAGCAACCGTAGCTGCCAGACTAAGAAGAAACGATGAAAATGCCGAGATAATATTATTTGAAAGGGGCGAATATGTCTCCTATGCAAACTGTGGTCTGCCCTACTATATTGGAGAGGTAATAAACAACAGAGATAATTTGTTTGTACAAACTGTAGAGGGTTTTAAAGGACGTTACAATGTTGACATCAGAATCCGTTCAGAGGTTGAGAAGGTAGATGCAGCAGGCAAATCTGTAGAGATATTGGACATTGAAAGCGGTCGCAGATATTTTGAAACTTATGATAAACTAATTCTCTCTCCCGGAGCAGAGCCTATCAGACCAAAGATTGAGGGAATTGAGAGCTCAAGAATTTTCACATTGAGAAATGTACCAGACACCGATAAAATTAAACGCTTTCTGACTGTTAAAAAGGTTGAAAAAGCGGTTGTAGTCGGTGGTGGTTTTATTGGACTTGAAATGGCAGAGAACCTGCATGAGTGGGGCATTAAGATTGATCTTGTGGAGATGGCACCTCAGGTTATGGCCCACCTCGATTTTTCAATGGCCTCAATTATAAATTCAGAACTAATAACAAAAGGGGTAGATCTGCACCTGAACGATGCTGTTAAAAAGTTTGACGAAACACCCTCTGGAATAACAGTTGAACTTCAAAGCGGTAAAAAACTTGAAGCAGATATGGTTATCTGGAGCATAGGAGTTAAGCCGGAGATTAAACTAGCTAAAAGTGCAGGAATAGAAATTGGATTGAGCGGTGGAATTAAGGTAAATGAATACATGCAAACCTCTAACGAGCATATTTATGCGCTTGGAGATGCTACCGAAGTAATAAATGCCGTAACCGGAAAACCAGCTTTGATCCCTCTTGCCGGACCTGCCAATAAGCAGGGAAGAATAGTTGCAGACAACATTGTTTATGGCAATAATTCAAAATATGAAGGGACTATTGGAACCGGAATAGCAAAGGTGTTTGATTTGACAGTTGCATCAACCGGTGCAAACGGAAAACTGCTTAACAGTGCCGGGATTAAATATATTTCATCTTTCACGCACTCTTCTTCACATGCTGGTTACTACCCAAATGCGCTACCACTCTCAATTAAAATTCTGTTTGCGCCCGAAGATGGCAGACTGCTGGGAGCCCAGGTGGTGGGATTCGATGGTGTTGACAAAAGAATTGAGTTGTTTGCCCAGGTGCTCAAGTCTAAGGGGACAATTTACGACCTCATGAACATTGAACATGCCTATGCACCTCCGTATTCATCTGCAAAAGATCCTGTTAACATGGCTGGCTTTGTGGCAGACAACATACTTAAAGGCAGAGTAAAAATTGTATCATGGAGAAAGGCGGCAAAATCAGACCCGGCAAACGATTTTCTGCTTGATGTAAGGACAAGAGAGGAGTATTCACTTGGAGCTATTGATAACTCTGTGAATATACCGCTGGATGAGATTCGAGGCAGACTCTCTGAAATACCAACCGACAAAAGAGTTATTGTATATTGTGCTGTCGGGCTGAGAGGTTACGTAGCCAGCCGTATTCTATACCAGAATGGATTTGACAATGTATTCAACCTTTCGGGAGGTTATAAAACGTACTCTATAGCAACAGCGAGACAAAATGCCACCCAATTCTTTGCAGGACAGATTACATCCGATGACACACTCAGCGAAGTTGACAAAGAGACATTTATAGCCGTTGACGCCACAGGGCTTCAATGTCCCGGACCTATAATGCAGCTTAAAAAGAGCTATGACACACTCAATACCGGAGAGAGGCTTGAGATAAGGGCAACGGACATGGCGTTTGGAAAAGATGTGGCTTCATGGTGTAAAATAACAGGCGCAAAACTTATCTCTGTCGAAAGCAGAATGGGTGTAATAACCGCCAAGGTAGAAAAAGGAGAGATCCCATCTAACTGCAGAATTTCGGGAGGAATAATCGGTGACAATAAAACTATTGTTGTATTCAGCGACAATCTTGACAAGGCTTTGGCTTCGTTTATAATTGCAAACGGTGCAGCATCAATGGGTAAAAAAGTGACCATGTTCTTTACTTTTTGGGGTTTGAATGTAATCAAGCGAAGAAATCCCGGTAAGGTTAAAAAAGATTTAATGGGTAAAATGTTTGGTATGATGATGCCAAAGGGAGCCTCTTCATTAAAGCTTTCACAAATGAACATGTTTGGATTGGGATCGTTAATGATGAAATTTGTAATGCGCAAGAAAAACATTGATACTCTTGAGTCTTTAATTGAACAGGCTCAAGCAGCCGGAGTGGAATTTATTGCCTGTAAAATGAGCATGGATGTTATGGGAGTTCAGGAGGAGGAGATTATGGATGGTGTAAACTTTGCAGGAGTGGCCACATATCTTGAGAAGAGTGAAGAGGCCAATATGTCTCTGTTTATCTAACAGAGCGGTTCTTTTCTTATCTTTACAGTTTATAAACTTTACAATAAATGGTAATTCTTTCTAAATAATGGCAAAATTTTCGACAATAATTCTCAAAGTGCTAGGTTGGAAAACAATGGAGCCACCTGCTCCGGATCCAAAATGCATTATTTTGGGCGCACCCCACACCTCGAGTTGGGATTTCATAATCTCAAGTCTTTACTATAACTCAGTGGGTGGCAAGGCAAGTGTTTTGGTAAAGAAGAGTCTGTTTTGGGGGCCGCTAGGCCCTATTGTAAAAGCCATGGGTGGAGTTCCTGTTGACAGATCAAAGGGTGCCAGACTAACTCTTCAGGTTATTGAGGAGTTTAAAAAGCGAGATATTTTGCATCTTGCAATAGCACCTGAAGGTACCAGAAAGCCAACCACCAACTGGAAAAGTGGTTTTCATACAATAGCCAAAGCTGCAGATGTGCCGGTTTATCTTGGATACTTCGACTGGAAGAGGAAAGAGGTTGGACGCGGAGAGAGATTTGAACTCACAGATGACCCAAAAGCCGACCTTAAAAGAATAAGGCAATGGTATAAAGATAAGGGCGTTGAAGGGAAACACCCGAAGATGTTTTTGACAGGAAATGACCTGCAATAATTTGGAATGATTATTGCACATAATTACACCGACTATATAAAATACATAAAATGAACTTTCCCCAATTTGGTACTCTAAGAGATTTATTTACTTACTGTACAACTACTTATAAGAACAATAGCGCATTCTCATACATTAATGGCCAATCTTACACTTATGAAGAATTTGGAATAAAATCTTCAGAGGTTTCAGATATGCTTGCATCATATGGAGTTAGTCCTGATGACAAGATTGCAATATTGAGTCAGAACATGCCCAACTGGCCTGTTGCCTATTTTGCCACCACTGCTTTTGGAAGAGTATCTGTCCCTTTGCTACCTGACTTCTCAGATTTTGAGATAAAAAACATAATCGAACATGCCGAAGCCACAGCCCTGTTTATTTCACAGAGGTTATTATATAAAGTTTCTGAAGATACTCTCAAAACTTTCAAGGTAGTTATTGATATTGACACTCTTACCCCTATCCGGGGAACAAAGACAGAGCAAATAGCCGAAATCAAAACCTCCTCTGAAGAAGATCTTGCAGTTATAATATACACATCCGGTACAACCGGCAACTCTAAAGGAGTAATGCTAAGTCACGCAAATTTGTGCAAACATCTATATTCTGCCTGCATTTTAAGGCCGGGTTTTGAGTGGGATGTATGGCTCTCACTGCTTCCACTTTCTCACACACTTGAGAGCAGTTTATGTATGCTGCTCCCAATGGCAAGCGGTTCAAAGGTTTACTACATAGAGAAGGCCCCTACCCCTACAATTCTCATGAATGCTCTTAAGGAGTCACGCCCTACAACCATTCTGAGCGTCCCTATGATTATTGAGAAGATATACAGAAACTCTGTATTACCTAAGTTCAATGCCAGCCCCGTTACCAGAGCTCTCTACAAAACAACTTTTGGAAGAAAACTCCTGAACAGGGTTGCAGGTAAGAAGCTTATGAAGACATTCGGGGGAAACCTTCGTTTCTTCGGTATTGGAGGAGCAAAACTTGATCCTGTGGTTGAAAGATTTCTACAGGAGGCTAAATTCCCTTATGCTATAGGGTACGGTCTTACAGAGACCTCTCCATTACTGGCAGGTGCTGTAGTTGGAAAGACAAAGCTTCAATCAACAGGCCCATCGGTTCATGGAGTGACACTTAAAATCAATAATCCCAATCCGGAAACCGGAGAGGGAGAGATTGTGGCAAAGGGTCCAAATGTAATGATGGGATACTACAAAAATCCTGAGGCCACTGCTCAGGCATTCACAGAAGATGGTTGGTTCCGCACAAAAGACCTGGGCATATTTGACAAAGAGGGTCGCCTCTTTATCAAAGGTCGTCTCAATAACATGATTCTTGGCCCAAGTGGAGAGAACATCTACCCGGAAGAGATCGAATCAATTATTAACGGTCACTCAATGGTTGCAGAATCGCTGGTAACCCTGTATGACGGCAAGCTTGTTGCTCTGGTTCATTTCAACCCTGACAAGCTTAAATCTCTTATCGAGGCAAAGGACGAGGCACTAGCCGCTTACTACAAGACCAAAGATGAACTCAAGCAATCTTACGACGATAAGAAAGAGGAGATAATCAAAGCCTACGAAGAGAAAAAAGAGGAGTTCACCAAGACCAAAGAAGATCTGATGCACTCATATGACGAGAAAAAAGAGGAGATAATGAAGGCCTTTCATGAAAAGCTGGATCATCTCAAGAAAGAGGTCTATGACTACGTAAATGCACGTGTTAATAAATTCTCAAAAATAAATGTAGTGGTTGATCACCCAGAGCAGTTTGAAAAAACAGCCACACACAAAATTAAACGCTACAAATACACAAGCAAAACCAAATAATCTCCGCACCAGTTTAAGGTATCTTGCTGTATTTTAACAAGTAAAACGAGCCAATTCTTTAATCAGAATTGGCTCGTTTATATATTTGATATTCCGCGTTTTATTGCAAACTGGTGCGGTGGATTATTTCATGAATGAAATATCGATGCGGCCGGTGTAGACGCCGTGGGCGCCTGTCTGGTTTACAATTACTCCTTTGCCGGCTTTATCTTTCACGATAACAGGCTCTTCGAGAAATGTATGTGAGTGGCCTCCGATAATAATATCTACATTTTTGATGAGTTTGGCAAGGTCAACATCTGCCGGTCTCTCTTTTGATCCTCCGTCAAACCCCATATGACTTAAGACAATTACAAGATCACAACCATCTTTTTTCTTGAGTTTTTTGGCCAGCTTGTTAACAATTGGTGTTGGGTTTTTGTACTTTATGCCCTCTCTTGCCTTCTCGGACACATATCCTCTGAGGTCGAGCATGACTCCAATTATCCCAATTTTATGACCCCCTTTGTGGATAATGGTGTATGGCTTAACGATCTCCTTTAACGGACTTGCAGAGAAGTCGTAATTTGCGCATAAAGTTACATAATCTGCCTCCTGAAGTCTCTTTGCAAGAACCTCCTGACCATCGTCAAATTCATGGTTCCCAAGGCAAACGGCATCATAACCCATTGCATTGTAAAGCATAACCTCCATCTTTCCTCCGAAAAGTGTGTAGTATGGAGTTCCCTGGTTGTAGTCACCGGCATCCAGAACCAAAACATTCTGATGCCTCTCCTTTATACTCTGAATGTAGTTGGCTCTTCTCTGAAAGCCTCCAAAGCCGGCATTCCTTCCGCTTGATAATGGCTCAATGTTACTGTGAACATCATTTGTGTGCAGTATGACAAGATCCTGCGCAAATGTAAATGCCGCTGCTGCTACAAAAAGGGCAACAAGGGCAATTTTACGTATTATATGTATGATTTTCATTTGTACGAGGTATTAATGTTTTTGGCAGTTTTTATTAATCAAAATATCGTAAGTTATTTTTGACATTAATCTTAGATTGTGTTGATTAATAATGAATTATTCAGCTATTCATTGAATGTATCTTATATTCGTTGAATTCACTTACTCCTTTTCCTACTCTTCAAATTTTACTCTTTTGGTAATTGCCGAGGTGATTTTTTTCTTTTTGGCAGTCAGAGCTTCTATACTCTCAATAACTGCATCTCTTAGCAGCGCACCGGTCTGTTCAACCGCTGTAGCATCTTTGAGAGCAAGCAGGTTATCGCCACCGCTCATCAAAAAATCAATTGTTACAATGCGGTATGTTTTGCTGTCGTCAATCTGCTGGCCGTCAATCAAAACATCTTTAAGTGCTCCACTTCTTATCTCTAGTTGAACATTGTGAGAAAATGCCTCTACTCTGTTTCTTGCAAATGAATCAAAGAGTTTTCTGACAGAAGAACCTGGTACATCCAGAACAACAACATAGTTTTCAAAAGGGAAAATTGAGAAGATGTCATACCTTCTTACCGGGCCCTTTGGAAGGGCAGCTCTGAGTCCTCCAAAATTTGTAAGTGAGAAATCAACATATGATGAGCTCTTCTCTCTTCCATACTCCAGCAAAAGGTCTGCAGCAAAGTTTGAAAGAAGAGACTCAGGCCTTGAAGAGCGCATCTCTACCTCAGACTCCCCGATTACCTGCTGCATAATCCTGTCCATTTCGGGTTTGTAAAATTCAATAATTCCCTTTACGACAGGTTCGTTGTTCGTGTCCCATGTAGAATCCATGAGTACACGGGTAGCTTTATAACTGAAGTTAAGCTCCTGTGACAAAAGTGCCACAGGCAGCAGAAACAACAGTGCTACCATAGAAAGTATATATCTTTTCATCTTTTTTTCTTAAAAATAATCAAATAATTAATATTTGAGCCATTTTATAAGATCTTTCCAGTTTGCCTTTTTACCGTACATCAGGATTCCTACTCTGTAAATTTTTGCAGAGACAAAGGTCATGAAGATAAACGTTCCAACCAGCAAAGCCAGCGATAGTGCAAGTTCCCAGGCAGGGACCCCAAAAGGGACTCTAGCCATCATAACCATAGGAGAGGTAAAAGGTATCATTGAACCCCAGAACGAAAGTGAACTGTCCGGATACTGGAATGTGTGAATCATTATAAAGAGACCAATAATAAGTGGTAGCGTCACAGGTAGAATCAGTTGCTGTGTGTCTGCTTCGTTATCCACTGCTGACCCTACTGCCGAGAAGAGTGCTGCGTAGAGCAGGTATCCCAAAAGGAAGTAAAGTATAAAGGCTGTTAGAATTCTGGCTATTGGAACATTTGCCAATGAGGCCATTATGTTATCCATTGGGGTAGATTCTGCAGTGATTGACGTAATTGCATCAGTTGCGGTCTGCCCGGCAGCCATCTGCTGTACTAGTTCGTTGCTCTCTGTCAGTTTATCGGCACCCATTATTGCCTGTGCACCAAAAATTATACCTCCTGTCAGGACTATCCATATAAGAAATTGAAGAAGTGCTACCGAACCAACTCCAAGTATTTTACCAAGCATCAGTTCAAACGGCTTAACCGAAGATACGATAACCTCTACAATTCTTGTTGTCTTCTCTTCAATAACCCCTCGCATAACCATTGAGCCAAACATGAAAATGAACATATAAATCATAAAGCTGAGAATATAGGCTATGCCCATGTAGAGCTCAACCATACCCTCTTTCTCCTCTCCGGATTCCGATATTGTGAAGGTCTTAACCGACACATCCGTGCGAATATCCTTAAGAATATTATCAAGGTTTTCTATGTCGTATTTTTCAAGCTTACTCTTCTCCATTGCCTTCTGGACATTTCTCTCAATCTGTTTCTTTGTATCAATATTCATCTGCTTTGTAGAGATGGTAGAAACAGATACGTTAAACATTGAGTCCGGAGCAGAAATTTCAACTGCTGCATATAGACTTTCAGGAAAATCTTTTTTAATTGACTCTATGTCAGCATTTTTATCAAACAAGTAGGTGTACTCTTCGCTATTTTCGAAAAATGGCTGGCAAAGCTCCGACCTGTCAATAACCAGAATTTTTTGCCCTTTATTACCTGATGACAACGTCATTATCAGTGATGGCATCACAATAAGAGCAGCAAATAAAAGGGGGGTAAGAATTGTCATTATGATGAATGACTTTTTTTTAACACGTATTAGAAACTCACGTGATATAATCAGAAAAAGCTTATTTGTTTTCATATTCTGTTCCTCCTTTAGCTAACCAGTTTAATAAAAATGTCGTTCATCCTTGGAATCAGCTCTCTGTAGGAGAGGATGTCAATTTCTGAAACAAGGCTTCTTAAAATCTCTGAAGAACAAGCCTCTTTTTTAACCTCAAGTATTGCTCTGTAACCCCTTTTAGTCTCCTCCTGATTTACGAGAGAGATAAGATTATTCGCGGCAAAAGAATGAGGGGCGGATGCTCTGTAAATAACTTCTACTTCGTTTTTCCCGTGATCTCTTCTTATCTGGTCAAGCTCTCCTGTAATTATCAGCTTTGCTTTATTTATGAGTGCAATGTTATCACAAAGCTCCTCAACAGATTCCATATTGTGAGTAGAGAGAATAACCGAGGTTCCTGCATCTCTCATTAATAAAATTTCATTTCTTACAAGCTGAACATTAACAGGGTCAAAACCACTGAAAGGTTCATCAAGAATAAGTAACGACGGTTTATGAAGGATGGTGCAGATAAACTGTACCTTTTGGGCCATTCCTTTCGAAAGCTCCTCCACCTTTTTGTTCCACCAGGCTTGAATCCCAAACTTTACAAACCAATGCTTAAGCTCTCTTGTTGCCTCTTCTTTGCTCAAGCCTTTAAGGCGGGCAAGGTATAATGCCTGGTCTCCTACCTTCATCTTCTTATACAGACCTCTCTCCTCAGGAAGGTATCCGATGTATGCAATATCATCTCTTTGAAGCTTAGCTCCATTAAATAGCACCTCTCCTGAATCGGGGAGGGTAATCTGGTTCATGATTCTGATAAGAGTTGTCTTACCGGCACCGTTCGGCCCAAGAAGTCCGAAAATCTTTCCTTTTGGAACAGAGATACTTACATTGTCAAGAGCAGTAAAATCATTAAACTTCTTGACAACATTTTGGCAGGTGATTATGTCCATATTATTCTTTGGTTTTGAAAAAGTGTAACAAATATACGATTCTCCTCCATTTATCTAAAATATATCCTTAGAATATTATATAACTCGTTTTTTATTATGTTTTTCACTAACAGCTCTGTAATTGAGATTTTTTGCCCCTGATTTCTTTCAATATATCTTATTATTGATCGTGCCATGTACGAACCTATATAGGGATTTGAAGCTAGTTGTGAGTAGGTGGCAGTGGTGAGATCGCGTTTTTCAACCTTTGTAGTGTCAACAAAAATATTTCCGGCAAACATCATAAATCTCACAGAGTCAATGCCCGTAATTTCAGTTAATTGACCGGGATGAACGAATCCCCCCAGCCTTTCACGGTATCTAAGAATCTTTGATGCGTAGTATGGTCCAATTCCCTTAAGTTTAGTAAGATCTGCTGAATCTGCACCATTCAACTCTAAAAGAAATTCCTCTTCTTTCCATTGTCTTCCAACATTTTGATATATTCCGGCTGATGCAAAATTTGCCTCAGATTGATTAAATTCTTTTCCAGACTGTTTTGAATTATTCCCAGAGTGCTTGATATTTTCCGCTGATTGCTTAATAATAATGTAGTCCTGTACCTTTGAATAGAGTTGGTCGCTTACTGAGTAAATTTTTCTAAAATCCTCTTTGTCTCTGAATACTCCTCCCTTAGATCTGTAATTAATTACAACATTTGCTTGCTTTTCTGTCATGCCCAAACGGGTTAGTTCCACTAAGGAGACGGTGTTGGGGTCAAATAGGAAAAGTTCTGCAACAGCTCCATTTGCAGAAGGTTGCATTGAACTTTTGCTGTTTTTTTCTAATGAATTTAATTTGTTATCAGTTGAATTGTTTTGAGCTGAATTATTGTGAGTTGATCTGTTGTAAGTTGAAGTTTCGTAACTGGGTTTTGAATCATTTGATAAGCCAGAACCTATATTGTGACTAACTGATCTGTTCTGAGTTGTTTTGAACTGACTTGATCTGACGTTTCCGGACTGCTCTTGATTTTGGGTTGCTAATGATTTGCCCGAGCTATCACTATTACCCGCAGGCCTAAATAGAAAAATTACTGTCTGTAAAAACAGGATAGTGACAATGAGTACCAGGACTCCCGATAACTCCTTTGATGCAATTCTTTTCTTCATCTTTCCTCCTCCTCTTTTGCATTTATTGTTTGAATTTTTAAACTTTAAAAATCACTCCTCCTCCTGCTGCCTTGACTCTTTTCTTTTTGCAGAGACTACAATTACAATTTCACCCTTGGGTTCATTTGCCGTGTACCAGTTGGCAAGTTCTATAAGTGTACCCCTCCTGTTCTCTTCGTGAAATTTTGATATCTCTCTTGAGACTGCTGCCTCTCTCTCCCCTCCCAGAAATTCGGCCAGTTGCGAAAGAGTCTTAACCAAACGGTATGGTGATTCGTAGAATATCATTGTCCTGGGCTCAGCTGCCAGCTCTTTAAGGCGGGGCTGACGTCCCTTTTTCATTGGTAAAAACCCTTCAAAGCAGAATCTGTCTGCCGGGAACCCTGAGTTTACAAGCGCCGGAACAAATGCTGTTGCACCAGGTAATGTTTCAACCTCAATGCCCCTTTCACGACACTCTCTGACAAGCAGAAATCCAGGATCAGAAATACCGGGGGTACCGGCATCACTTATCAGAGCTATATTCATACCTGAAAGAATCTTCTCAACCACCTTCTCAACACTTTTGTGTTCATTGTATTTATGGTGAGACTCCATATGAACACCAATCTCATACCTCTTCATAAGGGTGCTGCTTGTACGGGTGTCCTCTGCCAAAATAAGGTCAGCCTCCTTAAGAACCCTGATGGCCCTTAGAGTGATATCTTCGAGATTGCCTATTGGTGTTGGCACTATGAAGAGTTTAGCCATTATACCTCCTCCTTAGAAGCATATAAAAACGATAAACGGCATTTGACTCTTCGTCCCAGTGTGTAAAAGCATTTCTTGTATATTCAAGCGCCTCTTTCATATTGCTCATATCATTAAGCCTTTGAAGGCTCAGGCGGTACTGATCTTCATCTCCCTTAAAGAGCTCTCTTATGAAAAATAGTTTATCATTAAGGGTTACCGCATGGTGAATATCCTCAACCATAGGCCCCGGGATATCTCTCATCCATTCAGGAATTACCGATTTGGCAGCATCGTTAACGGGTTTGAAATCCTCTGAGAAGTCGAATTCTAACTCACCGTCTTCAGAATCTTCAGGTAAAGTGTTGTCAACTTCAATAACAAACTGCTCTGTTTCGACTGTTTTAACTGTTTCGACTGTTTTAACTATTTCGACTGTCTCAGCTGTCTCAATTGCTTCAAGTGCCTTTTCGGGCTCAAATGATCTCTCAACCTCAACAGTATCATCCGGCTCCAAGGGCATATCAGGTTCATCAAACGGAATCACCTCAACCAATGGCGCGTTGCCGGAAATGATCTCACTCTCTTTTAAATCCGAGATAAGATGCTTGTAATAAAGCCTCTCCTGCTCTGTTTTAAGGGTTCGTATCTTCTCTTTAATTAAAGAAGTTGCTATAAAAAGCTCCTCCCATTTGAGAGGAGATACCAGCTCTGTTTCATCTAAAGAATCAATATCTTTAACAAGCTGGTCAATTATGATTTTAATTTCTGAAATTTTATTGGGGTTAAGCATCTCAACTTTTTTATCTTTGCATCACATACAAAAGTAATCAAAATGTTTCTGGAAAATGCAAAAAAAGCCGGCTGGATTGAGGTCATATGCGGCTCTATGTTCTCAGGCAAGACAGAGGAGCTTATAAGGAGACTGAAGAGGGCCAAATTTGCCAACCTCAGGGTGGAGATTTTCAAACCTATGATTGATGTGCGCTACTCTCTGGAAGAGGTTGTGTCGCATGACTCAAACAGTATAAGATCTACACCTGTTGACTCTTCTGCAAGTATTCTTCTTTACGCTTCGGATGTTGATGTTGTTGCTATTGATGAGGCCCAGTTTTTTGATCCCGGAATTATTGATGTATGCCAGAAACTAGCCGCATCGGGAGTAAGAGTGATTGTTGCCGGGCTTGATATGGATTATCTGGGAAAACCCTTTGGTCCGATGCCCTCTTTGATGGCAGTTGCCGAGTACGTGACAAAGGTTCATGCGATATGTGTCAGGTGTGGTAATCTTGCTCACCATTCACACAGATTAACAAAAAGCGACAAACTGGTTGTTCTCGGTGAAAAAGAGAGCTACGAACCAATTTGCCGCCATTGTTTTAATGCCCTTACAGGGCAGCATTCACAAGAGGATTAACCCACCTTATTACTGTTTTGGACTCACTATTGCATTGCCGTTAAATATTACGTTTGCTTCAGGATTCTGAGCTCTGTAATTAATTGCAATTGTTTTGTCCTCATTGTAAACCAAGTCACCGGTCATATCCATTACACTATTTGCTGTATATGTTCCGGTAAGTTTCACAAGTGAATCAGTTATTTCAGCAATGCCACCGAATTTGAATGTGATAGACTCGTTGATTGTAATAACTGCTGTAAATGTAGAATCTGCAAGGTATTCAAAGTCAATTGGAGCAGATAACTCCTGAATAACTGTGTTACCGGTTGAATCTGTAATTGTAATTGCGATGTTGTTGGTACCTGTCCAGTTTCCTACCAGCTTTTCTGATACTGCAACCTCTTTTTTACCGCATGAAACAACAGAAGCGGCAAGGGCTAAAAATGCGAATAATGATTTGAATTTCATTTTGTTAGATTTTATAAATTGTCTGATTTCAGGCTGCTAATGTATAAAGTTTTTCAATATTAAAAACAAAATTTTAAACAATTTATAACTTTACATCGTAAAATTATAAAAATGAGACATGCCCAGCTTAAAATCAGCAGATCAAAACTTCTACACAACTACAACTTTTTTCGTTCAAAACTAAAAGCACAAACAAAACTTCTGGTGCTTGTTAAGGCCAATGGTTATGGTGCCGGAGACACAGAGATTGCAAAGCTTTGTGAGGATTTTGGTGCAGACTATTTTGGAGTAGCACACCCTGTAGAGGGTATTAAACTCAAAAAAGGCGGCATAAAAAAGCCGATTATTGTTCTGACCCCGGGGTTCGGTTACTTTGGAGAGATAATTGACAACTCTCTTGAACCTAGTTTAATAAATAAAGAGGCTCTCCTTGAGATGGCAGAGGAGCTTAAAAAGAGGGGCATTGACAGCTATCCTGTGCATATTAAACTGGATACGGGAATGCAAAGAGTAGGCTTTGAAAAAGAGGCTCTGGGTTCGCTTAACGATATTTTGAAAAAGCATCCTCAGCTGATGGTTAAATCGGTGTTTTCTCATCTTGCTGCTGCCGATGAATCTAAACACGATGATTTTACTCGCTCTCAGATAAAGAAATTCATGGAGATGTCTCAGGAGATAATCTCAGATCTGTCATATCCGGTTATGAGACATATTTTAAACTCATCAGGAATTGAGAGATTTACTGATGCTCAGATGGATATGGTCAGGCTTGGAATAGGTATTTATGGCACAAGCTACGTAGATCAAACAAAGTTAAAGCCAGCAGCCACTTTTGCTGCTCCCGTAATTCAGGTTAAACAGGTTAATGAGGGTACTGTTGGATATGGAAGACATGGAATTGTTGGAGAGAAAGGCAAAACCATTGCAACTATCCCTGTAGGATATGCCGACGGAGTAAACAGGCACCTGGGAAGAGGAGTGGTTAGTTTTATGGTCAATGGTAAACTTGCACCAACCATCGGGAACATTTGTATGGATACCCTTATGATTGATGTTACAGGAATTGATGTTAGGCCGGGTGATGAGGTAACAATTTTTGGAGATAATCCCCACCCAAGTGTAATCGCGGCGGCTCTTAAAACCATAACCTACGAGGTATTTACCTCTGTTTCATCACGGGTTGAAAGGGTAATAACAGATTAATCTTAGGGGAATCTTAGGGGAACAAATACTAGTGCATCAATTTGAATATCAACTCAGACAGGAGCTCACCATCTTCTGCCTCTCCCCTTTGTGAACTTTTGCTCTTTGAGTCATATTTTCTAATAAGAGATATGGCCTCCATGCATTTGATAAGAGGGTAATTTCTCAAAGCTGTATCATATTCCGGCATAAAATAGGGGTTCACACCAAGGTAGGATGCAAGTTCTCCTTTAGAGGGCTTTGACCCGCCGCTGTTGGATGCATGATATTTAAGGAGCCTGCTAAAGTGCATGAAAAGTGCAGACATAGTCAATACCAGAGGATATTGTCTTGGAGAGGCACCAAAATGCTTGACTATCTTGTATGCCTTTGCAGAATCTCTGAAAGAAATTGCCTTTGTCAGTTCAAAAACATTGTACTCTCTGCTTATTCCTATATTCTCCTCTATATGAATGCATTCAATTCTCTTCTCCCCTTTGGGAAGATTTGTTATAAGTTTATCTAGTTCAAGAACCAGCTTTCTTAACTCTGTCCCACAGTGATCAGCCATCAACATTCCAGCTTCAGGAGAGATTGAATAACCTTTTGATTTAAGGTATCTCTCAATCCAGGGATATACCATATCGTCATACAGTGGATATGATTCGAAAACCATTCCGTTTGCAACTGCTGTCTTGTAAAGTGATGTTCTTTTATCAAGCGCTTTGTTTGTAAATGCCAAAACCAGAAGAGTTGTTGGCATTGGTGCCTTAAAGTAGTGCTCGAGATCATCAAACTTACCCATCATTTGAGCCTCCTTAACAATAACAACCTGTCTTGAAGCGAGCATTGGAAAACGCCTTGCAGCCTCAACAACTTTAGCAGCTGTTACATCAGAACCATATAGAATAAGCTGATTAAAACCCTTCTCCTCTTCGGTGAGCGCCCTTGCGGCAATCTCTGAGGTTATAATATCTGAATAATAGGGCTCTTCACCCATTAATACATAAAAGGGTTCGAAGATACCGGATCTTATTTTTTCCAAAATACCTTCGAAGTTTTTTACGCTGCTATCAATCTCTTTCTTTCCCATAGTTTAGCAACGGCTAAATTATGCAAAAAGGGTAAACAGAGCAAATTTTATATCTTTGCCTGGTAATTGGGTAGCAATGAAGGATACCATATTTGATCCGATCAGAAAAAAAAGGGTAGCATATACTCCTGAAGAGGGTGTTAGACAGCAATTAATTGCTCTTTTGTCTGGTCAGTACGGTTATCCCCTCCATATGATGAGCTGTGAATACTCTGTTATAATTAACAAACTGAAATACAGGGGAGATTTGGTTGTTTTTGACAATCAGGCAAGGCCCATTTTACTTGCAGAGTGTAAAGCACCACACGTGCCGGTAAGGAGAGATACTTTTGAGCAGATACTACGATACAACATGTCCCTTAAGGTTGACTGTCTGCTTGTAACAAACGGAGTTGATACCTTCTTTGCAAAATTCGACCATGCTGAATCCCGGTATGTTTACCTTGAAAAGATACCACCATATAATGAGCTTCTTAAATAAAAAGATATTTCAAATAACCTCTGAGCAGGCAAAAGAGTTAGATGTAAGGGCATACGTCATTGGCGGATATGTCAGAGACACCCTTCTGAAAAGAAAAAGCAAAGATATTGACATTGTTGTCGAAGGAAGCGGAATTGAACTGGCTCAAAGGGTAGCAGATAAATTGGGCGTGAACGTTACTGTTTTCAAAAACTTTGGAACCGCCATGATTAAGTGGAGGGATATGGAGATAGAGTTTGTAGGAGCCAGAAAAGAGTCCTACCGCTCAAACTCAAGAAACCCCATTGTTGAAAACGGGTCAATAGAAGATGACCAGCTTAGAAGAGATTTCACAATTAATGCCCTTGCATTCAGCCTTCAAGAGGAGGATTTCGGAACACTTTCCGACCCTTTTGACGGAGTAGGAGACCTTGAGCGAAAACTTATACGAACACCCCTCGATCCCGATACCACATACAGTGACGACCCATTAAGAATGCTAAGAGCAATAAGGTTTGCATCGCAGCTTTCTTTTACAATTGCTCCCGACTCTCTTGAATCTATTAAGAGAAACAGAGAGAGAATTAATATTCTTTCACACGAAAGAGTAACTGAGGAGCTCAATAAAATATTACTCTCGCCAAAGCCCTCTGTAGGATTGTATCTTATGGATTCTACAGGACTGCTGGAGTTGATTCTTCCTCATATCGTTAACTTAAAGGGAGTTGAGACGCAAGACGGGAAAGGCCATAAAGATAATTTTTCTCATACCCTGCAGGTTCTTGATAATTTAGCTCATACCAGCGACGATTTGTGGCTCAGGTGGGCAGCACTTTTACATGACATTGCCAAGCCCGTCACCAAAAAGTATGAACCAGGTATTGGATGGACCTTTCACGGACATGACCACATTGGATCAAAAATGGTTGCTAAGATATTTAAGCAGCTTAAGATGCCGCTTAATGAAAAGATGAAGTTTGTTCAAAAGATGGTAGCACTTCATTTGCGCCCCATTGCGCTTGTTCAGGATGAGGTTGGTGACTCAGCTGTCAGAAGACTTCTATTTGATGCCGGAGACGACATTGACGATCTTATGAGACTGTGCGAAGCAGACATTACATCAAAAAATGAAGGCACGGTTAAAAAACACAAAAGTAACTTCCTTTCTGTTCGTGAAAAACTAATTGAGGTAGAGGCTAAGGATGCGATGAGGAACTTTGTAAACCCCATAACAGGAGAGATCATTATGGAGAGTTATGGAATTCCTCCCGGAAGAGAGGTTGGGATAATTAAGGAGTTTATTAAAAACGCAATTCTTGACGGTGTAATTGGCAATGATCTGGAAGAGGCTATGCAGTTAATGGAAAAAAAGGCCACAGAATTGGGCCTTTTTAAAAAAACATAAACTTAACCTAATTAAAGAAAACTGCTTCCCTCTTTTTAATACGCTGTATTTTGAGGGTCAAAATTACTCCACTTGGCTGTCCAGTTGTCTGTCGCTGCATCACTTCTGAAAGCACCAATAAATGTTACATTATTGAAAAATGAATCCGATACCTTTGTGTCGGTGAACAATCCCGTTTTATTAAGAGCAGGGCTTCCTGCCATTGGTGCCCAATTTGCTCCTGATACCAGAGAATTTGGCTGCTTTAGCATTACTGCACTCAAAGTTGTAAGAAGCTGGTTGTTGTTTGCGGTTTGCTTGAAGAATGTTGACGAGAATGATTCAGGGGCACTCTTTATAAATACTGTGGCATCTGTAGAGAGTGAATCTTTGAAAGAACCATCTTTATCGCTTCCCGGAATTGTCATGGCTGCAAAAATATTATTTTTTAGTCTAAGGTTACCTGCTGTAGCTGCCTCCTGAGTCTGCGATCCTTTATCATTGCAAATTGCAAGACCTACAGGGAATCCCACTGCGATAGAGTTGTAAAGGCTTAGATTTGACCCACGTCTGATTTGTATTGCTGCCTGAAACTGACCAAGCTTTGATCCGTTATTTGGGTTGTAAACGCCTCCATCAATATAAGCCGAAGTGTTTACAAATGCAGGGTCTTGTCCAACCGGGCCGACAATTGTAATATTTGAAAATACCGGAGCGGTAACAGGCTGTTGATTAGGAGCGTCTGCGTTGTTATCAGATTCAAAACCATTTGACCTTGAAACGTCGGCAATTTTTGGATTTCTAACAATAAGACCAAACTGAATTTTTCCTGTAAAGCCTGCATCTGTATCAAAATCATCATCCCATGCGTGGTAAGAGATAAGGTATTTTGAATTTACTGAACCACCAAACCACTCAAAAGCATCATCATTAGAGTAAGATACCTGAACATACTCTATTTTGGTTCCACTACCAACGGATCCCATGGTAAGACCGTTAATCTCCTGGTCTGTTTTAAACGGATAACCTGCAAACTCAATTCTCACATAGGATAGGACTCCTGAGTTATCATTATCGTTATTTCCACCATGTTTCGACCTTGGACCACCTTCGATAATCATCTCCGTTTTATTATTTTTTGCTTTACCGCAAATAACCACTCCTCCCCAGTCTCCCGGTTTTCTTGAACCTACCGGCTGATTTGAAGTAAAGACTATTGGTTCGTCAGCTGTTCCCTGGGCATATATCTTACCGCCTGTCTCAACTATAAGTGCAGCTTTGGTGTCTTTGTCTCCTTTGATAATTGTACCGGGCTCAATGGTAAGCGTAGCACCATCGGCTATATAAACCCAACCCTTTAAAACATATTTTCCCTTTTTGATAATATGGGTACCCTTTATCTCAAACTCCTGAGATCCATTACCTATAACATTGCCTTCAAATACTATCTGCTCCTCTTCAATAGGATCAGGCTTGGGGTCATCTTTCTGACATGAAAGTGCAGCAGTCATAGTTACTGCCAAAGCAGTGATGAACATGAGTAATTTTTTGGTTTTCATATTGATTTATTTTGTTGATTGGTTTTTAAAATTTTATCTGTAGAGCAAGCGTATATGAGGCACCTGGTCTAAAGCTTTTTGATACCTGATTTCTCTCCTGCATATTTCCTGAATTATCAATGTATTTTGGATACTGTTCAAATACAATTCTCTGGTTAAGAATATCTTTCGCCCCAAATTTTATCTCAAGGCTTTTGCCAAGTTTCTTAGAGACTGAAATGTCAATAATATCTCTGGATAGTTCGTATGTGTCCGGCACATCATTATTTACAGAGGCTCCCGAACCTGTATCTGCCCTTCCGATACCTACAATTCTTTTTCCGATTCTATTGTAAAGTATTGCTGCACTGATGCCCAATCTTTCATTATCATAAAAAAGAGAGGTATTTATTATATATGGAGATTGTCCCTGCATGGCTCTGTCTCTTTCAAGGGAGCGCTCACTGTCAAACTTAACCTTGCTAAAAATATAGGCAGCATTAAGTCCTGCGCTGAAATTTTTAAGTCCCATAAATGCCAGAGATCTCTTTATGTCTGCCTCAAAGCCCCAGTTATTGGCCTCTTTTGCATTCTCGAAAGTATATGTATATGAGCCACCGGCATCCAGGTAGGTCCACTCTATAGGGTTTTTGAATTTTTTATAGAACAGAGCAAGTGTTACATATTCGCTGTTTGAGGGGTAACGCTCATATCTAATATCTAAATTGTGAATTGTTGCCTGTTTGAGATTTGGATTACCCTTGACATCAGAAAAGAGCGTAAAGTCATAATAAACCGATGACGAAAGCTCTCTGAATTCCTGTCTGTTTACCGATTTGCCGTAAGCAATTCTAAAGAGCTCTCTCTTATTTAAGTTGTATGATGCATTAACAGAAGGAAAGAGGTCAAAAAAGTCGTAACTCTTTTTTTGTGTTGAAAACTCATATATCTTATCGTAGCTTGTTAGAATTATACTTCCTACCTCGGCTCTCAATCCAAGCAAAAGGGTAATTTTATCTTTAACGGCCTTCATAGAGAGGTAACCGGCACCATTGTAGTTCTCACCTTTATAGCTGTTTCTGTTATCGGTATCTTCGTATATGTATAGCTTGTCGGCAGAGTAATTTTCCGGGCGGAGGATCTCATTTACAACATTACCGTAAACAAAATTATCCGGAACCCCATATCTGTTATATCTATATAAAAACTGTCGGTTTGTATAGTTCCTGTTTTTATACTCTCCGTATACTCCTGCTTTAAATTCAATTGGAATTATTCCGTTCCTGTTAACCGGCACTTTAAAATTCAGAGCAGGTGAAACAATGTGTTCATTCAGCTTTACAAAATCTCTGGTAATCTCATTCTGATCTATTGCCATCATTCCGTAATATTCGTCACCAAAAATGAGATTCTCTTCTCTGTTTATAATTTTTCTGTCAGGCTGATCCATACCTGCATAAGAATATGAAACATTCCAGTCAATGTCACTTGTACCTTGTGTATGGCTTCCTGCAATCTGGCCGGTGTAAGTTGTTCTGTTTGTATAGAGATACTCCTGCTTCTGCTGGTTATACCTTGCACTCACGTTTTGCCATCCCTCTCTTTCTGTATATCTGCTTTTTCCGAGAATATTGAGAGTATTTCTGAACTCCAGCTTGTTAGAACCCTTTAGAAATGAGAGATTCACCATTGCTCCCAGTCTGGTATCGACTGAATACTGGTTGTCGTTGTAGTTATAAATAAACTCGGGATTATCTGAGACAACATTGTAAACTCCAAATCGTGCATTAAGCATATTGATATAACTCTGTGAACTCCTGGTGTAATTCAGTGCAGCAATAACTCCGGTTTTTGTTCCGTTTTTTAGATTTCCGGCACCGTTGAACATCATAGAAAACCTCTGATCCGGCAAAGCATTGCCCTTAACGACTCCCCACTCCTCTCTGAATCCGTTTCTGGTAATATCTGTTACCTGGGTTGCATTGTTGTTGTCCATTCTTGTAGGCACTACTGACTTTAAGCCTCTCTCTCTGCCACTTATCCCAAAGTAATCGGCTGTAGTTGACTTTGTTCTCAAGTGATCGTTAAAGTGAGTAACAGTGTTAATTCCTGTTCCGTATGATATACTCATCTCGTTTTTGTCCGGCATACTTCCTGTTGTAATCTTTACAAATCCTCCTGAAAAGTCGGATGGAATCTCTGCAGACTGTGATTTTACAATCATAATACTTTCCAGTTGAGATGATGGGAGCATATCAAACGAAAATGATCTTGAATCAGCCTCTGTACTTGGTACAGATGAGTTGTTTATCCAAACATTATTGTATCTGCTTGGCAAACCCCTTATTATAATGTATCTGTCTCCAATTACAGAGACTCCGGGGATTCTTCTGACAACCTCGGCCGCATTTCTATCCTGCGATTTACTAATCTCTCTTCCCGACATTCCGCTCATTACAACACTGGCTGTTCTTGCTGCCATAATAACTGCTATTTCGGAGTTCATCCTCCTGACAGAGGTTACCGTAATTTCATTTAGTAAATTGGCAGAGACATCCAATGCTACATCAAAAAGATTCTTCCCTGACAGAATATCAAGATCTCCAACTACAATGGTCTGATAGCTAATACACCCAATTTCAGCACGATGCCTGCCCGATGGCAAGTTGGTTACCTTATATACCCCGTCAAGGTCGGTAGTTGCCTCCTTCTTCAATTCCGGGAAAAAAATTGTTGCACCTATTACAGGCTCTCCTGTTGCTTTGTCTATCACAGTACCTTCAAGAACTGAATTTGACTGTGCAACCATATTATTAAAAGCTAAGAGAAAAACGGCTACTGATATTACAGTAATCTTTAATGATAATTTCACCACAATAATTATTTATATTTACGATGACAAAAGTATCTACCCGTTGTTACGACAGTGATACAAAAAGATTAAGATATTTTTACGAAAAAGCTCTCTTTGTTAACAGATTGTTACAATAACTTACCTTTGTTGCATGGAAAAGAAAAAAATACTGATAGTTGACGACGAGGAGGATTTGTGCGAAATCCTCAGTTTCAATCTTAAAAGCGCCGGATTTATTGCCGATGTAGCCTTTTCAGCCGAAGAAGCCTACTCCAAGCTAAAGAACAATTACGATATTCTTTTGCTTGATGTAATGATGGGAGCTATATCAGGCTTCAAACTGGCAGAGCTTGTAAGAGAAGATTTCAGCAAGG
Organism: Bacteroidetes bacterium HGW-Bacteroidetes-7; assembly: GCA_002842465.1. GTDB lineage: Bacteria > Bacteroidota > Bacteroidia > Bacteroidales > UBA932 > Bact-08. The sequence continues at coordinate 55,018 of PHDA01000002.1, forward strand.
ATATCCCAATAATCTTTATCACAGCCAAAGATCAGGAGAGTGATAAACTTAAGGGGTTCCATCTGGGTGCCGATGACTACATTTCAAAGCCATTTTCAGTTAAAGAGGTTATTGCACGAGTTAATGCCGTTCTTGCCCGAAGTTCAGGCTATCTTAACAGGGAAAAACGCGAAAAAACTCCAAAGAGTAATTTTATTGATTTCAAAAAACTACAGATCAATAAAACAAACAAGCTGGTTACAATTGATGGCAAAGCTGTGAGACTTACAAAAAAAGAGTTTGAAATTCTCTATATGCTTGCAAATGAGCCTCATAAAATATATTCCCGGGCAGAAATCCTGGATGCAATATGGCGTGACGAAGCCTATGTTCTGGAAAGAACTGTAGATGTCCACATTGCAAGACTAAGAAAGAAAATCGAACCTTACGGTTCGGCAATTGCCAACCGTTCGGGATACGGCTACTGTTTCGATATGCAGGAAGATCAAAATTCTGATGAGTAAATTCAAAATAAGCTATAAATACAAAATACTCCTATACTTTCTTGTTGTTCTGATTGCAACCGGAATGCTCTTCTCATACATACTGGTTAAAAGAGAGCAACAACTCAAGCTTGAACGCATCACTTATCAAATGCACCCGTATACTGACCTTATATACAGTCAGATAAAACGAAGCATTCAGAGGTTACCCGCCAATATGCAACAGAAAGAGTTGCACAGCACAGAGTTCCTCTCCTCTATAGTTGACTCGGTATGTCTTTTCCTCCCGTCCAATTTAAGAATCACCATACTGGACACCTCCGCATGGGTTGTCTATGATAATCTCTCTCATAGAGATTCCACTCTGGATAACCACCTCAACAGGCCGGAGCTAATTGAGGCAGAGATTCAGGGCTATGGGTCTTCGCTAAGGTTTTCGGCCACTTTGGGAAAAGAGTACCTATACCATGCAAAAAAATACCCCGATTTGTTCCTGCGAACTGCTCTGGAGTATGACACAGCCATCCTTCCGGTAATCAAAAGCGACAAGACTTATCAGATATATATTGTTGTAGTTTTTCTTTTAGCCCTTGCAGTCCTGATATACATTATAAGAACGGTTAACAAACCATTTTCTGCACTCAAGGAGTTTATTAACAGGGTACAACACGGCGACGAAAATTTTGATGATCTTGAGCTTCCAAAAGATGAACTAGGTGAGGTTATTGAGAAGATTGTTAATGCATTCAGGCAACAGGAGGTATCAAAAAAATACAAACAGGAGCTTACCCACAACATTGCCCATGAGCTTAAAACCCCTGTATCCGGAATCAGAGGCTACCTGGAAACCTTGCTAAGTCAGGAAAAAATTGACAAAGAGCAAAGCAGATTTTTTCTTGAACGTGCCTATGCTCAAACTTTAAGACTGAATGCAATTATCAACGATATGGCTGTTCTCAATAAAATTGAGGAGGCAGCAGATAAATTTGAATATGAAAAAATAAATGTATGGAAGTGTCTTAAGGAGATAGAGAGTGACCTCTCTTACAAACTTGAGGAGAACAATATCAGATTTGTTGTAAATATTGAGTGGGAGCTTGAAATTGAGGGCAACTATCTGCTCATATATTCGCTGTTTAAAAATCTTATTGACAATTCAATAGACCATGCAGGAAAAGGTTCTGAAATTTATATCTTCCAAACCGGGATCTCTGATAATCAGGCTAGATTCACATACTATGATACCGGAAAAGGTGTAAGTGAAGAGCACATCGGAAGAATCTTCGAGAGGTTTTACAGGGTTGAACAGGGACGCAGCAGAAAAAGCGGAGGTAGCGGTCTGGGGCTCTCAATAGTGAGAAACGCTGTAATGCTGCACAAAGGGACAATCTCTGTCAAGAACAGATATAACGGAGGCCTTCAGTTTGATTTCTCTCTGGCCATTGATCTTGCAAAAGCGAGAGAAGAGTCATCCGGCAGATAAATCTGTAAAACTCTATATCAAACTACTTATTAGAAGAGACTCCTATCAGGTGTAGAAACTCCTCTCTGGTTCTCATATCTTTTAAAAACGCACCTGTAAAGGCAGAAGTTGTGGTTATTGAGTGGAGCTTTTGAACACCTCTTATTTGCATACACATATGAGATGCCTCAATCACAACTGCTACACCAAGCGGATTTAGTGTCTCCTGAATACAATCTCTTATTTGAACAGTTAGCCTCTCCTGAACCTGAAGTCTTCGTGCATAGGCCTCAACCACACGGGCAATTTTACTAAGGCCTGTTATGTAACCATTTGGTATATAAGCCACATGCGCCTTTCCGTAAAATGGAAGCATATGGTGCTCACACATCGAATAAAGCTCAATATCTTTTACCAAAACAATCTGCTGATACTCCTCCTTGAATTTTGCAGAATTCAAGATAGCTTTCCCATCCATCTGGTATCCTTGGGTCAGAAACTGAATCGAGCGCGCAACCCTTACTGGAGTTAGTTCAAGTCCCTCTCTATCTGAATCCTCTCCTATCAGATCCAATACATTTTTATAGTTTTTAGCAAGCTCCTGAGTTGTCTCCTCATCGTACTGCTCTATCTTTGTATATGCCATAATAATTGTCTAATTTCGTGCAATATTACAAAAAAAATACTAATGAGAATTCTGATTACAGCAGCCGAAGAGGAAGAGATAATCACCGCAAAACAGGCATTTAACTCATTATCAAAGAAACAGAGCTATGGTTTGGATGTAACATACATGCTTACAGGCATAGGAACAACATCATCCAGTTACCGTCTTACCAAAATACTAAACACAGCTTCTGAGAGATTTGATCTTGTGCTAAATATAGGAATTGCAGGCAGTTTTACTCCTGACTTTCCAATCGGGTCTGTAGCAAGAATTGAAAAAGAGTTTTTTGGCGATCTTGGCTTTGAGACCTTTGGCGGATTCCAAACTCTTTTTGATTATAAAATCCTTGATGCTGATACTCACCCATACAAAGGAGGAGCCCTTCATGCTCCAAAATTGCAAAGTGAGCTCGAGAGCGCCCTTAAGAAATTTAAAAAGGCTACAGCAGTTACCGTTCAGACAGTCAGCGGACTGCCCGAAAAGACAACCCAGTTGGTTAAGGACTTTAAACCTCAGATAGAGAGTATGGAGGGTGCCGCATTCTTCTATGTTTGCATACTCGAAAAGGTGCCGTTTCTTGAGTTGCGGTCAGTATCAAATGAGGTTGGAGAGAGAGACAGATCAAAGTGGAACATCCCGCTGGCACTCGATTCTCTTAGAGATGCCTGCAAAACAATGTTTGAGGCACTTGTTCAATGAAGCTGAAACTTGCATATTCACCCTGCCCAAATGACACATTCATATTTCATGCAATGGTTCACTCTTTGGTTGATTGCGAGGGGTTATCATTTGAGGTAACACTGGCCGATGTAGAAAACCTAAATCAAGGTGCATCCAGGGGAGAATATGATATTTGCAAAATGAGCTACCACGCCTATTTCCATTTTTCCCAACAATATATTATGCTCCGTTCAGGCAGTGCTCTGGGTTATAATAACGGCCCCCTGTTTGTAACAAGTGACGCCAACTCACTTTTGAAAGAGGATGGCTCCATAAATACAAAACTATTAGCCACGAGCAACATAGCTATACCGGGAGAGCTTACAACAGCTGCCCTTTTGTTAAAAATTATATACCCTCAGATTACGCATACAACACCGGTAATCTTCTCTGATATCGAAAAGAGGGTATCGAGCGGCCAATTCGCAGGAGGTGTTTTAATTCACGAGGGGAGATTTACATATAAACAAAAGGGGTTAAAACTAATAGCCGATCTTGGTGAAAAATGGCAACAGATAAGTCAACTGCCAATACCTCTCGGGGGAATTGCAGTTTCCAGGAGTCTGGAAGAGGCTTTAGCCCAAAAAATAAACAGGGTTTTGCACCGAAGTATTAAATACGCAATTAACAACCCCGTTATTTCAAAAGATTATGTGTGCAGCTATGCCAGAGAACTTGATCAAGAGGTCATAAACAAACACATCGCTCTTTTTGTTAATGATTTTACACTTGAGATAGGCTCAAAGGGTCAGGAGGCTGTTAACTATATGTTTGAAAAGGCAGTAGAGTACAATTTGGTAAGAAATAGACCTTCGAACCTCTTTATTTTATAGATTTGCATTCTAAAACAGATTACGATGAGCAAAGAAATCATCAGGATTCACGGAATCAAGAAGTTCTACACTGTTGGCAATCAGGAAGTGAAAGCCTTAAACGGAGTGGACATAGTAATAAACCAAAATGAATATGTTGCAATCATGGGTCCGTCGGGCTCAGGAAAATCAACAATGATGAATATTCTTGGTTGTCTTGACAGCCCCACTGCAGGGACATACATTCTCAACGGAACAGATGTTTCTAAAATGGATGACGGAGAGCTTGCCGAGGTGAGAAACAAAGAGATCGGTTTTGTTTTTCAATCTTTCAACCTGCTCCCGCGCTATACAGCCCTTGACAATGTCTCACTACCGCTTATCTATTCTGGCGCAGGCAAGGCTGAGAGAGACCGCAGGGCAAACGAGGCACTTGCCAGCGTTGACCTCACAGACAGGAGTCACCACAAACCAAACGAACTCTCAGGCGGACAACGCCAAAGAGTTGCCGTTGCAAGAGCTCTGGTTAACAAACCATCAATTATTCTTGCCGATGAACCAACAGGCAATCTTGACTCCAAGACCTCAAAAGATATTATGAAGCTCTTTGATGATATATACAATATGGGAAATACAATTATTGTAGTTACTCATGAAGAGGATATTGCCAAACATGCCAGAAGAATAATCCGTCTCAGGGATGGAATCGTTGAATCTGACGAGTTAAACAGTCAACCGATTAAGGAGAGCTAAAATCATGAAAGTATATACTAAAACCGGCGACAAAGGGAAAACCTCTCTTGTTGGTGGGACAAGGGTCAGCAAGGATGATCCAAAGGTAAATGCCTACGGTAATGTTGACGAACTGATCTCTCACATTGCACTACTTAGGGCAGATGCCGATGGAGCTCCCTATCACGAAAACCTCCGCAGAATTCAGGCAAACCTAATGCTAATTGCAGCCCATTTTGCCTCAGATGCCGAGCAATCAAAAAAGATAAAATGTCTGGAAACATCTGAAATAGAATTTCTTGAGGAGCAAATAGACCTGATGACTGCAGAGCTTCCTGCTCAAAATGCATTTATTCTTCCGGGCAAGCCAAGGGTATCTGCAGAGTGTCATATTGCAAGAACAGTTTGCCGTCGTGCAGAGAGATCATCAATTGCTCTGATTTCAGAACCAAGAGTAGAGAGCGCAATAAAATATCTCAACAGACTCTCTGATTATCTGTATGTGTATGCCAGATACTTAGCAATGATCAATAATGTTCCCGATGATTTCTGGTATCAATAATCTTGTATATTAAAAATTATTCATTATCTTCGCACACTATTTTAGTATTTAATTGTAAGTACTTAAAAATTAATTCTTTGCACTATGTATTGGACATTAGAACTGGCATCTAAACTTGAAGATGCTCCTTGGCCGGCAACTAAAGAGGAGTTGATAGATTATGCAACCCGCTCAGGTGCACCGTTGGAAGTAATTGAAAATCTCGAAGACCTTGAGGATGATGGAGAGGTGTATGACAGCATAGAGGATATCTGGCCTGATTACCCAAGCAAAGAGGACTTCTTCTTTAACGAGGAGGAGTATTAAATATAGTCTGAAATGAAAATAATTATTGCCGGAGCAGGCGAAGTAGGCAGTCACCTGGCAAAAATGCTCAGCAACGAGTACCACGACCTTACTATTATTGATAACGAAGAGTCAAGGTTGAATCGTGTTGCTGAGAGCTCAGATGTTATTACCGTTTACGGCTCTCCAACTTCAATCAAAACCCTTGCCTACGCAGGAGCTGCCAAGGCCGATCTCTTTATAGCCGTTAGCCCCTCACAGGAGCAGGATGTTAACATCATAAGTGCCCTCCTCGCAAAAAAGATGGGCAGCTCAAAGGTTACGGCAAGAATCAATAACGACGAATATCTTCAAAACGAGAACAAACTCCTCTTTACTGAGATGGGTATTGATCTGTTGTTTTACCCCGAAAAGATAGCATCGCACGAAATCACAGACCTACTTAAACAGACCGGAACATCTGAATTCATGGACTTTTCCGGAGGAAAACTTCAGCTAATTGTCTTCAGACTTGACGACGGAGCCCCCCTAATTGACAAAACTCTTGCAGATTATACATCTGAGGGAGAGCTTGAGTACAGGGCAGTGGCAATCTCCCGTGAGGGTCAGACAATAATCCCAAGAAGCTCTACAAGGTTTAAGATGCACGATTTGGTATTTGTAATATCAAAAAGGTCGGGAGTTCAAGAAGTTATGAGTTATTCCGGCAAAAACAACATTGATGTTAAACGTCTTATGATTGTTGGCGGAGGAAGAATCGGAGAGATGGTCGCTAAAAAACTTGAGGGTAGCATAGACTATATAAAGCTCATTGAGAAGAGACGCGAGCGCTGTGATGTTCTAAATGAAAGGCTGTCAAAAACGCTTGTCATTAACGGCGATGCCCGTAACACTGACCTTTTGATAGAAGAGGATGTCAATGATTTTGACGCTTTTGTGGCAGTAACCAGTAGTTCAGAGACAAACATCCTGTCATGTGTAATGGCTAAGAAGATGGGTGTTGCCAAAACTATTGCCGAGGTAGAAAATATAGATTATATAAAATTGGCAGAGGGAATGGGAGTTGATGCCGTAATCAATAAAAAACTGATTACAGCAAGCCGCATTTTCCGCTTTACCCTCTCAAACAAAGTTCAGTCAATTAAATGTCTCAACGGTTCGGATGCCGAAATTCTAGAGTTTATCGTTAACCCAAACAGCGCAATCACTAAGGATAAAGTCCGCAACTTAGGGTTCCCTAAAGATGCAATTATTGGAGGAGTCATTAGAGGAAACAACAGCTTTATTGCCCTTGGCGACAGCGAGATAAAACCGTACGACCGTGTTGTGGTATTTGCCCTTCCATCTGCCTTGAAAAAGGTAAATAAATTCTTTGCCTGATTTCGGGCATTTTTTCAAATCTCAATATACTGAATCTCTGATTATTGCAATTTGTAAGCAAAAGTAGCATTTTTCATTTCAATTTATTACCTTTGCCGCACATTTTTAAAATAGTACAGAGATGGGAAGATTTCAATTTACCGAAAGCGGAAAGACCCGCACCGAACACGATTTGCTGGGAGAAAAAGAGGTTCCGGTTGAGGCCCTTTTCGGAATTCAGACATTAAGATGCGTAGAGAATTTTGACATAAGCAGGGACTACCTCTCTGAATACCCCGAATTTACCAAAGCGCTTGGTATTGTTAAGATGGGAGCCATTCTGGCTAACCACAAACTTGGCCTTGTGAGCGATCAAATTACAAGCGCAGTTGTTGCTGCTTGTAAAGAACTTATGGATGGAGAACACCTTGAACACTTCCCGATTGATATGGTACAGGGTGGAGCCGGTACAAGTGTAAACATGAACGCAAACGAGGTTATTGCAAACAGGGCACTTGAAATAATGGGAAAAGAGCGTGGGCAGTACCAGTTCTGCAGTCCTAATGATCATGTAAATATGGCACAATCAACAAACGATGCCTACCCGAGCGCAATGCACATAGGGCTCTATCTTACCCACTTCCATGTAAGGGACGCAATGGAAAACCTTATATTATCGTTTGAAAAAAAGGAAAAAGAGTTTGCCGGCATCATAAAGATGGGAAGGACCCAATTGCAGGATGCTGTTCCAATGACACTTGGGCAAAGCTTTGGAGCATATGCCTCAGCCATGAAGCACGAGCTGGAAAGACTTGAAAGGTCTGCTACTGAATTCCTCGAAATAAACATGGGGGCAACAGCCATAGGAACGGGCATTACGGCCGAACCGGGGTATGCCGAAGAGTGCATCAAAAACATCCGAAAAATCACAGGTTGGGATATAAAGCTTGCCGGGAACCTCATAGAGGCTACGCACGACACCTCATGCATGGTATCATACGCCTCTGCACTGAAAATGATAGCAATAAGGTTATCAAAAATTTGTAATGACCTAAGAATACTCTCTTCAGGGCCAAGAACAGGTATTGCAGAGATCAGCCTCCCTCCAAAACAGCCGGGATCATCAATTATGCCGGGTAAAGTAAACCCTGTAATTCCGGAAGTTGTTAATCAGGTGTGCTTTAAAATCATAGGCAACGAGGCTGCAGTTTGTATGGCCTCAGAGGCGGCACAACTTGAGCTAAATGTAATGGAACCGGTTATGGTTCAGAGCATTGTTGAGTCAAGCGACTGGATGATAAGAGCTCTTAACACCCTTAGGGTTGAGTGCATCGATGGCATAAAGGCCAATCCGGAGCATTGCCGCAATATGGTAGAGAACTCAATCGGAATTGTAACCGCCCTTAAGCCATTTATTGGCTATGAAAAGAGTAGCGAAATTGCAAAAGAGGCTCTCCAGTCAGGGAAGAGTGTTTACAAACTAGTTCTTGAGAAGGGTGTGCTCACAAAAGAACAGATGGACAAGATTCTTGACCCTGCAAATATGGTAAAACCAGTTAAAATTGAAATTTAAATCAGTAAGCTCTTCTGTGTGCCTCCTGCAGTTTGAATATAATCGGGAAAAAATATCTTACGCTAACATCCTGATTGTATCTTCTGCCGGGATTAAATGGAGGAGCATTGCTAACAACTGAGACCGCCTCTGCGGACAAATCCGGATGAGGGCTGCTTACAACCTCGATATCTATTAGGCGGCCCTCTTCTGTTATTGTAAAGCTAAGTGTAACTTTTCCCTCAATTTTTGCATCTCTGCAATTTTCCGGATAGGTGAGGTTTCTTGATACCCAGAACACAAATTCCGACTCCACAGGCTTGCCTTTGAATAATGGCTTTTGAGTAATTCTTGACTTGTCGGTCACAACTGTTCCGTCTTCGTCCCAGTACTCCTCTTTGAGTATTTTATTATCTTTATAATCGATAGCTGCAGATCTCTTTCCGCTTCTGAAATAGTATTCACTTACTCCGTTTTGTTTACCACCAATATATCGCTGAATGCCTATAACAGTGCCATCCAGTCTGAATACTCTTGTAGGTCCGTGTCTTAATCCATTTACATAAGCTGCATTGTAAAGAATTCTTGTCATGCCTTTCCCAAAAATAATAAGATTTCCACTCTTCTTATCATTGGTTGCAAAAAAGCCATCAACTCCGGTATATTTACCCTTTGCCATTATTTTTACCGGGTGAAAATTGGTGCTGTCCGACACAGGACTAAAGAGGGCATACATTGCCTGTTTAGGCTGACATCTTTCCCATTTATCGGTATAATATTCCTGTGACATTAGATTGCAGGCAAATACCAGCAGAGAGATTAATAAAAGAGTTCTTTTCATGTATAAAATATTTTTTCAGTTTTACTCTTAGAATTTACCAAACATAATAATTATTTTTTAAATATTTGCACATAAAATGCTCATAAAATACTGATTAGTTCATAATTACACTGTATAAAATTGCTCAAAACACAAGTAAATACAACAGCTCCCAAAGTTTTTAATAATGTTGACAACTCTCTGGAAAATTTTTCTAACTAACCGATTATTAGCATTATTGCGCTCAATAAAATAAAGATATGTAGGCAGATTGTTAAAATAATTCAAACATTCAAGTAAGCGCATTTGGTGCAGAGCGGTGCGCTGCTTACCTTTGCAGTATGGCATCGGTATTACAGGCAGAAAAACTATCCAAGAGTTACGGAACAAAGGTTCTTTTTGAGAATCTGGATCTTAATATTAACGAGGGAGAAAAGGTGGCTTTGATTGCCCCTAACGGGAGTGGTAAAAGCTCACTTTTAAAGATACTTGCAGGAAAAGATACCTCTGACAGAGGTGGCAGCGTAAAACTCTTTTCAAACACAGGCATCGCCTGGTTGGAGCAAGAGCCGGAATTCAATCCCGAAAGGACTCTTTTTCAGGAGGTGTATATCTCTTCTGATGAGACTTCTGCTGCAGTTGCCCGCTACGAAAAAGCCTTGCTTTCCGGGACTCAGAAAGAGCTGCAGGATGCAATTCACGATATGGATCACCTTAACGGATGGCAGTATGAATTGCGTATAAAACAGATCCTTACAGGGCTTAAGATAGAGGGACTTAACAACAAAATGGGAGAGCTTTCGGGAGGTCAGAGAAAGAGGGTGGCTCTTGCAAAGATGATGATTGCCGAATCTGATCTGATTATTCTTGATGAGCCTACAAATCACCTGGATCTTGATATTACTGAATATCTTGAAGAGTATCTCAAACGGGGCAAATCAACAATTCTTATGGTTACTCACGACAGATATTTTCTGGACAGAGTTTGCAACAAAATTATTGAGCTCGAAAACGGCTCGCTATACACATATAACGGTAACTACTCCTATTTTCTTGAGAAGAGAGAGCAGAGAATTGATAACTATAACTCCGAAACAGACCGGGCTAAAAATCTTCTCAAAGGAGAACTTGAATGGATGCGCAGGATGCCGCAGGCAAGAGCCACAAAGGCAAAGTACCGGATAAATGCATTCTATGAATTAAAAGAGAGGGCCGAAAAGGTTACCCGCGAAAAAAATATAAGTATCGATGTGGCCACATCACGCCTTGGCAAAAAGATAATACACTGTAAAAAGTTATCTCACTCTTTTGGTGACTATAAAACAATTGACAGTTTTACTTACAACTTTGCCAGAGGTGAGAAAATTGGTCTCGTAGGGCCAAACGGTGTTGGAAAAACAACATTTCTTGAAGTTTTAACCGGAGCAATTAAACATAATTCCGGTGAAAGAGAGTTGGGAGAGACCATTGTTTTTGGATATTACAGACAAAAGGGGCTTGAGTTTGATCCTGAAGAGACGGTTATTGAGGCGGTAAGAAAGTTTGCGGAGGTTATTACTCTGTCTGACGGAAACACCATTCCCGTAGCCTCGTTTCTGAATCGTTTTCTCTTTCCGCATAACATGCAATACAATAAAATCGGCACATTGAGCGGTGGTGAAAGGCGCAGACTGTACCTTGTAACAGTTCTGATGAAAAGCCCCAATTTTTTGATACTTGATGAGCCTACAAACGATTTGGACATAATGAGTCTTAATGTTCTGGAGGAGTATCTGGATTCTTTTACCGGATGTGTGATTGTGGTGACCCACGATAGATATTTTCTGGATAAAATTGCTCAGCATCTGTTTGTTTTTGAGGGAAATGGCGTAATTAAGGATTATGTTGGCAAATACTCTGAGTACAGGGAGATGATGCGTGAACTGGAGAGACAAGAGGTTCAAAAGGGGCGTGCAGTGAGAGAGGAGAGCACATCAAGGGATAGTATGAGAAGTTTGCCTGAGCAGGGTGGTAAGGTTAAGCTTTCGTTCAAAGAGAAAAAGGAGCTGGAGACTCTCGAGAAATTAATTGCAAATCTTGAAAATGAAAAGAGCAGCCTTGAGACTGCTCTTAATTCGGGGACTCTTATGTCAGATAATCTGCTTAAAACCTCGGCGAGGTATGCAGAGGTGATTCAGGAGCTTGAAACCACCGGAGAGCGGTGGATTGAGCTCGCTGACAGACATGTTTAGCGCGTTAGTTTTTTGTACTTGAATCTCTTCGGAGTGATATCACCCATTCTTCTCTTTTTGTTCTCCTCGTATTCTGAGTAGCTTCCTTCAAAGAAGTAGGTCTTTGAATCTCCTTCAAAGGCAAGTATATGGGTTGCAATTCTGTCCAGAAACCATCTGTCGTGCGAAATGATTACCGCACAACCTGCAAAGTTTTCCAGACCCTCTTCAAGCGCCCTTATTGTGTTAACATCCACATCATTGGTAGGCTCGTCAAGAAGCAAAACATTTGCCTCCTCTTTTAGTGTAAGGGCAAGGTGAAGGCGGTTTCTCTCACCACCCGACAAAATGCCGCACATCTTCTCCTGGTCTGCACCCGAAAAGTTAAATCTTGAGACATAGGCCCTTGCATTTACCTCTTTATTGCCAAGCTTTACAAATTCGGAGTTCTGGGATATTGTTTCATAAACCGTCTTATCCGGGTCAATCAATCTGTGCTGCTGATCTACATATGCAATCTTAACAGTCTCTCCAACCGTAAAGCTTCCTGAATCTGCGTTATCTATTCCCATGATAAGTCTGAACAGGGTTGTTTTACCTGCTCCGTTTGGCCCGATAACACCTACAATTCCAGCAGGAGGTAGCTTAAAGTTCATATCTTCAAACAGAACTCTGTCACCAAAACCCTTTACCACCTTAGTCGCCTCAATCACCTTATCACCCAGCCTTGGTCCGTTTGGAATAAACATCTCCAACCTCTCCTCTTTTGCCCTGCCATCTTCGTTAAGGAGCTTTTCATAAGCAGAAAGTCGTGCCTTTGATTTAGCCTGACGAGCTTTCGGGGCCATTCTTACCCACTCCAGCTCACGCTCAAGTGTCTTTCTTCTTTTACTCTCCTGCTTCTCCTCTTGTGCCAGTCTGGTAGATTTCTGCTCCAGCCATGAAGTGTAGTTACCCTTCCATGGAATTCCCTCTCCTCTGTCCAGTTCAAGAATCCATCCTGCAACATTGTCAAGGAAGTAACGGTCGTGGGTTACGGCTATTACTGTTCCCTTGTATTGCTGTAAGTGGGCCTCAAGCCACTGAATACTCTCGGTATCAAGGTGGTTGGTTGGCTCGTCCAGAAGAAGTACATCGGGTTCTTTTAGGAGAAGTCTGCAAAGTGCGATTCTGCGCTTTTCTCCTCCGCTCAGGTGTTTAACCAGAGCATCCGGCTCGGGGCACTGAAGGGCATCCATTGCCTTCTCCAACTTTGAGTCAATATCCCAGCCGTTTAGATGTTCGATTTTGTCTGTTAACTCTCCCTGAAGGTCAATTAACTTAGCCATCTCATCATCCTCCATAGGCTCTGCAAATTTTGCATTCACCTCTTCGTACTGCTTGAGAAGGTCAACCACTTCGTGTGCTCCCTCTTTAACAATGTCTAGTACGGTTTTACTTTCGTCAAGTACAGGCTCCTGCTCCAGGTAACCTACGGTATAACCCGGTGCCCATACTACATCACCCTGTATTGATTTCTCAACCCCTGCAATAATCTTAAGCAAAGTTGATTTTCCAGATCCGTTAAGACCTATTATACCAATCTTAGCTCCGTAAAAAAAGGAGAGGTAAATGTCTTTAAGAATTGCTTTATTGTTGGTCGGCAGTATTTTACCGACGCCGTTCATTGAAAATATTATCTTTTCGTCCGCCATGTTTATATTAATTACACGGCAAAGATAATACCATATTATCTCTTTCCCAATTTAAGAATCAGGGAGTCAATATAACCAACTGAAATTAGAGAGTCCCGCTGCATCTTAATCATTGCTACACTCTCCTTGAATGACTCTGTGCTTGCCTTTTTAATCGGATCTGCAGGAGGTGCCTCCATGGTGAGAGGATTAATCGCTTTTCCGTTCTTCCATACTCTAAAGTCGAGATGCGGGCCGGTTGACAGACCTGTGCTTCCAACATAGCCAATAACCTCTCCCTGTCTCACTCTTTTCCCGACAGCCAGCCCTTTTGCATAGTTGTGAAGATGTAGATAAGCTGTTGTATAAGTTGAATTGTGTTTAATTCTAACGGTGTTTCCTCCTCCACCTGCATAACTTTTCTGAATTACAACTCCGTCACCGATGCTCATTACCGGAGTTCCCCTTGGTGCTGCATAATCAACTCCCGTGTGAGGTCTTACCACTCTTGTTACCGGATGCCTGCGTGCGTATGAAAATCCCGACGAAATCCGTGAAAAACTCAATGGTGCCTTAAGAAATGCTTTCCTCAGATTTTCTCCCTTTTCGTTCCAGTATTGGGCAACTTCATCCTGAATAAAACGATAAGCATCATACTCCCTGCCTGCATGAGTAAAATATGCCCCATGTATTGTACCTATATCCACAAACTTATCGCCAACATATAACTCTTCGTATATTGTCACAAATGAGTCTCCCTTTCTTAGTCCAAAAAAGTCTATTGACCAGGCATAAATGTCAGATAACCTCAGAGCAAGAAGAGGGTTATAACCTGCCCTTACAACATCGTTCCAAAGAGATGAGTTTATTGTTACTGCTGCCATTTTTAATCTGCTCTCAATCGCTCGCTCCGAAACCTTTACATCAATTGAATCGTGTACACCAAATGTTACGAAAGATGTTTTTGTGTCCTCATAAACCAGGTATGCAAGTTTGCGATCTTCGTCCTTTGTGAAGAAAGCTTTATAGCTGTTTCCAATTTTTATCTTTCTAAGATCAAAAATTCCCCTTGATGCCTGGGTCAGAGAGTAAATATCTGATTGAGGAACACCTAGTGATGTCATTAAATTTGTGAAGAACTCTCCACGTTTGATTTGCCCCTCTTCGGACTCAAATTCCGACATCGGAAATCCAAATTCATATACTTCATTTTCTGCAACTTCCGTCTCAAGACTTTCTACATTTTCTCCTCTCTTTGAAGTGCATGAGAGCTGAGTTAAAATTAGTGCAATTAAAAAAATCCTCTTCATCATTATCCATTTTGTTGCTCGAAGATAGATAATTAATCCAAGACTGTTGAAAAATATGTGGAAAAAATTGTAAAAATTTGTAATAAAGTGGAAAAGATTCTTTAAATTTGCCTAGGTCAAATCCACAATTCAGGGTTAGTAATGATAAAGTTCATAGGAGAACATACAGCAAAGATAGATGACAAAGGGAGAGTAGTTTTTCCTTCGTCACTTAAAGCTATGCTGGGTGGCTCCGCTGACCTTAGGTTTGTGGTTAAAAAAGACCTCTATTTCAATTGTCTGGAGATGTACACCTATGATGAGTGGATCAGACAATCTGAGGAGGTAAAATCTCGTCTCAATTTTTTTAAGAAAGAGCACGCCCTCTTCTGGAGGGAGTACATGAGAGACAGAGCCTTGGTTGAACCCGATGAAAAATTTGGCAGAATATCAATTCCTAAACGGCTCCTGAGTGAAATCGGAGTAGATAAGGAGGTGCTTTTTGCAGGCAATGACCACAAAGTTGAAATCTGGGCAAAAGAAAATTATAGCCAGGACAGACTCCCCGGAAATGACTATTCGGAATTAGCAGAGAAAATCTTAGGATAAGGAGAGGCCGGTTATGGGAATTTACCACACACCTGTACTACTTGAAGAGAGTGTATCAGCTTTGGTTTTATCCAAAGGGGGCATCTATGCCGATGTAACTTTTGGTGGCGGCGGACACAGCCGGGAGATACTGAACAGACTCGACAAAAAAGGTCAGTTGATTGCAATGGATAGAGATACCGATGCGTTGAAAAATGCACCGGATGACAAAAGGTTGGTTCTTGTTCATAATAATTTCAGATTTCTGAGAAATTATGTCAGGTACCACGGATATGAAAAACTGGACGGAATATTGGCAGATCTTGGGGTCTCCTCTCATCAGTTCGACACAGAGCAGAGAGGATTTTCCTTCAGATTTGACTCGCTCCTGGATATGAGAATGAACACGCTTGCCAAGCAGACTGCAGCAGATGTTTTAAATAGTTATCAGCAAGAGGAGCTCTCAAGTGTGCTCTGGAAATATGGCGAGGTTGAAAACAGCAGGAAGGTGGCATCACTTATATGCCGGGAGAGAGAGAAGATGGCGATAAAAACCACAACAGATCTGAACAGGGCACTAGCCCCGGTCCTGCCAAAATTCTCGGAGCACAAATATCTGGCAAAGATATATCAGGCCTTAAGAATTGAGGTAAACGGAGAGATGAAGGCACTTGAATATTTTTTAAATGATACAAAAGAGATTCTTAAACCGGGTGGAAGGTTGGTAGTAATCACCTATCATTCATTAGAAGACAGAATGGTTAAAATTTTTATGAAATCGGGAAATACAGAGGGAAAGATAGAAAAAGATTTATATGGAAAGTTTGAGACCCCTTTTAAAATTATAACAAAAAAGCCGGTAACTCCTTCAGAAGAGGAGATATCGTCTAACACAAGGGCAAGAAGCGCAAAATTACGAGTTGCAGAAAGAGTATGATTAAAAGAACCTGACTATGGCTAAGAAAAACTGGATGAATGAGATACTTGGGGGTCAAATACTCCTGCACAGCGGTATCCTGCAACATGCCCGTTTTGTCCTGTTTCTGTTTGTCCTCGTAATCCTTTACATAACCATAAACTTTGGAATGGAGAGCAGTCTCCTCATCGAAAGAAGGAATCAGAGAGAACTTAAACACCTGAAGGCAGACTTCACAAGCAAATCTGCACGGTTGCAATATCAAAGCAAGAGACTCGAGGTCGAAAAGAGACTTTTAGAGCTTAACTCAACATTAAAAGCACCACAGAACCCTCCAAAAAGGGTAATTATCGGAGAGTAACTTTATGAACACATTCATAAAAAGGGTATATATCGTTTATGTTTTACTCATTATTCTAACCATTAGGATAATGTGGCGAATCATATTCCTTCAATACTTTGCCGATATTAAAATTAGTGATACTGATATCTCGTTTAGACAAGAGGAGATTGAGGCAACAAGGGGTAGCGTTCTTGCAATGGATGGGAGGCCCCTTTCGGCATCTGTGCCATATTTCCAGATAAGAATGGATTGCGTAGTGCCTATTGATACTCTATTTAACAACAATATTGATGCTCTTTCAAGAGAACTCTCATTATTTTACAAAGATAAGGGAGCTGCTGAGTATAAGCGAGAACTAGTAACTGCAAGAAAAGAGGGTAAAAGGTATAAAACCGTTGGAAGCCGACTGGTTGACTACAGTGAAATGCTTCAGATAAGAAAGTTCCCGATTTTTAAAGAGGGGGTTAACCGTGGAGGAATTATCACCGAGCAGAGAAACAGAAGGAACAACCCATATGGAAGGCTTGCATACAGAACAATCGGCTTTTTAAATAATGAAGGTGTTGGTGTCGGAATAGAGAAGAGCTACGATTACTATCTCAAAGGTATTCCGGGCAGACAAACGGTACAGAGAATGTTGGGAGGCGAATGGGTGCCGGTTATCGGTGAGGAGATAATCCTTCCGAATGATGGTATGGATGTTCAGACAACTTTAAGCATTGAAATTCAGGAGGCTGCCGAAAATGCTTTAAGAGAGCAATTATCAAAATCAGATGTTTTTGAAGGTGCAACTGTAATTGTTATGGAGGTTAAAACCGGTGCAATCAGGGCAATTGCAAACATGAAAAAGGGGGAAGGCGGAACATTTGACGAATCTTACAACTATGCCGTAGCTCATGCAACAGAGCCCGGCTCAACATTTAAACTTGCCACCCTGGTAGCATTGCTCGAAGATGGATTTGTAACTCTTGATACAAGGGTAGATGCCGGAAACGGTAAATGGGCATACAGTACTACAAATTTCACAGATGTAAGAGCAGGCGGATATGGTAATATAAGTGTGCTTGAGGCATTTGAAAAATCATCAAATGTGGCCTTTGCAAAACTTGCGGTTGAACACTATGCCAATAACGAAAAGAGTTATGTGAACCGCATTATGAACATGAAGATTAATGAACGGTTTAACCTCGATCTTCCGGGAGAGGCAAGAGCTGCAATATATATGCCCGGCGATCCCATGTGGTCCAGATTATCTCTGCCAATGATGTCAATTGGTTACTTCTCTCTTCTCACCCCTCTGCATACACTTACCTTTTACAATGCTATTGCCAACAATGGCAAGATGATGAAACCCTATTTTGTAGAGAATCTGCAAAAGAATGGTGTAATAGTAAAAGAGTTTGGTCCGCAAGAGGTGAGCGGCTCTGTGTGCTCAAAGAAAACGATCGAACAGGTACACAGAGCCCTCAGAGGAGTAGTAGAGCATGGTACTGCAAAACCTCTGGACAATCCTAACTATAAAATATCAGGCAAAACCGGAACAGCTCAGATAGCATTTGATGGCAGATATAAAGATGCTTATGGAAACAAGAAGCACCAGGCATCTTTTGCAGGGTTCTTCCCATCCGACAATCCTGAATACTCTGCCATTGTTGTACTATATACTAACAAGACAAGCGGTAACTTTTACGGTGGAGCATGGGCAGCACCTGTGTTCAAACTTGTAGCAGATAAAATATACTCAACTAGCCCGCATTGGACAGAGCCGATAAAGGCAGAGGAGAGAGAGGAGTACCCGGAGGTTCTTGCCGGAGCAGGTTCATCAGTAAGAGCTGTATTGCCAAGATTAAAAACAAGCTTTAGATCGGTTGCTCAGGGAGAGTGGCTTAGGAGAGACAGCACAGGTAAGGCTTTGGTGTCATACGAGGCTGTACCAAACGACTCAGTTCCCGATGTTACCAACATGGGGCTTAAAGATGCTCTTTATCTTCTGGAAAACAGAGGATTCAGAGTTCAGTTCAAAGGCAAAGGGAGGGTTACTTTGCAAAATCCTGCACCTGGAGCCTACCTACCCCTAAACGGAGTTATTGACCTTCAACTTTCAGAGTTTTATGTTGTTAAATAATATCATACAAAATATTAATTGCCTTAAAATTATCGGTGATACTAATAAAGAGATATCGTCGGTGGTTTTTGACTCAAGAGAGGTAAAGCAGGGATCGCTCTTTGTAGCTTTAAAGGGTACAACATCAGATGGTCACAGCTATATTGCTTCGGCCCTGAATTCAGGAGCTGTTGCCATTTTATGTGAAGATTCAGCTAATGTTCCTTCAGGCACAACAACTATACTGGTCAAAAACAGCCACTACGCACTGGGTGTAGCTGCTTCTGAATTCTTTGGAAATCCTTCTGAAAAGATAAAATTGGTAGGAATCACAGGAACAAATGGGAAAACCACTACCGTTACTCTTCTTTATCAACTGTTTACAAAGTTGGGCTATAAGTGCGGTCTGCTCTCTACAATTGCAAATTACATAGGAGACAAAAAATTTGAGGCAACCCACACAACTCCCGATCCTGTAAGTATTAACTCCCTGATCTCAACCATGGCAGAGTTCGGGTGTGAATACTGCTTTATGGAGGTTAGCTCTCACTCACTCGATCAACAAAGAGTTGCCGGATTGACATTCGCAGGAGCAATCTTCTCAAATATAACACATGATCATCTTGATTACCATAAGACATTTATAGAGTATATAAAGGCTAAGAAAATCCTGTTTGACAATCTGCCTGCAGACTGTTTTGCACTAACCAACATTGATGACAAAAACGGTTTGGTTATGGTGCAGAACTGCAACGCAAAAATTCATACCTACTCATGCCTTTCACCTGCCTCATACAATTGCAGAATAATTGAAAACAGCCTTGACGGAATGTTGCTTAGGATAGGCAACAAGGAGGTGTGGACAAAATTCATAGGCACCCATAATGCATATAATCTTCTGGCTGTTTACTCAACTGCAATCCTACTTGGAGCCGCACAAGAGGAGACATTGGTAGCATTAAGCTCGTTGGAGTCGGTATCAGGAAGACTGGAATACATAAAGGGAGGGCAGGATATAACAGCTGTTGTTGATTATGCACATACACCCGATGCTCTGGAAAACGTATTAAAAACGCTAAGTGATAGCGCTGCGGGGAGAGAGATAATTACTGTATTCGGTTGCGGAGGAGACAGGGACAAGACAAAAAGGCCTGAGATGGCTCAGGTCTCTGCAAAATATTCAAATAAGATTATCGTAACATCAGATAATCCCCGCTTTGAAGAACCTGAACAGATTATTGAGGATATAAAAAAGGGATTTACCCTTACAGAGCGTGCAAGAGCTCTCTTTATCACAGATCGCAGAGAGGCAATAAGGACAGCAGCAGCACTTGCGCAGCCCGGATCACTGATTCTGGTGGCAGGCAAGGGTCATGAGAATTATCAGGACGTGAAGGGTGTGAAGCACCATTTTGATGATAAGGAGATTATTCAGGAGATTTTTGATATAAAACAATAAGGCAATGTTATACAACTTATTCGAATATCTTAAAGATAGTGTGGACTTCCCGGGAATGGGGCTGTTCAGATACATCACTTTCAGAGCATTTGCTGCCATACTCCTATCACTGGTTATTGCCCTTTTTGTGGGTAAAAAAATCATACATAAACTCGCCATGAAGCAGATTGGTGAAGATATACGTGATTTAGGGCTAGAGGGACAACTTCAGAAAAAGGGGACTCCTACTATGGGTGGAATAATTATTTTGATTGCAACCCTGATTCCTGCGCTTTTACTTGGAGATCTTACAAACATATATGTTCTGCTCCTTATAGTAACAGCCATATGGCTTGGCTTTATCGGTTTTGTAGACGACTACATAAAGGTGTTCAAAAAGAATAAAGAGGGGCTTAAGGGGAAGTTTAAAATATTTGGTCAGGTAGGATTGGGGCTTATTGTTGGAGTTGCACTCTACGCAAGTGATCAGGCAATCGTTAGAGTTCCTGCATCTTCTGTGGAGAAGGATGCAAAATCTGAGATCGTCTCGCAGGAGGGGTTTGAGTCAAGGTTGAGCTACTTTAAAGATGAAAAGAGCACAAAAACATCAATACCGTTTATAAAGGACAATGAATTTGATTATGCATGGCTGTCACCATTCAACGGAAAAGCCGGAAAAAACTTTGCATGGATAATATATATCATTTCAATAATATTCATTGTAACTGCTGTTTCCAACGGTACAAATCTCACAGATGGAATGGATGGTCTAACCACAGGTTTATCTGTAATCGTCGGCACAACACTGGCAATCCTGGCATATTTGTCCGGTAATATAATTTATGCAAACTACCTCCACATTATGTACCTGCCAAACACAGGAGAAATTGTGGTTGTAATGGCAGCTTTCATTGGTGCACTTATTGGATTTCTTTGGTATAACTCCTACCCTGCTCAGGTGTTTATGGGAGACACCGGAAGTCTGGCAATCGGGGGCATTATTGCAGTAGCAGCAGTAATGATCAGAAAGGAGCTGTTGATTCCTATCCTTTGCGGAATCTTCTTCGTTGAGAGTTTGTCGGTAATAATCCAGAGAGTGTATTTCAAGTATACAAAGAGAAAATATGGTAAAGGTGTAAGGGTTTTCAAAATGTCACCTCTGCACCACCATTTCCAGATAGAGAGCAGTGAATCAATTATAAAATCTCCAAAGAGAGCGCTTCCGGAGGCAAAAATTGTAACCCGTTTTTGGATTATCGCAATCTTCCTGGCAGTATTAACAATAATAACATTAAAAATAAGATAATATGAACAGAGTTGTCGTTCTTGGCGGAGGTGAAAGCGGAGTGGGAACAGCGGTTCTTGCTACGGTTAAGGGGCACGAAGTGTTTCTTTCCGACAGCAATATGGTGACCGACCAGGCCAGAGAGTTGCTTGAAAAGTACGATATTCCTTATGAAGAGGGTGGGCACACTAGAGAGAAGATTCTCAACGCCTCTGTTGTGGTTAAGAGCCCCGGTATTCCGGATACTGTTCCAATTGTCGAAGAGTTAATAAACAGTAATGTTCCGGTTATATCGGAGATTGAATTTGCCGGCAGATACGACAAATCAAAAAAGATATGCGTAACGGGAAGTAACGGAAAAACAACTACCGCTTCAATAATCTATTTTCTGCTAAAAAATGCGGGTTTAAATGTAGGTCTGGCCGGAAATATAGGACAGAGCTATGCATTTCAGGTTGCAACATGCAACTATGAATATTATGTTCTTGAGTTGAGCAGTTTTCAACTGGAGGGGATGTATGACTTTAAAGCTGACATCGCAGTATTGCTAAATATTACTCCAGACCATCTTGACAGATACAACAATCAGATGGAGAACTACATAAAGGCAAAATTCAGAATCACACAAAATATGTCTGCCGATGATTGCTTTATTTTTTGTGCCGACGACGAAGTGAGTATTTCACACCTCAATCAAATTGTCTTGCATGCAAAACAACTCCCTTTCAGCCAACAGAAAGAGGTTGAAGAGGGCGCTTTTGTGAAGGACGAAAAAATGCATGTAAACTATGTTGACAGAGAGTACCAGATGTTTTTGAACGAACTCTCACTTCAGGGGAGACACAATGTTTACAATTCAATGGCTGCTGCTATAACCGGTAAGATACTTGACATAGATAACGAAGTTCTCAGAGAGAGCCTATCAAGTTTTCAGGGTGTAGAGCATAGGATGGAGAAGGTTCTTAAGGTGAAAAATGTTTTGTACATAAATGACTCTAAAGCAACAAACGTAAACTCAACTTGGTATGCCCTTGAAAGCATGACAACTCCGGTTGTGTGGATTGCCGGCGGAAAGGACAAAGGAAATGAATATGAGCCTCTGTTCGAGCTGGTTAAAGAGCGTGTAAGGGCTATAATCTGTCTTGGTGCCGACAATACAAAACTGCATGAAGTTTTTGGAGGCATGGTTGATAAAATGTATGATGCAACCTCTGCAAAAGAGGCTGTTGAGATTGCCTATGATATTGCTCAGCCTGGTGATACCGTTTTACTATCTCCTGCCTGTGCAAGCTTTGATCTTTTCAAAAATTTTGAAGAGAGAGGCCGGCTATTCAAGGAGGCTGTGCAAAAACTATAATATTACAAGAGACCTAAAAGACTCATGGAAGAGAAGAACATAATATACAGACTTAAGGGCGATAAGGTGATATGGATTATCATATTTATGCTGTCGCTTATCTCTATTGCTGCAGTTTACTCTTCCAGCAGTTCTCTCGCATTCCGGGAGAACAAAAGCACTATGGACTTCCTTTTCAAGCAACTCAGATTTGTAATCTTTGGGCTTACTGCTCTTTACATCTGCTACAAAATTCCTCTGGGCTGGTACAGAATGCTCTCCTATTTTGGAATAATTATATCCATAGGCTTTCTGATAGCCACTATGATAGTGGGTAGCAGTTATAATGAAGCGGAAAGATGGCTGAGAATTGGTGTTATTTCGTTTCAACCTGCAGAGTTTGCAAAAATTGCTGTTGTTCTTTATCTGGCAAAAATTCTCGAAGATTTTAAATTTGAAACATTTAAAGAATTTTTAATCTGGGCAGTGGCGCCACTGGGCGTTGTTATACTCCTAATCCTTTACGGTAGTATATCTACCGGCCTTTTAGTAGGAGCTGTCTCTTTTCTTCTCTTTCTTATTGCGGGAATTAAGTGGAAGCATCTATTAAAAACAGCAGGAATAGCAGTTGCAATGCTGGTGCTTATAGTTGTACTTAACATGGCCTTTGGTCTTTTCCCAAGGTTAGAGACAGCGGTAAACAGAATAAAGAGTCATACGATTGAGAATAAAGCAGAAGATACCCTCTCGCCACAGGAGAAACAGGCAATTCTGGACAAAACATTCCAGGCCGATATGGCAAAGATTGCTGTTGCATCTGCAGGAATTTTGGGGAAAGGTCCCGGTAACAGTATTCAGAGAAATCTTCTGCCACACCCCTATTCTGATTATATATACGCAATAATCATTGAGGAGTGGGGTTTTATTGGAGGACTTTTGGTGTTGATGCTTTATGTCTGGTTCTTCACAAGATGCATTATGCTTGCAAAGGCATGCACAAGAACATTTTCACTAATGTTAGTAATGGGCCTTGCCATACTCATAACATCACAGGCGATGCTCCATATTTGTGTCAATGTAGGGTTGTTGCCGGTTACAGGTCACACTTTGCCACTTGTCAGTCTTGGAGGTACATCGCTCATTATTATGAGTGGAGGTTTTGGAATAATCCTGTCTGTGAGTAGAACAATTGAGAATGTTTCAACAAAGGAGGCTGCTGTAAATGCAGAAGAGAACAAAACAGGAGACCAAAGCAGTGTAGCTGCTGTAAAAGAGGAGAAGAAATAGATGAAAAAGGGGATAAGGGTTATAATCAGCGGAGGAGGAACGGGAGGACATATCTTTCCGGCCATCTCTATTGCTAATGCCTTGAAGGAGCTTAGCCCCGACTGTGAGATCCTTTTTGTGGGTGCATTGGGAAGAATGGAGATGGAGAGGGTGCCTGCTGCAGGATACAAGATTGAAGGTCTGCCCGTTGCAGGATTGCAAAGATCATTGAGCGTAGAAAATTTAAAGCTTCCTTTTAAAATATTAAGAAGTCTCAGAAAAGCAGGAAGTATAATTGATAATTTCAAGCCTGATGCTGCAGTCGGCGTAGGAGGATATGCCTCCGGCCCATTGCTCTGGATGGCGGGAAGAAAGAGGGTCCCTTTCATTATACAGGAGCAGAACTCTTATGCAGGTCTTACAAATAAACTTCTTGGAAAGAGAGCAAAAAAAATATGCGTTGCCTACGAAGGGATGGAAAAATTCTTTAGAAAAGAGAAGATAATTATTACCGGAAACCCTGTAAGAAAAGGCATTATAAAAGCTACCCCTGAGATGAAAGAGAGGGCAGCCCAGCTTTTTTCGCTGGACAGAAGCAAAAAGACTCTCCTTGTAACAGGAGGCTCATTGGGTGCCGGGACTCTTAACAGATGCATGACCGAATGGATAACAGCAAACATTCATTGCGATGTTAATATAATATGGCAAACAGGTAAATACTACTTTAATAATATAAAAAAATTTAACGAGCAGAATCCGAGAAACTACATTAAATGCTATGAGTTTTTGAGTGATATGGATCTTGCATTTGCTGCTGCAGATGTTGTTATCAGCAGAGCCGGGGCGGGAACCATCTCTGAGCTTTGCATCGCAGCCAAAGCGGTAATATTTGTACCCTCACCTAATGTAGCAGAGAATCATCAGACTCACAATGCAAAAGCTTTGTCAGAAAAAGGAGCAGCTCTTTTAGTCTCTGACATTGATGCAGATAAAGAGTTGATGAAAGTAGCAATGAATCTTATAAAAGAGGATTTAAGAATTAAGGAACTTGAGATAAAAATTGAAGAGATGGCGTTGAGAGATTCTGCAGAGATAATTGCCAGAGAGATTATTAAAGCATCATCCCTTTAAATAAAAATGATAAAATGAAAAATGTCTATTTGATTGGAATTGGAGGAATCGGGATGAGTGCCCTTGCCAGATACTACAAACATCATGGCAGCATTGTGGCAGGATATGACAGAACACCCAGTTCTCTCACCAAAGAGCTTGAACAGGAGGGAATGGATATTCATTATGATGACGACATAACTCAAATTCCTCTGGTTTTTAAAAAAGAGAAGGAAAAAACACTGGTTATTTACACACCTGCAATACCTGCCGACCTTATGGAGTATATCTATTTCAAAGAGATGGGATATACAATTGTTAAAAGATCACTCGCCTTGGGCGTTATTGCAAAAGAGAAACGCACGCTGGCTGTCGCAGGAACTCACGGTAAGACCACTACATCTACCATTTTGGCTCATATTCTTGAAAGTTCAGGAAGAGGGTGCAACGCCTTTCTTGGTGGAATCTCAAAAAACTACCACACCAACTTGTTGTTAAGCAATAGTGATCTATTGGTTGCTGAGGCCGATGAATTTGACAGGTCATTTCTCCAGCTTTGGCCACAGACTGCAGTCATTACCTCCGCTGATGCCGACCATCTTGATATCTACAATGATTTTGAAACTATAAAACGGGCATTTGAAGATTTTGCTTCACAAGTGAGCGGAACCTTAATTGTAAAGAAAGGTGCCGGGATTGATGCCGAAAATGTCAGCAAAGCAAAAATTCTCTATTATTCATACGATCAGGTGTGTGATTTTTATGCCTCCGAAATAAAGGTACAGCAGGGGGGCTACTTCAGATACACTCTTAACTATCCGGGCGGCTCAATCAGTAACTGCACTGTAGGCATTCCTGGATGGGTAAATGTTGAAAATGCCATAGCTGCATCTGCAGCTGCCATTATCGAAGGGATTTCACCGGAAAAGGTGAAAGAGGCTCTTGCTCTTTTCCAGGGAGTAGAAAGAAGGTTTGATATTCAAATTAACACTCCTAAGTGCTCATATATTGACGATTATGCACATCACCCAAAAGAGATAGCCGCCGCAGTAAGCTCAATCAGAAATATGTTCCCCGATAGAAAGCTTACCGGAATATTTCAACCTCATCTTTATTCCCGCACAAGAGATTTTGCCGATGAGTTTGCAGAGAGTCTGTCAAAACTTGACGAGCTGATTCTGATGGACATATACCCGGCCAGAGAGTTGCCCATAAAAGGAGTTTCATCACAGATAATCTTCGATAATGTTACAATTAAACATAAGGTACTCATTTCAAAAGAGGATTTGATGGGTGAGTTGGCAAAAACAGAGATTGATGTACTCATCACATTTGGAGCAGGAGATATTGACAGGTTTGTAAAACCAATAAGAGATTACCTTAAACAGCGATATAATGTTTAAAAAGATTCTCATATATACAGGATATGTGCTCATTACTGCTGCACTTGTGGCCTACTTTTTCTGGTCATCGGTACTTACTGCAGAGGAGACAGAAAAACTCTACTGTACTGAGATAAAGGTGTCTGTTCTGGATAGTGCCCAAAATCGCTTTGTAAGCCCTGCCGAGATTAAGGAGCTCCTGAGAGTAGAGGGTATTACTCCGGGAGAGAGTAAAATCCGTCATATAAACCTTTATGAACTTGAAAATACAATAAACAACAAAACCGCTGTAAAGATTTCACAAGTAAGTGTTAACCGGAGAGGAATTCTTTACGTGGATATAACCCAGAGAAGACCGGTTTTAAGACTTGAAACAGCAAACGGAGGGTTTTATATGGATGAGACAGCTTACATTTTTCCTTTGATGAGAAGCTTTACATCCTATGTTCCTGTGGTTACAGGAAACATCCCGCTTAATATACCTGTTGGGTTCAGAGGTGAGTTGAAGAATAATCAAAAATGGGCTCACATGATACACAATCTGGGCATTTATCTGGAGAGGGAGAGCTTCTGGAATTCAATGGTAGAGCAGATTTACGTAGATGAAAAGGGAGTGCTTTCATTCATACCCAGAGTTGGCAGTTTTGAAGTAATCTTTGGAGAGCCTGACAATATTGAATATAAATTCCATAAACTGGAGGCGTTCTACAGCAAAGTTATACCGGCTCAAGGGTGGAGTGCATATAAGAGTGTCGATCTAAGATACGGGAATCAGCTGGTTTGTAAAAAATCAGAGAAAAAAACAGAAGAAAAATCAGAAAAAAAACAAGATATAAAAACTTAAACGTATGAATAATTATGTTGCGGCCATAGACCTGGGGACTACAAAGGTGGTTACCCTGGTAGGAGAGAAGACAGAGTCGGGATTTAGGATTGTTGCATTCCGCGAAGCCCCCTCAAAAGGTGTAATGCGAGGTGAGGTGGTAAACATACAAGAGGTGCTTGACTCACTGCTTCCTACTATCGAAGAGATTAAAAAAGAGCACTCCATTGAGATTAAGGAGGTTTATGTTGGAATAGCAGGACAAAACATAAAGTGTTCATCTGCAAGAATAAGCAGGAACAGAAGCAGGGCAGAAAATCTTATCTCTCAGGAAGAGATAGATGAGATGATCAAAGAGATGTCCAATTCAAGAGTTAATGCAGGGGAGAAAATTCTGCACGTTATTCCTCAGTCCTATAATGTTGATGACCATATGGGAGTAGAGAGCGCAAAGGGTATGACCGGAACCAGAATCGAAGGAGACTACAAGCTCTTTATTGGCAAAACAAATTCTGTAGAGCATAGTAAGCTGGTTATCAGCCGTGCCGGACTAAAGCTAAGAGAGCTGATTCTTGAACCCGTAGCATCTGCCAGGGCTGTCTTATCAGAAGATGAAACGGAGCTTGGAGTTGCAATGATTGATATTGGAGGCGGAACAACCGATTTATTAATATATCACAATAACATTATCAGACACACAGCTGTTATTCCATTCGGAGGAAATTCAATTACAGAAGATCTCAGGCAAGGGTGTGGTGTTTCGCTAAGAAATGCCGAACAGATGAAAATACAATATGGCTCATGCTACAGCGAATATGCTCCTGAGAACAAAACTGTAATAATTCCCGGCCTTGGTGGAAGAGAATCAAGAGAGGTCTCATTTAAGGTGATTGCAGGAATTATTGAAGCAAGAGTAGAGGAGATTATCGAGGCGATAATGTATGAAATTGAAAATTCAGGATATATGGAGAGGCTGGGAGCCGGAATTGTAATCACAGGCGGAGGTTCACAATTGACAAATCTTTGTCAATTTGTAAAATTCAGAACAGGGTACGACACCAGAATCGCCTCTCCGACAAATCATGTATGTTTTGAAACATCACACGAGATTTGCAGACCTGCTACTTCGACAGCCATAGGACTTTTGCTTCTGGGACATGAAGGCGAACAGAATAAAGTAGAAGATACTCCATCCTGCACAACGCTGTTCCCTGAAGAGGAGTTAATGTCCGAGGCTGGCTCATCTGCTGGACGTAGGGAAAAAGCTGGCTCTAAAGGCAATTCGAGAAGCGGAAGAAATATACTTGGCTCCATTCCGGGCTTTTTCGGAAACATATTTGAAAATTCCAATGACGAAGCATAACTTTGTATTATGAAAGAGTATTTACCGGTAGATTGGGAAGCCAACAGATCCATCATCAAAGTTATTGGTGTGGGTGGCGGCGGCGGAAACGCTGTAAACCAAATGTTTAGGCAAGGCATTAAGGATGTTGATTTTTTAATCTGCAACACTGATGTTCAGGCCCTTGCTGCCAGTCCAGTGCCAGACAAACTTCAGCTGGGAAATGTTGTAACACGTGGCCTTGGAGCCGGGTGTAATCCCGAACAGGGAAGGAAGGCTGCCATGGAGACAATCGATAAAATTACCGAGCTACTAAGCGGTTTCACAGAGATGGTCTTCATAACTGCCGGTATGGGTGGTGGCACCGGAACCGGAGCAGCACCGGTCATTGCAAAGGTTGCAAGAGAGATGGGACTCCTTACTGTTGCCGTTGTGACCCTTCCATTCAGAGATGAGGGTAGCGAATTCCTGAAAAGGGCCATCCTTGGAATTAAAGAACTTGAAAAAAACGTTGATAGTCTTCTGATTATTGACAATCAGAAATTATATAAAATTTTTGGGGAGCTCTCAATATTTGAAGCATTCCCTAAAGCAGATGCTGTTTTAAGTACTGCCGTAAAGGGCATTGCAGAGATAATCACACGTCCCGGCTTCATAAATGTTGACTTTGCCGATGTAAGAATGGTGATGAACAACAGCGGTATGGCGCTAATGGGAGTGGGATCTGCAACAGGTGATAACAGAGCCATAAGAGCTGTTGAAGAGGCTTTATCTTCGCCGCTCCTTAATGATTTTGACCTGACATCTGCAAAAAATGTTCTTGTTAACATTACATCCAGCAATGACCACGGGCTTACGATGGCTGAACTTTCGCAAATTATGGCATATATTAGCGAATTTACCGGCGGGAACGCCGAGAACTTCAAGCGCGGTGTTGTTTGTGATCCATCAATTGGTGAGTCTATAAGTGTGACCATTGTTGCAACCGGGTTCGATATGCACTCGCTGCCTCAGATCTCCTCATCGGGAGGTAAAATTGTTGAGAGTGTAGTTCTTGGTAATGAAATTATGCCGTCTGTTTCTTCAAAAAACGAAGAGCATTTATATCCGGCTCAGGCTGATGTGATGCCGGCAGAAAAACCATTAAAAACATCAACAGTAAGACATAGTAATATTTCTCAGGAGAGTGTTGTAAAAAAGAGCAAACCGGCACTCATCATCGAACAAGGAGAAGATATTTCTCAAATGGAAAAACAACCGGCCTATATTCGAAAGCAGATGAAACTAAAGAGCCAGGAGAGTGGCACACCCGCTTTGGATATGAGAGAGAGTAGTACATTCAGGCTGGAAGAGAACGACGGTAAACAACAACTTTTATCGGACAATTCATTTATACATCAAACACAAGACTAAGATGACCGCAAAAACCAGAGTCCGTTTTGCCCCAAGTCCCACAGGACCGCTTCACATTGGAGGTGTAAGGACAGCTCTGTATAATTATCTTTTTGCAAAGAAGAGAGGGGGAGATTTCATACTCAGAATAGAGGACACCGATTCACAACGATTTGTTCCCGGAGCAGAAGAGTATATTATTGAGGCGCTTGCATGGTGCGGAATATCACCTGACGAAGGTATTGAAAATGGAAAAATTGTTGAACAACCCTCTGAAAAGCACCCTTTTGCACCTTACAGACAATCTCAGAGGAAGGATATTTACAGAGGATACGCAGAGGATCTGGTTAAAAGAGGTTATGCATATTATGCATTTGACACATCAGAAGAGCTTGATGCTGTAAGGTCTCAGGCAGAGGCCAATGGAGATGTATTTACCTATAACTACCAGATAAGGGAGAAGATGAAAACCTCTCTTACTTTGTCGCCCGAAGAGACAGAAAAACTACTTTCGCAAGAGAACAATTGGGTTGTACGGTTCAAAATGCCTGTTAATTACATAATTAAAATGGCAGATGAGATAAGGGGTGAGATTGAGGTAAATTCATCAACTCTTGACGACAAGGTCTTATGGAAGGCTGCCGATCAGTTGCCTACATACCATTTGGCCAATGTGGTTGATGACAAACTTATGGAGATAAGCGATGTTATCAGGGGAGAGGAGTGGTTACCTTCGTTGCCGTTGCACTTTATGCTTTACGAGGCATTTGGGTGGAGCGATTCAAGGCCACGATTTGCACATCTTTCACTGCTTTTGAAACCTGACGGAAAGGGAAAACTAAGCAAGAGAGATGGAGACCGACTCGGATTTCCCGTTTTTCCGCTTGAGTGGAAAAATGATGCAGGAGAGAGATCAAGAGGGTATCGCGAAGATGGTTACATTCCTGAAGCATTTGTAAACCTTCTTGCATTTTTAGGATGGAATCCCGGAACCGAGCAGGAGATTTTCTCGCTTGAGGAGCTAACCGAAGCTTTCTCTCTTGAGAGAGTTGTTAAATCAGGAGCAAAGTTCAATCCCGAAAAGGCTAAATGGTACAATCAGGAGTACTTAAGAATGAGAAGCTCAGATACTCTTGCTGCCGAATTTTCATTGGTGTTAAAAGAAAAAGGTATCGAAAAGAGCCCTGAATATACCACAAAGGTTATTGAACTGTTTAAAGATAGAGCTGCTTTTGTAAATGATTTCTGGAATCTTTGTGATTTCATGTTTAAGACCCCCGAAAGCTATGATCTTAAGGTCAAAGAGAAATTCTGGAAAGAGGATACATCAGAAATTCTGGACCAGGTGATTGTTTTGTTTGAGGGGATAAAAGAGTTCACAAAAGAGAATATCGAAAACATATTACCTGCAACAATTAAGGAGCGAGGATGGCAAATGGGTTCTGTCATGAACTGCCTGAGGTTGCTTCTTGTAGGAGAATCAAAGGGGCCGGGAGTTGCCGATATTATGGCGCTTCTGGGAAAAGATGAGAGTATTCTAAGAATCAGACGCAAGTCTTTGCTCCCATAGCCAGGCACTCTTCATCACTTTATCAAGCGGTGTATCTGCTTTCCATCCCAGTATTTTATTAGCCTTAGATGGGTCTGCCCAAACCTGTTCAACATCACCATCTCTTCTTGGGGCAATTACGTATGGTACCTTTACTCCGGTTGCCTCTTCAAATTCATTGATTACCTCAAGAACCGAAAGGCCTTTGCCGGTTCCAAGGTTAAAGTATTCAATATTTCCCTCCATCTTTTCAGACTCATACAATATACGTTTAATTGCTGCTACATGTGCCTTTGCAAGGTCGCATACATAAATGTAATCTCTTATACATGAACCGTCCGGAGTGTTATAATCGTTGCCGAATACATTGAGCTTCTCTCTCTTGCCTATGGCTGTCTGGGTTACAAAAGGGAGAAGATTCTGAGGAACTCCTCTGGGTAACTCTCCAATAAGTGCACTTTCATGAGCTCCAATAGGGTTAAAATACCTGAGAGACACAATTTTAAGATTGTCTTTAAATGCCTTGGCAGTGTCTTCAAGAATATCCTCGCACATCTGTTTTGTCATACCGTAGGGTGATTCTGCCTTTTTGATGGGTGCATTTTCATTAACTGGAAGATGCTCTTTGTCAGGCTGACCATATACGGTGCATGATGAGGAAAAGACGACAGCAGCCTTGGGCGAAGTTGTCATAATTTGCAACAGGTTTATCATAGACTGCAGATTATTCCGATAATACATTAACGGTTCTCTAACGCTCTCCCCCACTGCCTTGAATGCTGCAAAATGTATTGCAGCATCGATATCGCCGACCTCTTCCAACACTTTTGAAAATGCATCAAAATCTGCACAGTCTGCTTTATAAAAGAGGGGCCTTTGACCGGTTATCTTTTCTATGCCATCAATTACATCAACTGATGAATTTGAGAGGTTATCAATAATAACAACTTCAAAACCTGACTTTTGAAGTTCAACTGTGGTATGAGCACCAATATAGCCCGTTCCTCCGGTTACAAGAACCTTTAACCTCTTCATAGTGTATTTTATTATTCCTTGAAAAATTCAATTACTGCATCAGCAATAGTTTTCTGTACTTCGGGTGAAAGCTCTGTATGCATAGGCAACGAGATAACACTCGAAGCTAGTTTTTCGGAGTTTGTTAAATCTGCCCCTATCCTGGAAATTGATGAGAATGCTTTTTGATTGTTGAGTGACATGGGATAATAGACCATTGACGCTACTCCTTTTGAAGCAAGAAATTCCTTGAGGTCATCTCTGCTCTTCTTTTTAAGCTGAAGTGTAAATTGGTGGTAAACGTGAGTTGAGTTGGAAACCTCAGCAGGCAAAACAATATCTTCAACACCTCCGAGAAGCTCTTTATAAATTTGAGCAGCATCATATCTCGATTGAGAATAACTGTCAAGTTTTTGAAGCTTCACATTTAAAACTGCTGCCTGAATTGTATCAAGTCTTGAGTTACATCCAATTATATCGTGATAATATTTAACCCTTTGACCATGGTCGGTAACCATTCTTACTCTTTCGGCCAGCTTAGCATCCTGTGTCATAATTGCACCTCCGTCACCATAACATCCTAAGTTTTTTGTAGGGAAAAAAGATGTGCATCCAATATGACCTATTGTTCCATAGTGACTTTTCCTTCCGTCAGAATGGGTATAAACAGCCCCTAATGCCTGTGCATTATCCTCAATAACAAACAGTTTATGTTTTGAAGCAATTTCCATTATTTTATCCATATCGGCACCTTGACCAAACAGGTGAACCGGAACAATCGCCTTAGTCTTTTCTGAAATTGAAGCTTCAATCTGATCAACCCTAATGTTAAACGAGCTGCAGTCAACATCCACCAAAACCGGCACAAGTCCAAGTAACCCTACCACCTCGGCTGTAGCTGCATATGTAAAAGAGGGGACAATTACTTCATCGCCGGGTTTAAGTTCAAGTGCCATCATTGCAATTTGCAAAGCATCAGTACCATTGGCGCAACCGATTACATATTTTGAGCCCAGATAATCCGCCAGATTATGCTCAAATGAATGAACCTGGGGACCATTAATAAATGCTGCACTGTCTATCACTTTTTGAATTGACGAATCAATTTCACCCTTTATCTTTTTGTATTGACCCTTAAGGTCAAGCATTGGAATATTCATCTTTTATTTTGGTTTAACAGTGCAAATTTATAAAATTATTGCCTCATTTAATTATATGTTATCTTTGCAGACATGAAAGCGAACATTAAAACTATAGGAATAGCATCTGATCATGCCGGTTTTGACCTTAAAAAAATCATAACTGACTACCTGACAAATCTGGGTATAAAGGTTGATGACTTTGGAACTCACTCCGCTAAAAGCATGGACTACCCTGATATTGCCCATCCGTTGGCCAACTCTGTTGAAAGAAGAGAGGTCGAAGCAGGGATAGCAATTTGCGGGTCAGGTAATGGAATAAATATGACCGTTAACAAGCATCAGGGCATCAGAGCCGCACTATGCTGGACGCCTGAGCTTGCCAAATTGGCCAGAGAGCATAACGATGCAAATATTCTTTCACTTCCCGCCAGGTTTATCTCTCCTGAGACCGCTCTTGAGATTGTATCAATATTTATCTCTACTTCATTCGAAGGTGGCAGGCACGAAACAAGAGTAAACAAAATCAACTGCCAATGAACCCCTTCATAATCGGAAAATCATCAATTGACCAAGCGTTATTAAAAGATTTTTCTCAATACCCCCAAGGAATTGTAATTGTTCTTGACAAACCTTATGGTTGGACATCTGCAGATGCGGTAAGAAAGATCAAGTTTATGGTTCAAAGATGGTTTGGGCTTAAAAATATAAAGGTAGGACATGCCGGAACGCTAGACCCTCTTGCCACCGGAATACTTCTGATATGCATAGGCAAAGCCACGAAATTGGCAGACACTCTTCAATCTGAGAAAAAAGAGTATATAGCCGAAATAACCTTTGGCGCCACTACTCCATCATACGATCTTGAAAAAGAGATTGATGCCACCTACCCTTTCGAGCACATAACTAAAAAATCCATTGAAGAAGTACTCCCGCTAATGTCAGGGGAGATAGACCAAATTCCACCTGTTTTCTCTGCAAAACTTATAAACGGCAAAAGAGCATACGAATATGCACGAGAGGGAAAAGAGACTGAGATGAAACCATCGCGTATTTCAATTTACGGCCTCGAGATTGTCTCATGGAACACTCCGGTTCTGAAAATTGCAATTTCGTGCAGTAAGGGAACATACGTCAGATCATTTGCACGAGATATTGGTTTGGAGCTCAATAGCGGAGCATATCTTTCCGGTTTGGTCAGATCTGCATCAGGAGAGTTTAGAGTGGAGGATGCAATAAATATCAATAATTTGAAACTTTTTCTTGAATAATTCGTATAATAGAGTACTTGTTTAATTTTTTTAAAAAACAGACTCTGTTATGAAATTATCTCAATTTAACTATCAGCTTGATCCTGAGAAGATAGCAAAATATCCTTCAAAGCACCGTGACGAATCAAGGCTTCTTGTCTTAAACAGAAAAACCGGAGAGATCGAACATAAAGTATTTAAAGATATACTTGAATACTGTTCAGAAGAGGATATCTTTATTTTCAACAACACAAAGGTTTTTCCTGCCAGACTTTATGGTAATAAAGAGAAAACCGGAGCTGAAATTGAGGTATTCCTTTTAAGAGAACTAAACAGAGATCAGAGACTCTGGGATGTTTTGGTGGATCCTGCCAGAAAGATAAGGATTGGTAATAAACTCTATTTTGGAGAAAATGATAATCTTGTTGCCGAGGTAATAGACAACACAACATCCCGTGGCAGAACACTTCGTTTCCTTTTTGATGGAACTCATGAAGAGTTTAAGGCAACCCTGTTTAAAATGGGTGAGATGCCGGTGCCAAAATGGATAAGGGCAAAAGCAGAGAGTCTGGACATTGAGAGATATCAGACAATTTTTGCAGAGCACGAGGGCGCAGTTGCCGCTCCTGCAGCAGGTCTTCATTTCAGCCGGGAGCTTCTAAAAAGAATGGATATTAAAGGAGTTTGTTCTACATTTATAACTCTCCATATGGGACTGGGTCATTTCCGCACAGTTGATGTTGAGGATCTTTC
Source organism: Bacteroidetes bacterium HGW-Bacteroidetes-7 (assembly GCA_002842465.1). Taxonomy (GTDB): domain Bacteria; phylum Bacteroidota; class Bacteroidia; order Bacteroidales; family UBA932; genus Bact-08. Next base: position 90,673 of record PHDA01000002.1, read on the forward strand.
AAAGCACAAAATGGATTCAGAGCAGGTGATTATCACCCAAGAGAGTGCAAACGAAATTAACAAGGCAAAAGCGAAAGGAAGAAAAGTCTTTGCAGTAGGAGCTACAGTTATGCGTGCAATTGAAACATCGGTTACAACTAAAAGTGAACTCAAGCCCTATAACGGATGGACCAATAAATTCATCTTCCCACCCTACTCTTTCTCAATAGCTGACGCATTCATAACCAATTTTCAACTTCCTCAGTCAACAATGCTTATGACAGCAGCTGCATTCGGTGGATTTGAAAACGTAATGAAGGCATACAATGTGGCCTTAAAAGAGGGATACAAATTTGGAACATATGGCGACGCTCTGCTTATTATTTGATGATATACAGGCAATTGATAATATGTCACTCAGATTTATCTGATTTTAAAATAAATATTTAGGAATAGAAGAGAGGATTATATCCTCTCTTTTTATTTTGTCTCTTTTTATATTTTATGGAGCGAGACGAAAAAATTTTCACCGCTGCACTGAACTCGATATTCAGATACAACGGTAGCCCAGCAAGAGAGCTGATAGCCTTTACAGGAAGTGCAGAGAGTGTATTCAAGCTTAAAGAGAATGAACTCAGGGAGATATTCGGTGGTAGAGAATATTCATTTATAAAAGAGATAGTTAATAGGGCTGTACTTGAAGAGGCAGAAAAAGAGTTAATATGGGCAGAAAGATCAGGAATTGAGATATTGTTCTCAACTGACCTAACAGGCGGATATCCCAAAAGGCTCCTAGAGTGTGAGGATTATCCACTTCTAATCTATAAAAGAGGGACATCCCCGCTGGAGGCAAGAGTTGTAATTTCTGTTGTAGGAACGAGAAGAGCAACAGTTAACGGTATTAATACCTGCAAAAAAATTATCGGAGAACTGGCTGAATCGGGTTTAAACCCGCTAATAGTAAGTGGTCTTGCATTCGGGATTGACATAACTGCTCACAAGAGTGCTCTTGAAAATAACCTCAGAACAATTGCCGTTCTTGGTAATAGCCCTGATACGGTTTATCCTGTAAGTCACGGCAAGTATTCCTCTCAGATAGAACGTAACGGAGCACTTATTACTGAGTTTCCAAGAAACAGTCTCAGTTTTAAAATAAATTTCATCCGCCGTAACAGAATAATTGCCGGTATGGCCGATGCCATAATTATTGCAGAATCGGGAGAGAAGGGAGGCTCTATGATTACGGCATCACTTGCCTCCTCTTACGCAAGAGATGTCTTTGCCATTCCGGGCAGATTTGGAGATACTCAGTCTAAAGGATGCAATATGCTAATATCCAAGAATGTGGCATCATTATTTTACAGCACAGAATCATTTATTGATCAGATGGGTTGGCAGGACTTTATAACCAAAAAGAGGCCTGTGCAACAGATTCTCTTTGGCTTAGAGAGCGGCGAAAAAGAAAAAATTTTAGTAGCTTTGGCATCCGTCTCCGAACTTAATATTGATGAGATGACAAGAATTACCGGAATTGCAATCCCCCTTTTGTCATCATCTCTTGTTGAATTGGAATTGGAGGGTAAGGTTGCAGCTCTGCCCGGCAAAAGATACTCAATAATTTAGTAGAACATTTTAATGCTAAAGTATATAGACACACACTCTCACCTTTATGACTCCGATTTTGAAAACGACATAAATGAGGTAACTGAGAGATCAAAAAGCAACGGTGTATTTAAAATTGTAATGCCCGCCGTTGACAGCACCACTCACGCAGCAATGATGACTCTGGCCGGCAACTTGCCCGGTTTTGCATTTCCGGCTACAGGATTGCACCCAACATCTGTAAAGGATAATTGGAGGGAGGAACTTGATTTTGTTATTGACTCTGCACAAAAACACAATTACATTGCCATTGGAGAGATAGGGCTTGACGGCTACTGGTCTAAAGAGTTTATGTCTGAGCAGATTACAGTTTTCGAAGAGCAGCTTAGACTAGCCTCTTCAAAGAATCTTCCGGTTATTATTCACTCAAGAGAGGCCACCGAAGAGATTTTCAACTCTTTGGATAGGTGCAGGGGCTTAAACCTTAAGGGAGTATTTCATGCCTTTTCAGGAAGCTATGAAACGGCATGTCGTATTTTTACATACGGTGATTTTAAATTGGGTATTGGCGGCGTAATAACATTCAAAAACAGCAATTTGCCTAAAGTAATTGAAAAGATCGGGCTCGATAAAATATTGTTGGAGACTGATTCACCATGGCTGTCTCCTGCCCCTTACAGGGGAAAGAGAAACGAGCCCTCCTATCTGACACTTGTGTCCGAAAAAATAGCACAAATAAAAGGCTGTTCAATTGACCAAGTCGCTCAGATAACAACCATAAATGCCGGAGAGATATTTAACTTCTGATGATTTATTATCTTTATACTAATAATCCAATTATACCCGCAAAATGAAGTCAAAAATATTGCTGATATACACCGGTGGAACAATCGGCATGAAACAGGACCCCGAAAACGGAGCTCTGGTTCCATTCAACTTTGATCAAATTCTGGAAGAGGTGCCCGAATTGAAAAAGTTTGCATATCAGATTGACACCTTCTCTTTCCATCCCCCTATAGATTCTTCTGAAATTGAGACCGGGTTCTGGCAGGAGATAGCAATACTCATTGGAAGCAAATATGACTCATACGACGGATTTGTAATACTACACGGCACAGATACAATGTCCTTCTCTGCATCTGCTCTCAGTTTTATGCTGGAAAATCTGGAAAAACCGGTTATTTTCACAGGAAGTCAGTTGCCTATCGGAATGCTCAGAACAGATGGAAAGGAGAACCTGATATCTTCTATAGAAATTGCCGCAGCAAAAGATGATCAGGGCAGGGCTATGGTTCCGGAAGTGTGTATCTATTTTGAGAGTCAGTTATACAGAGGGAACAGAACTACAAAGCATAATGCCGAAAATTTCAGAGCCTTCAGGTCATCCAACTATCCATGTCTTGCTGAGGCTGGGGTACACATCAAGTATAATACTTCTTTTATTAATTACCCAAAAACATGGGGTAATAATCTGAATATTAACACATCTCTTGATACAAATGTAGCCATACTCAAAATATTTCCCGGAGTTTCACAACAGGTTGTAAGTGGAGTCCTTAACTCAAAAGGGTTGAGGGCACTTATACTGGAGACTTACGGTTCGGGCAACGCCCCTACAAAGCCCTGGCTTATGGATATTCTAAAGGATGCTATCGCCAATGGCATCATTATATTAAACATAACACAGTGTCAGGCAGGGAGTGTAGATATGGATGCATACTCTACAGGGATACTCTTGAAAAAGATGGGTGTTGTAAGTGGTTTTGACTGCACAACTGAGGCTGCGGTTGCCAAATTATTTTTTTTATTAGGTCATAATTATGACAATCAACAAATTAAAGATTTACTGAGAAAAAATTTAAGGGGAGAAATTTCAATCAATTAGTGTATGTTAAAAAAACTTTATAAATTGCACGATAATTAACTCTGGTTTGGAAACAGATAACTATTTAAAATACATTGTTTAATACTTTAATCATTCAAAAATTTATGAAAAAATTTTTCATGTTTTTGGCAGTAATTGGTTTCATTGCCATCTCTGCACAGTATGCTGCTGCTCAAACTCCAGATCCTTCAACAGATCTGACAGTACAACAGGAAACTCCTATTCACCAGCAGCTTAAAACCAAATTTATCGAGGGTGGAGCCGGCTTTATGGCCACAGTGCTTTTGTGTCTTATCTTTGGTTTAGCCATTGCAATCGAAAGAATAATTTATTTAAATCTTGCAACTACAAATGCAGAAAAGCTTTTGAAAAAAATTGAAGAAGCTTATGCTACAGGTGGAGTTGAGGCCGCGAAAGAGGTTTGCCGAAACACCAGGGGTCCGGTAGCAAGTATTTTCTACCAGGGTCTTGCAAGAGCAGACGAGGGAATCGAAGTTGTTGAAAAATCAGTTGTTTCTTACGGTTCTGTTCAAATGAGCCAGATGGAAAACGGTCTTTCATGGATTCAGCTCTTTATCTCTATCGCTCCGATGTTAGGTTTCCTTGGAACAGTTATCGGTATGATCGCTGCGTTTGACGCTATCGAGGCTGCAGGTGATATTTCTCCAAACATTGTTGCCGGTGGTATTAAAGTGGCTTTGATCACAACCGTTGCCGGTCTTGTTGTTGCTATCATACTTCAGATTTTCTATAACTACCTCGTGTCAAAAATTGACGCTATTGTAGTTACAATGGAAGATGCATCTATCTCGCTTATAGATATTTTAGTTAAAGCTAAAAAATAGATATTTATGACAAAATTTGTTAAATATATATCATATCTACTGATTGGTTTAGCGGTGATTATAACTATTGCCTTTTTCACCAACAAAGAAGCTATGCAGGACACGTTTCTGTTCTACGGATACATTCTGTTCGGTATAGCTGTTGTGGCGGCAATAGGGATGCCTCTTTTTAACATGATCGATAATCCGAAATCATTTAAGAAGATACTCATCAACTTGCTAATCGTTGTAGTAGTTGTCGGAGTTGCCTACCTACTGGCTTCCGGCGATCCGCTTTCAAATGTGAATATAACTCCGGAACCTACCGCGAACACATTGAAAATTACGGATACAGGTCTTATCCTGGTCTACATTTTATTTGGTTTATCTGTTATTGCGATAATCGCAGGCAGTGTTGTTAATATGGTTAGAAACCGTTAATAAAAATTTAATATGGCAAGACCAGTAAAGGAAATCAATGCAGGTTCGATGGCCGACATCGCCTTCTTGCTTCTTATATTCTTTTTGATGGTAACAACAATGGATATAGAATCAGGTCTGCAGCGTCGTCTTCCACCTATGCCGGATGAAAACCAAAAACAGGATGATATTCAGGTGAACAGAAGAAATATTCTTGTGGTTCGCCTCAACGATTCTGACGGGCTTTTGGCCGGTGGTGAGATGATGAATGTTACCATGCTGAAAGACAAGGCTAAAGAGTTCCTGTTGAACCCTACAAATGATGTTTCTCTTCCTGAAAAAGAGGAGAAAATTATTGAAGGTTTTGGTCCTTTTCAAGTTTCCAAAGGGGTTATATCTCTGCAAAACACACGCGGTACAAGTTATAAGGCTTATATAGAGGTTCAGAACGAACTTGTAAAAGCCGTTAACGAAATTCGCGATGATTTTGCAATGGTAAACTTCGGTAAAAAGTATATTGCCCTTGACGATGACAAACAAAGAATCGTCAGAGATGCAATCCCTCAGAATATATCCGAAGCAGAACCTAAGGATACAGGTAGCAAACGTTAAAAACAGGTAAGAAAAATGGCAGTATTTAATAAAAAGGGAAAAAAAGATGTTCCTGCAATGAGCACGGCATCACTACCCGATATTGTATTCATGATTTTGTTCTTCTTTATGGTTTCAACCAGCATGCGTCAAACCGATCGTCTGGTAACCGTAAAGGTGCCTGAGGCTACCGAAATAGCAAAACTTGAAAGAAAGGACCTCGCTGCTTATATATATGTTGGTACACCTATTCCGAGCAGACAAGCTCAGTTTGGTACCGATGCTCGTATTCAGTTGAATGATGCATTCAAAACTGTTAACGACATCAGAGACTTTATAGCAGCTGAAAGAGAGACGAAAAGCGAAGTTGACCGTCAGTTTATGACAGTATCAATAAAAGCAGACGAAAATGTTCGAATGGGTATCGTTACAGATATCAAACAAGAACTAAGAAGGACATCTGCTCTTAAGATAATGTATAATGCACGCAAGGCAGATACACAGTTCGGCAACTAAGTTTGTATTATAATCGGGAACAGGGTGCCCTCTTTGAACAGAAGGACACCCTTTCTTGTATATATGTATATTAACTTTTAATAAACCCGGGATGAAAAAAAGACTATTTACAATAATTCTCTCCATTCTTGCAGTTATAGTGACTATAACAGCACAAGAGAGACCTCAGTACAGAGGAATGGGTCAAATGCAAAAGCCCAAATTTATATTCTTGTTTATTGGTGATGGTATGGGATTTGCGCAGGTTTCTTTGGCAGAAGCATACCTTGCTGCTCAAAAAGGGGAGATATCAAATCACCCTCTTTCATTTACAACTTTCCCAAATATTGGTATGGTGACTACCTTTTCTTCAAGTAATTACATAACTTGTTCATCTGCGTCCGGGACAGCAATGTCAACCGGGTTCAAGACAAACAACGGTATGTTGGGAGTAGATCCCCAGGGAAATAAATTGAGAAGTATTGCTTTTGATATTCACAAAAGTGGCATCCCGGTTGGAATTGTTTCAAATGTTACAATTGACCATGCAACTCCTGCAGCATTCTATGCCAACAGTACAAGTCGTAATAACTATTATGAGATAGCTGTCCAATTACCGGAAAGCGGGTTCGAATTTTTCGGTGGCGGTGGTTTTGCCCAGCCAACCGGGCCTGATAAAAATCAAAAAGATATTTATAAAGTACTCGAAGATGGCGGTTATACTGTAGCAAGAGGAATTCAGGAATATGTTTCAAAGAAGGGTGCAAAAAAGATGGCACTGTTTCAAGAAAGAGGTAAAGAGGCAGATCTGCCATATGCGATAGATCGTACCCCTGATGATCTTACACTCAAACAGGTTGTCGCTGCTGCAATTGATCATCTTTATGGCACAAAGGGCTTCTTTATAATGGCCGAAGGTGGTAAGATTGATTGGTCTGCACATAGTAACGATGGTTTAACGACAATTCATGAGGTGTTGGATTTTGCAGATGCTGTTGACGTTGCAATGCAGTTTTACAAAAAATATCCTAATGAAACTCTCATAATCGTAACTGCAGATCATGAAACAGGCGGCTTGGTGGTTGGAAGAGAGAGGGGATATGAACTTAAGCTGAATGAGCTGGAACCTCAGAAAAAATCTATGGCTGTTGATAAAGATAATACTGCAGTATACGCAGAATTAAACAAAAAGGCAAATGTAGGCTGGGCAACCACTTCTCACTCAGGAGTTGCTGTTCCAATATTTACAATGGGAGCAGGAAGCAGATTATTTTCAGGTAGAATGGATAATACTGATATTCCCAAAAGACTTATGACAATTCTTGGATTACAACAACAATGATGAAAAAGAAAATTATACTTCTCTCTTTTCTTCTCTTGTTTGTGCTGACTTCATCTGCACAAAATCTTCCGAAAAGAGAGTTCAGAGGTGCTTGGATTCATACTGTCGGTAATCAGCAGTTTAAAACCATGCATACCGACTCTGTAAAAGAGATGTTCAGAAAAACTTTAGACATCTTTGAACGAGCGGGAGTTAATGCGGTTATTTTCCAGGTAAGACCGCAGGCAGATGCCTTCTATATGTCTGATTTAGAACCTTGGAGTCGCTTTGTTGCTGGAGAGCAGGGGAAAGCACCTGATCCCCTCTGGGATCCACTTCAATTTATGATAGAAGAGTCCCATAAAAGAGGAATGGAACTTCATGCCTGGTGTAATCCATACAGGGTTACCTCAAATGACAAAGAGCAGCTTCATCCTGATCATCTCTATTTCAAAAAACCAGAAATATTTAAACGCTATGGCACACAGCTCTATTTTGACCCGGGTGAGCCTGCATCAGTAGCACATACCGTAAAGGTAATTGCTGATATGGTTAGCAGATATGATCTTGATGCCGTCCATTTTGATGACTATTTTTACCCCTATCCAATTGCTTTTGAAGAGTTTCACGATGATGCCTCATTTGTAAAATATGCAGCTTCCCAAGGATTTGAATACTGGCAAAAGGGTGACTGGCGCAGAAATAATGTTACAACTCTCATTAAGGCTCTGAATGATACTATAAAATCTCTTAAACCGTGGGTAAGATTTGGCATAAGTCCGTTTGGAATTCACAGGAACCTAAAGGACACTCCTGATGGAAGCGGAAGCAAAACCAATGGCCTTTCAAACTACGATCAACTCTTTGCAGATGTTCCTCTTTGGGTAAAAAACGGGTGGATTGATTATAACGTACCTCAAATCTATTGGAAAATAGGACATCCGGCTGCCGATTACAAAACATTAATTGAGTGGTGGAATGAGTCAAATTACGGTGATCATCTTTACATCGGGCAAAATATTAGCACATTTACTGAACCTGATGTTGATAATCCAAGCAAAACACAGTTTGAGGCAAAAATGAAGCTTGTAAGAGAACTTCCCAATGTTCATGGTAATGTTTGGTGGTCTGGATGGAGGCTCAGTCAGAACCCTGATGGATTTGCAGATTCTTTGGCATTAAAATACCAGGCTGTTCCCGCGCTTATCCCGGCATATACCAGACTTGACACAATAAGTCCGGGTACCGTATCCAAAATTTCCTTCAAAAACGGTAAACTCACTTGGATGGGACCGGTTACAGAAGACCCTATGCAACAAGCCAGGTTTTATGCAGTATATCGATTCCCCGATGGGGTAAATATTGATATTGCTGACAGTAAATACCTTGTGAAAATTGTCTCCAATCCTGAACTTAATCTAGAAAAAAGTGAGGGAAAAATTCAAAAATACAGCGTTGTAGTAACTGCTATTGACAGGTGCTGGAATGAAAGCTCTCCATCAAAACCCCTGAAGATTAAGCACTAAAATGAAAAAAGTTCTCTCGTTCTCTCTGTTTTTGATAATAGGTCTTGTTCTTTCTCAGCTTCTTCCTGATATGATGGGTGAAAAATTCCATTCATTTAAGGAATTTACCAATATAATGCTCTATATAACTCTTGCCTACATAATGATAAATGTGGGCAGAGAGTTCGAGCTTGACAAGACCAGATGGAAATCATATGTAAACGACTATTTCATAGCAATGGCCACTGCTGCGTTGCCGTGGATATTCGTAGCATGCTATTATGTGTTTGTTCTTTTACCAATTGAACATAACACCAGTTGGGAAGCCTGGAAGGAGAGTCTCCTTTTAAGCAGGTTTGCAGCACCTACATCTGCCGGAATTCTATTTGCTATGCTGGCTGCGATAGGTTTAAGCACCAGTTGGGTTTACAAAAAAATCCAGGTACTTGCCATTTTTGATGACCTTGACACAATTCTGCTTATGATTCCTTTGCAGATTATCATGATTGGTATGAGATGGCAAATGATTGCAGTAGTATTGTCAGTTGTGTTTATGATTTACCTTGGATGGAAATATCTGGGAAGGTTTAATATAAGACAAAACTGGCAGTATATTTTATTGTATTCAATTATTGTTGTAGCAATTACCCATTCTATCTACTTCATTACATCTACCCTCTTTGTTGACGATGAAGGTATTCACATTGAGGTTCTTCTGCCCGCATTTGTTCTTGGAATGTTAATGAGACACGTTCATATTGATAACAAATCTGAAAGAGCTGTCACAACAGGAATATCATTGGTTTTCATGCTTCTTGTAGGTATTAGTATGCCTCATTTCATGGGATCGTCATTGCTTACAGATACTGCTATTGATAGTGGATCAGTTTTAGGAAACCAACCTATGTTACCTGCCGGAATAATCGCATTTCACGTCTTAATGGTAACTCTGTTGTCTAATCTTGGCAAGCTTGTACCTTTGCTGTTTTACAGAGACAGATTGATTGAAGAGCGTCTGGCAATTTCTGTAGGAATGTTCACACGAGGTGAGGTAGGAGCAGGAATTATCTTCATTGCATTGGGATACAATATTGGAGGACCAGCGCTTGTAATTTCTGTTCTCACATTAGTGTTAAACTTAATTTTAACCGGTATATTTGTGATTTGGGTTAAAAAGCTGGCTATTCGGGCAGCTTTAAAATCCGACAAACCGTTAACGATATAATTTTCAATTTTTTAATATGGAAAGCCATAAAAGAGTAAAAGTTTCTGAACTTCTTAAGAGAGAACCCGGAGCCGAAGTGTTGGCAAAGGGATGGGTTAGAACAAAAAGAGGAAATAAAAACATCAGTTTTGTTGCACTAAATGACGGGTCAACAGTAAAAAATATTCAGGTAGTCTTTGATATGAACTCTTTCAATGAAGAGAGTCTTAAAGAGGTGACAACCGGTGCATGCATTGCTGTCAAAGGTGAACTTACTGCATCTTTAGGGAGTGGCCAAAGCGTTGAAATTCAGGCTAAAGAAATAGTGGTTTTAGGCCCTGCAGACCCTGATACTTACCCATTGCAAAAGAAGGGTCACAGTATGGAGTTTCTGAGAGAGATTGGTCACTTGAGACCCAGAACAAACACTTTTGGTTGCGTCTTTAGAATAAGGCATGCAATGTCGTTTGCAATTCATAAATTTTTTAATGACAAAGGCTTTTTCAATCTTCACACACCAATAATAACAGCATCTGACGCTGAAGGCGCCGGTGCAATGTTTCAGGTAACAACTCTTGATATGACAAATCCTCCAAAAAAAGAGGATGGAAAAATTGATTACTCACAGGATTTCTTCGGAAAATCAGCAAACCTTACAGTAAGCGGCCAGCTTGAAGGAGAACTTGGAGCACTGGCATTGGGTGAAATTTATACTTTTGGGCCAACATTCCGTGCTGAGAATTCAAACACTCCCAGGCACCTTTCTGAATTTTGGATGATAGAGCCGGAAATGGCATTCTACGAGATTAAAGACAACATGGATCTTGCCGAGGAGTTCATTAAATACCTTGTTAAATATGCTCTTGAAAACTGCATGGATGATCTTCAGTTTCTTAACGACATGTTCGACAAGGAGCTCATCGAAAGGCTTAAAAGCGTAGTAAACACAGAGTTTGTACGTTTGCCTTATACCCAGGGGGTTGAGATTTTAATGAATTCGGGGCAGAAATTTGAATACCCTGTATCATGGGGAACAGATCTTCAAAGCGAACATGAGAGATATCTGGTTGAAAAACATTTTTTGAAGCCGGTAATTCTTACTGATTATCCAAAAGATATCAAAGCCTTCTACATGAAGCAGAATGACGATGGCAAGACCGTAAGGGCTATGGATATCCTCTTTCCGAAAATCGGTGAAATAATAGGTGGTTCCCAAAGAGAGGAGTCTTTGGAGAAACTTGAAAGCAGAATTGACCAACTTAATATGGACAGAGAGACACTTTGGTGGTATATCGAAACCCGTAAGTTTGGTTCTGCTCCTCACTCAGGATTCGGACTAGGTTTTGAAAGACTATTGCTTTTTGTAACAGGTATGTCCAATATCCGTGATGTAATTCCTTTTCCGAGAGCTCCCAAAAACGCAGAATTTTAATAAACATACATATGCTGGTAATTGGTATAGCAGGTGGAACCGGGTCGGGAAAAACTACTGTTGTCAGAGAAATTGTTAGTATTCTCGGTGATAAGGAGGTTGTGGTAATACCACAGGATTCATACTATAAAGACAACAGCCACTTACCATTGGAAGAGAGGTTGGAGTTGAACTTTGACCATCCGGATTCTGTTGATTTTAAACTACTCGTGAAACATGTTAAGGAGCTCAAGGCAGGGAGGCCAATCAATCAACCGATTTACTCCTACCTTACCTGTTCAAGATCTGAAACAGAAACAATTCCTGTTAATCCCACTCAAGTTATTATTATTGAGGGGATTTTAATATTTACTTGCCCTGATTTGAGAAAATGCATGGATATCATGGTCTTTGTTGATGCAGATGCAGATGATAGACTTGGCAGAGTTATAACAAGAGATAACATCGAAAGGGGAAGAACTATCGAGAAGGTACTTGAGAGGTATGACAAGACGGTTAAACCAATGCATCTACAGTTTATTGAGCCCAGTAAGCGCTATGCCGATATTATAATTCCCCAGGGTGGACACAATCTTGTTGCAATTGGTATCCTTCTTGCAACTATTGAAAAGTCACTACAAAAACAGTAATGTTTAAAAGAGAAAACAATGTCGGGTTATATCTTACGGTAGCATTTCATCTTTTGCTGCTAATTATTCTGCTTGCCTCACGTATTACATTCCTTTTAAAAGAAGAGACATCATTTATTCTGGACTTTACCAAAGAGGAGCTTATGGAGGAGATTACCCGCCGGGAGCAACTTAAAGAGGATGTTAGCAAAGAGCTTGATGATCTTATAGCCGGCAGACCTGCGGTAAGAAATGTTGCAGTTGATGCTACAACAAGAAGGGAGGCATTAAGAGATGACCGTAATCGTGATCCATCCCAGGTTTATAATGAAGCACGAAGACTGCAGGAGAAACTTAATGCTTCAAAACGGGAGGCTGAAGCCAATATAGGGGCCGATGATATTCCCGATCCTGTTAAGCAGGAGACAACTAAGAGTGAAACATACAAAGGGCCATCTGTAATCTCATATACCCTTGAAGGAAGAAAATCCATGAGTCTGCCTATCCCGGTCTATAAATGTGTAGGTGGTGGAGATGTCAATGTTACAATCGTAGTTAACAGACGGGGATATGTGGTTGCCGCAGTGGTCAAACCCGATTTATCATCTCCTGATAAGTGCCTTCAGGAATATGCAATAAGGGCGGCAAAATCATCAAGATTTACCGCCTCTACTTCAGCCCCCGAAAGACAGACGGGAGAGATTGTTTATCGTTTTATTGCCCAATAGCAGCCAGAACCATATTGTCCAGCTCAAGTAGTATAGGATAAAAGGCATTGTCGTCCAAAGGAGTATACCGGCCAATGAACGCTCTTATGTGGTTATTTATCAAATATCCGCACTCTTCCCATTCGCCTTTACGTGGAGCAATCCCGTTAGTTTTTGCAAAATTTAGAAACCTCTCCTCAAAATTTACCTTTGAGAAAAACTTATTCAGTTCCTCCATGCTTTTTATACCATTTAGAACAGGCCTATACTCATCTGCCATACTCGCGCTGAATCTAAAGGTCAGTCCCATATTTGAAACCATAACAAAAAACGGGTTTACTCCTGTTGTATCAATCGGAACAAATATGTCGGGAGTGATACCACCACCGCCATAAACCAACTTTCCTTTAGGTGTAGTATATACTAAAGAGTCATTTTTTCTAATGCTGTCGGCGCTCATCATCTCTCCGTGGCGATATCTCTCAATTATATCATCCCTGTAATTTTTATCGTATGGTTTCTGAATTGATCTTCCTGTAGGTGTGTAGAATCTGGCCACTGTAAGCCTTATTCCGGAATTATCCGAAAAGTAGATTGGCTCCTGAACAAGTCCCTTTCCAAATGACCTTCTGCCCACAACTATTCCTCTGTCGTTATCCTGAATTGCTCCTGCGAAAATTTCACTTGACGACGCTGAACCCTCATCAATTATAACTTTAATTGACAGGTCCCGGCATTTGCCTGTATTATCGGCGTGAAAATCTTGTCTTGGTCTGTGGGTTCCCTGCATATAAACAATAAGCTCACCCTTATTTAGAAACTCATTTGAAAGTAGCAAAGCCTGATCGAGGTATCCACCGGAATTTCCACGAAGGTCAAAAATCAGGGACTTCATTCCCTCGCTTCTAAGTTTTAAGATGGACTCCATAAACTCTTTGTGGCTTGTTCTGGTAAATTTTGACAACTTAATATAGCCAAGTGTGTCGTTAATCATAAAAGCTACATCTACACTTTTGACAGGAATTTTATCTCTTTTAATATCAAAGGAGACAAGGTCTTTAACACCATATCGTTTTACATCAACCTTAACCATCGAACCCGACTTGCCTCTAAGCCTGCTTACAAGTGAGTCCTGATTCATCTTAACCCCTGCAACTACCTCTCCGTTTACCCTTACCAGCCTGTCTCCGGATAAAATGCCCGCTCTCTCTGAAGGGCCACCTGGAATGACATTAATTACAACGGCGGAATCATTTGGAACATTAAACTGGATTCCTATGCCATCAAAATTGCCCTGCAACTGCTCATCGGCACTCTTAAGTTCTTCAGGAGCAAGATATACTGAGTGAGGATCAAGTTTTTCGAGTAAATACGGAATTGATTGCTCTGTAATCTGCCTATAATCAACAGTATCTACATAATTCTTATCAACCTGAGATAACACAAGCATAAGTTTATCCCATCTGTTTTCACGAATACTCAGCTCCCGGTCAGCGAGAAAAGCAGAGAGATATTTATAGGATACCGCTCCCAATAGAAATATTATAATAATAATTAGCCAGGGATTTGTCTTAAACCTGTTGATAAATGAGTTCATAATAGTTACTCCTCGCTTAAAAATAGAACGTCCACTCCTGCCCTTACCAATAAATCTACTCCGTCAGTAATACGGTAGCTGTTTCTATATACAAGCCTCTTTATTCCAGCTTGTATAATGAGCTTCGAGCACTCAAGACAAGGTGCTGTGGTAACATACATGGTGGCTCCAAGGCTGTTGTTGCCCGATTTGGCAACCTTTGTTATAGCATTTGCTTCAGCATGCAGAACATATTGCTTAGTTTTACCATCTTCATCTTCGCAAATATTCTCAAATCCGGCTGGTGTGCCATTATAGCCATCAGAGATTATCATCCTATCTTTAACTAGCAAAGCTCCTACCTGTCTTCTCTTACAATAGGAGTTCTTGGACCATATCTCAGCCATGTCCAGATAGCTTTTGTCAAATTGCAATTGTTTATCTTCCATATTATATTTCAGTACGTTGATATAAAAATCTTTTAATGCTTCTCTTTGGGGTTTTTTCAAACTCCTCCGGGAATATTTTAATGTTTTGAATTTTGCAGTAGTTTGGAAGCTCTTCGTTGGCGTTGTTTCTCAATTCTTCCATCTTTTTTTCAAGTTGAACTTCTGTCAATGAGTTATTTTCGGCCTGCTCAAAATCAGGATAGATTAAAGCAGTCAGACCTCCATTATCTTCAATCACAAGAGATTCGACCACATATGGCATATTATTAAGTATGCTCTCAATCTCTTCGGGGTAGATATTCTGCCCTGATGGCCCAAGAATCATGCTTTTTGAACGACCTCTTATATAAAGATACCCTTCCTTATCAATAACCCCCATATCTCCGGTTCTTAGCCAGCCATCCTTCTGGAGTACCGCATCGGTCGCGTCAGGATTTTTGTAATAGCCCAACATTATATTATCTCCCTTACATAGAATCTCTCCAGGAATAACTTCAGGATCAGAAGAGTTAATTTTTATCTCCATCCCCGGAGCAGCCTTCCCGCAAGAGTAAAGTCTTGTATTGTTCCATGGAGCATATGTAATAATTGGAGCACACTCTGTCATCCCATAACCAACAGTAAAGGGGAAACCTATTTTCCTGAAAAAGGCCTCAGCCTCCTTATTAAATGCTGCTCCCCCAATAATTACCTCATAAAATCTGCCCCCAAATGTCTTCACTAGTTCGGCATTGATCTTCTTTTGAATCTTCTGATCAATAACCGGAAGCCTGAGCAAGACTCTTATAGAGGTCTTATTTAGTATGGGCTGAAGCTTTTTTTTATATATTTTTTCTATTATCAGAGGAACTGAAACAACAATATCGGGCTTAATCTCTGCAAAGGCGTCCATTATAATCTTAGGGCTTGGTATTCGTGTCAGAAAATGGACATGTGCACCAACGGTCATCTCAAAGAGAAACTCAAACATCATTCCGTACATATGTGCTGTCGGCAGCATTGCAACAACATTTGATGTGTTGTTCAGATGAGGTTGTACCTGTTTTGCAAAATTAACATTTGACATGAGTGCTCTATAAGGAATCATAACCCCTTTTGAAAACCCGGTTGTTCCTGATGTATAGTTTATCATCGACAGTTCTTCAGGAGAGTCTTCATGATATTTTATATGCTGTTGCCTGAAATTTTTTGGAAATTTCTTTCCGAAAAGCTCATTCAGATGCTCTCTGGTATCAATAATTTTTTGATCCTTTGCGAAGAGCACCGAAAAATCATTCATCATAATAACAGCCTGAAGATTTGGCATCTCTGTTTCATTTAATTGCTCCCACATTGCATCTCCCGCAAAAAGAATAAGTGACTCAGAGTGATTAACAATATGGTGAATATTTCCCGGTTTGAATTCGTGAAGAATTGGTACTGCTACCGCTCCGTAAGTTAGCGCAGAGAGGAAAACAACACCCCAGTTTGCCTGATTTTTTGAACAAAGGGCAATTTTATACCCTTTTTTAACACCGCATATCTCATACACAATGTGAAGCTTCTCAATTCTGCGTGCTACATCTTTATAATTCAATGTAATTCCCTTATAGTCTGAAAGGGCCGGGTAATCCCAGTTCTCTTTGAGGCTATTTTGCAACAGCAGATTAAGTGAATTATTCATAATGGTTCTGTTCTGTTTATGAAAATGTTTGTAACTGGCAAAGATGTGAATAGAGCCCCTTTCTCTCTATCAACTCTTTGTGATTACCTATCTCAACAATTATTCCCTCTTTAAGAACTACTATTGCATCGGCGTGTTGTATTGTCGATAGCCGGTGAGCAATTACAATAGAGGTGCGATTCTTCATTAAATTAGTTAATGCCTCCTGAACTAGTTTCTCACTTTCGGTATCGAGCGCAGATGTTGCTTCGTCTAGTATGAGAATAGGTGGATTTTTAAGTACAGCCCGTGCTATTGCCAGTCGTTGTCTTTGTCCTCCCGAGAGGTTTGCACCCCTGTCTCCAATGTTTGTTTCGTAACCGTCTTCAAGGTTAATGATAAACTCATGGGCATTTGCAATCTCTGCAGCTCTGTAAACATCTTTAGGTTGAACATTAGTCATCCCAAAAGCAATATTATTAAAAACAGTATCATTAAAGAGTATTGCCTCTTGCGTAACAATTCCCATAAGTGAGATAAGGTCTTTTGGTTCATACTCCCTTATATCAATCCCATCGAGCATAATTGAACCCTCTGTAACATCATAAAACCTTGGAATTAAATCGGCAATAGTGCTTTTACCCGCGCCGGAAGGACCTACCAATGCAATAGTTTTTCCTCTCTCTATCTTTAGGCTAATATCCTTGAGTACAGGCTCATTTGCATAGCGGAATGAAACATTTCTGAATTCTAACGACTCTTTGAATTCTTTAACAGGAATTGCATTCGGGCTTTTTTTGATGACTGTCTCAACGTCGAGTATGGCAAAAAGTCTCTCTCCTGATGCCAGACCTCTCTGAAGACTTGTAAATGCAGAAGAGATTGCCTTTAAGGGCTCCAGAACCCTCCAATAAAACATTATATAGACAACAAATTCAGACCAGGCCATTCCTAGTTGGCCATTCATCTGAAGATATCCTCCGTAAAAAAGGACAGTTGCTGCTACCGATATTCCTAAAAACTCAGATAAAGGAGAGGCAAGTTCTTGTCGGTTGAACATTCTTTTGCTTATCTGTCTGTGTTGTTCGTTACTTTTGCTAAAACCCTCATTAACATATCGTTGGGCATTAAAGGCTTTGATTATCCTTGCACCAGAGATTGCCTCCTCAAAATGGCTGACTATACGGCCCATCATGCTCTGCGTCTCGGCAGCACCTCTTTTTAGTTTTTTGCTGATTCTGCCAATAATCAGAACGGAAACCGGTAATGCGATAAGTGTTACTGTTGTTAGTTGCGGAGACATGTAAAAGAGCATAAAGAGAAATCCCACAATTAGTATGGGGTCTCTGAACAGAATATGAAAACTGTTGGCAACACCATTCTGCACCTCTGTAACATCATTTGAGATACTGGATAAAATATCTCCTTTTCTGTTCTTGCTGTAAAAACCGATGTGCAGTTTAGTGATTTTATTAAACAAATCTCTCCTTATATTCCTCATGATGTTTGTCCTCATGCTCACAAGAATCCTCTGTGATAAATAGCGCATTGCATTTGACAGGAGGGATGTAACAATAAGCACAACACAAACATAGACAAGAGCCGTGAGAGGGCCGTATTCTTTAATGAACCCAACAAGATAGTGCTGAAAAAGGGCTATGAAATAATCAAGGGATAGTGAAAACTCAGGAAGCGTAATTGCAAGGTCTATGGATTCGGAATCAAAAAGAACCTCAAGTAAGGGAGCTATTAATGCCAAATTTGCAATACCAAAGAATACCGAGAATATCGAAATTACAAGGTATTTAGGCCAGTATTTGCCAAATGGTTTCGCAAAAACCAGTAATCTTAAAAAGGTCTTCATAGTTAATTGGTCTCTTCAAAATCTATATACTCTCCAACATTCTTATCTACCACCTTTGGTTCTCTCTTCTCCTCATCAATAATGACATCTCCCTCTGATGCTGTGGTATTCTTATGGTAATGTTGTTGTCCTGCTGCAATATCTCTGAATTTTCTTCTAAGCCACCATGCAAGCAATAATGGAACGACTCTTGATATGGCCCAGACTATCAGTATGAATATAAAAACAAATGTAATAAAACCTTCCATCTTAGTGTTTGTATCTTTTAATCTCGCCCGTCTCCAGGTTAATTGAAATATTTCTACCCTGTAATGTTTGTACAAGCACATCACTCCCCGGTAGAGGAATAACCGGTGAGTCGGGTTTAAGCCGGTTTTTCTCTTTTATATCAGTTACCGGAATACCGTTAACCGTATATATCATAGTTCTGAGCGATGTTCTGAGAATCCAGTATCTGTTTCCTCCGAAATCCTTTAATTCAGGAAATTCTCTTATTGTTTCCGGAAGTCTGATATCGCTCCATATAGGATATGGTTTGCAGTTTTTGTCATAAAGCCTTAAAGTATTGTCTGTATGAAGAAGCATAATTGCAAAATCTCCATCTTTTTTAACATTATAGACCTTTGGCCCTAAAAGTATAAGTGAATCTGTGCTGATTGGATATGGTGAAACAAATCTTCCGTTTCTGTCAAGCATAAACACTCTGTTCCCACCTGCAAAGAGCATCTGGAGTTTGCCGTTACGATAGTAATCAACTTGCTGAACATAACCTCTTAATGGAACCTGAAACGGAACTGCCCAAATTCCATTCATTCCTTTATCTGAGAGTCTTAACCAATAATTCGGCAGCTGTTCAAGAAATTCTTTTTCTCCGGATGAAAAATTAATGAGTTCAAAAGGCCCTGCAGGGATTTTCACAATAGTGTCTCTCTCCCATCCTGCCGGAGATTCCACTGATGCCTTACCCGGCTGTGGCAAATCTTTTAGAGAGTCGCCGTAAAAAAAGATTTCATAAGCCGGATTTCCTTGCTTATCCGGTTTTAATTGAATAGCACCTAACATAAGGTTAAAAGACTTGGTGATCTCTTTTAAGTTTGCATCTTTTTTGAAAAACTTCACAAGAGAATCGGGTTGTTCAGATCCGTTTACTATAAGAGTCATTGCCCCAGAGCTTCTGTCGAGCAAATTGTGTGCCTTGGTCTGAGAGATATACTCATCAAAAGAGAATTTCCCCCTTTTTTTTGCAAAAACCTCTGTTAAAACCTCATTATTACCAATTATAATGTATTCTCCGTTGCGCAGGATATGGCTGTTTTCCTCTTCATGAAACATATCTCCAAAAAGATACTTCAAATAACCGCTCTCATAAAATGGGAGAGGGATTATCTCATCATCTTTAGATAACCATCTTTTTATAAACCCAAAAAAAGGTCTGTCTGTTCGAATTATGATAGTGTTCCAGTTTACCGATCCGTATGGAATCAAAGCCGCTCCTACCTCTTTTGCATCAAGCGTGGCAAACCATTTTGCAGCTTTCGATGCAATTTCCTGATCACTCCTCCTGAAAAAATTCCCATATTCATTGAATTTTTTAAGGAATGATTGTATGTCCTGTACTGATATTGTAAGCAAAGAATATGTATTATGCGGAACAACTGAAGCAATGATCGAATTAACAGTATTGCTCCCTCTGAAAATTTCGGAGTAATTGGCAGGCCCCTTACTGTTAAGAAATCCTCCTCTCAAAATAATCTTATTCTCCTGAGAGTATATTTCCAGAGCACTCCATGATGTGAATCGGGAAATAAAATCAGAATATTTCAGAAACCTTCTATTTGAATAAGCAGAAAAAAGTTTTCCGCACTGGGCGTGGTTTATAAAAACCATTGTCTCTCTAAGTACCGTTTTAGCCAGCAGATCAGCAAGGTCTGCGTTGTCAAGAATGGATGAACCGGATAAAATGTGTCTTATGGATGATTCAAGAATCAACGGTGATGGAGATGCAAGAATAAAACCGCCAGATGCGGCATATTCAACATTATTCCATTTATAAACAGATATTCCGTTATATTGTCTTGTTTGAGAATTTCCATCTTTTAGAGATCCAAGAATGTAGGCAAGTTCGCCCTCCTTAAGTTTCATAATAAACAATGGCGAAACCTCATCCTTTGATGAGTAGTGATATGAAAGGGCACAACCGTGGTCAATAACATCTTTTAGAGTCTCTGCTCCGGATACTGAATAAAGCTTATCAATCAGTTGTTTCAGAGGAGAATTCCCAAAAATTATTCTGCCAAATAAGTCGTTAGCTGAATTTATGCTATTGGAAACAGTTTCAATATCTTTAAAGAGGAAAAATGCAGAGGCATCAGTTGGTATAGCCAATGCTGTCTCTGATGAGACTCCCGGTTTATTATTGGAACTGCCACTTCCCGGCACTAAAACCAGAAAAATCAGGGGTATCAGAATTATTGCGATTACAGAGCTCCAGATGAGAATTTTGTATGCAGAAAGTATTTTTTTCATAAACATACAAAGCTATTAAAAATATGTTAAATCAATTGCCCATTTCAGACAGGAATTTGATTCTTACCAATCGAATCTCCTCTTCGGTGTAACCTCGGCCCAGCTCATCTGCTGCCTCTTTCAGGGAGTCAGTTGAGGCCTCCGTTTTAAAGTATTCGTAAATATCATCTACTTTATCTTCATCAACCGTCTGTCTTATGTAATAGTCAATGTTAAGTTTTGTACCTGAATTTACAATGGCCTCTATTTCGGTTAAAACATCCTCAAGCTCCATCCCTTTGGACTCTGCTATATCATCAAGCGGTTGCTTTCTGTCTATTCCTGTTATGATATATACTTTATTAAGTGATTTATTTGCAACTGATTTAATCACAAGGTCAGACGGCCTCTGAATTTCGTTTTCTGTTACATATTTTGATATCAATTCAATAAACTCCTTTCCATACCTTTTGGCCTTGCCCTCTCCTACTCCCTGGCAATTTTTAAGCTCGTCAAAAGTAATCGGGTAGTGAATTGACATATCTTCAAGAGATGTATCATTAAAAATCACAAACGGCGGGAGATTTATCTTGCGTGATATCGACAATCTTAGATCTTTGAGCATTTTTAACAATGTTTCGTCGCCTCCACCTCCTGTACCCTTTATCCCTGCAGATACGACCTCATCATCCTCATCCCCACTTACAAACTCTCTGTCTTCTGCCAACATAATTGTATATGGTGATCCAAGGTATTGTTCCCCCTTTGGTGTAATTGTGAGAAGTCCATATCTCTCAATTTCTTTCTCTAACAAATGATGTATTATGCACTGCCTTATTACTGCCATCCAGAATTTTACCCCTTTTGACATTCCAGTTCCAAACAATTCATGGTTGTGGTGGTTGTATGATTTTATCAGTGAGTTATTTACGCCTGAAAGTATATTTGCAACGTGCTCTGATTTAAACTGTTCTTTCATGCTCAAAACCAGCTCAAGAACAAGAGCAACCTCCTCTTTTCCGTCAAACTGATTTTTAGGGAACAGGCAATTATCACAAGAGCCACATTTACCGGCAGTGTAATCCTCTCCGAAATAATTCATCAAGACTGTTCTTCTGCAAAGGTTACTTTCGGCATATGCGACTGTTTCTGCAAGCAACTGTTTACCAATCTCTTGTTCGGAAATTGGCTTCCCTTGCATAAATTTCTCAAGTTTCTGAATGTCTTTATACGAATAGAACGCAATACACTGTCCCTCTCCTCCATCCCTTCCCGAACGACCGGTCTCCTGATAGTAACCTTCAAGACTTTTCGGAATATCGTAATGAATTACAAATCTTACATCCGGTTTATCTATACCCATACCAAATGCAATTGTTGCAACAATAATATCGGCATCCTCCATCAGAAATTTATCCTGATTAGTAGCTCTTGTAGTGGCATCCAATCCTGCATGATAAGGTAGCGCCTTTATCCCGTTAACATTGAGAAACTCGGCAATCTCCTCTACCTTTTTTCTACTTAGACAATATATTATACCTGATTTGCCATGGTTATTTTTGAGAAATTTTATTATCTCCTTATCTATGTTTTCTTTTGGCCTAATTTCGTAGTATAGGTTGGGTCTGTTAAATGAAGATTTATAAACTTTAGCTCCGGACATTCCTAGATTTTTCTGAATATCACTCTGGACTTTTGGTGTTGCTGTTGCAGTCAGGGCAATAACCGGAGCTTTACCTATCTCATTTACCAATGGGTTGATCCGCCTGTACTCAGGGCGGAAATCATGACCCCATTCCGAAATACAGTGTGCTTCATCTATTGCATAAAATGATATTTTTATCTGTTTAAGAAGTGCAATATTTTCCTCTTTTGTAAGGGATTCTGGAGCTACATATAGGAGTTTTGTTCTCCCGGACAGAAGATCTTCTCTGACTTCAGCTATTTGGATCTTTGTTAATGATGAATTTAAAAAGTGAGCAACCCCTTCTCTTTCGACCATAAAGCCGCGAATTGCGTCAACCTGGTTTTTCATAAGAGCAATAAGGGGAGAAATAATTATTGCAGTACCCTCCTTCAGCAGTGCCGGCAGTTGATAACAGAGCGATTTCCCTCCGCCAGTAGGCATCAGAACAAATGAATCGTTACCATCAAGCAAATTCAATATTATCTCTTCCTGCTGCCCTTTAAATGAGCTGAATCCGAAATGTTTTTTGAGTGCCTTGTGCAGTAAATCAGAGGTGATTTGCATATATAATTGACAGAAAAAGCTGAATAAAAATTAAAAATAGTTACCTTTGTGGCTCTAAGTTATCGAATTGTTTTCTCATCGCAAAATTTTTATGATTAAATCTAATGAGGACATAAAGCTAATAGCAAAAGAGGTAATTTCAAAAGAGGCCTCGGCTGTTGCTGCTTTGGAAAATTTAATAGACGACAGCTTTTCTGCCGTTATAAGTCTCATATTCAACAGTAAAGGAAGATTAATCATAACCGGTATAGGTAAAAGTGCAATTATTGGTAGCAAAATTGTTGCCACACTTAATTCAACGGGCACTCCATCGATTTTTATGCATGCAGCCGATGCAATTCATGGTGATCTGGGAATAATTCAGCCAGACGATATTGTGATGTGCATCTCAAAGAGCGGTAATACTCCTGAGATAAAAGTTCTTGTCCCTCTGATGAAAAAGATGGGAAACAAGGTTATTGCAATGGTTTCAAATTGCGATTCATTTCTGGCATTACACTCAGATTATATTATCAGGACAACAGTACTAAGTGAAGCTTGCCCAAATAACCTGGCACCCACGTCAAGTACTACTACACAATTAGTTATGGGAGACGCAATAGCCGTTGCCCTTTTAAGTGTACGAGGCTTTACCCAACAAGATTTCGCATTGCTTCATCCGGGAGGCTCTCTTGGAAAGAAAATGTATATGCGGGTTTGTGATTTGGTAGATTCTAAAGTACGCCCGTATGTCAAACCGAATGACAGCATTCAGAACACAATAATAAACATCTCTGCAAACCGTCTGGGAGCCACAGTTGTTTTGGATGAAGGTGGCGAATTGAAAGGAATCATTACTGATGGTGATGTAAGGAGGATGCTTGAAAGAGGAGGTTCATTTGACAAGCTGGTTGCAACAGATATTATGTCACTGAATCCTAAAACCATTGATGCCGGAGAGCTGGCCGTGAAAGCATTTAACTTAATGGAGACAAACAAAATTACCTCCGTGATTGTTATGGAGGGAGATAAATATATGGGACTAGTACATATTCATGACATTATAAGAGAGGGAATCGTATGACAACATTTAATCCAAATGAGTTAGGAATGGCCAATGGCAAGTACTTTGCACTTCCATACAATCTGGATGAATCGGATATTGCCCTTATATCTGTGCCTTGGGATGTTACTACATCTTATCGCCCCGGAACATCAGATGGTCCAGCTGCAATAATCGACGCCTCAATTCAGGTAGATCTTTATGATGCCAATGTTCCTGAGGCCTGGAAAATTAAAATCGGAACCGTTCCTGTTGATAAATCGATTAAGAAACAGAACAAATCACTCAGAAAAATTGCCGAAAAGGTTATTGAACATCTCGAAAAAGGTGGAGATTATCTGGATGTTCAGCCCCAATTAGATACTATCAATAAAGCTAGTGAACATCTTAATAATTTAATATATAAATCATCCCTTCAACTTCTTGAGAGCGGTAAGATTCCCGGAGTTGTTGGAGGAGACCATAGCGCTCCTCTTGGGCAGATAAGAGCAATCGGAGAGAAGTACGATGATTTTGGCATACTCCAAATTGATGCGCACGCCGATTTGAGAATTGCTTATGAAGGGTTTAAATATTCTCATGCTTCAATTCTTTACAATGCTCTTAATGAAGTTTCTCAAGTATCACAGCTTACACAGATAGGAATTCGTGACTTTTGCGAACAAGAGGTTGCTATCATTGATACCGATCCAAGGATAAGATGCTTTACCGACATTGAACTTAAAAGCAATCTGTTTGAGGGTAAAACATGGAAAAAGCAGTGTGAAGAGATTATATCCAGTTTACCTAATAATGTATATATCACTATTGACATAGACGGTCTCTCTCCTGACCTTTGCCCAAACACAGGAACTCCTGTTCCTGGCGGGTTTTCATTCAGGGAGATTGACTACCTATTGCATATGCTTGCCACATCGGGCAAAAAAATTGTCGGCTTTGACCTATGCGAGGTCGCCCCATCTGATGATAATGAATGGGATGCCAATGTGGGCGCAAGAATACTCTACAAACTTTGTATCTATTCCGCACTAAATTCAAAAAAACTTTCGGCGCAACTTTAGATTTATTCAGTATCAGGAAATGGCATTTACCTTCTCCCGGCAGAGAGCCAGCCGCAGAAAAGATATTCTAAACGTCTTTGGCATTTTTGTAAATAACAACTATGCCGGAGGTGTAATTCTTGTATTGAGTTCTGTATTTGCGATGATCGCTGCTAATACCGATTTATTCGCCTCTTTTAATGACATCTGGCATATAAATGCCGACTTTGCAATAGGATCATTTAAACTGGAGATGTCTTTACTCCATTGGGTTAACGATGCCCTTATGGCAATTTTTTTCTTTGTCGTAGGTCTTGAAATTAAGAGAGAGATGATGGTAGGAGAGCTCTCATCCTTCAAAAAAGCATCATTGCCAATTTTTGCTGCGGCAGGTGGAATGCTGTTTCCAGCTCTTATTTATATATTATTTAATGCCGGGACCCCAAGTGCAAACGGATGGGGAATACCTATGGCAACAGATATCGCCTTCTCACTAGGGGTAATTTCACTGCTTGGAAGTAGGGTGCCTCTGTCTCTGAAAATCTTTCTTACTGCTTTAGCAATTGTTGACGACATAGGAGCAATCATTGTATTGGCTGTTTACTATCCAAGTCACGAAATCCATTTTAGTTATCTAATGTATGCGGGTTTAGTGCTTTTATTGCTAATTTTCTTCAACCGGATGAATCTTCACAATGCTGCACTATATCTTGTTCCCGGTCTGTTTCTTTGGTACTTTGTTTACCAATCAGGTGTTCACGCTACAATTGCCGGAGTTGCTCTTGCAATGTGCATCCCATCAAAAGCACCAATTAATGAGGTCAGGTTTTTCGTCAGAAGTAAATACTATCTTGACAAATTCAAAGAAGCAAGTCACGGGGAGTTAAGTATTCTTGCCAATAAACAACAGTTGAGTATAATTCACAATATGCACAGCATTATTCGAAAGATAAACCCTCTGATAAACAGGTTTGAACACACTATAAATCCATGGGTGACCTTTTCGATAATGCCGATTTTTGCTTTGGCCAATGCTGGTGTTTTGTTTGAGGGTATACCAGAAATAAGCGCAATCCCCAATATTTCCAAAGGAATATTTTTTGGTCTGGTTGTTGGAAAACCATTGGGAATTTTTATTGCCTCTTATCTAGTATGCAAGATGAAAATCGCTGAGCTTCCCGAAGATTTAAGGTGGTCTCAGATCTTTTCCGTGGGCATTATTGCTGGAATAGGTTTTACAATGTCAATTTTTATTGATAGCTTAGCGTTTTCAAACGAATTGATAATAAATGAGGGAAAAGCCTCAATATTAATCAGTTCGGTGGTTGCAGGACTTCTCGGAGTAATTGCACTAAGGATTACTACAAGCAAACCTAAACCAAAAATCAGGCGCCTTGTAAGTTGAAACTTTAAAAAAATAAATAAAATAAATTAATTTAATTAAAATCAGATGAAAACATTCAAATCAATCACAATTATTGCTTTGGCTTTAGTTGTTCTGGCCTCATGTTCGGGTTCAAAAAGTGCTCAGATTCCGGGAATCACAAAAGAATTTAGCGACTCTGTCAGTTATGCAGTAGGTGCATCTCTTGGTTCAATGGTTATGCAAGCCGAATTTGGTGAACTGAACATGAAAGAACTTCACAAAGCAATCGATGATGTAATTGCAGGTGACTCACTAAAGATTAACATGGCATATGCTAATGATATTATAACAAAATATCTAGTTAAGAAACAAGAGGCTGCAAGTATTGAAAATACAGAGAAAGGCCTAAAGTTCCTTGAAGAGAACAAAACAAAAGAGGGAGTAATCACTCTTGAGAGCGGTCTTCAGTACAAAATCCTTGCAGAAGGTAACGGTGTCACTCCTGCAGCAGAAGACACAGTTGAGGTACATTACAAAGGTACTCTTATTGATGGAACAGAGTTTGATTCATCTCACACAAGAGGCGAAAGCGCAACATTGGTTCTGAACCAGTTTATCCCAGGTTGGGTAGAGGGTGTTCAGAAAGTAAGTGAAGGTGGAAAAATCGAACTTTACATACCTGCTGAACTTGCTTACGGAAGCCAGAAGATGGGTACCATCGAACCAGGTTCGACACTAATTTTCGAAGTAGAGCTTATTAAAGTAAAAAAAGCTAATCAAAAATAATATGGCACTTGAAATTACAGGAACTCTAATTAGTAAACTCGCAGTTCAGACAGGCAACAGTGCCAGGGGTGAATGGCAAAAACAAGAGTTTGTGATAGAGACTGCAGATAACTTTCCTAAAAAGGTTTGTCTGAACGTATGGGGTCCGGAAAAGGTATCTGAACTATCAGGATACAGAGAGGGCGAGGTTTTGAAAATTTCATTTAATGCAGAATCCCGGGAGTTTAACCAGAGATGGTACACCGACTTGCGTGCATGGAAAATTGAAAGAACCGATCAGAGTTCAAATGACACAGGTTATTCTGCTCCTGGAAACACATCGTTCCCTTCTACTTCTGCTTCTGATACAGATAGCGATACCGGAGAGGATGATCTGCCATTTTAAGTAAACCTATTGAATTAATTAAAAAGAGGATGCCCTTTCAGGCGTCCTCTTTTTACATCATAACAGTTATAAGTATTAGCAAAGGAAACCTTTGAATTTTTAAAGAAACTGACTGGGTGTCTCTCTCTTGAACCAGGTAATTTGCCGTTTTGCGTATCTTCTAGTATTTCTTTTGATTAAATCAACAGCCTCACTAAGAGAGTATTTACCTTCGAGATATCCAAAAAGTTCACGGTAACCTACTGTCTTTAGTGCTGTCAAATTTCTATAAGGGTATAGTGATTTTATCTCCTCAAGCAGCCCGGCGTCCATCATAAAATCAACCCGTTTATTTATCCTAACATATAGCTCCTCTCTTGGTCTCTCAATTAAAGTACGCTCAATAGTAAAACTTCTCTGCTTCTTTTTGAAGCTTTTGAAAGAGGAAAACTTTTCACCGGTACCGATGGTTACCTCAAGTGCTCTTATAATTCTCTGAGGATTTGAAATATCTATTGTATCATAGCTTTCTCTGTCCAATATTTTCAACTCACCTCTGAGGCTCTCTATTCCTTCGTTTAACATCCTTGATGAGAGCGTTTCTCTTAAATCAAAGTCAGGCTGCGGAAAATCATCTATTCCGTAACAAACTGCATCAGCATAGAGTCCCGAGCCACCCACCATTACAAGTTGGTCATGCTCTTTGAATAACTCCTCTAGTAGAGAGAGTGCCTCAATTTCATATTTACCTGCTGTATAATGGCTATGAATAGTGTGGGAGTGTATAAAGTAGTGCTTTACCTGGGAGAGTTGTTCAGCCGTTGGAGGTGCTGTACCTATGATTAGCTCTTTGTATAACTGCCTTGAGTCACAAGATATTACCGGTGATTTTAATTGTCTGGCAAGCTCAATGCTGTAATCGGTCTTTCCCGATGCGGTAGGACCAACTATCAGCCTTAATATCTTTTTTTTCATCTGGGGTTAATCAAGAGAGCTCGGAAGAGTCACGGATATCTGCTCCTGAATCAATTATTTCATCTTCTGAAACCGACAACTCTCCTGAATCGATAATAAGTTCAAAATCATCATAATTGTCTGAAAATTGGTCAGGGTTTTTCCCCTTTTCAGCAACCAGTCTTGGGTAAGACCTTCTTGCAAGCTCCTCCTCTTCGGATATCTTTTCAAGTTTAAGTGCCTGGCCTTTGAACATGTCGTACACATATTCGATTATCTCAAAACCTTCATTCGAAAGCTTAAGTAAATTGACGGAATCCATGGTTCCATCGCCAAGATCAAAAAGGCCAAATTCCTTCTTTACCTTACCGTTTTTATCCAAGGCTCTGAACATAACCATCTGATCAGGAGCAAATCCAAGGTCGTTCTGCAAATACAGGTTAAGAGAGTAGAGCGATGAGGATGCCCTCACCTCGTACTCACGCATAAAAATCTTATTTCCTGTAATTGTTGCTCTTAATCTATAAACCATATCCAGTTAATTCTTTAGGCAAAGTTAACTATTTTTGAGGATAAATTCTAAAGTATTTATTCCATCAGCATAGTCGTCAACGCTTGGTAATTGGGTTTTTCCAAAATTATTCTTATACTCTCCGACACTGAGATTCAGGGCACACTGTATTGAATTTAAGTTATTTAGGTAATATTTGTTTACATCATCAATATGGTTATATTCAAAAATTGCAACAACAGACATAGGTGGAGGGGGTGCAATATTCTTCCTAAGAATAAAGGAACCTCCGTCGGTAAACTCCTCCCCGGACATCATCGCAATAGCTCTCTGATACCTATATGAATCCATGTAATATCCGTTATCCTTTAACAATATGTACTCGCTAAGACTCTCTGCAAGATATTTAAGATTATATTCATTAGGAACAAAAAGGGCACTTACACTTCTGCATCCCATTCCGTAGTAGAGAAACATATCTTCAGATAGCATCTTAAAATCTTCAAGGTTTTCGTCACCGGTCAGAACAGCAAAAGAATATCGGCTTCCACGAATTAATTTTGGTATGTCTCCATAGAATTTGTCGAAATGTTTTGCAGTTGACTCACTGCCTGTAGCAATCACAATATCAACATTGGCAGGAGGGGTATCGCAGAATGAAATTCTATCTCTCCAGTATCCATTAATTGAGCAAAGGGTTTCCATTAAAGCAACAATGAGATATGGGTCCTTTGAAGAGCTTTTTATTATCGCCTTATTACCTGATGACATCACTGTTAGAAAATCGTGAAACCCAACAAGAGGCAGATTTCCTGCCATAACTATTCCTACAAGAACTTCCCTCTCTTTAATTCTGGAGGTATAATTTATCAACCACCTTTCCAGCATCTCCCTTTTCAGAAACATTAAAGCTATTGCCTCCATAGATCTCCTCTGCATATATGGAGTAAAGAGTTGATTCTGTGCAAAAGTTTTATCTATGGCTTTATCTAACAGCGCATTACTTTTTCTGCCATTTAAATAGTCAGATAGTAGTTCTCCCAGAAGAGAAAAAGAGTCAGTGAAAACTTGTTGATACATTTTGTAAAATTAGTAAAAATGGTCTAATTTTACCAAAAGCATTGGTTACACGATGAGTGAAATTCCGGCCCCGGACTCCTATAAGTCAATATCTTCGCCCTCTACGGGAGTATACAGAGATCTGGGAAGTAAATTTATCTCGTTGGCATATCCGGTATCTTCCGAAGAGGAGATCAAGTCAATTTTATCAACCGTTAAGAAAGAGTACTTTGATGCAAGACACCACTGTTATGCATATAGGCTGGGACAGACGGGAGAGTTATGGAGAGTCAATGACGATGGGGAGCCATCCTCTTCTGCAGGAAGGCCAATACTGGGACAACTTTTGTCAAATGAATTAAGTGATATTCTAATTGTTGTAGTAAGGTATTTTGGTGGTACAAAACTTGGGATTCCAGGGCTGATTAAGGCATACAAAAGTGCTGCCGCCGATGCAATTGGTAGTTCAAAGATTATTGAAAAAACGGCCACCAATGAGATCGTAATAAAATTTGACTATATTGGTACAGATACCGTAATGAAAATTATACGGAGCTCCGGAGCACAAATCATAAACCAGAATTTCGATCTTAACTGTACCATAACTGTAAGAATAGGAATTTCGAATACAGAACAATTAAAGGGCTCTATACGAGAAAACGGGTTTACTGTTTCTGATTAGCGGGAACAGAATGTTACAAACGAATTTAAACTTCAAATAAATAATAAAATATGCCTAAACATTTGATATCAATTCATGATTTCACCTGTGATGATATTCTAAAAACTCTGGAGATGGCCAAGGGTTTCGAAAATAACCCTTACCAACCTTTTCTTAAAGGTAAAATTGTGGCCAGTATCTTCTTTGAGCCCTCTACAAGAACTCGCCTGAGCTTTGAAACCGCCGCCAATAGACTTGGTGCCAGAATTATCGGCTTTTCTGATGTTGACAGCACAAGCATCTCAAAGGGAGAGTCTCTCAAGGACACTATTAAAATGGTGTCCAATTACTCCGATCTTATTATAATGAGGCATCCGCTTGAAGGGAGTGCCAGATATGCATCAGAGGTTTCATCGGTACCTGTTATCAATGCAGGGGACGGAGCAAACCAACACCCTACTCAAACATTGCTTGATCTCTACTCAATTCTTAAAACTCAAGGGAAGCTTGATGGGCTTAGGATTAACATGGTTGGAGATCTGAAATACGGGAGGACAGTTCACTCGCTTATGCAGGCCATGTCATTTTTCAACCCTTCTTTTGTTTTCACCTCTCCCGAAGAGCTAAAAATGCCTAAGGAGTACAAAGACTATTTAATCGCTAAAGGGATTCCATTTACAGAGACAAAGAATCTGAACGAAGGGCTAAATGATGCAGATATTATTTACATGACCAGAGTTCAAAAGGAACGCTTTACTGACCCTATTGAGTATGAAAGAGTTAAAAACATTTACAGCCTTAACCTTTCTATGATATCTAATTGCAAACCAAACATGAAGATTCTCCACCCACTACCTAGGATTAATGAAATATCACAGGACGTTGACAACAGCAGCCATGCCTACTATTTTGAGCAGGCCGAAAACGGAGTATATACAAGAATGGCAATTATATCAAAGCTCCTTGAAATTGACAATTTAACCAAATAAGCCCAATGGAAAAACAACTAAAGGTAAGCGCCATTAAAGACGGCACCGTACTCGACCACATACCTTCCGATCAGCTATTCAAAGTTATCGATATCCTGGGACTCCAGAAGAGCAGCAACCAGATAACATTCGGATTTAATCTAGACAGTAAACTTTTAGGGAAAAAGGCAATCATAAAAATTGCCGACACCTACTTTGAAGCTGACGACATTAACAGAATCGCACTTATTGCTCCTCAGACAAAAATTAATATAATTCACGATTTTGAAGTCGTTGAAAAGAGAGTTCTTTCTGTTCCATCAACAATAAAAGGAATTGTTAAGTGTATGAATCCTATGTGTATTACGAATCACCAGGCGGTGGAAACACTGTTTTCAACCATACTTGACAGTCCGGATATTAAGCTGCATTGTCACTTCTGTGAAAAAATTACTGACAGAGACAACTTAAAAATCATAAGCAATTCGTAGCATAAATCTAATAATTAAGCCATAATTGAGCCAATATGATATGGATTTAATATTTTTTGTTACCTTTGGTCTCATATTACCATTTAATCAAATTTTACAATCATGAAAATCGCTCACAACTTTAACGCCGGACCATGTGTCCTTCCAAAAGCCGCGCTTGAGGCTGCAATCGAAGCTCTTAAAGATTTTAAAGGAACAGGGATGTCAGTCATAGAGATGTCACACCGTTCAAAAGAGTGGGAAGCGGTGATGGCGGAATGTCGTTCACTTTGGAAAGAGATTCTGAATATTCCGGAGGGGTATCAAGTACTCTTTCTGGGAGGTGGAGCAAGTATGCAATTTTTGTATGTAGCAATGAATTTGCTTGAAAAGAAAGCAGGTTATCTTGAGACAGGAGTCTGGGCGAAAAAGGCTCTCAAAGAGGCTAAAGGTTTGGGAGAAGCCATTGCGGTTGCTTCGTCTTCAGATAAAAATTTCTCATACATACCTAAGGGTTATGTAATTCCTGCCGACCTCGATTATTTTCACATAACCACCAATAATACTATTTATGGGACAGAAATCCACACAGATATGGATTGTCCTGTAAACCTTATTGCTGACATGTCATCTGACATTATGAGCCGTCCCGTTGATGTAAGCAAGTATGCCCTTATATACGGTGGTGCTCAAAAAAACGTGGGACCTGCCGGAGTCACCTTTGTGATTATTAAAGAGGAAATCCTTGGAAAGGTAAGCAGATATCTGCCAGCAATGCTTGACTATAGAACCCATATCGCAGAGGAGTCTATGTTCAACACTCCTCCTGTATTTTCAATATTTGTAATGAACGAAACTCTTAAGTGGGTTAAGGCAAAAGGCGGCTTAAATGCCGTTCATAAAATGAATCTCGATAAGGCAGGTTTGCTTTACGATGAGATTGACAGAAACAAAATGTTCATGGGAACAGCAGCCAAAGAGGACAGGTCACTTATGAACATCTGCTTTGTAATGACAGAAGAGTACAAAGATAAAGAGGATGCCTTTATGTCGTTTGCAAAAGAGAGGGGAATGGTTGGTATTAAAGGACACCGCTCTGTGGGAGGTTTCCGCGCATCATGTTATAATGCCTGCCCCGTTGAGAGCGTTCAGGCACTCATTTCCTGCATGCAGGAGTTTGAAAAACTGAACGGTTAATTGTTAATTATTAAAACTTAAGGTAATGAAAGTACTTGTTGCTACAGAAAAACCTTTTGCAAAAGCCGCTGTCCAAGGCATACGCTCGATTGTAGAGAACGCCGGACATACTCTGCTTTTGCTTGAGAAATATACAACTGCAGAAGAGTTGTACACAGCCGTTAAAGATGCCGATGCACTTATTGTAAGATCTGATAAGGTCTCTAAAGAGGTTGTAGAGGCATCCGAGAAACTTAAAATTGTTGTAAGGGCAGGAGCCGGGTATGATAATTTGGATCTGGTAGCCTGCACTGAAAAAGGTGTGGTTGCTATGAATACTCCGGGACAAAACTCAAATGCTGTAGCGGAGCTAGCTATTGGTATGATGATTTATGTTTCAAGAAACTGCTTTACACCTGGTACAGGAAGTGAGCTAAAAGACAAAACGATTGGAATACATGCCTATGGTAATGTTGGAAGGCTTGTTGCCAAACTTGCCAAGGGGTTTGAAATGAATGTCATTGCCTTTGATCCTTTTGTAGAGACTGAAAAGGTTAAAAAAGACGGTGTTACCCCAGTTAGCTCAATTGAAGAGCTGTATGAGAAATCTGACTTTTTATCGTTGCATATCCCAGCCAATGCTCAAACCAAAGGCTCTGTAGGATATGACCTCATAAACCGTTTGCCAAAAGGAGGATGTCTGGTAAATACTGCCCGAAAGGAGGTAATTAATGAACCGGAATTACTCAAAATTCTTGAGGAGAGATGTGATATTAAATACGTTACTGATATCCCGGCAGACAACCAGCAAATACTTAACGAAAAATTTGGCAACAGAGTTTTTGCATCACCTAAGAAAATGGGTGCCGAAACAGCAGAGGCAAATATCAATGCCGGTCTTGCTGCAGCAAACCAAATTATCAAGTTTTTTGAAACAGGTGACAAAACCTTCCAGGTAAATAAATAATTCACAAAATTAAGATAGAGAATAAGAATGGTAAAAGTAAAACCCTTTGCCGCAATAAGGCCTCCTAAGGAGATTGTAAGCGAAGTTGCATCCCGCCCGTACGATGTACTTAACTCAACAGAAGCAAAAGCTGAGGCAACCGAAAAATCACTTCTTCACATTATTAAGCCCGAAATCGATTTTGATCCCATTATTGACGAGCATACAACTGAGGCATATGACAAAGCTGTAGAAAATTTTAAACTATGGCAGCAGAATGGATGGCTTAAACAAGACATCAAGGAGTGCTATTATGTTTACGCACAAACTATGGAAGGCAGAACTCAGTATGGCCTTGTTCTTGGAGCCAATGTTCAGGATTACTTAACTGGTAAGATTAAAAAACATGAGCTCACAAGAAAGGATAAAGAGGAAGACAGAATGATTCATGTCCGTATCCAGAATGCCAATGTAGAGCCGGTGTTTTTTGCCTATCCTGACAATGCAGAAATTAATGAAATCGTTTCAAACATAGTCAAGTCAAAATCTGCCGAATACGATTTTGTAGCAGAGGATGGTTTCGGGCATCACTTTTGGATTATTGATGAAGATTCTGTAATTAAGAGGATAACTCAAATATTTGCTACCGTCCCAGCCTTTTATGTAGCTGATGGACACCACAGAACAGCTGCGGCAGCGCTGGTTGGAGAGGAAAAAAGAAAAGCCAACCCAAATCATACAGGGGAAGAGGAGTATAACTATTTCCTTGCCGTAGTATTCCCGGAGAGTCATCTTAAGATAATTGATTACAACAGAGTTGTCAAAGATCTGAATGGAATGACTCCGGATGAATTTGTTGGAAAATTAGGAGAGTACTTTGTTGTAAAGAATATGGGAAAAGAAATCTACAGACCTGAATCTCTACACAATTTCTCAATGTATCTGAATGGCCAATGGTATTCACTTACTGCAAAAGAGGGCACCTACAACGACAATGATCCTATCGGAGTTCTGGATGTAACCGTTCTCTCTTCTCTTATATTGGACAATCTCTTATACATTAAAGACCTCCGAACATCTAAGAGAGTTGATTTTATTGGAGGAATAAGGGGTCTTGGCGAACTCAGAAAAAGGGTTGATTCGGGTGAAATGGCAGCAGCATTTGCCCTATACCCTGTGTCAATGAAACAATTGATAGATATTGCAGACACAGGTAACATAATGCCACCAAAGACAACGTGGTTCGAACCTAAGCTCAGAAGCGGAATAGCAATTCATAAGCTTGACTAAATATTTTAAAAAAAGGTGTCAGAAATGACACCTTTTTTTTTAACTTAGTGGGATACTAAACTACTCTGTTACAAAATGAAAAGCATTCATATTTCCATTAATGACTCCTCTCCTAAAAAGATATTCTGGAGTCATGAATTTTCTGTAGGAAAGGAGTTCATCGATAACGACCATAAGTCTCTTTTTAATATTTACAACCAAATGGTTGATTATCTTGAAAATGCTCCTTATACAGAGAGGTTTGCTGAGCTGCTTTCAAAGATGACAGATTATAGTCTTTCCCATTTTTCTAAAGAGGAAGAGTACATGATGAGTATTCAATATCCAAATTTTAAAGCTCATAGAGAACAGCATAAAAGCTATATAAAAAAGACGGCTCTTTATAACAGCAGGTTTATGTCGGCCGATCCGCCTGTTTTAAAGGATATAGTACTTTTTTTACAGGATTGGTGGAAAGAGCATATTCTTTTTAAGGATATGAAATATGAACTGTATCGCAGAAATCTTATATTAAAAGAGATTAGAGACAGCATTAAATCTGTGTCAAGCGATGAAGGAAGAATCAGCGGGGAGCGGTTTTTCAAGGAGAATGTCAAGATTTATGGTGCAAAGAGTGCTGATATATCCGCAATTTCCCGGGAGGCTTTTAAAAAACTTGAGGACAAAGATAAAACTGCTGTTTTTGCGCTCTGTGAAGACCTTCTAAAAAGTGGATTCCTCGAAGAGAGTTTTATTGCCTGTGATTGGGCATTCCGTACAAGAAAAGGTTTTGAGAAAAAGGATTTTGAACTTTTTCAGTATTGGATAAACAGTTACGTAACCAACTGGGCAACATGCGATACATTTTGCAACCACACAATGGGTGATTTTATCGACAAGTGGCCTGTGTATATAACAAACCTTAAGAGTTGGACTTCCAGCCCCAACAGGTGGGTACGAAGAGCATCAGCCGTATCACTGATAGTGCCTGCAAGAGAGGGCAGGTATAAAGAGGATATTTTTGAAATTGCCGATCTGCTACTTCATGATAATGACGATATGGTCCAGAAGGGTTATGGATGGATGCTTAAAGTATGCTCTAAACCATATCCCCAGGAGGTTTTTCGCTTTGTAATGGAGAGAAAAGAGATAATGCCCCGCACATCTCTAAGATATGCAATTGAAAAGTTGCCTGACGAAATGAAAAAAGAGGCAATGAAAAAAGAGGCGATAATAAAACATAACTGATTTTATAAATAATTAATGATAATCGATCTTACACATAAAATTTCAGGAGAGATGCCCTTCTTTCCCGGAACACCAAAGCCATCTTTAGAGAAGTTCTGTACTATAGAAATTGAGGGTTATACAGAACTGGAGTTGAAGATTACAACTCATACCGGAACGCATATTGACGCTCCTGCTCACATCATCCCCTCAGGAGAGACTCTTGATCAGAAAGATATTGAAGAATTTACCGGTATGGCAGCAGTAATGGATTGTACCGGTATCCTAAGCCTGGAAAACAGGTTAATCTCTAATATTTATCTTAAAGAATTTCTTGATAAAAACCAGGCTATTGAATTCTTAATTTTGAAGACCGGATGGCAATACAGATGGGGCAAACCTGAATATTTTGAAGAATTTCCTGTTTTAACAGAAGAGGGCGCTGGGCTAATTATCGAGAGAAAGATCAGGTGTGTATGTATGGATGCAATCTCTGCAGACAGGATTGAAGATGCTCATCTACCAGTACATAACAAATTATTGGGTAACGGTGTAATGATTGCCGAGAACCTTACGAATCTTGATAAGTTGCCAGATGGAAATTTCGAACTGTTTCTTATACCGTTACTGATAGAAGAGGCCGATGGTTCTCCGCTGAGAGCTTTCGCAAGAGTATAGATATGTTTATTTATCAAAAGACCTGACTCGCTTATGAGCGGGCTTTTGTGTAAGAAATGTATTATTTATAAATATCAGCAACATTATCATAGAGCTGAATCCGATTGCAACCAATATCAGGTAAATTGCCACATTTGCACCATACAGTGATGTGTCAAAAAATGGATAAAGATAATCTCCCTTAGTAATTGCAAGTAAAAGACCCCATACCATAAACAAAACAGGGTATGATAACCACTTAAATATCTCACTGTATGCATACCTTCTCTCTTCAGAAATAATCCAGTATGCAAACATAAGAGGTGGAGTTACGTAATGAAGTATTATGGAGGATAACCTTTTTAACCCCTCGGAGTCGTAAATTGGCTCAAGAATAATCAGATAAACTAAACCGGTAAGTATTATATACGCAGTTAAGGGGCCAAGCGTATAGCGAAACCAACTTTTTTTAGAAATGTTGCAGACAAACAGCGATGCTACAGAAAAGAGCAGGATAAAAGTATTTGACTGTAGGGTAAAGTATTTAAAAGTCTTGAATCCATGTAGCAGACTTTCTCCTTGGGCATTATTGTAAACATCAATTGATATCCCTAAAAGAGCAGTAATCATAATTGCCCAAAGCAGCAGTTGTTTAACCTTGTTTTTGTTCATCGCGCAAAGTATTAGCCTCCGGTTTTAAAGATAATGATTTTTATCAGCGGTATAGCCAGAGGTATGAGAAATGATGTAAAGAGACCCATAAGTGCAATGGCCAGACCGCCCGCTGCTCCCTGTAACACACCAGCTTCAAGTGCTTTGGCAGTACCTATTCCGTGAGCTGCGGCTCCTAGCGAAAGGCCATAACTAAGTGGTGCCTTTATTCCGGCTTTCCGTAATATCCATGGGCCTGTAATGGCTCCGAAAATTCCACTTAAAATAACAATTACTGCGGTAAAGTAGATAACACCTCCGTACTGTTCACTTATTACAATCGCTATTGGAGTAGTTACCGATTTTGGAAGTATGGTTGTAATAAGTTCCATGTCGGCACCTAGAGGAATGGCAACAGCTGCCACACAGATTATAGCACTCAGACTACCTGCAAAATTAGCCAGTATAATTGCCCACCCCCTCTTTTTAATGAACTCGTAATTCTTATGTAGCAGATAGCCAAAGGCAACAACCGAAAGGTTAAGCAAATACTTAATAACCCTCGTGTTCTGTTCGTAAAGTTTGAGATCGAGTTTTGTAAGAGAGAAAAAAAGGATTACAAGTAAAGTTGCAACAACCACAGAATGTAGCCATACAAATCCGGTTCTTTTGTATATGAATCTTCCTGCCAGATAGGCTGCCAGAGTCAACACAATGAAGAGTACTTCAAGTATTATTGCGCTTTTCATCTCTCTTCTCAAATTTATCTGTAATCAAACCCACAACCAGCAAAACTACTATCGAGCTTAGAACTGATGAGGTTATTACAATAAGGGCGTCTTGTTTTATTATAAAAAAAGGAATCAGAGCAACTCCTGCTGTTGCCGGTATAAAGAAAAACACCAGGTTATCCAGTAGAAATTCAGAAGCTTTGTCAAGCCAGGTTGCTTTAAAGATTTTTGATTGCAGTAATACAAACAAAACAAGCATTCCCATAATTGCCGGAGATATAAAACCTCTGACAAGAATGCTTAAAAGTTCACCAACATAATAGCATATAACTATTAAAGCAATCCCAATTATAAATCTTAAAATTTTTGTCATTGCAGGACTACTCCTTCATCCACTCAAAAGTTGCGTAGTGATCGCCGTTCATCCCAAGATTTTCATAAACCGCTTGAGCCCGGGTGTTTCTCTTGTCAACATAGAGTCTTATGCCTCCAATGTTATCTGCGTTTGAAACGACCTCTTTAACATGCTCATAAAGCAATTTGTATATACCCATCTTTCTGCACTCTGGCGAAGTATATACAGATTGAATCCACCAAACCCATCTGTTCCTCCAGTCACTCCATTCTGTAGTAATCATTAACATCCCTACAGGTTCACCATCTCCTTCGGCAATAAAATATCTGGCTTTTGAGGGGTCCTCAAGTACAGCAGTAACTCCTTTAGAAAGAGTACTCCTTTCAAGTATTAGATCTTCTGTCTCCAACGCCATCGCCATTTGAAAATCTACAATATACGAGCTATCGTTTATCTTTGCATCTCTGATTTTTATCTCCATATCCATTATTTATTAAGTTCTTTAAGATAGGGTTTTGGATTTGATACCTTGGTAAGCCAAAGGGTAATATTTAGTGCCAACTTTGTATCTTCTACTACTCCTGCCCAATCCCACTCGGGATTATAGTTATCTGCAGGTCTGTGATATACATTATTTATAAAGAAATTCCATGTCTCGAGTGCCCACTCTTTACCGTGCTCTCTGCTGTCAAAGCAGCCATACGCCCAGATTGATGGTACTCCTGCTTTGAAAAACGGAAAATGATCACTTCTAAAAAACAATCCTGTATGTGAATTGGGGTCAGGGAGCAGGTATCTATCCTGCTTTGCTGCAAAAGTCCCGTACAGTGAGTCAAGTGATGAGTACCCAAAACCAATCATGGTAACATCTTTCATTCTACCTCTGGGAACCATCATGTCGTTGTTAAGACATGCAATAGTCTTCTCCATTGGAGTGGCAGGAAACCTGGTGTAGTATTCGCTTCCAATAAGGCCCTGCTCTTCTGCAGTTGGGAAAAGGAGAATTATCGATCTTTCAGGCTTTTCTTTAAGTGATGCTGCTACTCTTCCTATTTCAAATGCCCACGCCATTGTTGTTCCGTTATCCACGGCCCCGTTATAAATTGAATCTCCGTTCTGCTTCTCTCCTACTCCAAAATGATCCCAGTGAGCAGTAATAACAACTGCCTCATCAGGATTAACAGAGCCTTTTATTATACCGGCTACATTTACAGAGGTGTTCCTCACGATCTTATTAGTAATATTTGCAGAGAACGACGCATCCATCTCAAATGGCTTAAATCCGGGCTTTACTGCCTGTTCCCTGAGTTTGTCGATATCATAACCCAGCTCTCCAAAAATCTTTTCGGCACTATCATCTGTTAACCACCCGGTGACTTTACATATAGGGTCTTCACTTCCATCATCAATAAATAGTCTTGAAGTGATAGAGCTGTTTCTTGGGACATTGAATTCATACCCGGCGCCTTGAGCGTCGTGAATAATCAGTATTGCAGAAGCTCCCTGTCTTGCAGCCTCTTCGTATTTGTAAGTCCATCTGCCATAATATGTCATCTCCCTACCCCGGAAAAATGCGGGATCATCAGAGTATAATCCGGGATCATTTACAAAGACGACTACTGTCTTACCTTCAAGGTTAATATCCGAAAAATCATCCCAGCCATATTCGGGAGCATTTATTCCGAAGCCGGCAAAGACCAGCTTGGAATTTTTAAGCTCAATACTCTCTTGGGGCATTGGAGAACTTATCGCAATTTCATCAGGGGCATTTAATTGCAAAATTTTACCCTTTAGGTTAAAGGTCACAGGATTGGTTACCGAAGAGGTAGTCTCGTACATAGGAACCTGTTGAAAATAACTCCCGTCAAATGGTGGTTCAAATCCAATCTTTTTTAGCTCTCCGGCAATAAAATCTATTGCAAGTTTTTCTCCCTCGGTAAAGGGCTGTCTGCCCATGAAGGTGTCTGATGAGAGAATTTCTGTTATTCTCTTCATATTGGTAACATCAACCATATTCTCCGGAACCTCTCTTTCTGAACATGATATCAGGAGAATAAGAAAAGCTGCTGTAAGTAAGTATTTCATATGACTCAGGATTAAATGAAAATGCCCCTTTTAAGGGATAAATTTAAAATATTATAAGCAGTTCCAACGTTATTTTATCAGAATCCATCTCATCATATTTGTTGAATTCTGTAATTGGTCTTTTCACAATATAAGATTCATAGTCAAGTCTGATTAATGACCCGAACGGCTTATCTGTGAGTCCGAATGACAATCCGAACGTAAGTCTGTTTGCATCAAACTTATTATTGCTAAGATCCTCACCGATAGCATCCCACCTTACGACGGGGGTGATATCTTTAAATAATGTATTGCTGTTAAGAGGGAAAGAGTATCCTCCCTGCAGATATAGGGAAAATCTATCAACTTCGTCAAACTTGTTATGACGGTTCATAACCTCTGCCTCTATTTTATACCTCTCTTGCGCATATCTGAAATCGGCTCCCCATATTACATAATCTTCAATAGCCGTTTTGGGGTATCTGTACAATTTTGCGGTAGCTCTTAACCCGTTCATATCACCAACTATAACTCGTGTTGCAAAAGATGGTCTGTCAGTCCAGAGGGGACGGTTGATAACATAGCCATTAAAAACTCCCATTTCAAGACTTACAGGAACAGGCATATTTGGTATTTTGTAATTTGCAAGTATCCCGATATCTCTTGTTGATGCAAAGTATTTTCCAATGAATGCTCTGTTCGCAAACATCATTTGAGACGGTGTAATTATGTATGGGTTAAAGACCGGAACGCTAGTTTGCCCGAATGTTACAGAAAATCCTTCAAAAAAGCGAATATTTGCAGAAAGGTCAAGCACCTCAAAATTACCCTCACTGCTTAGCTCTACCTGGACTCTGTATGTAATAGGGTCTGTAATATTCCCTGAAAGCCCCATACGCGAATTCCTAACGGAAAATCTTGACATATTTGTTTCAAAAGCATACTCGTATTTAGTCTTAATGCTCGCATCAAATTTGGGGAAATAGTCTTTGATTTTTGATTGGGAATAACTTTGAATTGAAAACAGTAGGGTAAATATGAAAATTGATATTACACGAATAATATACAATGGGCTAATTGCCCTAACGTTCAGATGTTTGATTGAGGTCAGATTTAACATTTTAACACTTTGAAATTAAGCAAGATAATTGCTGTTAATAAAGTTATGTAGCTTTTGTTTGAGTAAAGTGACAAATTTAACCTTTTTTAACTTTTTTAAACACTTAAAATAAGAGTAATTGCACATTTAAGAACAATTGGTTGCTCTCAAATATTTTTTTAAATGGTTCAAGATTGTTTTATAATTTCACTCGATTGTTTTACAGATTTTTAATAAAAATCACTCGAAAGTTTGCTAAACTAATACACATGTCGTATGTTTGCGTCATAAGATTAAATATGCATAACCAACGACTCAAACATCATAATTATAACATGAAAACAACAGAAAAACCAACTTTACAGGAGTTCCATATTGATGGCGTTAAACATATCAATCCTCAAGATACTTTCGATTGCTTAAAAAATAATGAAGCTGTTCTTATTGATGTCAGAGAGTGTGAAGAAGTTGATATTGAAAGCATTCCAATGGATAATGTTTTATATCATCCTATGTCAACCATTATGGATCATTTAACATCTATTTCTAAAGAGCAAAACATTATACTCATGTGCCCCGGCGGAGTCAGGAGCACGAAAGTTGCAAACCTTCTGAATATTCAGGGGTATCCAAATGTTGCTAACCTTGATGGTGGTTTTAAATTATGGAAATCATTGGGATTGCCGTTTGAAAGTATCATGCCATCCGGAAACGGCTGTAGTGGTGGTTGCAGTTCTTGCAGTCCAGACGCAAAATCTTCATGTTGCTAAAAAATTCTCCGCGCCAGTTTGTGTTAACTAACTTATAATGTAGGTATTGAAAATGAGCCAATTTTTACCCATGATGTGAACCCAAAAAGTTGGACGGTTTATTATTAATTATTATTGTAAAGAGTTCGGTATTGTACCGGGCTCTTTCCTTTAAGTCTCAACTTTATACG
>PHDA01000027.1 GCA_002842465.1 Bacteroidetes bacterium HGW-Bacteroidetes-7
TCAGAAATTTTTCGTGTTGGCTTGTATGAATGTGATGTATAGTACTCTGTTGATTGCCCAATAATAATGCCTGCAGCCAACCCTGTTAGAACCGAGAAGGATACTCCCAGCCAGTTGTCAATTTGCAGAACCCATAAAATAAAAAAGGTGAACAGAGCAATAAGTACCGAGCTAAAGTGTACTCCAATACCAAGAGATTTCAATAGCTCCTTCATGCCTGCACCCTCTTTTGTTCTAACTACAAATATTCCGATAATTGACAGGATGATTCCGCCTGCAGCAATAAGCATAGGGGCAAATATTGCCTTTGTTTGCATTTCAGGGTTAATATAAAATGCTGATGCACCCAGAGCTGCAGTAGCGAGAATAGAGCCACAATATGACTCATAAAGGTCTGCACCCATTCCTGCAACATCGCCCACATTGTCACCTACATTATCTGCAATTGTTGCAGGATTTCGTGGGTCATCTTCAGGGATTCCGGCCTCTACTTTACCAACCAAATCAGCTCCTACATCTGCTGCTTTTGTGTAGATTCCACCTCCTACCCTTGCAAAGAGGGCCTGAGTGGAGGCTCCCATACCAAAGGTTAGCATGGTTGTGGTTATCACTACCATTTTTTGTGATTCCGAAATATTCTCTACAAAATGGTCTAGCACCATATACCACACCGAAATATCCAGAAGCCCCAGACCTACCACAACAAGCCCCATTACTGCACCGGACCTGAACGCAAGTCGTAAAGCACTGTCCAACGATCTTCTTGCTGCATTGGCTGTGCGGGCTGATGCATATGTTGCAGTCTTCATCCCGATAAATCCTGCTAGTCCTGAGAAAAACCCTCCGGATATAAAGGCAAAGGGAACCCATGGGTTTTGGACTTCAAATCCGTAGGCAAGTACTGCAAAAAAGAGACTAAGAACGATAAAAACTATCAGGACAATCTTGTACTGCTGCCTAAGGTATGCCATCGCTCCGCTTCTGACGTGAGATGCAATCTCCTTCATGAGATCGGTACCTTCACTCTCCTTCATCATTTGTTTAAAAAAGTACCAGGCAAAAGCTAAGGCGATTAAAGCCGCTAGTGGTACAAAGTAAAATAAAGTCTGGGTG
Organism: Bacteroidetes bacterium HGW-Bacteroidetes-7; assembly: GCA_002842465.1. Lineage (GTDB taxonomy): Bacteria > Bacteroidota > Bacteroidia > Bacteroidales > UBA932 > Bact-08. Next base: position 1,114 of record PHDA01000027.1, read on the forward strand.
TTCATAGTTTATTGGTTATTTTATTGTTAGTCATCACTTTATCTCAATTAGATATTAAAAAAAATGCTGCTAGAAATCTGCAGCATTAAAATTTTTATCCTCTATTCCGGGCATTATTCTCCTTGCCATGCCCATTAGGGTTTCAATGTTTCCCGTAGTATAGAACATTGTTATCTCGGTTGGTTTTAAAGGTTCATAATCAAGACTTTTCCCTTGCATGTGTTCTAAAACATCATATAGATGTTTAGCGACAGCAGGAGCGGGATCAATAATCTTAACACTTTCTCCGGTAATTTGTTTAATGGCCTCCAGCAGAAACGGATAGTGAGTGCAACCTAGAACAATATGATCGGCACCCTTCTCCATCATGGGATTAATATATTTTCTGAGAAGGTTGTCTGTCTCAACTCCTGTAAGTTTACCCTCTTCAACAAGCGCAACAAGACCTTTCCCCTCTTTTTCTATGACCTCTACGCCGTTTGCATATGTTTTAAGAGTTTGGTTGTAAAGTCTTCCGCTAAGTGTACCTTTTGTTGCCAAAACTCCTATTACTCCTGTCTTTGAATTTAATGCAGCCGGTTTAACAGCAGGCTCCATTCCAATAAAGGGTATAGAGAACTCCTCTCTAAGAGCTTTTATTGCTGCTGCAGTTGCTGTGTTGCATGCAACTACAATGATATCGACTCCGTTACCAATGAGAAATTTTGTTATTACCCTGGCTCTGTCAATAATTTCTGATTGGGGTCTGGGGCCGTATGGACAATATGCGCTGTCGGAGACATAAAAATAATTATTTGATGGCATTATCTTAATAATCTCTCTCCAGACAGACAATCCTCCTACACCGGAATCAAAAATTCCAATATTAAATTTTTTCAGGTTTTGGTCGTACATATTATAAAAAAAGCCGCTTCTGAAGTGAAGCGACTTTAAAGTTATAAAAAAATTTATTTAATCCCGTCAAAAAAAAAATTATTCGGCTGGTTGTCCTCCGATTGCCAAAGGCTTTTTATCTGCCGGAATCTTAAGTGCTGTTTTTGCCAAAGGAAGCATATCTTCGCTTAATTCAGGATTTATAAATGGTATAGCACCTGAAGATGTATCGAAAATATAGATTAGACCTCTTTGTTTACCCAGATTGGTAATTGTCTCGTTAGCTTTCTGTAGTACAGGAGCAAAGAGAATTTGTTGCATCTGCTGATACTCTTGCTGAGCTGTCTGCTGATATTGTGAAATTCTTTGATCTATCTCCTGAAGCTCTTTTTGTCTTGCCTCCAGAACCGCAGCTGTCCATGTGGCTTGTCTTTGCTGATATGTGTTCAGTTTAGTCTGGAACTCGCTTTTCATTTCCTGAAGTGTTTCGTCAAGATCTGTTGCATATTTCTCAAGTTTAACTAAAGCACTGTCTCTGTCTGGCATCAAGGAAATAAGTTCTTGACTGTTAACATGTCCAAACTTAAGATTTTGAGAGAATCCTGCTGAAGATGCGAGAACAAATAGTACTAAAAGAATCTTTGATAAATGTTTCATATAGATAATAATTATTGGTTTTTAATTTAGCCTGAGTTTGGTTATCACTCTGGATGTAAGATCTCCTTTAGGGTCACTAAAGATTATACCTTGTGTTGTAGCAATGTCAAAGACAAGAATTGTGCCTGTCTCTTTGGCTACCTCATCAATTGCTTTCTGAACGAAATCTCTGATTGGATCAAGGAGCTCTTTTGACTTTACTGCCATAACTCCATCTTGTCCAAAGATATCTTGCTGTCTTAGCTTAACTGCGCGCTCTTTTAAAATAATGTCGTTCTCCTTGGCCTGTTTTTGCAGATCGTTGAGTCGTAATTTTTCGTTTTGGTATTGAGTGTACATGTTCTCGATTACCTTTACCTCATTTTGTATTTGAGTTTCATACTGAGTTTTAAGTCTTTCAAGCTGTTGCTGAGCTTGTGCATATTCAGGTATCCTTGACAGTATTGTTTCTGTATTTACAAAACCTGCTGTCTGAGCAATTGCATTTATAGAAAATGCAATTATAAACGCTGCGATGATTGTTATTTTTTTCATAACCCCTGATTTTGATTATTAAAATTGTTGTCCGATTACAAAGTGGAAATTACTTCCCGATCTTGTTTTATCCTCAATTGGATCAAACCCGTACCCCCAGTCAATTCCTAGCATTCCTACGATTGGGAGCAGAACTCTTACTCCGAAACCTGCTGCCCTTTTAATCTGGAATGGGTTAAAATCCCTGATGTCCGACCAGCTGTTTCCTCCTTCAAGAAACAGAAGTGCATAAATTGTAGACTGAGCCTGAAGAACAAGAGGGTATCTCAGTTCTACGGTAAATTTATCATATACGTTGCCTGAATAGCTGTTGTTTATTCTTGGCGTTAGCGAGCTGTTAGGATATCCCCTGAGCCCTATGGTTTCAGATCCGTAAGTGTTGTAGCCCGACATTCCGTCACCGCCTACAATAAAGCCTTCGAATGGTGAGTATCCAAGACTTCTGCTGTAATATCCAAGGTATCCAAAGAACGCTCTTGACATTAACACTAAGTCTCCTGCAATTCTGTTGTATGTTGTCCCTTTAAATGTCCATTTGTGGTATTCAATCCACTTGTATCTTTGAGCATCTGTCATACTCTTGTAGTCGGTATCGGCAGATCTGAAAAGAGAGTATGGTGGAGTAAGCTGCAATCCAAGCATAAAGTCAGAACCTGACCTTGGATAAATTGGCTGGTCTGTGGAGTTTCTTTGCAATCTTATCTTCCAACTTATATTGTTTGACAAGCCGTCAGAAAAGATAAAATAGTATTGCCAATCTTTGAGCTTATACGATTGAACGCTAAGTTCATTATACAACACGAATCTATCATCCGGCCATTTTAGTCTGGTTCCAATTCCGGCTGCCATACCATAAACCTCCATACTTTGATCGGTATTCTGATAAAAATAGTAAGAGTTGGTTTGTCTTGTATAGTACAGAGATATATTTAGTGATGTTGGTTTGTTTCCGAACAGCCACGGTTCTGCGAAACTACCTGAAAGTGCAGTATAGTATGTTCCATTTGTCTGGAATCTGATAGACAGCTGCTGGCCGTCTCCCAAAGGAACGGGTCTCCATGCTTTTTTATCAAATACTTTACTTAGTGAGAAGTTGTTAAAACTTAATCCCAATGTGCCGACAAATGTATTGCCTCCCCAACCTCCTGCAAGTTCGACCTGACTGTTGGATTTTTCCTCTACATTATAGGTTACATCAACAGTGTTTGTGATTTCATTAGGTATAACACTTGTCCCTGATGCTGACGAGAGTTTCTCTGGATCGAAGTGACCCATTGAGGCTAATTCGCGTACAGATCTTTCAAGAGCAGTCTGGCTGAAAAGATAACCAGGTCTTGTATAAAGTTCTCTTCTTGCGACCTTTTCGTTTGTAACATTGTTTCCATTGATAACAATTCTGTTAAAAATCGCAGGTTTACCTTCAAACATCCTCATCTCTACATCAACAGAATCTCCGACTATTGCCTTCTCTACCGGCATAACTCTGAAAAATAGATAGCCTCTGTCTCTGTAAAGCTTGGTTACATTTCCCTCCTCTGCGTCAAAGAGACGTTTTTCCATTGACACTACGTCATAAATATCTCCCTTGCCAATTCTCAGGATGCTGTTAAGCTGCTCTGCGGAATACATCGAATTTCCTGTCCAGGTAATGTCTCTGAAGTAGTACTTGTTACCTTCATCGATTTCGAAATCGATACCAAGACGGCCATCTTCCATATAGTAGATGGAATCTTTTACAATTTTGGCGTCTCTGTAACCTCTTTCGCTATATTTTTGAATTAAAAGCTTTTTATCGTTCTCGTACTCTTTTTCATTAAATTTTTTGCTACTGAAGAAGTTAAGGATTCTCATATCCTTGGTTTTCTTCATTGAAGATGCAAGCTTTGATCCCTTAACATTTTCATTTCCGGAGAAATTGATCTGCTTGATCTTAACCCTGCTTTTTCTGTCAACTACAAAGGTGACGCGCACACCGTTCATTACCATTGAATCGGCTTCATGTTTTACATTTACCTCTGCCTGCAAAAAACCTTTTTCTATGTAAAACCTTCTGATAATTTCAGATGAAGATGAAATAACATAATCTGAAAGTTCTCCTCCTCTGCGCAATTTAAGCCGCTCCTGAAGGTCTGTTCTTTCACCTGTTCTTACCCCTTCGAAATCCCATCTTATGATTCTTGGGCGCTCCTGAAGGTAAAGATTTAGAAATACTGTATCACGAGATACAGAATCTATGTACATGGCAACATCGGAGAATAGCCTTTGAGCATACAACCTCTTTATGATTGATGAAATCTCGTCGCTGGGAATTTGAATGGTATCACCAACTGAAAGGCCGGTTTGCCCGATAACCTGATTTTCGGTCGCATATTTAATGCCGGAAACTTTTATTCCTCCAACAATATAGTTTTGCGGACTGTTGTAATCTGTTACCGCTGTTCTTGTATTGATTGTGTCTCTCTGTTGCGCCGCAGCTCCCGAAGGTATGAGAAATAATATTGATAGGAAAAGGGTTAATGACTTCATCTGCACTCTTAAACTGTAAAACTGCAAAGATAAGTTTTTATTTGTATCCAAGGTCTGTTAAATTGAATTATTAATCTGATCCCTTGTCTTTCCATACCGACGTTCTCTTTCGGAATATGTCTCAAGAGCCTTTCTGAAGTCATTTTTGCGAAAATCGGGCCAAAGCACATCTGTAAAGTAAAATTCGGTGTATGCACTCTGCCATAACATATAATTGCTTATCCTCTGCTCTCCGCTTGTTCTGATAAGAAGGTCGGGATCAGGGATATCTGTGGTGCTCAGCAAAGTGCTGAACTTTTCTGCCGTGAGCGTTTCGTTTTGCGGTATTTCACCACTTTTAACCATCGAAGTGTATCTGGTTATTGCCTGCAATATATCCCACTTTCCGCTGTAGCTTAGAAATATTACCATTGTTAGTCCGGTGTTGGAAGAACTTTTTCGCTCAATCTCTTCTATCCTTTCATTCAAACCTGCAGACAGGCGGGATTTTTCGCCAATAACTCTAAATCTTATATTGTTGTTCATTAGAGTTGATGTCTCTCCAATTATTGCTCCCACCATCAACTCCATCAATCCAGAAATTTCGTTCTCGGGTCTTAGCCAGTTCTCCTCTGAAAATGCAAAGAGGCTTAAAAACCCAATTCCATTCTCCGCAGCAAACTCCGTGGCAGCTCTTACAGACTCTACCCCTGCTTTGTGGCCCTCGAGCCTGTCGAGTCCCCTTTTTTTGGCCCACCTACCGTTCCCGTCCATAATTATGGAAACATGCCTTGGTATTTTACTCATAAACTACTGTTTAACTGTTCCTCTTATCTTTTCCCCACAATAATTTCTCTTTGAGAGCTTCAATGAAACTGTCTTTTGTAAGAGAGATGTATTTAATGTCAAATTCTGCCTTGGAGATTAAAACTTTTTCACCTGCCGGAAGAATAAATGATCTGTTGTCAAGACTCATAATGGCAGAACCTTTTCTTGATTCAACATGAATCTCAATGATAGAGTCGTCAGAGACCACTAACGGTCTCACATTAAGGTTATGAGGCGCAATAGGTGCCAGAATAAGCGCCTTTACGCCGGGAAGAGCGATTGGCCCTCCTACGCTTAATGAATAGGCAGTAGATCCAGTAGGACTCGCCAAAACAAGTCCGTCAGACCAGTAAGGAGGCAACTCCATGCCATTTACTTTTACATACACCGCCAGCATTGAGGGGTCTTTTCTCTGAAAGGATACCTCATTAAGTGCAAAACGGCAAAAGTTGGGAGGAATGGCAGAAGAAGAGACTGTCAACAATGCCCTTTTTTCTATCTGAAACTTTTTATTTAGCAGGGCATCAATCCACTCCTCATTTATTGAGTCCGCAGCTGTGAGAAAGCCGAGTCTGCCGAAATTAACTCCGGCAATGGGAATATCCCTGTCTCTGACCATTGTGATAGATTCAAGAAATGTACCGTCACCTCCAAGACAGAGAAATATATCTGTATCGGACGGAAGATCAAGCTCTCCCGTAAAAAGATCACCTGCAGGTATTGGAATATCTGTAGAGTGAACCATATTTGTATAGAAAGGTCTGTAGTATGTTAATTCCACCCCGCGGTTGTCAAGTTCCTTTAATACCGACATCAGACGATTCCACCATTTTTCGTTTATATCGCGTGCAAAAATTGCTATCTTCATTGTAGAAGTAAAGAGTATTAAGAATAATAATCGTCAAAAATACATAAATTTGCATCCATTATGACAAAACTGAGCGTAAATATAAACAAATTTGCCACACTCCGGAACGCAAGAGGCGGCAACCTTCCTGATGTGATTCAGGCGGCTAAGGATTGTGAGAGATTCGGAGCACAAGGTATAACCGTACATCCGAGACCTGATGAGAGACACATACGTTACAAGGATGCAATTGACCTTAAACCTGTGCTTAAAACTGAATTCAATGTTGAGGGAAATCCCATTGATTCATTCATAAAGTTAGTATTAGATGTTCGCCCCGCTCAGGTGACATTGGTCCCTGATAGTCATGATGTTATAACTTCAAATTGTGGATGGAACACCAAAAAGCACCTGGATTTCCTAAAAAAAACATGCAAATTATTTGCAAATGAAGGAATCAGAACATCCATTTTTGTAGATCCGGATACCGAGATGGTAAAATATGCTGCAGAAACCGGTTGTGACAGGATAGAGCTCTATACTGAGGCGTACGCAAAAAATTATTTGGCAAACAAAGAGAGTGCGATTGAACCATACATAAAGGCGGCAGTTTGTGCATCTGAATACAAATTGGGGCTTAATGCCGGTCATGATTTGAGTCTGGAAAATCTTAGATATTTTCAGGAAAACATAAATGGGTTGTTAGAGGTATCAATAGGACATGCCCTTATTTGCGAGGCAATTTATCTTGGTCTGGAGAATACCATACAGGCATACCTTAGGGAGTTAAAAAATTATTGATTATATTTGTCGTTTAAATAAAAATTCAAATGAAAAACGCATCGATTATCACAAATGTTATTCTTTCAGTAGCTGTTATTGTACTGTTTATTTTACACTTCACATCTAAGCCTTCAGTTTCTGATTCAGATTCGGTTAATCAGGGTGAGATGGCAGCTGCCGGAGATATTGTTTATGTACAGATAGACTCCCTTGTTAATCAGTACGACATGTTCAACGATCTGAAATCTGAACTCGAAAGCAAAGCACAGACAATCCAGAGTGATCTTACAAAGAGAAGTCGTGCCTTTGAAAATGATGTTAAGGATTTTCAGCAGAAGGTTCAAAAAGGTCTGATTACAAGATCTCAGGCAGAAACCCAGCAACAACAGCTTGCAATGCGCGAACAGGAGCTCCAGAATTATGCAAATCAAAAACAGGTAGAGATGCAGGAAGAGGAGCAGGTGTTATACAGAAGAGTGTTCGATGCGCTTAATTCTTACCTCATATTAATGAATCAAGAGAAGGGTTTTGCAATGATAATCAGCACAAGCTCTGCTACTAATACTATTCTTTTGGGTGATAGCGGACTTGACATCACCAAGATGGTGGTTGCCGGCCTGAATGACGAGTACATTAAGACAAAAGCAAAAAGATAAATAACAAAGGTATTGGGTGAAAATTGCAATTCTATCGTGCTTTTACCCATACAGAGGTGGAATTGCCCAGTTTAATGCAAACTTGCACAACGAACTGGGCAATAAGCACCAGGTAAGGGCCTTCAATTTTAAGAGACAATACCCGGGCTTGCTTTTTCCGGGAAAGACTCAATATGTTACCAATGAGGATGTTGCTTTAAAAATTGATAGCACACCTCTTCTGGATACAATAAACCCCTTCTCATTTATTTCTACTGCCAGGGAGATTAGAAAATTTGCTCCGGATCTTCTTATTATGCGTTACTGGATGTCGTTTTTCGCTCCATCGCTTGGCTATGTTGCAAGACACATGAATCCCGGGACAAAGGTGATTTCTGTGCTTGACAATGTCGTTCCGCATGAGAAGAGATTTTTTGACACTCCATTTACCAAGTATTTTCTTAACTCAAATCCTGGTCATAAATTTATTGTCCTTTCCGAATCAGTCGGAGAGGATCTTCTAAGACTGAAACCAGATGCAAAGTATATCCACCTGCCTCACCCGCTTTACAACCATTTTGGAGAGAAGTGCAGCAGAGCAGATGCCCAAAAGAGATTAGGCATTGATCCAGCAAAAAAAACACTCCTATTCTTTGGTCTAATAAGAGAATACAAAGGTCTGGATATACTACTTGAGGCATTTGATCTGCTAGACGAAAGTTACCAATTAATAATTGCGGGCGAACCTTATGGCAGTTTTGATTTATATCAGAAAAAAATTGACAATTCTCCCGGCAAATCCCGCATATATCTGCATACCAGATATATTGCCGACAATGAGGTTTCTATCTTTTTTGGTGCTTCAGATGTTGTTGTGCTACCGTACAGAAGTGCAACTCAGAGTGGTATAAGCGCAATTTCATATCATTTTGATGTACCAATGATTACTACCGATGTCGGGGGCCTTAAGGAGGCTGTGGGTAAACCGGGCACGGGAGTTGTTGTCGATTACCCCGATGGAAAGTTGATAGCGAAAGGTATCATAGAGTATTTTGAAAAGAACAAAGCAGACTACTATATAAAAAATATTCAGAAACTTAAAGAGCAACTATCCTGGTCAGTTTTTGCAGAGAGGCTTACCGATTTTTACGAAGAGAAGTGAGACTGACTGATATATAATTCAACGGCTTTATTTACAGGAACTTAACTATTATATTTACAGGAACTTAATACACTTTATAAAATGCAGGCAATAACTAGAACAGAATTTGATTTCCCGGGACAAACCGGAAAGTACACAGGTAAAGTAAGAGATGTATATTCAGTAAAAGATGATTACCTGGTAATGATAGTATCTGACAGAATTTCGGCATTTGACGTTGTTCTGCCAAAAGGAATTCCTTATAAAGGACAGGTTTTGAATCAAATCGCTTCAAAATTTCTGGATGATACATCAGATATTGTTCCGAACTGGAAAATTGCATCACCAGACCCAATGGTAACAGTGGGACATAAATGCACAACGTTGCCTGTTGAGATGATTGTTCGCGCTTATCTTACAGGAAGTTCTTGGAGAACATATAAGTCGGGAGAGAGATCAATATGCGGGATTCCTATTCCTGACGGAATGAAAGAGCACCAGAAATTTGACAAGCCACTTGTTACCCCTACAACCAAAGCCGAACTTGGAGCTCATGACGAAGACATATCCAAGGATGAGATTATTTCAAAGGGTTTGGTAAGTAAAAGTGATTACGAAAAAATTGAACAATACTCTTTGGCTCTGTTTGAAAGAGGCACCCAAATTGCTGCCGAGAGGGGTTTGATTCTCGTAGATACTAAGTACGAATTTGGTAAAAAGGGGGACGAAATTTATCTGATTGACGAAATTCACACTCCTGACTCATCAAGATATTTCTACGCTGACACATACCAGGAGCTGTTTGACAAAGGAGAAAACCAAAGACAACTTTCGAAGGAGTTTGTAAGGGAGTGGTTGATGGAAAACGGCTTTCAGGGCAAACCTGGTCAGGTTGTGCCTGAAATGACAGACCAGATTGTGACATCTATTTCTGAAAGATATATTGAGCTTTACGAGAAAATTACAGGCAATAAGTTTGAAAAAGCTGTTTATGATAACGATATTTACGAAAGAATAGAGACCAATATTGGAAACATGCTCGCCAGATTATGAGAAATTTATTGATACTTTTCATCCTTACATTTACTGTTCTTCCTCTCGGTTGCCGTGCCCAGTACGCTCCTGTTAAAGTGGATATCTCTACTGAAATTGTGACTATACAAGGGGTGAGTTACTATATTCATACAGTAGAGAAGAGGCAGACTCTTTACTCAATTTCCAGAGCATACAATGTTACTCCGGATATTCTTGTAAGTGACAATCCGGAACTTAGGCAGGGACTTAAAGAAGGGGACAAGATCCGTATAAGAAGAGTAACAGATTACACCTCTCCGGTAAAAGAGACTCCTCCTGTTAAACAAGTTATTGTAAATGACACTGTTTCACCCGTAAGAATACAGGCAGAACATATAGTAAGATGGTACGAAAGCCTCTCTTCTATAGCTAAGAAATACGGAGTTACCGAAGAGGAGATCGCAATTGTAAACTCTTTGATTGGTGGAAAAATCTATACTAGACAGGAGTTAAGGATTCCCTACTCGGGAGAGGCGCAAAGATTTGCCCAAGATAAAAATGTCCCTCTCAATCCTGTTACAGAGATGGAGGTTGAAGAACCTGATGATGACAAAAAAGAGGAAAGAAAAAGAGATCCGGCATCAAGAAGAGGTAGCTACACTGCATCGCTTATCATTCCGATGGGAGGAAGCGATTCCGCATCCACAGACCATATCTCGGGAAATTTTGTTGAATTTTATCAGGGATTTCTAATTGCCCTGGAAGATTTAAAAAATGAATTTATTGGAATAAATCTTGAGTTAAGGGTTTTTGATTCAGACAGGGTATCTGCATCTGAAATTGCACTAAGAGGAGATCTTAAAGGGAGTGACTTGATAATCGGGCCGGTTTTATCAAGCCAGATTGAACCGGTTCTATCGTTTGCATATGAAAATGATATCCCGCTTGTTTCACCTGTCGACCCTTCAGGAGATGAACTCTCTGAACGATACCCTAACTATTTTCATGTTGGAACACCTGTTACTTATCAGCAAAAGGCTCTTATAGAGAGTGTTTCTGATTCTGGTAACATTGTGCTGGTTTTTGAGGAGGGAGGGCAGGACAGTGAATTTGTTCAGATTACACGTCAAATGCTCCAGGACGCAGGGCTGAAATACAAAACCCTCTCTTACACGATTTTAGGCGGGAGAGCTATACTGCCGCAATTCGAAAACAGACTTGTTAAAGAGAATATAAACCAGATTATTGTAGCTTCCAATTCTGAGGCGTTTGTCTCAGATGTGCTCAGAAATCTCAATCTGATGCAATCCAGAAGCGGTTATTCAATTAAGCTTTATGGAACACCAAGGTGGAGACATTTTGACAATGTAGATATAAACCTTTACCACTCAATGAACCTGAGTATCTCTTTACAATACTATGTAGAGTACAATAGTGACAACGTTAAGAGATTTATTGCCCGTTTCAGAGAGTTATACAATGCCGAACCAACAGCCTACTCATTCCAGGCTTATGATGTTGCATCCTTTTTTTTAGCTGCATTATATAGTTATGGTACTGACTTAGAAAAAAATATCGGCAAATATGACCGCAAACTGCTTCAGTCGGATTACAGATTTATCCGTCGAAACGGAGATGAGGGATTTATTAACAGCGGAGTAAGGGTTCTTAAATACAGACCCGATTATTCAACCGATACAGGCAGTTCTGGCCGCTAACCATTCTGCCTCCTCCTTTTTTAGAAGAGGAGATATTGTATTGAATACAACTTTATGGTAATTATTTAGCCATTCAAGTTCTTCATTTCCTAGTAAAGAGACTATTATAGCCCTTGTGTCAACAGGCACGAGGGTTAGTGTTTCAAAGTCATAGAAGGTTCCGTAGAGATTAGTCTCAAAATCTTTGCATAAAATCACATTTTCGGTTCTGATCCCGTAAGATCCTGGAACGTAAACAGCAGGCTCGTTTGATGTTACCATTCCAGGTTTTAATTCAACAGGATTCTCCTCCATTCTTATACTTTGCGGACCCTCGTGAACACACAAGTAATGACCAATTCCATGACCGGTCCCATGGGAATATAGTTTTCCGGCAGTGCATATTGGACCTCTTGCCAAAAAATCAAGAGAAGATCCTCTTGTCCCCTTTGGAAAAACTGCTCTGCTTAAGTTTATCATCCCTTTTAAAACTAGTGTGTAGTCTCTCTTTTGCTCTTCTGTGAGCTCTCCAATTGCAAATGTCCTGGTTGTATCTGTGGTTCCGTAAATGTACTGAGCTCCAGTATCTACAAGAAGAAAACCCTCTTTACTTATAGTTACCGGTTTATTCTCTGATGGGGAATAGTGAGGAAGCGCAGCGTTTTCGCCAAAAGCAACTATAGGGTGGAAACTCTCTCCTCTGTAGTCAGGAGATTCTGCTCTTAAATTTGCAAATTTTTCTGCAAGGATATGTTCTGCAAGGGTTTCTGTCTCTTTTGCCAGTTCACTCTCCATAAACATAATGAACTTCACCCATGCAACGGCATCTCTTTTCATTGCCTCTCTGAATCCATTCTGTTCTGTACTGTTTTTTACGGCTTTTAATGCACCTGTTATACCTCCTTTAACCTCATCGGAAATAAAGCCGGCTCCACCTAGAATTGCCTGATTATAAAGAGAAATTGAAATTTTATCTGCAGGAGCAACAAAAGTAACATCATCTCCAAATGATGCGATAAACTGCCCTATATTATTGTAGCTCAACACATCAATCCCTTGTGAATTCAGCTCTTTTTCCAGAGTATTTTCTATTACACTATCGTTTACAAAAAGGAAGGTTCTCTCTTTTGTTATAACTGAATAAGATGCAAACAGAGGATTATATGGAATATCTGTGCCTCTTAAATTAAAAAGCCAGGCAATATCATCACATATTGAGATAACATATGCGAACTTTCCATAAGAGGGTATTGATGATTTTACCCTCTCAATCTTACTTGAAATACTCTCGCCTGCTAAACTAACATCAAGAGATGTAATTTTATTGAACCTTAGCGCAGGTCTCTCTTCCCATATTTCTGTAAAAGGGTCATCTATCGCATTTAGTAATAACGGATTTAGGGCCTTTGAAAGAGATTCAAACTCCGATTTTGATACCAGACTTCCATCTAACACAACTACACCCATGTTACCTGTCTCTTTTTTTATCCATTCGGGAATAGAAGGTGTGCCCTCCATTTTCATCTTCATCAATATAATTCCGCTTCCTAAAAGCTCTTTTTCTGCCTGAACAAAATACCTGGAGTCTGTCCACAGAGCTGCACTTTTAGCTGTAACAACAAGTATCCCCGCAGATCCTGTGAAGCCGGTAACCCATTTTCTGCAAGCATAATACTCCTGATAGTACTCTCCAAAATGGTTATCTCCCGATGGGATAATTATTGCGTCTGCAGAACATTTTTTCAAATAGTCTCTTACAGCATTTTGTCTCTCTGATGAAGTCTTCATGGTTATTAATTTATTGTAACAAATATACACAGTTGCGTTGTAAATGTTTTTATAAAAAGCTAAATTTGCCCTGAACTAACTTCAATAATATTTGAAATATGGAAAAGAGCATTAAAGGAACAAAAACTGAACAAAATCTTCTTAAAGCTTTCGCCGGAGAATCTCAGGCAAGAAGCAGATACGTATATTTTTCATCTGTGGCAAAAAAAGAGGGCTTTGAGCATATAGCCGCTGTTTTTGCTGAGACAGCTGAACAAGAGAAAGAACACGCAAAGAGATTTTTCAGTTTTCTTGAGGGTGGAATGGTTGAAATAACTGCCTCGTATCCTGCCGGCATTATAGGTTCAACTGCAGAGAATCTTGCTGCAGCAGCTGACGGTGAAAATGAAGAGTGGTCGGAGCTTTACCCTACTTTTGCAGAGATAGCAATGAAGGAAGGCTTCCCAAAAGTTGCCACAGCATTTAAAATGATTGCAAAAGTTGAGGCTGAGCACGAAGCTCGTTACAGAACTCTTCTTGCAAGAGTAATTGCAGAAAAGGTCTTCGAAAGAGAAGAGGAGATTGAGTGGCAGTGCCGCAACTGTGGATATGTACACAAAGGCAAAAAAGCGTTGGAGAATTGCCCGGCTTGTAATCATCCTAAAGCCCACTTTGAGCCTAAGAAAAATAATTATTAACAGTCAAAATTATGACTATCTTTGCGGACTATTTCTAATATGGAAAAATCTGCAATTTACAGAGTCTGGGGCTCAATAAAAGAGATAATGCCAAAGACACTTAAAACGTGTCTTTGGCTTATTCGTATAACGGTACTCGTAACACTTGGTGTTCAGTTTTTGGAGTACTTTGAGATATTGCCCTGGATATCCAGATTTTTGAGTCCTGTATTCAATCTGATGGGGCTGCCGGGAGAGGCGGCACTTGCCTATGTTTCCGGTTTTTTTGTTAACAACTACTCGGCTATAGCGGTTATGGCCACTCTCAACCTGGATGTAAGAAGCATTACAATTTTAGCTGTTATGCTTTTGTGTTCTCACAATATGATTACCGAGACAGCTGTACAGAAAAAAACGGGTTCGTCTGGTGTACGAATGTTTGTTACAAGGGTACTTAGTGCTTTTATTCTGGGATTCACTTTAAATCTTATTATGCCGGAGTCAACAGAGGCAGTAAAAATAACAATTCCGGTCTCTGAATTGACTTTCATGGAGATGATGGAAATTTGGCTTTACAAAACATTCCGACTTATAATCCTGATGACAGTTCTTATTTTCTCGCTTTCTATTTTACAGAAACTCCTCTCAGAATTTGGAATAATCAAATGGCTATCAAAGTTCTTGAAGCCAATTCTGGCAGTCTTCGGGTTGCCGGCAAAGACATCGTTTCTTTGGATTGTTGCCAACACGTTGGGTCTTGCTTACGGGGCTGCAGTGATGATTGACGAGACAGAAAGCGGAAAGATTACCCGTGAAGATGTCGATTTACTAAACCACCACATTGGCATCTCCCACAGTAATCTTGAAGATGTTATTTTATACGGTTCAATCGGAGCATTGATCGGCTGGATGTTGATTTCCAGATGGATTATGTCATTTATTCTGGTGTGGGAGCTTAGGCTTGAGATGGCTCTAAGAAAAAAATTTCATACATTTGCTGGTTGAAACGGAAATTAAATTTTTCAATTTAAAATTATGACACAAGAGAATATAAAATGTTTAATTATTGGCAGCGGTCCGGCCGGATACACTGCCGCAATATATGCATCCAGAGCAAACCTCAATCCCGTACTTTACGAGGGAATTGAGCCGGGGGGACAGCTTACAACCACTACAGAGGTTGACAACTTTCCCGGGTACCCAAAAGGGGTCACCGGTCCTGAAATGATGGAGCAACTCAAAGAGCAGGCTAAACGATTTGGAACTGATGTCCGTTTTGGCATTGCAACCTCTGCAGACCTCTCCAAAAGACCGTTCAAAATAACCATAGATAACGAAAAAGAGATTTTCGCAGACACTCTTATACTCTGTACAGGAGCAACTGCTAAATACCTTGGTATGGAGAGCGAAGAGCGCTTCAAAGGACAAGGTGTATCTGCATGTGCAACATGTGACGGCTTTTTCTACAAAGGAAAGGATGTAGCTGTTGTAGGTGGTGGAGATACAGCGTGCGAAGAGGCATCATATCTTGCAGGGCTATGCAACAAGGTATATATGATTGTTCGCAGAGATGTTTTACGTGCCTCTAAAGCGATGCAAGACAGAGTAATGAACACACCAAATATTGAAATTCTATGGAATTACAATACAAAAGAGATAACAGGGTCGCCAATGGGTGGTGTTAATGGTGCGATTCTTGTTAACAAAGACGGAAGTGAGAAGAAGATTGATATTCATGGGTTTTTCCTTGCCATTGGTCACCATCCCAATTCAGAGTTGGTAAGTGAATGGATAAAGACAAACGGAGAGGGATATATTATTACAGAAGGTAAAAGTACCAGGACAAGCGTACCGGGTGTCTTTGCTGCAGGTGATGTTCAGGATCCTCACTACAGGCAGGCAATAACTGCAGCCGGGTCGGGTTGCATGGCCGCCATTGATGCCGAAAGATTTCTTGCTGATAACAAATAAATTATGATGAGATACATTAAAACAGCAATTGCATTAGCCATAATTGCATTTACAACATCCTGCAAATCGGAATTTGAGGCGCTAAGAAACTCCAGAGATGTAAACGAGCAATACAGAGGAGCTTTTCGTTACTATGAGGCAGGTAAATACCTGAAGGCCGCAGATCTATTTGATCAGCTCCTGATTGCAACAAACGGTACACCTCAGGACGATACTGTTCAGTTCTACCTGGGAATGAGCAATTTTAAACTCGGCGACTATGTGATTGCAGAGGCTAATTTTGACAGTTTTGTAAGTGTATTTCCAAGAAGTCCATTCACTGAGGAGGCAAAATACCTCAGAATTGAGTGTTTATACCGTTCTACATACAGGTACGAACTTGATCAGTTGCCATCATATAAGGCAATGGCTGCCATAGATGTGTTTCTGTACGAGTATCCCAACACCAAATATCTTAAACAAATGAGAGATATGCTGGTGGACCTTCAGGAGAGATTGGACAGAAAAAGCTTTGAATCTGCAAAAATCTACTATACAATAGAGGATTACAAAGCAGCTGCCTTTGCCCTTAAAAACGTACTGAAAGACAATTCAGAAAACCAATACAGAGAAGATATCATGTACTACGTTGTTGCTGCCAATTATCATTATGCAAACAACAGTATTCCGGAAAAACAGAGGGAGAGATTCCTTTTACTGGTTGATGAGTATTATAGTTTCATTAGCGAATTTCCCGATTCTAAAAAAAGAAAAGAGGTTGACGGAATGTTCGAAAAAGCACAGACATATATAAAAAACTAAATAAAATGGAGATAAGCAAAAGCGTTCCGACAAACACAGTTACCAGAGACCTGTCAAAACTCGCTGCACCAACAGGCAATATTTATGAGTCTGCAATTATCATTGCAAAAAGATCAAATCAAATTGCTGCCGAGCTGAAACAGGAGTTGAAACAAAAACTGGAGGAGTTTTCGTCATTTGCAGATACACTTGAGGAGACCTTCGAAAACAGAGAGCAGATAGAAATTTCCCGATATTACGAGAGACTTCCTAAAGCAACCCTTCTTGCAATTCATGAATTTGAGGAGGATAAAATACAGGTTAGGAAAATTGAGGGCTAAATGCTAAAAGGTAAGCACATACTTCTGGGGATAACAGGAAGCATAGCTGCATACAAAGCGGCTGTGCTGGCCCGTGCCCTGGTTAAAGAGGGTACAGAGGTTAAGGTTATTATGACAGAGATGGCCAAGCAGTTTATTACACCGCTTACAATGGCCACAGTCTCTAAAAACCCTATCCTTGTGGAGTTCTACAATCCGGAAAACGGTGACTGGAACAGCCATATCTCTCTTGGTATGTGGGCCGATCTTTTTTTAATTGCACCCGCCTCTGCAAATACGATTGCCAAGATGGCAACCGGCATTGCCGATAATCTTCTTCTTACCACATACCTTTCGGCAAGATGTCCTGTTGCTGTTGCCCCTGCAATGGATGTGGATATGTTCATGCACGAAGTTACCCAAAGCAATATAAAAACTCTGCAAAAAAGAGGTGTTTCCATTATCGAGCCTACATCAGGCGAACTGGCAAGCGGTCTGGATGGTAAAGGGCGTATGGAAGAGCCTGAGGTAATTGCAGAATATGTTAAAGGGTTACTTTCAGGCAAGAGAGGAGAGAGAAGTTTTACAGGAACAAATGTACTCGTTACTGCAGGGCCTACCGTTGAAAAACTTGACCCGGTTAGATATCTCTCAAACTACTCTTCAGGAAAAATGGGTTACTCAATAGCAGAGGAATTCGCTGTTAGAGGTGCATCTGTAACATTAATTAGTGGCCCGGTTAATATTAAAACTGTCAACCCTTCCATTAAGGTTATAGGTGTTACTACAGCAGCTCAAATGTATGAAAAGTCAATTGAAGAGTATAAAAAGGGTACCCAGATTGCTGTACTTGCAGCAGCCGTAGCAGACTTTACTCCTCATAAAGGGTCAGGCTCAAAGATAAAGAGAGGTGAAGGCAATCTAGTACTTGAACTTGTACCTACTAAAGATATTGCGGCCTCTTTAGGGGAGATCAAAAACAAAAATACGATGCATATCGGTTTTGCACTTGAGACAGATCACGAAGAGGAGAATGCAAGGACAAAACTAAAAAACAAGAATCTTGATGCAATTGTATTGAACTCTCTTAATGATGCAGGAGCCGGATTTGCAGTTGACACAAACAAAATTACCATAATAGGATCAGATGGCAGTAGCCTGGCCTTTCCACTTAAACACAAAAGAGAGGCTGCCTCTGATATTGTAGATTATGTCGAAAAGCTCTTTTTATGCTAAGATCTTTGGCGATATCAAATTATGCACTCATAGACACCCTTGAGATAACTTTCCCCGAGGGCCTGATAATCATTACAGGCGAGACCGGGGCTGGTAAATCAATTTTACTCGGAGCGATGTCATTGCTTTTAGGTAACAGAGCAGAAAAAGAGATTCTAAAAGATGATTCCAAAAATTGCGTAGTTGAGGCAACATTTACATTTGAACCCGATTCTTCTACCCTTGAACTATTTAATGAATTCTCAATAGAACCTTCAAGTGAGATAATCTTAAGAAGAGTTGTTACTCCAAATGGTAAAACACGCTCTTTCATAAACGACCAACCTATAGGAGTACAGTTTCTTAAAATTTTGTCCGACAAAATTATCGACATTCACGCTCAGCACGAACACCTTCTTATCGGGGACAGCCGTTTCCAAATGTCAGTGCTGGACTCTTATGCAAAAAACAAGAATGAACTGGATAGTTACCAGTCTTCTTATACTCTGCTTAAAGATCTTGAAACCGAAAAAGAGCTTCTTAGTGAGAAAATCAGAAAAGATGAACAGGAACTCGAATATAATCGCTTTCAGTTCAATCAGCTTGAGGAGGCAAAACTTGTTCCGGGTGAACTTGAAGAGTTAGAGGCAGAATTCAAAATTCTTAATAACGCAGAGGAGATTAAGAACAATATTCAACTAGCAATCAGCTGCTTAAATCCTAATGACATTTCTGTTGTGCAGGGTTTGCGTGAGATTCACACAATTCTGGATAAAATTTCTCAGAATTTACCTGCTGCACAAGAGCTAGCTCAAAGAGCAGAAGCGTGCAGAATAGAACTCAAGGACATTGAATCTGAACTTCTATTAATTTCCGAAAAAATTATCGTTTCGCCTCAAAGGGCTCAACAACTTGATGAAAGAATATCGCTGTTGTACGAGCTTTTAAGAAGATACAAAGCGGAGAGTATCGAAAATCTTATCCGGATTAAAGAGGAGCTCGCTCAAAACCTCCTCAATACCCACAATGATCAGGAGAAACTTGAAAAATTAAATAGTGAAATAATTTCTGCTCAAAGTGAAAGAGAGAGATGTGCCAAAGCTATTTCCAAAACAAGAGTTGATTCATCTGTGGGGTTTGCATCTGAATTAAGGGATAAGATTCGTGAACTTGAAATGCCTTATGCTGAGTTCAAAGTGATAATAACGGAGAGCTCAAACTTTCATCTATTTGGTAAAGATGAAGTTGTCTTCACATTCTCTGCCAACAAAAACATCCCTCCAAGGGAGCTATCAAAGGTGGCATCGGGAGGAGAACTTTCAAGAATAATGCTATGTCTAAAAGCGGTTATGGCTCGTGAAAGCGGAATGCCAACTCTAATTTTTGACGAGATTGACAGCGGGGTGTCTGGAAGTATAGCAGACAAAATGGGGGTGCTGATTGACGAACTGAGTCAAAATATGCAGGTTTTTGCAATAACCCACTTACCCCAGATTGCTTCAAAAGGGGGATGTCACCTATTAGTATACAAAGAGGCCGACAACACCGGTAAAGCAGCTACAAAAATAAAAGAGATTAAGAAAGATCAGAGGGTAATGGAAATTGCCCGTATGCTAAGCGGGGCTGGTCTTACTGATGCAGCTGTTGCAAATGCAAAAGTATTTCTTAAAACTTAACATAAAACTTAACACATCTACTATATATGAGACTTATAATCCAAAACTCTTACGAACAGGTATCACAGTGGGCTGCAGCTCACATTGTTAAGAGAATTAAAGAATTTGAACCTACCCCGGACAGACCATTTGTTCTGGGACTACCTACAGGTTCAACTCCATACGGAACATACAAGGAGCTCATTCGCTATAACAGAGAGGGTGTGGTTTCCTTCAGCAATGTAGTCACCTTTAACATGGATGAGTACATAGGCATTCCAAAAGAGCATCCGCAATCATACTTCTCGTTTATGTGGGAGAATTTTTTCCAGCATGTTGATATTAAACGTGAAAATGCAAACATACTGGATGGCAATGCTCATGATCTGGAACTTGAATGTGAAAACTATGAAAAAAAGATGAAATCATACGGAGGTGTAAATCTCTTTATGGGTGGTATAGGGCCAGATGGTCATATTGCATTTAACGAACCGGGATCGTCACTTGCTTCAAGAACCAGGTTGAAAAATCTTACGACTGACACAATAATTGCCAACTCAAGATTCTTCAATAACGACATTTCACAAGTTCCCAAGACTGCTCTCACAGTAGGGATAGGAACAATAATGGATGCTGACGAGGTTATTATTCTTGTTAACGGTCATCACAAAGCAAGAGCTTTGTTCCACGGCGTTGAGGGAGCAGTAAACCATATGTGGACCATCAGCGTACTGCAGATGCACAGGAAAGGCATTATTATATGCGACGATGCATCTACTGTTGAACTTAAGGTTGGCACAGTTAACTACTTCAAGGATATCGAGCGTGAAAACCTTGATCCTAGAAGTCTTCTCATATTCTAGGCTTAGACTAACCCAGAAACAGGGCTGCCCTGGAAAAGACATTTTCGAACCAATAATTTTTCTCCGCGAGGTTTACCTTTTGTCCGTCACCCGGGAAAGGTACCTCGTGTGAGTATTTAAAGGGGAAGTCCAACTCTGTAAGAATGCTCTTCCACACACCTCCCAACGCTCTTTTAATACCTTCCGTAGGTATTACTGTATCCTTTTTAAGAGATATAATTCTTATTCTGTCTTTGTTCTTTTTATAAAACCCTACCCTCTTCTCTCTATTTAATTCGTAACCTATGTGGGTAATGAAGGCCTCTTCCATATCATCTCCAACTCTTCTCTTTTCTCCATTGTCCATCACAAAAACTCCACGGTAGTAACTGTTGAGCATTTTGAATGATCTTCTGTCCATGATCAGTTTTGAACTTCCGTTCATTTCAGAAAAGAGTGCACCTCCGCAAAACATAAAAAGCTTGCTCTCTTTAAAAATACCTGCAGGGTCTGACATAAAAAGTACCTGTGATAACAACGCTCCTATTGAGTAAGCAAAGACATCCATCTTACAACTTTTTTCAAATAAAGGATGGTCCCCTTCGCGGATTTCATTACCCAGCTGAGATACATTAAATACAGTCTCTCTGCCTGCCAGATAGAATCTGAAAGGGTCGGCAGCTATTCTGGTGCTTAAAGCATAATTAAAAAAGGAGAGATCTTCGGGATCTCCTCCTTTAGAAATATGATCATTAACCAGTTTCTGCATCTCTCTGGGATTACTCCAGCTTGCAGGAGAACGGTTTATATGAAGAGAAATGGGGAATAAAATTACAGGTTTGCCTGTTTTATCTGCCAAATAATTGGCCCATGGGCGATATTTATCCCAACTTCGCTCGTTCAGTCCGTGAAAAAGTAAAATCGCCGAACTAAACTTTTTATCAGGCTCACTATCTCCGACATTTGAAGGGACAACCACATAGTATGTGAAATTTTGATTCTCTTTAATCAGATTGTCGTTTTCGGGAAAGTGCTCCGGAACAGTTATACTCTCCCTGGCCCCGCTAATTTGATCATAGCCCAGGTTTTCGCTAAAATCCAAAGTATATTCTCTCATTGTTTCTTTCTGTTTTTTTACAAAGAACGAGATGAGAAGCGGTGGTGTCAAAAAAAAGGTTTGAAGGTGTATGTTTTGGGATAAAATTATGGTATTAGGGATAAAAAAGGGATATATGTGGTGAAATAATTCTTAAATTTGTTTGTTATGCAAATACCGGAATACATAAACAAGAAGAAAAACATTGTAAGGCTTGTTGGATTTACAGCACTGTTTGCTTTGGTTTTCATAAATATTTACAAACCTTTCAGCTCATCGGGCTGGTACAAGGTTTCAGAGTTTATGTTTTTCGTTTACTCATCAATCATTATTCTTACCGGAGTTCTTGTGGTTGTAATAAGCCGCCTTATAATGTATTTCTATAGCAAAAGGCACAAAATATCGTACTTGAAATATGGGATTTGGGTGTTTATAGAAATTTTCTTAATGTCATGCTTTTACACCTTCTATACACTGTTGCTGAATACCGACAGAGATATAATGGAAATTTTTGAAGGATCCCTCAAGAACACCACACTGGTACTACTCCTACCATATATTGTACTGTGGTTCTATTTTGGGTGGAGAGACAGCATAGAGAAGCTGGCAGTTATTGAAAATCCTGATGAACTTACATTTATGCTTCCTGGAAGCATTGCTTTTACTGACGAAAAGGGAGTTTTAAGATTATCGCTCTCGGGGTCAGATCTTCTCTATATCGAATCATCTGATAATTATGTATGGGTTCACTATACAGTTAATGAAAAGCTAAAAAGATACCTGTTGAGAAACACATTAAAAAATCTGGAACAAGAGCTCGAAAACACAATGGTTACAAGGTGTCACAGGTCTTTTCTGGTAAATCTGGAAAGGGTTAAGGTTATAAGAAGAGATAAGGATGGTCTTTACATAGAGCTTGATGCTCCCAACTCAAACGATCTGCCCGTATCAAAGAGCTATCAAAGAAAAGTGAGCGAGAAATTTCTCGCCCACTCATTTAAAGATCAAAAATAATCTCTATTTAAGATTTTCCGTAATTTTTGGATCCATAGGTTTAACCTTTGATGGATAAAAACCTACCAAACGACCCTTTTCATCAATCAGATATTTACCAAAATTCCATGAAGGCTCAGTGGTATTCCATCCGTTTTTTGCTTTATCTGAGAGCCATTTATAAACAATGTTTTTATCCGCTCCCTTAACTGAAGACTTATCCATCATCATAAAAGATACTCCGTAGTTCATCTCGCAAAACTCTTTAATCTGCTCGTTTGTTCCCGGGTCTTGAGCTCCAAAATCGTTTGACGGGAAGCCTAATATAACAAGCTTACCTTTATACTCCTGACTCATCTTTTCTAAATCTTCAAACTGTGGGGTATATCCGCATTTTGATGCAGTATTTACAATCAATACCTTTTTACCTTTAAGATTGTCGAATTTGTATGTTTCGCCGGTTATAGTCTTAAAAGAGAGCGCATAGAAATCAGAATGCGGAGTTACCGGATTCTGGGCTACTGCCTCTGTGGCGAATAGCGCTGCTATTGCCGAAAAAATTGTTTTTATTATATTCATTCTTGTGTGAATTAATTTCTGTCAATGTAAACAAATAAATGTTAAAAAAGTTCTTTAATATCCAATTCTTATTAATCCCTGCTGTTCTCCCTCGTCATCTCTCTTTTGAGATTTTGACTGCTGCATCCTATTTAAGTTAAATGTCAGTCCTATCCAGAGAACTCTGCTTTGGTTCTTACTGTTATTATTTAATCTGTAAACAGAGTTATCTGAACTTATGTCCCATCTTCTTGAGTTAAACACATCTGACAATGTAATTGATGCGCTCAATTTATCCTTTACCAGCAATCTCTTTACTGCTATGTCCAAAAAGTGTACCGCTTTTGTTTTAAACTGAGGATAGGTTGCCGGAGAGGTATAAAAATATTGCAAACTTAAGTCACTCTTTTTATCAGGAGTGATATTCACTGCTGCATTCCCAGACCACATCACACTGTTGCTTGCAAGATCAAACCCATTGAAAGAACCGGTTGTAATGCCATAATACAAACTTCCTCCTGTATTAATTGATAAAAGCGGAGAGACTTTGTGTCTCATATTAATATCGACTCCCGTTTTATTGCTACGCTTTCCATTTACATATGTTAGCATTAGTGCATCATCGCCATAAAGTGAAGATACCTGTGTAATAAAATCCGAGATTGAATTATAAAAAAGTGAAGCGTTAAAGGATGTTCCATTTTTGGAATAGTTGTACATAAGTTCAACCTTGGTTATCTGTTCAGGTTTAATATGTCTGTTTCCGGTTTCATAAACACTTTTATCCAGCATGTTTACATAGGGATTAATCTGAGGATAAGAGGGTCTGGTAATTCTTCTTGACAAACTGAAAGCAATTGAAGACTGTGAACTCAAGTCTTTTTTTACCAAAAGGAAAGGGGCTAGAAAGAGGTTGTTGGTATGAATTGATTCATCCTCTTTTACAATATTTAGTATTGATACTCCATACTCTGTTCTTAAGCCTAGTTTATAGCTTAAATCACTCTTAAGCTTTCCCGATAAGTTGAGATATGCCGAACCAATATCCTCGCCATGTGTTAGGTCAGTGCTGAAAAAATCATTATAAACCCATTCATCTGTAATTGAGTCATATTGATATGTGTCAAATTTAAAGGTATTACCTCTGTGGAAATATCTGATACCTGCCTCTAAAAGTATTTTATTGGTAGTTTTAAGGGTGTAATCTGTCTGAAATGAATAATTGGTCGGGTGACCACCTCCCAGAGATTTTAAAACAAACACATCATCTTCGAAATATCTTGCCGGCCTCCGCCCTTTTGTTCTTGAGAAGGAGCCTCTGAACGTAATATCACTTACATCTTTTTTAAGGATTTTCCTGTAATCTATAACCGCCTCTCCCATATTTCTCAGATGGTGAAATTCATTTTCTCTATTAACAAAAGATATGCTTGCTGAAGTTGTGCTTAGATTAGTAATATATTGATTATTATTAATTTCGGGATTAACATATTTAAAATTTAAAGTTAACTGGTCGCCATTTTTAATTTTTTTTGAGGCATTTAGTACCACAGAATTTGTTTTTTGTTTCTGCACAGAAGCAATTTTTTGCTCTATTGAGTTTGAAGTTGAATAGAAAAACCTGTCAAGTTCACTGTTAACCTCCTCAATGTGGTATTTGCCTGAATATCCTAATGCAAAGTTCCACCCGGAAGAACTAAACATAATATTTGCATCGCCATTTATTCTGTCTATAAATCCGTAGTTAAGAGATGAAGAAAGTGAAAAGCCGTCTCTGCTGTCTTTTTTTGTAATAATGTTTATAATACCACCTGTCCCCTCTGAGTCATATTTGGCGTCAGGATTGGTGATTATTTCTATGCTCTGAGCGAGAGATGCTGGTACACCATCAAGTGATCCTAATGTTGATGGTATTCCATCTATAAGTATAAGGATATTGGAATTTCCCCTGATTGAGATTGAGTTGTTGTTGTCTATCTGTACCATTGAGGCAGATCTCAACAAGTCGGTAATTGAGCCTCTTGATGCAGAAATGGATGCTGAGGGATTAATTTTTGTCCTCTCAATATCTGTATGTTTTTCATTATAGGTTGCAGTTACCGATGCTTCACTTAACATGTTTGAAGAAGCATACAGCATTATAGGTTCCGGAAGTTTATTTAATCCCTCTTTAAGAGTTATATCAAGAATTTTTGTCTGGTAGCCTATAAAGCTTATTTCGAGTTTAAAGTTAGCTGTATTGGTTGCCTTTAACCTAAAGACCCCAAGACTGTCAGTAAGCGCTCCGGCAACAATTGTGTTTTCAGAATTTTTTAAAACAACAGAGGCAAATTCTACTGGCTTTTCACCCTCCTTTACCATTCCGGTAAGAGAAATATTGCTTTGAACAGAGTTCTGAGAATAGATGCTTTGTGAGAAAAGAGTCAATGTTATGACTGATATAAGAGAGATATATTTGTTGAACATAGGTATAATTATCGTTAATGATAAATTATTGGACAGCAAATCTATCTTATTCCTACGGTAATTAATAAAAAAATAATTAAATGAGCTTAGAAATCATCTGATAACTCTAGTCGATATGCTTAAGAAGTTTTACAATTGAATCGGGACTTTTAAAATCCACCTTATTAACCTTTGTATAAGCCTTAAATTCAGTTGTTTTTGTTTTGTATAAATTTCCAAGCTGCTTAATATTTATGAATTTCATAAGCTTTCCCTCTCTCTTTAACCAGTAGTTAATATATGGTCGGGTTTTATATCCATCTGGCAAAGTAAGTTCATATAATATCCCGCCGACATTGAGCGAAGAGTATGTTTTTGTAGCAGCTGTTTGGGTGGTTGTACCATATGCCGAAGGTGTCCCAGGCATTATCAGGGTGCACCTGTATTCGGCAAAAAGTTCATCTTTACCAGAGTACAACAGCTCTACAAACTTGCTGTTTTGTACAATAAACTTTCTCTCCCCTATTGTAACGGTGTCAATGTTTTTAACAATTTCAGGGCCTAAAGCCAAGATTTTTCCCAGCTGATTAAAGAGCATCTCTTCACTTAGGAGATTGTAGTTAAGAGTTGCGAAGTTGATCGAACGATCTTTCATTATGACGGTTCCGGGAGTAAATTCAGGCAGAAGGTAGTGTGTCAATTCTATTGATCTGCTTTGAGAGTTAAGTGATACAGCTGATATGCTGAAAATCAACAAAAGGTAAATGTATTTCATCACACATTTTATAAAAATCTGTGTAAAGTTATCATAAACTTAATATTTTTCAAGGATATATTAACTCTTTTAATATATTTGCATTCTTTTTTAATAAACATCTGGCATTCAGAAGTTACAGCGGCATAATAATTGCTGGAATCCGAATAACTATACATCTGCACCATTTTATTGAACATTTCAGACCTAACCAACACCAAAAAATGAAAAAGATAATATTGCCAATCTTATTGCTGATTATGACAGCAGTGACACTTCATGCGCAAAAAGCAGAAAATGTAAAAATCACAATCACCGGTGTAGTAGTGGATGCTGCTACGGGTAAGACAGTTGAGTACCCAACCGTTGCTATCTTCACAGATTCATTAAAACTAATTACGGCTGCAGCAGGAGGGGTGGATGGAAAGTTCTCTCTTGAGGCTCCGGCAGCGGGTAAATATATTTTTTCTGCTGCTATGACAGGATATACAAATTATAAAAAAGAGCTGGTTCTTGATAACAGTCAGCGCAGAGTAGATTTAGGTAAGATTGAAATTGCAGAGGGGCTTGAATTAAAAGAGGTAACTGTATCAGGTGTCAGACCTCTCATCAAAAATGAACCTGATAAGCTTACCTATAATATTGATGCAGACCCCATGGCTTCATCCAGTGTGATAGCAGATATTCTTAGAAAGGTTCCAATGATAAGTGTTGATGGTGAAGGAACGGTAAGGCTGAATGGAGAGACAAACTTCAAGGTATTGGTTAACGGCAGATCTTCAGGAATGTTGGTAAAGAACTTCAAAGATGCTATTAAGGCTATGCCTGCAAACACAATTAAATCTATCGAAGTGATAACAAATCCACCGGCAAAATATGATGCCGAGGGTGTAGGCGGGGTAATCAATATTATAACCAACCGTAAAACTACTCAGGGTTATAACGGAAACATTAATGCGGGAGCAAATACGCTGGGAGGCTACAATGCAGGTGGTTATATATCTGCACAGGTTGGCAAGTTTGCAATCAGCACAAATATTTATCATGGAAACGAAGTTTCAAAAAAGGGCAGAAACACTTCGGAATCTGAAAATTTCCTAAGTACAGATTATCGTTACTCAGAATCATCAGGGAGCTCCGACTCGTACACCAAATTTACCTTTGGTAATGTTGAGGCAAGTTATGAAATTGATAGTCTTAACCTGATTACTTTATCGGGTGGAGGGTATCTTGGGGCCTCAACAAGTGAAGGCCTCTCAACCTTTACATCAATGAACCTGAATAGGGATATTACGAGAAAATACAAAAATATCTTTGACTCCAAAAACGGTTTTGGTTCGGTATCGGGCAGTCTCTCATATCAGAAAACCTACAAAAAGCCCGATCAAAACCTAACCTTTAGCTACAGTGTTGACGCAAGCCCGATGAGCACCGACATCACCAGTGAAATTAGTCCTGAAATCAATTATTTCGGCTACAAACAGCACTCACTAAATGACGCAAAGGGGATGGAACACACTATTCAGGTGGACTACTACGACCCTTTAAATAAGAAGCACATGATTGAGGTTGGTGGTAAATACATTTTAAGGCAAAACACATCTGAGTCAAAGGTTGAAAGATATGCAGAAAACGTCTGGACTGATGATCCGGCAAGAGTAAACGACCTTGATTACGACCAACACATTGGCAGCATGTATGGAGGATATGCTTATAAGTACAAAACGCTTACTGCGAAAGCAGGCTTTAGAGGAGAATATACATTCAATGACGGTCTGTCAAAAAGCTATGAGGGTAATATTCCTTTTACAAATAAACAATTTGATGTTGTTCCGTATGTTAACTTAAACATGATGCTCAAAAAGGGTAATATGTTGTCATTTGCCTTCACTCAACGTTTAAATCGTCCCGGAATATGGTACCTCAACCCATACGTTAACGATTCTGACCCGATGAACATTAGGTATGGTAATCCCGAACTGGAGACCGTAAGGAGAAACTCTATCAGTCTGGGTTATCGTAAAGCGTCACTAAAATGGAATTTTGGAGTTAACCTTAGTGGTAACTTTTCAGTAAACAACATTGAGGAGATTCAAAGGATTGATGAAAACGGAGTGAGAAGCACTACATACGAAAATATTGGAAAAAACAGCAGCTATCGAATGAATGTAAATTACTCCTACAGGGCAGGAGAAAAACTTAACTTAAATGTCAACGGAGCTGTTGCTTACACTTCTGTAAGCTCTGCAGACATGAGTCTTGAGAACGATGGATTCAGTTTCAACGGAGGAATGAGTGCCTCAGCAGCTCTCTGGAAAAAGGCAACCATCTCGTTTGATTCTTACCTTTTCGGAGGAGACATAAGCTTACAGTCAAAGCGCCCGTTGATGTTTTTTACGGGTATCGGGTTCAGACAGAGATTGCTTAATGATAAGCTTACCTTCTCGATTTCTGTAAGAGATCCATTCTCGGCAACAAAGACCTTTGGATCTGACTCAAGCGATCTCACATACAAAATGAACTCAAAATCAATAATGTATACAAGATCGGCCAATTTCAGCCTCTTCTGGAGATTTGGAAAATTCAACGTAAATGTAAGAAAGGCCCGCAAGAGTTCTACAGATGATAAAATCGGAGGAGGCAACCCAACAGCCACTACAACTGCAACGCCATAAGTCAATTATAAACAACATTATAAACAAAAACGCAGTGAAATTCACTGCGTTTTTTATTTTTAAGTAATCTGTCCGATATTTCGAGGATTATTACCAGCATTAGTAGCTTTATCATCTATTCCCAAATCCTCAACTCTAAGGCAACATTTGTTTTCCGATAATTTTCTGCGGCTACTTTTCGGGAACGACGAGGACTGTTTGACGACCAAAGGGAGGAGTTCCGCAGTCGCCGAAAAGTA
>PHDA01000028.1 GCA_002842465.1 Bacteroidetes bacterium HGW-Bacteroidetes-7
AGAGAAATAAGCCTTTACAATCTTTAGTCTTTCTTCATAATGATATTTCATGATAAAACCCAAAAAGTTATTTGTCTAACTTTTTGGGTTCACATCAGTGAAAATTGGCTCGTTTTTAATGCTTTGGTAATCAATAATATGCCACAAACTGGCGCGGAGATTTGCGGCGTTTCAGCGTTGCGGCGTAGCTCTACCTGTTACCCGAGGACCTTTGTGAGCCTCCGCGGGAGTTGCCGCTGGATCTGCCGCGTGAATTGCCGCCGCCTCTGGTGCCAAATGAATTTTGTGAACTGCTTCGCGAGTTCCTTTCAGATCTGCTGGTAGTAGATCCGTCTCTTGATGACCCGTCTTTTGTAGTACCTCCTTTTGAAGTACCTCCTTTTGAAGCGCCTCCTTTTGACGACCCTCCTCTAGACGACCCTCCGCGAGAAGAACCTCCTCTAGATGAACCGCCACGGGATGATCCGCCACGGGATGATCCGCCACGGGATGAGTCGCGTGGGCCTCTGCTGCTTGGGCCGGAGTTGCCTGTTGGATCGCCCCAGGATTCGTCCCAGATTAGGGCGTAGTCGAGTTGCTTTTGCTCCAGATTGGCGCGGGTAACCTTTACTTTGACAGGGAATCCCAGAACAAAGGTTTGTCCGGAGCTCTTGCCTTTAAGTGAGAATGACTCTTCGTTGAATTCTAGGTAGTCCTCTTTAATGTCTCTGAGACTGACAAGACCTTCGATGCGGGTTTCGGCAAGCTCAACAAACATTCCCCATTCGGTAATTCCCGAGATGACGCCGTCATATGTGTTGCCAACTTTGTCCTGCATAAACTCAACCATCTTGTACTTGATGCTGGCGCGTTCGGCCTCTGTTGCCAGTTGTTCCCTTTCGCTTGAGTGTTTGCAACGGTCTTCGTAAACCTGTGCATCCATAGATTTGCCATTGTCCAGATAGTGGGCAAGCATTCTGTGGACCATCATGTCGGGGTATCTTCTGATTGGAGATGTGAAGTGTGTATAGTAGTCGAATGCGAGGCCGTAGTGACCCATATTCTCTATTGAATACCTTGCTCTGGCCATTGACCTGAGAGCCATTATCTCAATAGCGCCCTCTTCGGGTTTGCCTTTGGCCACAGCCAACAGGTTGTTTATTTCACCGGAGAGTTCACGAGGACTGTTTGTTGGACGCATATTGTATCCAAGGTGGTTGATAAAGGTGCGAAATGCCTCAATCTTATCCATGTTTGGCTCTTCGTGGATACGGTAAACAAAGGTCTTAGCCTTTTTGCCCGAACCTGGCATGCCAATTAGCGATGCCACCTCACGGTTTGCCAGCAACATAAACTCCTCTACAAGCCAGTTTGCCTCTTTGCTTATCTTCTGAACAACATGAATTGGTTTACCATCTTTGTCAACCTCAACCTTCATTTCAGGTCTTTCAAAGCTTATTGCACCCCTTCTGAACCTCTCCTGACGCAAAATAGTTGCCAGTTCGTGAAACTTTAGAATTTCGTTGGCCAAAGGGCCCTTCCCTGTTTCAATTACATCTTGGGCCTCTTCGTAAGTGAAGCGGTAATCTGAATTAATTACTGTACGTCCAAACCATCTCTTTAGCACATGTCCCTTTTCGCTGATTTCAAAGACAGCAGAAAAGCAGAGCTTCTCCTCCTTTGGGCGGAGTGAGCATAGTCTGTTGGATAGCTTTTCAGGGAGCATTGGAACGGTGCGATCTACAAGATAGACCGAGGTGGCCCTGTCCAGAGCCTCTTTTTCAAGGGCTGTCCCGGGAACAACATAGTGGGTAACGTCGGCAATGTGTACGCCAACCTCCCAGTTTCCACCGTCAAGCTTTTTGAGCGAGAGTGCATCGTCAAAGTCCTTTGCATCAACAGGGTCTATTGTAAAGGTTGTGATGCCACGGAAATCTCTGCGGCGCTTAATCTCATCGGCAGTTATCTTCTCAGGAATGTTTGCGGCATCTTTCTCTACCTGCGGGTCAAACTTATATGGAAGCCCGAATTCGGTAAGAATAGCGTGCATCTCAGTGTTGTTGTCTCCAGGTAGGCCAAGAATATCAATAATATGCCCTGATGGTTCGTCTGAGTGACGCGACCAGTCATCAACAATTGCAGCAACCTTTTTGCCGTTGTGCTCTCTTAAAGACTCTTCGAAAGGAATGATTATATCGTAAGGCATGTTCTTACCCTCGGTAATCACCCATGCCTGGCCGCCTGTAACCTGTAAAACACCTATGTGAGGCCTCTTTGACCTCTCAACTATCTCGACAACCTCTCCCTCTTTCCTCTGGCCTCCTCTTTTGCCGAAAACGGCCACCCTTACCATGTCACCATGAAGGGCTCCCCTAAGTTTGCGGGCCGGCACGAAAATATCGTCTTCACCTATTCCGGAAGCGATAAATGCGTAGCCTTCTCTGGTCATCATAACCTTCCCGCTGATCTCAACTTTGGTCTCTTTTCTATTTTCTCTATTTTTCTTATTACCCATATTTTTGTCTATTTTTGCAGGAAGTATTAATTGACAAATGTAACATAAATATGAATAAGAAAGTACTGTTAATGATTCTTGACGGTTGGGGAGAGGGTGTTAAAGATGAATCAAATGCAATATATGTACAGGGCTCCCCAAACCTTGATTCAATAAGAACAAAATACCCCAACTCACTTCTTGATGCAAGTGGCGAAGACGTTGGCCTTCCTGAGGGTCAAATGGGTAACTCAGAGGTAGGCCACCTGAATATTGGTGCCGGCAGAGTTGTCTATCAAGACCTGGTAAAGATTAACAAAGATTGTAATGAGAAGAAACTCATTAACAATAAAGAGATTAGAGAGACATATAACTATGTGAAAGAGAGCGGTAAATCGCTTCATTTCATGGGTCTTATGTCAAATGGAGGTGTTCACAGTTCAATGGAGCATCTGTTCGCTTTTCTGGAGCTGGCTAAAGAGAGTGGCATTGAAAAGGTTTACGTTCATGCTTTTATGGACGGCAGGGACACCGATCCCAGAAGCGGAAAAGGCTATATAGCTGAGCTTGAAGAACGTATGATGACTGCCGGCGGAAAGTTGGCTTCGATTATTGGCCGTTACTACGCAATGGACAGAGATAAGAGATGGGAGAGAATCAAAGAGGCCTATGATCTGCTGGTTTACGGTAAAGGAGAACCCTTCACAAATGGCTCCGAGGCAATGCAGAAAAGTTACGACAACGGAGTAACAGACGAGTTTATGAGGGCTCATGTGGCGGTAGATGGCAATGGAAATCCGATTGCAACACTTAAAGAGGGAGATGCTGTTATTTTCTTCAACTTCCGTAACGACAGGGCGCGCGAGCTTACAACAGTTCTTACTCAGGAAGATCATGACACCCCTAAAATGAAGGTTATTCCTCTCTATTTCTCAACTCTGACACCTTACGATGAGAAATTCAGAGGTTTGCATATTCTTTACGACAAAGAGAATGTAAAAAACACACTTGGCGAGGTTATCTCCAAAGCAGGTAAAAAACAGCTAAGAATTGCCGAAACAGAAAAATATGCTCACGTGACCTTCTTCTTCTCAGGTGGCAGAGAGTCTCTGTTCGACGGCGAAAACAGAATACTTGTGAAATCTCCTCAGGTTGCAACATACGACCTTAAGCCGGAGATGAGTGCTATTGAGGTTAAAGAGGAGCTTATCAATGAACTTACAGGCAGCAAACCTGATTTTATAGTTCTGAATTTTGCAAATTGTGATATGGTTGGTCATACCGGAGTATTCAGTGCAATTAAAAAAGCTATTAAAACAGTTGATTTGGCTGTTGCAGAGATAGTTAATATCGCAAGGGAGAATGGTTATTCAATAATAATTACAGCAGACCACGGCAATGCCGATAATGCAGTAAATTCTGACGGCTCTCCAAATACTGCCCACTCCCTCAACCCTGTTCCAATTGTTGTCATTGACAAAGATGTACATATGGTTAAAAGAGGCAGACTTGCAGACATTGCTCCAACAGTTCTTAAAATAATGAATATTCCCGCTCCTGCAGAAATGACAGGAGAACCACTGGTTTAACATACTTTTTCTATGCCCTTCGTTCATCTTCACGTACACACACAATATTCAATACTGGACGGGGCTGCAAATATTAAGAAGCTCTTTAAGGCGGCTCAGGACGACAAACAACCTGCACTTGCTATAACCGACCATGGAAACATGTTTGGAGTAAAGGAGTTTCTTGAGACAGCAGCTAAGTTCTCCTCGGTAAAACCCATCGTGGGATGCGAGGTTTATGTGGCTAAAAACTCCAGGTTAGAAAAGAGAGGGAGGGAAGATCAGGGTAGTTACCACCTTGTTCTTTTAGCTAAAAATTACGAAGGGTACAAAAATCTTGTAAAGCTAACCTCCAATGCCTTTATTGAAGGTTTTTACTCAAAACCCAGAATCGACAGAGAGCTGCTGGAGAGATACTCTTCGGGACTAATCTGCTCATCAGCATGTCTGGGAGGAGAGGTTCCTCAGGCAATACTGGCCGGAAATATTGAGCTTGCAGAAGAGACAGCAAAGTGGTACAAGAATCTCTTTGGAGACGACTACTACCTTGAGTTGCAGCGTCACGAAACCGACCTGCCCGGTGCAGATTCAAGCACCTACCTAACTCAGTGTAAGGCGAATGAAGCAATTTTGGAGATAGCCCGCAAACTGGATATCAAATGTATAGCTACAAACGATGTCCATTTTGTTTCGGCAGATGACAGAGAGGCGCATGACAGGCTTATTTGTCTTACAACAAATGCCGATATTGACGATCCGCAAAGGCTCAGGTACACCAAGCAGGAGTACCTTAAGAGCCAGGCAGAGATGGAGCAGATATTTTCAGACCTGCCCGAAGTATTGCAAAACACACAGGAAATAGCAGATAAGGTTGAGGTTTACGATATTAATTCGAAACCCATAATGCCCAACTTTGTCATTCCGGATACCTTTAAAAATTCAGACGACTACCTTAAAGAGCTCACCTATCAGGGGGCACTAACCAGATATAAAGAGGTAACCCCAGAGATATCAGAAAGGATTGACTTTGAGCTGGAAACCATTGAAAAGATGGGTTACCCCGACTATTTTCTCATTGTTCAGGACTTTATTGCTGCAGCAAGGTCAATGGAGGTTTCGGTGGGGCCCGGCAGAGGGTCGGCAGCGGGCTCTGTAGTTGCCTACTGCTTGAGAATTACCGATATAGACCCTCTCAAGTATGATCTCCTCTTTGAGCGTTTTCTCAACCCGGACAGAATTTCGATGCCCGATATCGATATTGACTTTGATGATGACGGCAGGCACAAGGTTCTTAAGTATGTAGAGGATAAATACGGTAAAGACCATGTTTCCCATGTTATTACATTCGGAACAATGGCTGCTAAGAGTGCTATAAGAGATATTGCCCGAATACAACGCCTTCCTTTACAGGAGTCAGACAGGCTTGCCAAGATGATACCCAACCGTTTTCCTACAGACGATGACGGTAATAATGTGGATGTTACAATAGAAAACTGTCTAAAGCTTGTTCCGGAATTTGCTGATGCATACAACAATGGTGATGCTTTACTAAAAGAGACCGTCGATTACGCAAAAAAGCTTGAGGGAAATGTCCGGAACGTGGGTGTACACGCATGTGCAATCATAATTGGAAAGGATGACCTTCGCGAGCATATTCCAATAACCACAGCCAACGACAAGGAGACCGGAGAAAAAATTTG
Source organism: Bacteroidetes bacterium HGW-Bacteroidetes-7 (assembly GCA_002842465.1). Taxonomy (GTDB): domain Bacteria; phylum Bacteroidota; class Bacteroidia; order Bacteroidales; family UBA932; genus Bact-08. Next base: position 5,742 of record PHDA01000028.1, read on the forward strand.
GGTTTCGCAGTATGATGGATCACAGATTGAGAAGGTGGGTATGCTCAAAATGGACTTTTTGGGGCTTAAGACTCTCTCAGTTATTAAGGATACTGTTGTAAATATTAAAAAGTCAAGAGGGATAGATATTGATATCGATACTATTCCGATTGACGACTCATTAACCTATGAACTATTCAGCAGGGGTGATACTGTAGGTACATTTCAGTTTGAAAGTGACGGAATGAGAAAGTGGCTCAGGGAGCTAAAGCCCACCCGCTTCGAAGATCTGATTGCGATGAACGCCCTTTATCGCCCGGGCCCTATGGAGTATATTCCGGATTTTGTTAACCGCAAACATGGAGTAAAACAGATAGAGTATGACCTAAAAGAGATGGAGGAGATTCTCTCTGATACTTATGGAGTTACTGTCTATCAGGAGCAGGTGATGCTTCTTTCTCAGAAGCTTGCAGGGTTTTCAAGAGGAGATGCCGACTCTCTGCGTAAGGCAATGGGCAAGAAGATAAAGGCAGTGATGGACGAGCTTAAACAGAAGTTCATCAAGGGGGGAGAGGATAACGGGCATAAAGCATTTACACTCGAAAAGATATGGAAAGACTGGGAGGCATTTGCCCAGTATGCATTCAATAAATCACACTCTACCTGTTACGCCTGGATAGGCTATCAGACTGCATATCTCAAAGCCAATTATCCGGCAGAATTCATGGCTGCCACACTCAGTAGAAACCTCAATGATATTGAGGAGCTTACCAAATTGATGGATGAGTGCAAACGTATGAAAATCCCAGTTATGGGGCCGGATGTTAACGAGAGCCGCGACAACTTTACCGTGACTAAAAAGGGAAACATCCGCTTTGGTATGGCAGGGATTAAAGGTGTCGGGGGAGCAGCTGTCGAGCATATTATCAGGGCCCGCGAAGAGAAGGGGACTCCTTTTGAATCTATTTTTGACTTTATAGAGAGGGTAAATCTAAATACGGTTAACAGAAAGACAATTGAATCTCTTACGTATGCAGGCGCTTTTGATGGTTTTGGACAGATTGCCCGTCAGCAATATCTTGGTACAACCGCAAAGGACGAGCTCTTTTTAGATGCTCTTATAAAATATGGTAACAGATTTCAGAATGATACCTTAAACGGCGGAAACTCCTTGTTTGGAGCAAGTGAAAGCATTAAGCTGGTACATCCTGATATCCCGCTATTTATGGAGGCAGACACTCACGAAATTCTCAAAAGAGAGAAGGAGCTTGTGGGAATGTACCTCTCTGCCCACCCCCTTGACATATACGCTTTTGAAGTCAAGCACTTTACAACTGCAACTCTCTCAGACGCTGCCGATATGGTTGACAGGGCGCCAAAAGATGAAACGTATCAGGGTAAAGAGATTATAATTGCGGGGCTTGTGACCTCTGTAAAGATATCCTACACAAGAAGTACCGGAAAGCCCTTTGCAAACTTCACTGTTGAGGATTTTAACGGATCGCAGAATTTTGCTGTTTACGGAAAAGATTATGAGGGCTTTATGCAGTATTTGCAACCAAATTTGCCTCTCATAATCAAATGTGCTATAAATCCGCGATTCGGCTATGCCTCTGCAAATAAAGATGATGGCAAGTCGGTTGACTATGAGCTTAAAATTAAGAGAATAAGACATTTGGCCAACACAAAGGAGGATTTTGTGAGGGATATCACAATTGACATTCCTGTTAAGATGATAACTCCCGGGTTCAGGGGTGAGCTGGTTAAGAAGCTAAAGGAGAATAAGGGTAAAACTTCATTAATAATTAAACTGGTAGATTTTGACAACCAGGTTGCAGTTGAGCTGATATCTACAAAATACCAGATTTCACTTAATAACGATCTTCTTGATTACTTTAATTCAAGGGGAATATCATTCCGTTTCGTTCCAAGCCTGAGCTTTTAGCTCCAATTCAGAGCCGTCGGGTGTTATGAATTTAGTACCTGCAGAAATATCGCACAAGTGTCCCACTATGTCAAGCTGTGGAAGCTCTTTTTGAACCGCCTCATACTGTGATTGAGGAATAGCAAATAGAATTCTATAATCCTCCCCGCCGTTCATTGCGGCTGTCATAGGGTCAATATTGAGCTCTTCTGCAACCTCCATTGCTGCAGAGAAAACAGGTATTCTGTTCATGAAAATTTTGGCTCCAAGGTTATTCCTCCCGCATATTGATTTAACCGAATCGGCCAACCCATTGATCACAAAATCCCCCTCACTTGGGAAGATTCCTGCAGAAGTCATAAGATCCGGAAGGGTCTTGTCAAGCTCCGGATTCAGGAATGCCCTTAAAATAGGCTTATATTTTTCAAGTTGTGGCTGAACACCCCTCTCCTCAAAAAGTCTCTTCTCCCGCTCAAGTATCTGAAGCCCCAGATATGCAGCTCCCAGACTTCCCGTCAAACAGAGCAGGTCGCCGGATTTGCAGCTGTTATGTTGAACAAAGGTCTCTCTTTTTTGTTTTCCTTGGGAAGAAAGACTAATGGTGAGACCGGTGAGAGAAGATGAAAGGTCAAGCTCAATATACTCTGCAGAGTGCTCCTTAAGAGCAGCAGAAATACCTTTCCAAAGCTCCTCAAGCTGAGTAATGCCAATTTTTTTTGACATACCAATTCTGACAGAGAGAGAATGAGGAGTAAAACCCTTTGCGTACAGAGGCCCAAAGGCACTTAATGCAGCTTTGTAGCCGAGATGGTTTAGCGGAGTATAAACAAGGTCAAAGTCAGTACCCTCCAGCAAAAGCTTATGGGAGCCGGTGAAAACATACTCTTGGTTGTCAGAAATAATGTTTTTGAAAGGAGATGCAGTTGTTTGAGAAAGCAGCTCTTGAATTAGTGAAATTTTGCTTTTGGCCATATCGGATTATTTGATGACAAAAATAGTCTAAAAAGATTTAACTTTGCACCGCAATGAACGATAACGAAATTATACAAAAGATAACAGAGTCCGATTACGAACACGGGTTTGAAACGGAGCTCGAACAGGAGTACTTCCCAAAAGGACTCAACGAAGATATTATTCGCAGAATCTCTCAGATTAAGGAGGAGCCGGAGTGGATGCTCGAATTCCGCCTTAAGGCTTATAACAAGTGGCTCACCATGAAGATGCCCGAATGGGCACAGCTTAAGATTCCTGCGATTGATTATCAAGAAATTATATACTTCTCAAGGCCTAAAAAGGTGATGGAGACTGGTGAGATTGATCCTGAACTGGAGGCCACTTTTGAGAAACTTGGAATTCCTCTTCACGAAAGAAATGTGCTTGCAGGTGTTGCCGTAGATGCCGTATTTGATTCGGTTTCTGTTAAGACCACATTCAGAGAGCAACTTGCCGAAAAGGGAATCATCTTTTGTTCTTTTTCAGAGGCAGTAAGAGATTATCCTGATCTGATTCGTCAGCACCTGGCAACCGTTGTTCCTTATGGTGACAACTACTTTGCAGCACTTAATTCAGCAGTTTTCAGCGACGGTTCATTTTGCTATATTCCCAAAGGGGTGAGGTGTCCAATGGAGCTTTCAAGCTACTTCAGGATAAATGCAAAAGGTACGGGTCAATTTGAAAGAACGCTAATTGTTGCCGAAGAGGGCTCATACGTGAGTTATCTTGAGGGGTGCACTGCTCCTCAGCGTGATGAAAATCAACTGCACGCAGCTGTAGTTGAGATTATTGTCATGAAAGATGCTCATGTTAAATACTCAACCGTTCAAAACTGGTATCCTGGAGATGCATCCGGCAAAGGAGGTATTTTCAACTTTGTAACTAAGAGGGGTATCTGCAAGGGTGAGAACAGTAAGTTATTCTGGGCTCAGGTCGAGACAGGTTCTGCAGTAACATGGAAATACCCGAGCACCATTTTAAGAGGTGACAACTCAATATCTGAATTCTATTCTGTTGCCGTAACCAACCATCATCAGCAGGCCGATACCGGAACAAAGATGATACACATTGGCAAAAACACAAAAAGCAGAATCGTGAGCAAGGGTATCTCAGCAGGAGTAAGCCAGAACAGCTATAGGGGATTGGTGAAAATTCTGCCCAATGCCGATAATTCAAGAAACTATACTCAGTGTGACTCTCTTCTTCTTGGTGACAGATGCGGAGCACACACATTCCCATATATCGAGAACGAAAATCAGACCGCAATCCTGGAACATGAGGCTACTACCTCAAAAATCAGTGAAGATCAACTCTTCTACTGTCAGCAAAGAGGAATCGGCACAGAAGATGCGGTGGGTCTTATCGTAAACGGATATGCAAAAGAGGTTCTCAACCAGCTCCCGATGGAGTTTGCGGTTGAGGCGCAAAAGCTTTTGCAGATAACCCTTGAGGGAAGCGTAGGCTAAACAAACACTTGATAAATGACAGAGCTTTTTAGCATAGATAATATACTATTTTCAATTGGAGGTCAAAGTGTCTCTATAATCGAAACCATTGCCGTAATTTCGGGGCTGACTTGTGTCTATCTTGCCACAAGAGCCAAGGTTGCCAATTTTTGGGTAGGTTACCTGTACAATGTGCTTCTCTTTATTCTCTTCTATCAGAAGGGGTTATACTCAAGCATGCTTGTACAGCCGATATCGTTTGTGATTAACTTTTATGGTCATTACAGGTGGACACACCCGAAAACCGGAGAGGAAAATAGTAAGAACCAACTTAAAATCACACTTTTAACCAATAAGCAAAGGGTTTATTTTGTTGTTCAGCTTTTTGTGCTTGCAGCAATTTGGGGTTTTGCTCTTACAGGGCTTGACGATCTCTTCCCTTCAATTTTCAGGGAGGCAAAGAGACCGTTTTTGGATGCATTTGTAACTGTGGCAATTTTAACTGCCCAGTATCTCTCTGCACAGAAAAAGCTTGACTGCTGGGCAGCCTGGTTAACAGTAAACGTTACAAACATTACATTATATTTACTGGCAGGAATGGTATTTCTGCCAATGGTAAGTGCCGGATATACAATTCTCGCCTTCTTCGGATTTAAAATGTGGAGAAAGCAGTGGCGGCAAAACAATTAATTTGAAAAACAAAACAATATGTTAGAGATAAAAGGCTTACACGCTTCTATAAACGGTAAAGAGATTCTTAAAGGAATTGATATCTCTGTTAAGGCAGGTGAGGTACACGCAATTATGGGTCCGAACGGTTCGGGTAAAAGTACACTTGCATCTGTACTTGCAGGGAGAGATACATTTGAAGTTACTCAAGGAGAGGTATTGTTCAACGGCACAAATTTGCTGGATTTATCTCCTGAGGAGAGAGCCAGAGAGGGTCTGTTTCTGGGCTTCCAGTATCCTGTGGAGATTCCCGGAGTGAGCAATGTCAATTTTATGAAGACCGCAATTAACGAACAACGTAAGTTTAGAAACCTGCCTCCCGTTACTGCTGCTGAGTTTCTCAAAATGATGAGAGAGAAGATGGCAGTTGTAGAGATGGACAGTTCATTTTCGAGTCGTGGAGTGAATGTTGGATTTTCGGGTGGAGAGAAAAAGAGGAATGAGATTTTCCAGATGGCAATGCTTGAACCTAAGCTGGCAATTCTTGATGAGACCGACAGCGGACTTGATATAGATGCTCTCAGGATTGTAGCTGCAGGGGTAAATAAGCTTAAAAGGCCAGATAACGCCTTTGTTGTAATAACTCACTATCAGAGACTTCTTGACTACATTATTCCTGATGTAGTGCATGTACTTTATGACGGAAAAATTATTAAGTCAGAAGGAAAAGAGCTTGCTCTTGAGGTTGAAAAGAGGGGATACGACTGGTTGATTAACGCATAGTAACAATGACAGAGACAAAATACACATATACACCTGAGATTCCGGAGGTATTCCGATGCCGGGTTCCCCTGCCGGGAACTCTTCAGGCATTTGTGAATAATGGAGTGCTCAGAGAGAATCTTACTGACGAAAGGTTTGCCCTTGAGTCCGGTAATGGAATGGGGATTGATTTTAAAGTTGCTCCGGGTCAAAAAGTTGAAGATACAATCCAGGTTATTAGTTTCAGGGACTCCTCAGATACATCTGACATCAACTTCGAAAGCAATGTTGTTTTTGGCAGAGAGAGCAGTTCTAGTACACTGCTATGTACTCACACACTCTCACTTGACAAATTCAAAACAGATGAGATAATTAATATTAAGGCAGAATCCGGTTCAAATTCTCACATTGTAATAATGCAGAATGAACATAACGAATCTGACCATAAATTTCGAATAAACATTTCACTTGAGGAGAGCGCTTTTTTAAGAATCAACTTTATAACTCTTCATGGAGCACTGCTAGAAAATGAGGTTGTTGTAAACCTAAATGGTAAAGGAGCATCGTGTGAACTAAATGGAGCCTATCTTATGGATGGTTCACAAATCATAAAGACAAATATTATGATGAACCACCTTGTTCCGGAGTGCTATAGCAGCCAATTGTTCAAGGGAATTCTGGATGATAGTGCAAAAGCCTATTTTTCAGGAAGAATAGTTGTTGCTCAGGATGCTCAAAAGACTCAGGCATATCAGGCAAACCACAACCTGCTTATATCTCCATCTGCAAAAGCTTATGCCCAGCCACAACTCGAAATCTATGCCGACGACGTTAAATGTTCTCATGGAGCAACCAGTGGCAGACTTGATGAGATGGGTCTCTTTTATATGCGCTCAAGGGGTATCTCCGGAGCAGAGGCTAAGTTGCTTCAACAGCTTGCATTTGTGTACGATGTGCTCGAAAAAATTGAAAATCAACACCTCAGAGACAGGCTTCACGACCTTGTGGAGTCAAGATTAAGGGGTGAGTTTGGCCATTGTGCCAACTGTAGCATGAATTGTTGTTAACCAATTAATACTTTAAAAAAATGAAAAATCTGGCCAAACTTTTACTGGTGACCCTGATATTAGTTCCTACACTGATTTTTGCCCAACCGGCAAAAATTGCAGCAAAGTGGTACTCAATTGACGAAGATGGTAATAAAAAATCGCTGGTATCTATTTATAAAACAACCTCCGGAACCTACGAGGGGGTTATTGAAAAGCTTTTAACCGGTGATACAAAGAGAAAATGTGTAAACTGCACCGGTGCCGATAAAGATAAACCAATTGAGGGAATGAAAATTCTAAAAGGATTTAAAGCCGATGGTGAAAAGCTTACCGGAGGAACCATCCTGGATCCTGCCAATGGAAAGATTTATCACTGCACAATTCAGATAGATAAAAAGACGGGAATGTTAAAAGTGAGGGGCTCGTTGGATAAAACAGGATTGATCGGAAGGAACCAAACATGGGAACCTGCTGGTAATAAGTAGTATAACTAAAAAGTGACATTCTGTCACTGTTCATTACCTTGTTGATAAATTAATAATATAATACAGGGTTAATAGGGCTAATTAATATAAATTTGTCAAAGCCGAAGGAGCTATCTCTCGGCTTTTTCTTTCCACTAAACATAAACACTGCTATGAAAATTTACACCTATGAAGAGGCGATGGCAGCTAGTCTTCGTTATTTTAACGGAGATGAACTCGCGGCGTCTGTATGGATTAACAAATATGCGATGAAAGATTCATTCGGGAATCTCTACGAGGCCTCTCCCGAAGATATGCATCGCAGACTTGCAAAAGAGTTTGCAAGAGTAGAGGCGAATTACCCAAACCCAATGAGTGAACAAGAGATTTTTGATCTTCTTAGCGAATTCAAATACATTATTCCTCAGGGCGGGCCTATGACGGGTATTGGTAATGATTATCAAATTGCCTCATTATCAAACTGTTTTGTTATTGGCCACAAGATTCCTGCTGACTCATATGGTGGAATTATGAGAATTGACGAAGAGCAGGTTCAGCTTATGAAACGCCGCGGTGGTGTTGGCCATGACCTTTCTCACATCAGACCTGCTGGCTCTCCGGTTAAAAATAGTGCTCTTACCTCTACAGGAGTTGTTCCTTTTATGGAGCGCTATTCAAATTCTACAAGGGAGGTAGCACAGGACGGAAGAAGGGGCGCGCTTATGCTCACTATTTCAATTAAGCATCCTGATTCTGAAAAGTTTATAGATGCAAAACTGGAGCAGGGTAAAGTAACTGGTGCAAATGTCTCTGTAAAGATTGATGATGAATTCATGAGGTGTGCTATTCACAATAAACCATATAAGCAGCAATATCCTGTAGATTCAGACGAACCTACCCATGTTATGGAGGTTGATGCTGCAGCTTTGTGGAAGAAAATAGTTCACAACGCATGGAAATCTGCCGAACCCGGAGTTCTGTTCTGGGATACTGTTATCCGTGAATCAATTCCTGACTGCTATGCTGACCTCGGTTACCGCACGGTAAGCACAAATCCTTGCGGAGAGATACCTCTGTGTCCGTATGACTCATGTCGTCTTATTGCAATTAACCTCTACTCTTATGTAGAAAATCCATTTACCGCTAAAGCAACGTTTAATCTTGAAAAGTTTAAAGATCATGTAAGAAAGGCCATGAGGCTTAATGATGACCTTATTGATCTTGAGATGGAGAAGATTGAGGGAATTATTGAAAAAATCGCTAAAGATCCTGAAGACGAAGAGGTTAAACTCGCCGAACTTACTCTTTGGAAGAAGATAAAGGAGAAGACGCTTGGCGGAAGAAGGACCGGCCTGGGCATTACTGCCGAGGGAGATATGCTTGCAGCACTTGGAATGAGATATGGTGACGATAAATCTACCGATTTTGCGGTTGAGATACAAAAAGTGCTTGCTATTGAGGCATACCGTTCATCTGCTCAAATGGCTGAGGAGAGAGGAGCATTCCCGATTTTTGATTCAAACAGAGAGTCAAATAATCCTATGATTGCTCGTATCAGAAAAGAGGACGAAGCCCTTTATGATCAAATGGTTCGCCAAGGGAGAAGGAATATTTCGATGCTAACAATTGCCCCTACAGGCACAACCTCTCTTATGACTCAGACCACCTCTGGAATTGAGCCGGTATTTATGCCGTTTTATAAAAGGAGAAGAAAGGTTAACCCTAACGATAAAAATGTTACCATAACATTCAGAGACGAAGTTGGCGATGCATGGGAAGAGTACTATGTTTTCCACCACAACTTTATGATTTGGTGTGATAAAAACGGTTATAATCAGGAAACGGTTAAGGCTATGCAAGCTTCAGAAATTGAAGAGCTTGTAGCAAAATCTCCATATTATAAGGCAACATCCAATGATATTGACTGGACGGCCAAGGTTAAAATGCAGGGTAGGATGCAAAAATGGGTTGACCACTCTATAAGTGTTACCGTAAATCTCCCGTCGTCTGCTACCGAAGAGCTGGTTGCTGATGTTTATAAAACTGCATGGGAGTTTGGTTGCAAAGGGGTTACTGTTTACAGGGACGGGTCAAGATCGGGCGTTCTTGTTTCTGCAAAAGAGAATGAATCAAAAGAGGCATCCGCAAAGAGAAAAGAGAGGCCTAAATCTCTTGATGCTGAGGTTATTCGTTTTAAAAATGGTGCTGAACAGTGGATTGCACTTGTGGGACTTATGAAGGGTTCTCCTTACGAGATATTCACAGGTCTTATTGACGAAGATACAAGAAGCATCCCTAAGTCGGTAACCATGGGTTATATAGTTAAGGAGAAGGACGAAAACTCAAATAAACGTTATGATTTCCACTATATAGATAAATACGGCTACAGGAATATTGTTGGCGGAGTTTCCCATATGTTCAACAAAGAGTACTGGAACTATGCCAAGCTGATTTCGGGTGTGCTGAGAAACGGTATGCCTATTGTTGATATTGTTAATCTTGTAAGCGGACTGCAGCTTGACAGCGAGGCAATTAACACTTGGAAAAACGGAGTTGAAAGAACTCTTAAAAGGTACATCCCGGACGGAACAAAAGATGATTCAGGAAGAAAATGTGAAAAATGCAACTCCGACAATCTTGTTTATCAGGAGGGGTGTCTCACATGTATGGCTTGTGGAAATTCTAAATGCGGATAGATGATTATATTCCCGAAATCCAAAATTAATGTGGGTCTTCAGGTTATTGAAAAGAGGCCGGACGGCTATCATAATCTGGAGAGCCTCTTTTTGGGCCTGTCACAATTGTCTGATATTCTTGAGATAGTGGAGAGCGACAAGCTCTCCTTGTCTTTATATGGTATGATGCCCGACTGTCAGATTGAGCAGAATTTGTGCGTGCGAGCATACAGACTTCTTGAGTGCGACTTTAATCTTCCTCCGGTTGAAATTCATTTACATAAAAACATACCAACAGGTGCCGGACTGGGCGGAGGCTCGTCAGATGGAGCTGCTGCACTTATTCTATTAAACCGGCTATTTTGTCTTGGACTAGATAATGTATCCCTTGCAGATTACGCTGCCCGTATCGGCAGTGATTGCTCTTTTTTCATCTATGCAAACCAAGATTCCGAAGAGAGTTTAACGCCAATGCTTGTACGTGGGCGGGGTGAGTTACTGGAGCCGATTGAAGTGCCGGCTTTGAACGGAGTGACGGTCAAAATTGAGTCTCCAAAGGTTTTTATATCAACGGCTGAGGCTTATCGGGGTGTCGTACCAGAAAAACCACAGATTCCTCTGAGCGAGCTTCTAAAACTACCTCTTAATGAGTGGAGATATGCGATTAAAAACGACTTTGAAAAGAGTCTTTTTGAAAAATATCCTCTGCTTGCTGAATGTAAAGAGAGTCTTTACAGCAAAGGTGCAGTATATGCATCTATGAGCGGCAGCGGTTCGTCTGTTTTCGGTCTTTTTATAAAGTGATTAGTACTCTTTGAAAATTCTCTGAATCTCCTTTGAATCTTTAGTTTTGGTTAAAGCTAGCATTAGAAGTATGCGTGCTTTCTGTGGGTTTTTATTATAACTCACTGGCCATCTGGAGTCATACTCTTCCGCGGCCGGGTCAACACCTCCTGTGGCTATGCGTGTGCTTCTAACCACCATTATTCCTCTTGAAGATGCTTTTTCAAGCCCTTTGGACAGTGCTCTGTTGTAATTTCCATGACCGACTCCTGCCACAACCATTCCGTCTACTCCGGCCTCAATAAATGCATTGATTGCAACATCTGATGCAAATGCATAAGAGTAAATTATCTCTGTTTTTGGAAGCGTCACAATACTTGTTATGTTGAATTCGGATGAGGCTGTGTGCCTGAAAGGGCTCTCCCTGTAGAATAAAGGCAAACCATCTCTCATTATTCCCAAAGGTCCGTAATTTGGGCATGAGAATGCGTTTGGATTAACGGTGTTTGTCTTTGTTACATCATCGGCAGATAAAATATAGTCGTTCATAACAACCATAACCCCTCTGTTGTGGGCTTCCGGAGAAGATGCAAGAGCAACTGCGTTGTATAGGTTAAATGGACCATCTGCACTTAGAGAGGTTGCAGGTCGCATTGCTCCGGTGATTACAATTGGCTTTGTGTGCCTGACTGTTAGGTTGAGAAAATAGGCGGTCTCCTCCATGGTGTCGGTACCGTGTGTGATTACAACTCCGTCACAAAGGTCGTGCGTAAAGAGATTGTCAATTGTTTTGAATAGTTCCAGCCAGATGCTCTCCTCCATATTCTGGCTTGAAATATTGCAAACCTGTATGCCTTTAAGCTCTGCCAGCTCTTGGATATCGGGGACAGATGAAATGATTTGCTGTATGCTCAAAACTCCGGGCTGATATGATGCCTGCGCTGCTCCGGAGGCAGACCCTGCAATTGTTCCCCCGGTTGCCAAAATTACAATTCTTGGTTTAGCACAGAGTGATAGTGTAAGAAGCAGAAGAAATCCTGCAATTAGTAGTCTTTTATGCATAGTTTGAATTTTTCTCTTTAGACAAATATAGCAAGAGAAATGCTAATAAATAAAAAGGGCGACCCCCTGCTACAGAAACCGACCCCTTTTCTTGTGTATTAAAACCTAAACCTACATAATATAGATGCAGGAGTTGCAGAAAATGTTGCACGAAAATTTAAAAATTTTCAAACTTTTTTACGATAACAAATGGCAGTCTTGCGGCGATGAGGCCTATTAGTGCTATCCCACAGATAGTTAGAAGCACATCAGATAATTTTACTATTACCGGATAACTCTTCACAATAAAGTTCCCCGGCATAGGTATAATGCCAAAAGTTTGCTGCAGAAAGCAGAAGAAAAGTGCCAGAAGTGTTCCGGCAACAATGCCAAGCAGAGATATCATCCACCCCTCCAGTAAAAATATTCTCTTTACGAGTGAGTCTTTGGCTCCAAGCGAGCGGAGTGTCCCGGCATCTTCTCTTTTTTCAATTATGAGCATAGAGAGTGACCCAAAGAGGTTACAGGAGATTATTATGAGAATGAAAAAGAGTATAATGTATATTGTTAACTTCTCTGATTTCATCATCTTATAAAGAGTCTCATTCTGCTCAAAACGGTCTTTAATTATAAAGTCAGTACCCAGAAGTGTTCTGAAATCATCTTTAACTTGTTGAATATCTGCGTCATCTGCTACGTAAATTTCAGCAGAGGTAACTTCGTTGTCATACTCGAGTAAATCCCGGGCTATTTCAATTGGAATAAATATATATTTCTTATCAAAACCCTGTTCAAGTGAAAAAATTCCGGCAGGAAATACACTCTCGGTATTCAATGAAGAGGCTGGATTCAGTAATGAAACCGGTGTATAACGGGAGGGAAAATAGAGATAGATGGGGTCAACAAAATGCACCCTTACACCAAGGTTAAAAGCCATTGTACGGCCCAACACAGCCTGAGGGATTTCGCCATACCAAACAGAAAAGCTTCCCTCCTTGATAAAGTCGTTTAGTTTGGTTACGGATGTGAATGTGCTGTCCACACCCTTAATTGTTGCAACTGACTCCTGTTCGCCATATTTTACAAACACATTCTCTTCAATTGCTTCGCAAAACGCCTTTACACGAGAGTCGCCTCTTATTTTGTCAAATGATTGCCCGTGAGGAATAAAACTCTTTCCTGTTGAGGGGGTAATCAGAAGATCGGCTTCGTATGTTCCGTAAAGGTTTGTTATTAGCCCTTCAAATCCATTGTAAACCGATAGAATTATAATAAGAGCCGCAGTACCAAGAGATATCCCTATCGCACTTATCAACGAAATTATGTTGATTACGTTGTGCGACTTCTTTGCAAACAGGTATCGTTTGGCTATGAAGAGAGATAATTTCAATCTCGGTGTTATTTTTTTAGCAGTTCGTCTATGTGTTCTACGTAGTCAAGCGAGTCGTCAATCAAAAAATTAAGCTCAGGTACAATACGAAGTTGTTTTGATACTCTTCTTCCCAGCTCTCCTCTTATGCTTTTTGCAGATGCTTCAACAATTGCAAAAGCCTCTTTTACTTTTGAAGACGGGAATATACTAACATAAACCTTAGCTACCGACAGGTCGGGACTTATCCTTACGGCGGTAACTGAGATCATTGCTCCTCCGAAAACGGCAGTACCCTTTTCGCGGATAATCTCTGCAAGATCTCGCTGTAGTTGTCTGGCAACCTTTTGTTGCCTTGTGCTTTCACCCTCCATATCAGCTGATTTTTAGAATAAAGTAATTTTTCTTGCCCTTTTGAACAAGAATGTATTTGTCATTTAACAGGTTGCTCTCAGTGATAATCTCATCTGCAGAATCAACTTTGGTCTTATTGATACTCACGCCGGAAGCCTGTACCATTTTACGGCACTCTCCTTTTGATGGAAAGACAGCACTTTTAGCGGCCAGTAACTCGATTATATTTGAAGGTAAATCCTCTTTTGTGATTTTAAACTGAGGGACTCCTTCAAAAACAGATAGAAATGTTCTTTCGTCCAACTCTTTGAGTGATTCATAGGTAGATTGACCGAAAAGGATAGCCGAGGCCTTAACTGCTTTTTCATACTCCTTCTCTCCGTGAACCATAACAGTGACCTCTTTTGCAAGAAGCTTCTGTAGCTCTCTCATGTGTGGGGCCTCTTTGTGTTTGTCTATTTCGTTTTCAATAACTTCCTTTGGGAGCATTGTGAAGATTTTGAGATATCGCTCAGCATCTTGGTCGCTTACATTCAGCCAAAACTGGTAAAATGCGTATGGTGTTGTGTATCTTGCGTCCAGCCAGATGTTACCCTGCTCGGTTTTTCCGAATTTTCCTCCGTCTGCTTTGGTAATTAGAGGGCAGGTTAGTGCATAAGCCTCCCCATACTCTTTACGGCGAATAAGTTCGGTACCTGTGGTTATGTTGCCCCATTGGTCGCTACCTCCCATCTGAAGTCTGCAGCCATAGTTGGTATAGAGGTGCAGGTAATCGTACCCCTGAACCAACTGGTAGGTGAACTCTGTGAACGACATGCCCTCCTTCTCATCCCCGGTAATCCTCTTCTTAACAGAGTCTTTGCTCATCATATAGTTTACGGTAATATGCTTACCAATATCTCTAATGAAGTGGAGAAAGGTGTAGTCCTTCATCCAGTCGTAGTTGTTAACCAGTATTGCAGCGTTTGGCGCTTTTGAATCAAAATCCAGAAAAAGTGATAGTTGGTTTTTAATAGACTCCTGGTTGTGTCTGAGTGTCTTTTCGTCAAGCAGATTTCTCTCTGAAGACTTCATAGAAGGGTCACCAATCATACCGGTTGCTCCTCCTACCAAAGCTATCGGGCGGTGGCCGGCTGCCTGAAAATGCTTTAACATCATTATGCTCACCAGGTGTCCGATATGGAGAGAGTCTGCAGTTGGATCTATCCCAACATAGGCCGAAGTCATCTCTTTTTGAAGTTGCTCTTCGGTCCCGGGCATAATATTGTGGATCATTCCTCTCCAGGTGAGTTCCTTTACAAAATTGCTCATTTACGCTCTAATTTTGGGCAAAAGTAAGGTTTTTTCTTTACTTTTGCCCAATTAGTTAATACTTAGTTAACACTCACATTAATAAACAGAGCAGTAAAAATATGGCAAGAAAAATTAGATTAAAATTCAACGGATTTATATCCCTGCTTGCTTACTCATCAATTTTACTATTTACCCCTGTAATTTCGTTTGCTTCAGTTTCGCTAAGCCAGAGTGATACTCTGATTTCGAAAGTAGAATCTATTAAGGGTATTACTGATGTAAAAAGTCTTGAGAGCCGCCATTTTAATCAGAAATACACTCTCTTCATAGAGCAGCCTCTCGATCACGATAACCCTGAAGCTGGTACATTCAGGCAGAGAGTTTTTGTAATGAATGTCTCACAGGAGAGGCCTACAGTAATGGTTACTGAGGGATATGGTGCCGGTTATGTTGTTAATCCTGCCTACAGGGAGGAGCTTTCAAGATTGCTTAACGCAAATATTATCTTTGTTGAACATCGTTTTTTCCTTGCCTCTGTGCCGGAGGATAAAAATTGGAGATACCTAACTGCAAAAAACTCTGCCTACGACCTTCATAATGTAAGAAAGGCCTTTAGTGAGCTTTACAAGGGCAAGTGGATTGCAACGGGAATTAGTAAAGGAGGGCAGACGGCATTGCTCTACACAGCCTTTTTCCCGGATGATGTTGATATAACGGTCCCTTACGTGGCCCCTTTATGTCGTGGGGTCGAAGATGGACGTCACGAACCTTTTTTGAGTAAAAAAGCCGGCACTCCTCAGGAGAGAGCATTGCTCTTTGAGTTCCAGAGAGAGGTTCTATCAAGAAGGGCTGAGCTTCAGCCTAAATTCGACTCTCTTTGTGAGGTTAAAAAATATAAGTTTAATATTCCTCTTGACGAGGTTTATGATTTTTCAATTCTTGAGTTCCCTTTTGCCTTCTGGCAGTGGGGGAGTCCGATTGCTGAGGTGCCTGCCCGAGGCTCATCTGCAGATGTTGTTTTTAAATATTGGATGAAAATCAGCTCTCCTGACTATTTTATTGCCGAAACGCCGGTTACTGCGTTCTTTGTTCAGGCTGGCAGAGAGTTGGGCTATTACGGATACGATATTAAACCTTTTAAAGGGCTCTTAAAAATCAAAAAATCAAAAGGATATCTTGACCGAATATTTATTCCGGATGGTGCCAAAACTAAGTTTGACAGGAAGTTATACAGGAAATTAAAAAGATTTGTTGCCACTACAGATAAAAAGATGATGTTCATTTACGGGGAGTTTGATCCCTGGAGTGCTGTTATGGTAAATGAACCAAAAAAGGAAAATGTTGTTCTCTTTATTGAACCAAAAGGAAGTCACAGAGCCAGGATTTCTACATTGCCCGAAGAGATGAGAAAAAGTGCTGTTGATATTTTAAACAATTGGCTTTCGCAATAACTATATGCTTGAATTTAAGGTAATCGAAACAGGAGACAAGGCCTGGGCAGATTCCCTCCTGAAGTTTTCGGACTTCAGGGGTGCGGAATATTGTTTTACAAACTTGTTTATCTGGGATGGAATTTACAAATCAAAAATTGGCAGGTACAAAGATTTTTTGCTTCTGAGAACGGGCGATAATCAGGAATATCATTACCTGTACCCTGCAGGAAGAGGCGACATAAGAGAGGTTGTTGAACTTATGATTGAGGATTCTCAAAAATATGATCAAAAACTAAGCATGATAAGCCTTACAAATGAAGCTAAGGCCGAAATGGAAGATCTCTTTCCCGGAAAATTTGAATTCACCCTCGTTAAGAATAGTTTTGATTATATATACGAAAGCGAGAAGATGATTACTCTTTCAGGCAAAAAGCTACAGCCTAAAAGGAATCATATTAACTTCTTCCAGAATAATTACAACTGGTCATACGAAGATTTCACTCCTGACAAAATTGACGAGGTTACCAATTTCAATCTGGAATGGTGTAAAAGTTCTGATTGTCATAAGTATGAAACCCTCATGTGGGAGAGTTGTGCTGTTGAAAAGTGCCTCTCACACTACCAGGAACTGGGCGTTAAAGGTGGTATATTGAGAGTTGACAACAAAATAGTTGCCTATACGGTAGGAGAGCCAATTAGCTCAGATACCATAATTGTTCACATTGAGAAAGCCTTTTCTGATTACCGCGGAGCTTATCCCATGATAAACAGAGAATTCGCATCAAGAATAGCTCCCGGCTACAAATTCATTAACAGAGAAGATGACATTGGAGACGAAGGTCTAAGAAAAGCCAAAGAGTCTTATTACCCTGCATTTATGTTGGAAAAATTCCATGCTAAATTATTTTAGTTATATTTGCGACAATAACCATTAAGAAAGAAAATTGGAACCTCCCAGTAGCGATTTAAATGATTACTTCTCCAGGGGAATAGCTCTTATTCTCATACTGTTGGTCTTTGCCCTTATTTCGGGTATTGATTATGCTTTTCGAACTCAAAACGAGACATCTTCAGATAAGTCTGCAGGCAAGAATCTTCCTGAAGCGCTTTTGCTGTTTCTGTTACTATTCAAGATTGCAATTATTATTCTCTCATCATCACTTCTTTCGTTGATTTATGCAGTTCCTCTTGCCTTTACTCTAATGTTGGCAACCGAAGGTTCTGTAATTCATTTGATTTCAGGGAGAGAGAAGATTTACCTAAAAAAATGCTACCCCATAATATGGTTTATGTGTGCAATCACTTCACCCTTAAGTTCGTTTATTGCCAGATTTTCGGAGGTAGGAGAGGAGGAGAAAGAAGATCGTGATGCTCAGGAGTTTGAGGAGATGTCTGAGATTATTGATGAGGCAAACATTCAGGGTCAGGAGGAGAAGAAGATGCTAAAAGGAATTGCTGCCCTTTCAAACACCTCTGTTTATGACATTATGAGGCCGAGAGTAGAAATGGTCTCCTTAAGCACATCCATGTCGTCACGTCAGGTAATGGAGACCGCCATTGAATGCGGTTACTCAAGACTCCCTGTTTACGATGGCTCTCCAGACAATATTAAAGGCTTTCTATATATCAAAGATCTTGTTGGATACCTCAGAGATGGTATAAGTGACTTTCAGTGGCAGAAACACATCAGAAGGGCATATTTTGTACCCGGGAGTAAAAAGATTAACGATCTGCTAGAAGAGTTCCGCCAAAAAAAGATTCACCTTGCTATGGTGGTTGACGAATATGGAGGAACCGATGGCATTGTAACCCTTGAAGATGTGTTGGAAGAGATTGTAGGCGAAATTGAAGACGAATCGGACACAGAGGACTCAGAAGCAACTCAGAACCAGGTTAACCAATATAGAGTTTAAAACATTTAACGCAAGCAATTAACAAGAAATTTTAAAGAACACAATAATTTAATAAGATGGGACTGTTTTTTAGCACAGATACCGATAACGGAGCAACAATTTCTGTTTGGGAAATTACTGAAAGCGAAGATGAGCTTCTTAAGCTATGTTCTGTTCCAAGTGAAGAGCTGGAGGAGCTGCAGTTTACCAAAAGTACTGCACGCAGAAAAGAGCTGCTTGCAGTAAGGGCTCTTCTTAATGAGAAATTCGGAGGAAAGGTCTATTTGGGACATCATGACAACGGAAGGCCATTCCTTCAGAACAGCCTTACCGAAATTAGCATATCTCATACAAACAGATTTGCCTGCATAATTACGCACCCCGAAGAGAGCGTAGGTATTGATATCGAGTCCGTGAAGAGAAACTTTACCGCCGTTGAAAAAAAGGCACTTTCAGAGGAGGAGAGAGAAGATGTAAGTGAAAAGAATCGCGACATCCACTTGGCAATATACTGGTGCGCAAAAGAGGCGGTTTACAAAAGGATGTCACGGTCAGACACCGATTTTGCAAAGCAGATTTTCATAAAAAAATTCACCCCCAGAGACGAGGGTGAAATTACTGCCTATTTTACCGACAAAGAGGGTAACGAGGAGGAGTTTGAGCTCAGCTACCAAATCTTTAACGATCACGTAATGGCGTGGGTTGTTGGGTAATTCAAGGTAGCGTTTCAGTTAATATTTTAGATGACGTTTCAGATTATCTGGGCTGAATGTTTTTTTGTGTCAACCTTTTCAATAATGTCTTTAATTATGCCGTCAGTCCCGATAACAAAGGTTTTACGAATAATTCCATCATACTCTCTGCCCATAAACTTCTTTCTTCCCCACGCATCATAAGCCTTTAGTATTGTGGCATCTGTATCTGAAATCAGTGCAAACGGCAAATTAAACTTCTCAATAAAACCCTTGTGGGATTTCTCGTTATCTTTACTAACCCCCAGAATTTCATACCCCATAGCCTTAAACCTGTCGTAATTGTCACGCAGGTCACATGCTTCAGCAGTACATCCGGGAGTATTGTCTTTAGGGTAAAAGTAGAGCACAAGGTTTTTACCTTTAAAATCTTCCAGTCTTACCTCTATACCATCTTGATTCTTACCTGAAAAGTCAGGCGCTTTATCTCCAATTTTTAACATAATTTCGTTTTTGTTTTAAAACAAAAATGGAGACAAAATGTTTTGTCTCCATTGCTTTTAATCGTAAAAGGGAAGATTTTTACATCATTCCACCCATTCCGCCCATTCCGCCGGCACCACCCATTGGCATTGGGTTCTCCTCTTTCTTCTCGGCAAGAACACACTCTGTGGTTAGGAACATACCTGCTACCGATGCTGCATTTTCAAGAGCAACGCGGGTAACCTTGGTTGGGTCAATAACTCCGGTTTTGTACAGGTGCTCATACTTGTCTGTGCGAGCGTTGTAACCGAAATCATCTTTACCCTCTTTGATTTTCTGGATTACGATGCTACCTTCAATTCCTGAGTTCTCAACAATCAGGCGAAGCGGCTCCTCAATAGCACGGGCAATAATTGCAATACCGGTTGTCTGGTCATCGTTGTCTCCTTTAAGATCTTTAAGATCTTCAATGGCACGAATGTAAGCTACTCCACCACCGGGTACAATACCCTCTTCAACTGCTGCGCGGGTTGCACTAAGTGCATCGTCAACTCTGTCTTTCTTCTCCTTCATCTCAACCTCTGTGGCTGCTCCAATGTATAGAACTGCAACTCCGCCTGCTAATTTTGCAAGACGCTCCTGAAGCTTCTCTCTGTCGTAATCGCTGGTGGTTGTCTCCATCTGCTTGCGAATCTGAGCAACTCTTTTGTCAATTGCCTCTTTTTCACCGGCACCGTTAACAATGGTTGTGTTTTCTTTGTCAATCGCTATCTTGTCTGCCCTTCCTAGCATCTCCAAAGTTGCTCCGTCAAGGCGAAGGCCTTTCTCTTCTGAAATTACGGTACCGCCTGTAAGAATTGCGATATCTTCAAGCATCTCTTTTCTGCGATCTCCAAAACCCGGAGCCTTTACTGCAGCAATTTTGAGTGTTCCGCGAAGACGGTTAACAACTAAAGTGGCCAGTGCCTCTCCGTCAACATCCTCTGCGATTATAACAAGTGACATTCCGCTTTGAGCTACCGGCTCAAGTACAGGCATAAGATCTTTCATTGTAGAGATCTTCTTATCTGTGATTAAGATGTATGGTTTCTCAAGAACTGCCTCCATCTTTTCGGGGTTTGTCATGAAGTATGGAGAGATGTATCCGCGATCGAACTGCATACCTTCTACAATCTTAACCTCTGTATCGGTTCCCTTGGCCTCTTCAACAGTAATAACTCCCTCTTTCTTAACTTTTGCCATTGCTTCGGCAATTAGTTTACCAATTTCAAAATCGTTGTTGGCAGAGATAGTTGCAACCTGCTCAATTTTTGTGATATCGTCACCAATCGAATGACTTTGCTTTCTGAGCGATTTAACAACTGCCTCAACAGCTTTGTCAATACCTCTTTTAAGGTCCATAGGGTTTGCACCTGCTGTTACATTTTTAAGACCCACATTGATGATTGATTGAGCAAGAACGGTAGCTGTGGTTGTACCGTCACCTGCCTGGTCTGCTGTTTTCGAAGCAACCTCTTTAACCATCTGTGCACCCATGTTTGCAAAACGATCTTCCAACTCTATCTCTTTTGCAACAGTAACACCATCTTTTGTAATCTGAGGTGAACCGTATTTTTTGTCGATGACAACATTTCTTCCTTTAGGACCAAGTGTCACTTTTACCGCATTTGCAAGGGCATCAACACCCTCTTTCATAAGATTGCGGGCTTCGATGTTAAATTTTATCTCTTTTGACATATTTCTGTATTTTAATGATTTGTTTAATTAGTTAAGCAGATAATTTAATGGTGTTAGCCGATTACGGCTAGAACGTCTGACTGACGCATCATCAGATAATCTTTAGAGTCAACATTAATCTCTGTGCCGGAGTATTTACCGTACAGAACAATATCACCTACTTTAAGTTCCATGGGTTCGTCTTTTTTACCGCTGCCAACAGCAACAATCTTTCCTTGTTGAGGTTTCTCCTTAGCTGTGTCCGGAATGTATAACCCGCTTGCTGTTTTTGTTTCAGCCTCTTTAGGCTCTACCAAAACTCTGTCTGCTAATGGTTTGATGTTCATAATTAAACGATTTTTAGATTATTATATTGTAAATAAGTTTATAAGTTGTTTTCCGGGATTTATAACACAAATTAGATGCCACTAGGTTAAACTGACAAAATGTCGCTTAAAGACCGAACATAAAGCTACAAAAAGTAGTTTTATTGAAGCCCTATTAAAAGATACACTGTAAAAATATGAATATATTTGCAACAATTATGGAGCAGCATGAAAGGTTTATGAAGGAGGCGCTTGCCGAGGCAAACAGGGCTTTGGCGAGAGACGAGGTACCTATAGGGGCCGTTGTGGTTTGTGATGGTAAGATAATCGCCAGGGCTCATAACCTAACTGAAACGCTTAATGACCCAACGGCACATGCAGAGATGCAGGCAATAACTATGGCTACCAATGCATTTGGAGGTAAATATCTTGAAAGGGCAACAATTTATGTTACAATTGAACCTTGCCCAATGTGCGCTGCCGCTCTGGGATGGGCTCAGATGAAGTGCGTTGTGTACGGTGCTGCAGATCCAAAGAGAGGTTTCACCTTGTTCTCCCCATCACTTCTACACCCTAAGTGTGATGTTGTTTCCGGAATAATGGAAAATGAATGTGGAGAGATAGTAAAACAATTCTTTAAGTCAAAAAGGAGCTGATGGTAGAGTTTCTCCAGAGTTACGGCATTATAGGGCTTTTTTTGGGCTCTTTTCTTGCTGCTACGGTTATACCTTTCAGTTCGGAGATTCTTTTAACAGGGGTTCTTTTGGCGGGTGTTAATCCATATGAAGCATTTGTGGTTGCAACTGCCGGTAACTGGTTAGGAGGACTTACCTCATACTATGTTGGGCATTTGGGAAAGTGGGAGATAATTGAGAAGTGGTTTAGGGTAAAGGAGGAGACCTTACTAAAGCAGAAGAGCAGGATAGAAAAGTATCAAAGTCTTGTTGCTCTTATTACATGGCTTCCAATAATTGGAGATGTACTTGCAATTGCCTTGGGATTTTACCGTGTTAACTTCATAAAAAGCGCTTTATACATGTTGCTGGGCAGAGCTTTGCGCTTTGCCACCTGGATTACATTGTTTTATTTGATAGGAGAGGGCATTCTAAAGTACAAGTTGTTCTAAAATTTTGCATGTTTTAAAAAAAGCAATATATTTGCACTCCCAAATTATAGAGTATTGACCTATGGTGTAATGGTAGCACTACTGATTTTGGTTCAGTCAGTCTAGGTTCGAATCCTGGTAGGTCAACATAAAAAGAGGATGTACGATTTTTCGCACATCCTCTTTTTTTTTCTCCGTAATGCTCAGCAATCGCAACGCAGTTTTTCTGGATCACGAACAAAAGTTGGGGGATTTGATATTTGCGACTTTTAAGTCTCTACCTTAGTGCCTATATATCAATAGCTTACAAAAATTACAATTAAAAAACGAGCAATCTGATTTTGTATAACCCATTTAAACAGATAGTTATGCTAACACTTAAAATTTCGGAAATAGGCACTTTACCAATAGTCTCCCAAATCACTCAACTCCGGCAACCGATTGTTTTAGGGTACCCTCAAATTTTCCTGGTACTTTTCGGCGACTGCGGAACTCCTTCCTTCGGTCGTCAAACAGTCCTCGTCGTTCCCGAAAAGTAGCCGCAGAAA
>PHDA01000029.1 GCA_002842465.1 Bacteroidetes bacterium HGW-Bacteroidetes-7
TCACATATTTTAACTTTAAAATATTGTTTTACTAATTATGATCTGAGAATAATTAAAATTCTTATAATAATTACTGTTTTAATTTCCTTACAGTAAAATCATCGTCTGTTAAACCGGTATCATATCTTGTATCTGACATCTGCATCTTAGTTTTATGGTTTTTCTTTAAATCAGTCATCTCTATTTCCTTGGCATTCCAGTAATTGTCAACCTTATTAAATGTATATTTTGCCTCCTTTATCTTAGTGTTCCCCTTGTCATAGAACTCCATCAATTCAGGGTAAAAGTAAGTCTTATTTATATATACAATTATCTTAGAATAATCGGATTGTGCTTTCGGTGTTAATTCAATTACTAATACGTTAGGTTCTGTTTTTAGTAACTTAGAGGTGTATTTGTCAGAATATGGTTTTGATTCCATATCGTCATAAGAAAAATCAGTTCCTGCGAAATTTTGATTTTTAGCACTGGTCGCAATTCTCCTTTCTTTGCCAAATGCGGGTAGATATAAATACATCACATCATTAGGCAGAGATAAAACGGCTATACCTGCTTGTGAAGATGGCGCTATAAACCTGAACATCCGTTTGTCGTTACCTTTTTGTTGTACTGTTGCTTCCCGTATTTCTTGTTTTCCAGATTTGTCAATCAAAACAATCTTGTTTTTCCCAGTTAAATCTTTTGGAGAGTACATTACATCGTCCATTTTTTTCAATATGGTGTTAGCATCTTGTGCATTTACAGAGAATAAGCTTCCTGACAATATAATTGCTGTAACGATAGTTTTTAGAATTTTTGTTTTCATTTATGATATTTTAAATTGTTAAAAATTAGTTTGCTTTATTATACGTTTTCTGTTTGCTAATATCAATATAACTGGCAATAGAGTTAAAGCACCAAGACCTGATCCGAACATACTTATCGCAACCAGCAATCCGAAATTTTGTAGTGGTACTATTTGTGAGAATAACAAAACCAAAAAACCTGCTGTAACAGATATTACATTAATGATTACTGACTTGCCACTTAACATTATCGTTTTTTTTATGGCTTCATCGGCATCTCCGTTATCTTTCAGATGAAAGTTAAATCCTGAAATAATGTGTATTGAATAATCGATACCAATACCCAGCGCAATGCTTCCAACAAGAACAGTCGCAATATCAAGCGGGATTCCGGTTATACCCATAAAACCGAATAATATAATTATTGTTGCTATGATGGGAATTGCCGCATATACTCCTTTTGAAATTGAGCGGAACATTGCTCCAACAATTAAAAGAACCATTATTATTGCAAGCAACAAGCTGCTGAATTGGCTTTTAATCAGGCTATCATCAAGTTTTACATAAACCGAAGGCATTCCTGTCAATTCAATTTTATAAGCCTCGTTTGAATTTTCTTGAATGAATTTGTTCATTTTTGCCGTGAACATTTTCATTTCCTTACCTTCAACTGAAGCAAATTTTGACTGGATTATACCTTTATCCAACCCTTCCGAAACGAGTTGTGGCATAACTTCTTGTCCATCAAGCAAAAACCATAATTGCTCAATTTTGGCTCTGTCATCAGGTATAGACTTGCCTTCTCCCATTGCGTCATTCATTTGCTCCACGAGATCTGCTACCGATTGTGTTACAACAATATTAGGGTCTTCTTTCATGAAATGCTCAGTTTTAATCATCATCTTTAAAACCTCAGGGCTTTGCATATCGCCTTTAAAAGAAACGAATACTGGCAATGATCCTCCAAATTTTTTCTGCATAACTTCTTCCGAAATCCTTGTAGGATTATCTTCCTTAAAGTAATCAGCCATATTTACGCTCGTTTTAATCAGAAAAATACTACCGATACTTAATAAAAGAAAAATGCTCCAGGCTGTTAAAGTATATTTAGGATGTTTGAAAAGAAGATTAACAAGTGGTTTGAGTATTACATAGGATAAAATGGTTTGTTTTTCGTTTGGATCATCTTTAATTTCTTTTTTATTCATTGATAATGCAGAAATAAGAGCAGGAACAAAAAAAACAGATAAAAGCAAAGCGATTAATGTACCAATAGCCGTAAATATTCCGAAGTCTTTAATCATAGTAAGATAAGCACCAAATACAAATGATATGAATCCGATTGCAGTGGTTGACGCAGCCAAAATTATCGGAATTATTACGTAGGCTAAAGCTTTTATAAGTGCTCTTTTTTTGTCTTTCAACATGTAATGATTCATACTGTTTAAGACATGTATTGTGTATGCACTGCCAACCGCCAGCAACACAACTGGGATTATGTTTGAGATTATAGTAAGTTCATTCCCTGTAATAACCATTATTCCCATAGTCCAAACTACGGCAATTCCGGCTGTAAGCAACGGCAAAAGCACCCCAATGAATGACTTGAAACTTATTAATAATACAAGAGCAATGACAAAAAAGACGAAAGGTAAAAGCCAGACAATATCCGACTTAATCAAATCAGAAATATCATTCATCATAAAGGGTAAACCACCAAAATAGAGCATTTCAGGCAAATTGAATTTTTCGATTTTATTCTTAATATCTTTTGCAACAGCTTGCTTATCAGCATCCGGAAGTAGAGTAAAAAGAATGATTGTTGCAGTTCCATCTTCGGAGATTATAGCCCCTTTATACATTTCTTTCGAAAAAACATATTTTTTCAGGCTGTCCAATTGCGGTTGCTTGTCAGGGAGATTGTACTCATCAACAAGTTTCCCGATTTCGATACCGTCTACTGTACTTTTTACATCAAGAATATTAGTTAAACTTGTTACGGATGAAACCCCCGGAGTGATTTTCAGGCTGTCAGTAATTTTCTTTACATGAAATAATATTTCTGTTTTAAATATATCATCAGATTCCAATACAATCATCCCCATGTCATTCCCGCCAAATTGAGTACCTATTTTTTTATATAATGAAGCAACTGGGTCATCATCAGGTAATGAACTTATTATGTCTGAATTGATTGTTATAAACTTGGTTTGATAACTAAAGAAAACTGTTAATACTAATACTATAAGGATTATTATCCATTTAAATTTTAAGATTTTCTGTGCAAATAGTTCCATATTTATTTATAAAATGACTATTTTAGTTTATTAGTTTTTACAAAGATATAATTATTTATTGACTAAATTCGTATTTTAGTCAGTATTCGATAAAAAAAAGATGAATTATTTTTTTTGAGTTCTTAAACTATTCACAATCATTGACGAAAGCTCATCAATAGTGTTTTCGTATTCCTTATACTTATTTTGAAGAAATAAAGGGATTTCAATACCATTAACAACCATCATAATAATATTTACAGTAGAATTTATGTTTTTAACATCAATGAAACCTTCTTTTTTCCCTTTTTCCAGAATGATAGTTAATTGTTTTCTTTCAAATTCCTCAAAATCTTCTCTTACATCTTTTACAAATAGATATTTCCCAAAAAAATCTGCTTCAAGTGTTTCATGGTAGTTTACGGCAGTGTTTAATAATTTTAAACGGGTAAGCATATATTCCTTGAGAGTAATAAGAGAATCCTTGTCACTAGTTACTATTTCTTTTAATGCAATTTTAACAGTATTTAATTCTTGTTTCAATACTTCATTAAAAAGTTCTTCTTTACCCTTAAAATAGTAATACAATACTCCTTTCGCTTTATGGATATGCTTTGCAATATCATCCATAGTGGTTTTATGAAAGCCAAATTTGGAAAAATATTTTGTGGCCGACTCAACAATCAAACTCTTTACATTAATTTCTGACATAAATTTGACTTTTAACGTTAATCGGTCAAATTTAATTATTATAATCCAATTGACAAATATTATCTTATATCTCAGTTACTTATTTGATTCTGATTTCTCAACGTAAAACATTTAAAGGATATTAGTAGATATCGATCAATTAAAATGCCACGAAAAAGGGGATTTCGATAAATGGTGTCAAACATTCCTTAGTCTCCCCACCCCTACGAAGTGTCCAATTTAGCATTAACAGGTAACCGTAGCATCACTATCACCTTCCACTTTCTTTTAAATAATAAGTATTTAAATCTTGGTTTACTCGTATTCTGGTAGGCGGAGAATTAGTTTCGCTCGGAGAATAGTTAGTTATGGTAATTGTCGGATATTCGATATCAAGATCTGTTTCACTACCCCATGCTGTCCCGGATTCTAACAGAGTATTCAATGAAGATGAGATACTGATTGACTTTGTTCCGTAAGTTGGTGTTGCCTCACTGAAACCTGATGCATAACTGTATGCCCAGTTAATAGTATAGGAAATTGACCCTGAGATGTTGCTTCCTCCTGTTGCTTTCACATATACATCATCACTCATAGGCTCGTTCAAATACCAATAATTTTCACCGCCTCCTTTGTACGCAAGTTTAGCAACCCTATAGAAGTAGAAATATAAGTCCACGACCTTGTAAACAGTCACATTACAATTCGAAGTGTAACCTCCATCGTTAGTTCTGACAGTGATAGTAGCTGTGCCGGCAGAAATTGCGACTACTTTTCCATTAGCATCTACTGTTGCAATGCTGGAATTTGAAGTTGACCATGTCACTGTTTTGTTAGAAGCATTTGAAGGATTAACCGTTGCAGAAAGTGTTGAATTCTGTCCCTCATCTAACGACAAGTTCCCCGCACTTATACTAACTCCGGTCACAGCTATAGTTGCAGGATTTACTGTTACAGAGCAAGCTGCCGTTTTTCCGCCATCGACGGTAGTTACTGTTATTGTGCAAGAACCAACCCCTAATGGTGACACTACACCACTGCTATTAACATTCGCTACAAAACTGTTTGATGAACTCCAAATCACACTTTTGTTTGTCGCATTTGAAGGATTAACGGTCGCAGTTAAATTTCCAATAGATCCGCCGGCAGTTAATGTCATTGAAGATTTATCTAAGCTTACACTTGTTACATAAACAACCGGATCAATTACCGTCACATTGCATATTCTTGTAATTCCATTTGCAATTGCTGTTATAGTTGCTGTTCCGGCCGAGTTACCTGTTACCATACCGCCACTAACAGAAGCTATCAAAGTATTTGAAGTATTCCAAGACGGATAAGGGCTCGGAGAACCGCTTGAGGTTATACTAAATGATTCTCCAATGTAGATTGTTTTGCTTGCAGGGGTTATAGTAAATGTTTTGTTACTTACTGTCAAATTGCAAGTTGCAGTATATCCGCCATCCACCGTTTTAGCAGTCAATGTAGCAGTTCCTGGAGCTAAAGCCATCACTGTCCCATTACTCACAGTTGCCACAGAAGGATTTGAAGAGGACCAGGTCACAGACATATTATCTGCATTCGTAGGACTAACAGCTGCTGTTAAGTTACCTGTCTCTCCAACATAGAGGCTCATATTTGCAGGGCTCACACTAATCCCTGTCACATAAACTGTAGGATCAACATATTGGAAATTCGCAGTATAAACCATATCTTGAATAACGGAGCTTATAGAGGGACTCCAACCTGTAAAAATATAATTAGTTGCAGGGTAAGCATTCAATGACGGTGTAGAGCCATAGATATATTGTCCTCCACCTGATACTGTGCCCCCATTTGACGGAGAGGCCGCAACGCTAATATTGTATTTTACATCCGTGAGGTTTGAAGCATCTATTCTCCACGAAACTTCGTTTATTCCGGTTCCGGTAAATCTGATATTCAGCTGATACCAGATATTCCGTTCAACATCAAAATTATTGGAAATATTTTTACCTAAATAGAATCTATACTTTAATGTTCCGTTCTTTGCAGGTGTGTTGTAATTTGCAGTGATTTCCACATAAGAACAATAAGGCTGTGCCGCACCGGGATTTTTATCTTTCTCGACACCTGCAGAGCCAATATTTCCCTGCATATTCTCAAACAGGAATAATGGAGTAGCTGTACTATGAGCCGATGGCTCTAAATTCCCGATTAAATAATCCCCTGAAACACCAATATATGAGGCAGAGTTTATCGTATTTGTAGCAAGAAACATACATTGAGTAGCAACATTCTTTAACTCAATTTTGGTGATATTTATGCTTGTCCCTCCGCTTAAAGAGGATTTATCAAATAACACCGTCACTTTAGAAATCAATCTGTTCAATGTTATTGATACTCCTCCTCCTTTCACTAGGTTGCTACTCGTCTCTCCGGCCATGAGAATATCATTAGTCCCATTCACCATCTGTATAGAAACTGCATTCCGGATAGAATTCAGGGTTGTATAAGATGAAAGGTTTATGTTTCCTGCATTTGCAATTGCCACAATAGTTTTATTTCCTGTTGAAGTGGTGATTGAAAGACCGGAAGAAGAACCATAATATTGAGAATTCAAAAGATTACCAGATACATCATAGACCAGAAGATTGACATCACGTATTGAAGCATCATTGGCACTTGTAGCCTTGGTTATTACTTCTTCTCCCTTTTTACTCAAGAAAATCTGGACTTCAGTTGTGTCTCCTTTGGATGCTTGAGAATCTGACATGGAACTATTCTCTCTTTCACAACCAAAGAGAGAGGCAAGAGAAAATATGCCGGCAATAATATATAACTGTAATTTTTTAATCATCATTCAAATAAGTCTTTGTTCAAATTATATTTTCGAATTAAAGAACTAATCTCCGGATCCAAACCTCCACGGTATGCCATAGAGAAATTTAGTTCTTTTGAGCGCAAGAAGAATTTTACCGCTTGCTCCTCGTCTCCCTTTCTTGCAGAAAGTACGGCCATCAGGTAGATTTTGTATGCAGTGTCAGGACAAGAGAGAAGTATCTCTTCGGCTGAACGGTCGTGTCCCAGGGAGATATGTGCAATGGCAGTATTAAAATCCTTGTAGTCAAGTAATATAGCTAACGCTTCTTCATATTTTCTTTCCTTTAGCAGAACCAATCCATTCATATACAAAAAATCTATCTCGGTGGTATGAATGGTGTCTTTTACCATCCCTTTACGATGCAGGTTAAAAGTGAAGTTGACCCTCCTTAGTTGGGGATAAATCTTTTCGCGCAGGTATTTGTATTCCCGTTTATAAGAAGACATTGCTCTTTCTCTTTCGTCCAAGTCCTGAATTTTGAAGCAGTATAGAAGCTTTTCTTTGCTGGATAGAATAGTATCGTCTAGTATAAGTATTCGAAGTCTATCCCAATCTTCTGGAATTGTCTTTTGAATTATCAGGCTGTTTACCTCAGATAAAGGGCTTGAATTTTGAATTTCATTCTTTGTTCCTAACTCATAGGAAACAACCTCTTCATCAAAACTTTTAATATACACTTCACAATACTTTTGAATTGAAGAAGCCCTCTGAGAAGATAAACTCTGGTTTAATGCAAATGCACCCTCCGGAGAAGACGAAGCAGTCAGGATTAACGAATCAAGCACAAACACCTCATTTGAAAGCACGCCATTTAATGCCTTTTTAATTTTTTCTAGTTCAATGGCATTATTTGAGAGCGTGTCGATGATATCTGCTTTTCCCACTTTGAAGTCAATGAAGGCAGCCATTGTAGCAATTGCTTTTCGCTCAATTATTTTCTTCTTGTATCTGGTAGTGGTGTCAATGAAGCCCACCATTGAAGAGACGCTATAGACGATAGTATCACATGGCTTTAGTTCAAAACACATCCCATTTATATCTCTTACCTGCCCATATAGATTAAGAAAGAGCTTTGAAGATTTATCATTAGTGAGTATCTCTTGAGAATAATGATATTCAAAATCTCCATTACCCATTTGTATTACAGAATCCAGCTTAATATCGCGTAAGTATGGATTCTTCACGTACTTATAAAAATATTTCTCTTTCTCGGCCTTTCGCTTGTTGTTCCTGTCAATGAGCCATTGTTTTACATAATGTTCAACTGCACTTTTTTCGGTTACGCCAAAAGCAGTAATCAGGTCATCATCCCGCTCTCCGGATATTACTCTGGATTCAGGGAGATTTCTCTCCAGGAAAAGAATAAGATTGGGCAGATCTGTATAGACTTCAAGGAAATCAACATCGTCCGGAATGATACTACGTAGATATTTTTCATACCTCCTGTATCCTTTTTCCTGTGCCCGTTTAAACTCTTCGCCACTAATCAAGATTCTGTTAAAGTACATCGTATCCTTTCCCCGGCTTAATACCGGCAGCATATCAATCTGCCACCGACTATCTTGTAGGATCGAGGGTGTTTTTACTATGAAATCCAACCTTATTACTCCATTTCTCTCTGGTATGTTTTGTGATTTAGCGGATACAACTATCTCATCAAGATATACCATACTGACCATTTCCCCCGTAACTTCATCCCTGACAGCATCGTTGATAAATTTTTCTTTTCCTGATGTATCAGTATATTTAAATGACTTAGAGGTGAATTTAGCATCTCTTGAAAGATCTATATTATAATTACTTTCTGTATTTTGAACATGGCTAAGGCCTAGGGAAGGATTAAGTTTGCTTAGTCTGGAAAGGTTATTGTTACAAGAACTAAGAATAATAATTAAAAATAAGGCCGTCAAATATTTTTGCATTATTTCCCTTTTAAAAGATAAACATTAATGAGATTGAAGCTCTGGTAGGTCCATACAAGATTTTCTTAAAACTTCCCTCATACTCTCCGCAAAGCGGCCTTTGGTACTTGTCATATTCACTATACCAGCCGCCCGCTCCAACCTCTGCTTCAATATTCCATTTAGATGTCACCATCCATGCATATCCTGAAGATACACCCATACCGGCAGCCCACCCCTGATAGCGGTAGTCAGTGACAGCTATATTATATTTTCCTCCTATTGCCTGTGCTCCTATGAATAATCCTGCATAGCTATGCCAAAGCCACCATCTTGCCCCGGGTTGAGTCAACAGGTGTTTAACTTTAATATTGTCTCTAACAACAAAGGGATTATATGAGACAGGCAGATGTAAAGTCCACTTATTTGAAAGAGTTAAGGAAGCCTCTATGTTGAGACTTCCTGTTGCCATTCCGATAATATTAGTCCTCACCCCGTACTTTTGAGCCGAGCACAAAACCGGAGCAAGAACCAATAAACAAATGATTAATGTTCGTTTCATTATTCATTCAAGTTAATTGAAACCAATGTCTGTTCGTTCCAGTCTTCAAGGGTAGCGTTAAGGAAAGTAATTCCGCTTGCACCAATAGAAGCTGCGAACTTATATACTGTTCCACTCTCAAATCCTCCTGTAGGAGCAGGAATAGTAGCTGTGTACTTTTTATTTGTCTGGGCACTTCCGCCAATGGTAGCATCTACATATACCTCCACCGGAATTGAAATTCCAGCTATTAGAGGCAACATAATAAAAGTACCTGTATTGGAAGCCAACATCATATCTGCCTTATTGGTAGACAGGATACTTGCAGCAGAAATTACTCCCGTAGAGAGCCCCATCACTGCTCCCTCTTGAGTCTGTCCAATCTTTATACTCTTCACGGTTAATCCCGTTACACCATCACCTGCTGTGATGCTCAATCTTATTGCTGTTGCTCTATGTGCAAATTGAAAAGGGACATTTGTATTTGCTGTCACAGAAGTATTTTTACTGGATGCCCATAGGTAGTCCACACCATTATTTAAAACTCCCGACAACCCATTGGTAAATGTGATATTTGGAACTGAGGATGAATTTGCAGAAATAGAATAAAAATCATACGATCCCCCTGGCATAAATAGACTAACACCATTATTGAAGACAAGATTTCCACTTGCATCCGATGTCGCACTAATGGGTGTTCCCGTATATGCAGTTTTTATTGTTGGATTATCCCCGGCACTATATGCAAGGATTGAGGTCTGGATGCCTGAAGGGAAAGTGGTAGAAGATGCCTTTGTTTGCTTTTGCAAAGAGTAATCTCCCGAAAAGCTAACACATAAAAGTGACGAATCAGGCAATGGAGGACAGTTTTTGCATTTCTCTTTTGCGCATGATGCAAAGAGAAAAATCGTAGTTATGATTAATATTGATATTGACAAAAATGTTTTCATGGTCATTGATTTAAATATTATTGTTCAGTTAATGAAACGCCTGAAATAGTCTGATTTGTCCAGTCCTGAACCTGTGCTCCGGTAAACTGTAGGGCTATTGAAGAGACAGTGAAATTAGCAGTGTAGTAAGAACCCGAAGTATAGGCTTGTGATGGAATAGCAGCAGTATACTTCTTGGCAGTAACTGTCGTTCCACCAATTGTTGCATTTACTGTAATCTCCACATTCACTGCAACCGAACCAACAGGAAGCATGATATAGGTACCTTTTGTTCCGCTAAGACTCATCGGAGTCAATGACCCAATCGCACTTGCTGCGCCAATACTTCCATCTGCCAAACTCATCTTGGAAGCTGTAGAGGCAGTTGTTGGAGTAAAACTGATTGCCGTTACGCTCAAAGCGCTGACTCCCGTTCCCGCCGATATATTTACCTCCATACCCACTGCCTTGTGATTGTAAATAAACGCAGCCGTTCCTCCTTCGGCAATAGCTGCGGCCTTTGTCCATAGATAGTCAATCCCATTTGTCAATTGGGTTGATACTCCTGAAGAAAAGGATAATCCGGGAGCCGTTGTGTTGTTTAGTGACACAGAGTAGAAATCATAAGAACCTTTTGGAAGATAAAGGGCAGCAGAGGGAGTGAGTAAGCCAGAGGCTCCGCCAGTAGCTTCAACAGGAGTTCCTGGAACAGAGGTGGCAGAGGTCACTGTTGCACCGGCAGTGTAACCCAAGATTGTCACTTTGTTACCGGTAGTGAATACAGAAGTGGCTTTTGTTTGCGTTTCTCCATTGTAAGAAGCATAAAACTTAATTTCTTGCGGATCAGGTTTTATGTTTTGATCTTTTTGGCAAGAAGTCATTGAAAAGATAGCAGACATGGCTATCGCATAAGAAAGGATAATTTTCTTCATAATAATTTAATTTAAAATATTAATTGTTAATTAGTTGAGTGAAATATTTGTATTGTGTACATAATCGTTCCAATCCAAAATGGATGTAGTTTTAAATTCAATCTCAAAAGGTGTAACATCAAAACGGTAATCGTACACCTTACCTTGTTCAATATTTGTGTTTAGAAACACTCTTGAAAAAAGCACGTTTGTTTTGTTTGCAGAAATATCTTCTACAAAGACCTTAAAGTTGAGATACTTTGCTTTTACTATAGGCTCACAGTAATAGTTAAATACATTCGAGTCGCTTTCTCTTACGCACTCGTCATAGAAGTCAGTCACCTCTTGAGCAGAATTGCATCTTCCTGAAAGCATGTTCAGCTCAATTCCATTATCATCAGCAGAAGAGATCTCCACTTTGGATATCCTGTATTGTGAGATAGGGTTTTCACTAAAATTGCATATCACTCTGATGAGGGAATTTGCAAGAGTAAATCTCAGACTGACGTTGTTCAGGACAGCCTTAATCACACTGGCCGAGCTATCGGCAAACAGATACATTACTCCGGTTTTTAAACTCACATTACTCCCTGCCAACATCATCTGATTTTGTGAAAGAAGTGCTTTAAAAGAGTATTCCCTAGGGAAAAGCTTTAATTCTCTTTCAGATCTTAGCAAAGAGCTATCTGCCATCCTGTAATATTGATAAGCATTTGCGAAACTTACTTTTCCCTTTTCAAGAGGGCATATAAGCACATTATAATCTGTCTTTCCCTTTGAATTATCAGCATCATTGAACACAACTCTATATTTTCCATAATCAGGACATTGTTCGTAATCCTCCTTAATACATGACGATAGAAGCACAATTATGCAGAACATCATTGCATGGTCATAAAATCTCATCAATGGTAATCTTTTCATTTTGTTAATAAGTTATTGAATTTGAGATGTTTTGCCATGTGATAATACTGCAGGTAGTTGAAAAAGCATTATCGGCATTCATATTCAGGGCTATATCATAAGAGTTGCCGCCAACCAATGCTTGGTTAACCGTTGCTCTATATGTCTTATTTGTTACAGGCTGCCCGTCAATAGTGGCGTTGATATTAATTTCCACCTGCGAAGAAACGGTACATGGCAGACAGATAAAGTTGCGGGTATTTCCGCTGCCTGCAACATTGCTTAAAGCAGTCACAGAACCCGAAGAAGAGATGCTTCCTGTAGAAAGATTCTTTTTCACCCCGGAAGTTATTGGATAGGTAAATTTAACCGAGTTTACCACTAGGCCACTCACCCTGGGATTGGCCACAATCCTTATCTGCAACTGACAGGCAATATGTTTATAAGCAAAGGTCACGTTTGCTCCATTGTTCACGGTAGTGTTTTTATTGCTTGCCCATAGGTAATCCACACCATTTGCCAAATCTCCCGATACTCCGCCGGTAAAACTGATATTTGGCGTAGAGACGTTGTTTGCAGATACCGAGTAAAAGTCATAGTTTCCTTTTGGTAAAAATATTGTAGAGGTTGGAGATAGTAAACCACTTCCCGATGCTGTCGCATTTAGAGGAGTGCCGCCAATATTGGCAGCGATTTCTCCCGAAGCAAAGGCGTATATGATAGCAGTATTACCACTCGTAAACACACTGTTGGCCTTAGTTTGTTCCTGCTCCAAACCACAGAAGAAGTTAACAGGATTAAGTTCTTCTTGCGGAGCAGATGGCTCTTTGGAACAACCAAAAAGTATGCTTATCAAAAATATTATCATAATGTAAATCTTTGACATAAACGTCAGATTGACTGTTAATTAATTTGATAATTTTACTAATTCACAAGAGTTAAGCAAAGGATTGTAAACGACATTTTCTGTTTTGGTTTCCGCAATTCTTTGTACCTCAAACCTTGTCACATTAATTTGGGGAATTGGATCATCATATCCCATGATGCAGTTATCAATCCACATAATATTATCATCCAGGTTCTCCTTGGTTTTGGTGTCACGGTTAATTAAAAGTTGCGGCTTATTATCACTGGCAATCACCTCCAGGTCATAAAGGACCTTGTAACCTGTACTTGAACCAATGCTCCGGATAAAGAGCCTGTCAGTTATCTCATCTATAACCTCTTCTGTATAGTCTCTTCCAAAATCATCTTTCAGATGCTTGACATGAATCTTTGCCACCCGCTTGATATGGAAATAGACTTGTACCTGAGGGGTGTCATTCTCGGAATTTTCACTGAGCTTTTCTGTTGTGTTATCTAAGTCTACGATTACCGGTTGTCTCTCCTTTGTGCAGGAAACAGTTAAGATTAAAATTGCTAATGCTGTAAATAATGTGTTTTTCATTGTTATTTTGTGTTAAAATTGGTTATTAGTTTTGCTTTTACTATGTTTCTATTTGTTATTATCACCGATTGGTGACGGCCGCCATTTTTCTCAAAGATTTCAATGACAAGCATCTTATTATCGGCAATGGTGAATTTTTCCAGAGTGAAGACAGATCTTGCGACACTTTTACCTCTTATGGTTTGATTGTTGTTCAATACTCTCAGAGGTGTTATCACTTGTTCCTGTACTGCCGTTCTTTTAGTGACTCTCCTGTCTACGATCTTGAAAGTGATAAAATCAATGTCAAATGGAATGTTGGTGATATTCTTTATCTGAGAGTGGAAGTACAGCATACCATTGTTGGTATAAATGCCTTTGATGGAAAACTCCACTCCATACTTTTTACTTGAGATGTTTTTGATATCACTCTTGTCATTCTTGTAGATGGTGTTCATAATCAGATTCACTGCTGCAGGAGGCTCTTTTCCCAGTTCCTTGAGATATACATCCCCGGCTCCTGTTGTTTGTGCTTTGCCAGGAGCGGTCTTGGAAATCAGTTCTTTCATCTCAATATTAAGCTTCTCCGGTTCTTGAACATACCTTACGTTAAAGGAGTAAAAGTTACCGTCATCCGTAATAACGGAGAAGTTGGTTTCATCTTCAAAATTGCGCACAGCAGCTTTAATACGAATTACATTCTCGGCACCCTCGGCTTTACCTGCAATTATCTTTGTGCTGCCTAGGTCAACATACCTGACAGCTGCCGGGAAGATGATGTGAACAGTCTTGTCGAAGGTCACTTCCAGACCATAGGGAGGTATTACCTTGTCATAGGTTATTTTCTTGGTAAGACCATTAAAGAGGTCCCCCGAAGAACCATTTGTCTGGGCATTGAGTCTCAACGCCCAGAGGAAAAGAAAAATAGTGATTAACAATCTTTGCATTTATTTGGATTTTAGTGGTTTATAAACTGCATTATTCTTTTGTTGTCAAAAATACCTGATACCCTGCCTTGAGATGTATTTTCACCAGTCTGGCTTTTTTTGAGATGTATTGTGAGCCTCCTTGTATCAGAGCCTTTGTGAGATCGGCAGTAATCTGCTCACCTGCATTTTTTGTGATATTAAAGCTTGTCCCAATGCTGTTACCCACGTTACCTGCAACATCTTTTATCGCGCTCACCTCCATTGAGCCGGGCACGAAGATTCCTATCTGCCCATCGGTGTCAAAGACATTCAACTCAACGGGTATAATCTTGCCTTGGTACTCAATACCGGAAATTATGATATTCAGTCTTTCTCCTACCAAAAAAGTCTTGCCGCTGATTGTGGAATTCTCCGGAATGATAGTACTTCCTGCTTTTAAGCTTTCTAAGAGACGAAGCCTTATAGTCTGACCGTCAGTTATGGTCTGGTCGATATGGACACAAGCTTTGATTGTGTTTTTTACTACAGCTTTGCTCTCCCCTACGGAAGTGTTGAACCCTAAGTTATGTTCAGTGCCATTAGTCATGTTTTCAAAAGGAAATTCATTCGAGAGAGAGCTTACTACTTCTTTTTTTACCTGATATATAGGTTCTACCTTTGTCTTTCCTCCTCTAGTTTTTGTTTCCTGTTCCTTTTCCGCAGTATTTTCATTTTTTTGATTCATATTTTGAGGCATTAACCGCGCAGCCATCTCATACGACTTTTCCAATAGCTTCATTTTCTCTTCCACGCTATTTCCATTGTTACTTTCCCTCATCTGTGCCTGCAGCTGATCCACCTTATCTTGCAGTTCTTTCTTCTCTTTGTCTTTATCGTCCTGATAGAAATTATCCAGGTTGCGGTTTATCTCTTTATATGCCCTGGCAGATGATCGGATCGTGCCTCTGGTATTACTTTTGCCCTCTGATGCTCCGGCGGTATTATTGGGAGATTGACCAAGCTCATCGCCCTCATCTTGTGAGTTCTCCTTGGTGATCCCAAAGAAGCCTGCCAGATCCTGCATCGTTTTCGATCTCTGATCCTGCTGTTGCTCGGCACTGGCTTTCTCATACTCCGCTTCTTTGCTGTCTGCAAGAACATTGGCTTTTGCCTGAGGGATATTGGTGTTTATTCCAACCTTATCATTTAGCTTCTGTTTTTCTTCTTTTGAAGGAGAAAATATTAACCATATAACGGCAGCAAAGGCAAGCACGAATAGCGGGAAGACTATCATCTTCTTACGCTTTAATACCTCTTGAGGGCTTCTCTCTTTTTTAATTTTCTCTTCCATAATAGTAGTTTTTATTCAAGTTATTTGTATCCGATTTTGATTTTACCTCCAGCCCCCTGATGTGCTCAAACTCAATCTGCCGGACACTCTTTTTCTCAAGTTGTATTATTGTCACCACCATCATCCCAATGAAAACAATACCCATAAAAAAGAGCATACATGCTATCAGTGTCAGACGGCTCTCCTGACTCAAACTTCTGAGATAATCCTCTATTCTCTTGTTCCAGTGCATCTGTCTCTCGATGATTTCATCTTTGATTTTTTGAACGGTACTTGTTATTGTCTTCATAATTTTATCTATTTGCGACTCTGATGTCTTTATTGTCAATAACTTCAAAATTCTCAATGATAAAGCCGTGAGGGTTGTTATCACTTCTTACCGAATTGAGCAGTTTGCAAGTGGTTATCAGGCTTCTCTCAGTGACGTTGCTTTCACGAAGTATGAGTTGCTTTGCAAATGTTTTGGCTGTATATGGATAGTGGTCAAAACTGCAAATCACACTGTCAATCTGTATGTACTGATTGATGTTTGCGGAGATGAGCCTTTTAAAGTATCCCTTTTCAGAAAGGTCCTGATAGTAGTTGAAAGCCGACTTGTCTGATAAATTCATTGCTCTTTGCATGTTGCTCTCAATAGCCATTTTATCCGGTGAGAGGGTAAAGAAGAGTTCATGAAACCGTCTCACATGTTCACGAGCCTCCACCGGCCTGTTTTGGGATAGGTCTTGTGAGAGGGCAAGGATCAGAGATTTGCCCTGGTCCAGTACATATATCTTCTGTCTTTGAGCTTCCGCAAATCGGAACGAACTCCAAATACAAAAGACAATGACCAATGAACACGAACTGATAACTAAAATTACTATGAGCCTTATCTGCTTGAAACTCGACTCTATATTTTTTAACGATTTAAATTCCATAGTCATGATTGTTATCTTCCAATTAGTCTTCCCGAGACATTCCCGGAAGCTGCACCAACTCCGGCACCTGCCACAGATGTGGCACGACCGGCTGTGGTATTCATATTCCTGCTGTAGTTACCCATCCCGCCTGCCTGTATTATCCATCCTGCAACCGTAGGTATGGTAAAGTATCCTATGATTCCAATGATCATAAAAATGATATAAACCCCATTTGAAGCATCAACCGAGAAATTGGGGTCATTTTGTAGTTTGGTAATATCATTTTGTATCATAAGAACCTGTATTCTGGCTAATATGGTACTGAACAAGTCAGATACCGGTAACCAGAAATAGACACTTACATATCGGGTAATCCATTGGGTAAGAGTAGACTGAAAGCCCGGCCAAACGGAAATGGCAAAGGAGATGGGGCCGAGGATTGAGAGCACGATGAGAAAGAATGTGCGTATGGTATCGATCACCAAAGAAGCAGCCTGAAACATCAGCTCCAGAAGCTCGCGGAAGAAGTCCCGAATAGACTTTTTCATGTTATACATACCCCGTTCAATGTACATACCAGTCATTGTCACCAGGTCTTCAGGGCTCCATCCCATAGCTTCAATCTGCTTATCAAACTCTTCATTACTCACGAGATAGGCAGTCTCCGGACTTCGCAGCATAGATTCTCTCTCCAGAATATCTTTCTGCTTACGATAGTTGTTCATATCAAATGTCTGGGACTCCAACATTGTGTTTGTTCCCTGAACAATAGGACTCAATACTCCATTTATGGTACCTAGGACAAGAGGAAAGAACATTATGCACATTCCAATTGCAAAAGGACGAAGAAGAGGATATACATCTATCTCTTCGGCTCTGGCGAGTGACTGCCATACACGGCTTGCAACAAATATCAATGCACCAAGCCCTGCTATAGCCTTGGCCACTGCCGCCATATTGGAGCAAAGAGGCATCATGTCGGTATAAAGACCTCTGAGTATCTGGTGTAGATTATCAAATTCCATAATGTAGAATATTACCAGTATCTTTCGTTTGTTCCATAAAGAGCAACTACTCTTTGTGTATCTCCGGAAGCTTTTGCCCTGAGAAAACTAACGGAGATTGTCTTATTGGTGTAGTAGCCAACCAGGCTTCTGTACTTTTTAACCTCGGAGTAAACTTTATCTACGACATCCATTCTCTCTTTATCAGTCATCGATAAAGAACTGTCTTTAATGACTTTCTTGAGGTCAGACAGTAGTCCGCTACTCTCTTCCATAAGTTTTGTGTATCCAAAGGCAATTGCACCGAGTTCCTCTACAGTGTAATTGGGGTCATTCATCATTTTTTGAAAGCTGTTGACATAGATATCCGAGATCTCACCAATCATCAAGATTGTCTGTTGGACCTTACGGGCATCTTTAACCAGGTTGTTCACGGATTTAAGGGCATCGTAATACTTTTTACCCTGTTCATAAATCTTTACGGTCTCCTTGAAGTTGTTTATCATATTGGAAGCAGTAGAAGATGTTTCAACTACTTGCGTTATAGAGTTGATGATGCTCTGTATTAGGTTTGTAGGGTCAAAAGTCACCATCTGGGCCTGTGCCCTGTTCCCTAAACCAAGGAATAGAGTCAGACAAATTATTGCAAATGCTCGTTTCATAATGCTTATTTTAGTTATGTTGTTTTGAATTCTCTCTTTTCTGTTCTGCCAGCTGTTTTATTGCCAGTTCAATATTGCCGTCAAGCTTTTTAGCGAGGTTTAGCACCTCCATCTTTTCGGTTTCCTCAGTTGTGTATGTCAGATATTCCTCGAAGCTTACTTCTGTAGCATAAACGGCAGACTGTGTTCCTCCCAAGCCAATCCAAACTTCTTTGTAGAGGCGGGATGGGTTATTTGCCATGTTGATAGAAAGCACCTGTGCTTTTTCTTTCTCTGTAAGACCCAAAAGACTTTGGATAGCTTCAAACTTATTCATGTACTTGCGTTGGTCCAGAAGTATTTTGCAATCTGAATTATTGATGATTGATTCCTTGACTATAGGAGACGATATAATGTCATCCACCTCCTGAGTTACCACTATGGCTTCACCAAAATATTTTCTTACTGTCTTGAAAAGGTATTTTATGTACTCGGCCATGCCTTCTTTGGCAATTGCTTTCCATGCCTCTTCAATGAGAATTAATTTTCTCACACCCTTTAGTCTGCGCATCTTATTGATGAAGACCTCCATGATGATGATAGTGACAATAGGGAAAAGGATCGGGTGGTCTTTGATGTTGTCAAGCTCAAACACGATGAACCTCTTTGAAAGCAAATCCATCTGTTTTGTTGAATTTAACAGATAGTCGTATTCTCCGCCTTTGTAGTACGGCTCAAGAACATTGAGGAAATTGTCAATATCAAAATCCTTTTCTCGAACCTTTTTTTCTTCAAGAACACCCCTATATTCACCCTTCACATATTCATAAAAGCTGTTGAATCCGGGTTCGGCCTCTTTGGATTTTATCTTTTCAATGTAGAGACTTACTGCATTGGAAAGTGCCACTTCCTCTGCTCTGGTGGGAGGCTCGTTATCCCTCTTCCAAAGGGTAAGGATCAAAGTCTTGATGCTCTCTTTCTTTTCAATGTCAAATGCACAATCCTCGGTATAGAATGGATTGAAGGCAATCGGGTTTTCTTCGGAATAGGTAAAATATATACCGTCTTTTCCATTACTCTTTCTGTTAATAAGTTCGCACAGGCCAAGGTAACTGTTACCGGTGTCTACCAGAAGTACATGACTACCCTGCTCATAATACTGCCTTACCATGTGGTTGGTGAAAAAGGATTTTCCTGAACCGGAAGGGCCGAGGATAAATTTATTCCTATTGGTGATTATACCCTTTTTCATAGGAAGATCCGAGATGTCAAGGTGGAGCGGCTTGCCGGTTAACCTGTCTGCCAGTTTTATTCCAAATGGAGAGGGAGAGCTTTTGTAGTTTGTCTCTTGTGTGAAAAGGCACACGGCCTGCTCAATGAATGTATAAAAACTCTCTTCTGCAGGGAAGTCGGCTTCGTTCCCCGGAATACCTGCCCAAAAGAGGGTTGGCACATCAACAGTGTTATGCCTGGGCTTGCATTCCATAAGTGCGAGCTGGGAACCGACATCATTTTTTATTCTTTTGAGTTCGTCCCTGTCATCACTCCACGCCATGACATTGCAATGGCAACGGATGGATGTCAATCCTAAGCTGTGTGCCTGATTAAGGTACTGCTCAATCCATTCTTTGTTTATCTGATTGCTACGACTGTAACGGGAGAGAGAGTGCATGTTCTTCGCCATCTTCTCAAAGCGACTAAGATTCTCATCACTCTCTTCAATGAAGATATATTGGTTGTAGATATGATTGCACTCAAGAAGAAGCCCTACTGGCGAAGCAAAGGAAAGACGGCAGTCGCTCCTGTCTGTCGAAAGCTTCTCGTATCGTATATCTGCAGCTATCTGGCCCGGGAGGTCTTCTGTGTTAGATAATGTGTGCAGGCAAAGCAGATTGTCACCTATGCGCATCTGTGCATCATTTATTGAAATGTCATTTAGGATAGTATCTTCATTTTGGGATAATGAGAAATATTTTTCTATCACTCCTGCTTTAAGTTCGCTCCCAATTATTTCCTCAGAAGTGAATCTGGTAATTTTCAAATAGCCGCTGTCATTGATAATCTTTTCAAACTGACCGACAGAGTCTAGAAATTTCATAACCAACTCCCTATCCTGAATCTCTTTTGGAATGATAAAGCCACGGCAAAGAGAGGAGAAGTTACTCCGAGAACGCAATCTCTCCTTTGTTGTTTTGGTAATAAAAAGAAAGCAACTATGGTTTAAGAAAGGTCGCTCATTAAAATGCCTTTCAAAAGAGCGGCTTAAAAAAGTGCCCTCTTGCTTCTCGATGTCTGCAGAGTAGTTCTCCTGAATGAACCAGTCTTGTTTATGAATAATGGAATAATCCGGCAAAACCTTTATGGCTTTTACCCAAGCAGAATGAATGGCTTCATATTCAGTTGAAGTGACGGTGAATAATTCAGGGAGCTCTACTTTAAAACCAACAGTGATATCTGCATCTTTAGAAATAATGCAGTCGT
The DNA here is from genome assembly GCA_002842465.1 of Bacteroidetes bacterium HGW-Bacteroidetes-7. Taxonomy (GTDB): domain Bacteria; phylum Bacteroidota; class Bacteroidia; order Bacteroidales; family UBA932; genus Bact-08. The sequence goes on from PHDA01000029.1 coordinate 20,510, forward strand.
TCTCTACTGCCAATAATGGGAATTTACTCTCCAACGTATTTGCCTTAAGTATATTTCTCATGCTTACCTCCTTGTTAATAATTGCGATATGCTTTTTCTGTTGATTAAATACTTTGGATGATTTTTTCTTGCGGCAATCTTCATAAGGCCATGCTCACCATACTTTGCGTTAAGCGAGAAGGTCTGCCACACCAACAGGGAGGCAATTAGTATTGAGAAACCGATGCAGAATGACTGATTTATTCCGATGCTGAACATTATTACATAGAGTATGAAAATTGCTAAAAGCCCTCCGGCAAAAATGAACAGGTACTGACTTTTCAGTCCTTTGAATTCTACGGATTTCCCAATTCCTTTATTGATATTATAGAAGGTAGCCATACTACAAAAAGAAAGATCTTAAGATTGTAGCCGCAACGATAAGGAAGATACATGCACCAAACCACGATGCAGCAGTCTTGCTTGTGTCCGGATCACCCGAGGCGAACTTGCCATATACCTTTACTCCTCCGATTAGTCCCACAACCGCACCAATGGCGTAAATAAGTTTAGTGGCAGGTTCAAAATATGAAGTGACCATGTTGGTGGCCTCAGAGATACCGGCGAGTCCGTTGCCTTGTGCGAAGGCACAAGAAGCAGTTGTAAGAAAAACTGCAGAGACAAAATACTTTTTCAGGGTCATAAATCATTTGTAATGTGCCAAGGGGTTGGATGGGTCCCGTGACGGGTTAATACTGCTTTCTGTGGATTTTAGTGGGGTTCGCATCATCCTTTCATCCGTAGTCATTCTTTTTCATCGTGTTTATTCTTTATAGGTATTTGCCCAGATCGAAGTCTATGGTTATTTCTTTTGTAGCTGACTTTGAGTTTCTAAGGGTCAATTGCCTGTTTTTAATTTTTTCATCACACTCCTCGAGCATCTTTTTAATTCTATTATCCGATTCCGGAATAGTTGAAACCACCTGTTCGAACATGTCGGTTTTTCCTGCCCTATTAATTACATCGACGGCTCTTTCCTTTTCCTCTACCGATGGATTTATTTTCCCAATGGTTGCTGCTGTCTCAATTATCTCCTCATAGGTCAATCCCGAAGCAATCCCTCCCGTTAAATCCATCAACTCTTCATCTTCATCAAATCCGGCTTCATCATTTTGATCTCCGGGGTACTCCGTTTCGACATCAATCCCCAACGGCTCATTTTCCTGCTTTGAGAATATTTCTTCCATTTCTTCTCTTGAGACGACTGCCGGAAACCGTTTTTTTGTTTCGCAAGTAAATGTATCTTCTTTTCTAACATCTTGAAAATTAGCGGTTAAATTGTCTGCGCTTGTCTCCTTTTGTCTCAGAAAGGGCTTTGTTGAACCAATAATCCCGCTTTCATCAAGCCATTCTTTGGGCTGCTTGACCTCATCTTCTTTAGTCGAGATTTTCTGCCCTAAAATCCTTTTTATGTCTTCTTTATAGATGTAATAAATCGTGAACAGGCAATAGAGTGCAATAACCGTAAGTGCAATTTGGGTGATCATACTACCTCCTGTTTTTTAAGGGTCGTTTTAGGGACTCATCATAGATCCGTTGTATATCTTCCTCATAAATTTTGAAGTGATGCTGAAGAATGCACTCAATAAAACTACTGACAGATGCCTTTCGACCACCTATGCCAAAAACAATGTTATATACCTCCTCATAAGTATTCCGACTGATATAGATTACCTGTCGGTCATTAATCTCCATCCGGTTGAAGAATAGCTTGCGATAATCATCTACATTCTGCTGTTTCCGTCTAACTTTTGTATCCGGAATCGGTTCCTCCTTTTGTTCCAGAGGCTTGACTGGAGGAGACTGCTCTTTCTTCTTTGCCAGAGGAACATCCCCCGCAATAAGCTCCATAACATAAGCTTCATCAATCTTGTCCGTTTTATCTGCCATGACCGTCTAATTTTATAATTGAACATATCTCTTCTATCAACTCCGCCACATTACTGCCCTTGAGTAATCGTTTATCAGCAGGGAAAAGAGTGGAACGGAAAGGCAATTTGTGATCGCAGGACATCTCTTTTCTGAAACGCTTGGTGTCAGGAATGACTGATTTCATTAGTTGCAGTCCTAATGTTGCTATCCCTTCTTCGTAAATCCTATAGAGATCTGTTTTCTCACGCCCGTCGACCTGATTCCAAAAAAGATGTATTTCTTTTGTGCGTTTGCTCTTGTTCATCACAATAACCTCATTGATTCTACTTGCAAACCTCAGACTGCTCTCCATTACAACCCGGTCGGCAATGATTGGAGTAAAGATGTAATCCAGTGAGGAGAGTGATTCTATCACGCCCAGGGAGTTCACCGTGCCGGGGAGATCGAAGAAGACAATATCATATTCTCCCTCACAGGCATCCAACATATCCTTGGTCACCTCAATGGCATCTTCGGGCTTGCTGCACAAAACAGGATAGGCACGCTTCCCTAACCCGGAGAACTGGTTTATTGCCATCCTTTTGTAAAAATCATCGGTTTCCACCAGTTTCCTATCCCTATCACGCATGGCATGGATACTAAACTGCGGGTAGTCACAATCTACCACTACCACATTATACCCTTTAGTATAGTGTAAATAACTTGCCATTAATACGGTAAATGCGCTTTTGCCAACGCCACCCTTTTGGGTAGAGAAGGCCATGTAAATTGGTTCATTCTTCATTTTGGTCATTCTTTAATTGATTATCTGATTATTGTTTTAATTCTTGCAATCTTGATTTCAAGACATCATGATTTCATGATTTCGTGATATCATTATTTCAAGATTGCAATCTCAAATGATTGATGTATGGGGAGGTTTCCATCAAGCATTAAACAAAGAAATAATGATTTTTTATAAGATTGACTATCAATGGATAAACTGTCTGTTGCTGTCTCCAATTGTCTCCTTTAAAGCCTTTCAAGCACCTGGAAAAGCCTATAACTTTACATAAACATTGTAGATGCTTCCATTTTGTACAAGAGGTTTGCAACAATCCGTCTTTAGTACGGATTTTATTTGCGCCAGGCAAATAGCAAGGTGTGTTTTGAGTAACTCGAAATTCTTTCGGTTACTCAAAACGCCTTGCCCTTGACAGGGAAAGTTTTACTCCTAAGTCGTAAAACCAGTAAAATAAAAAGAGATGAAAAGGAAAGATGAAAAGGCTCCAAAGAGGAGCAATTTGGGCAGAATTCCCAAGAAAGACCCTGCAACGAATAACTACATGGTGCGGTTAAATTCGGAAGATAATGCAAGGTTTTTAACCCTTTTTGAGCAATCAGGAATGCGTACCAAGGCTCACTTTATCGTGGCCAGGATCTTTAATAAGGAGTTTAAGGTGATCAGCATCAATAAAGCTGCCGTTGATTATTACACAAGACTGACTTCCTTGTATTCCCAATTTCGAGCAATTGGAGTTAATTATAACCAGGTGGTAAAGGTTCTAAACAGTAATTTCACGGAGAAAAAAGCCTTGGCTTTTCTTTATAGATTGGAGAAACAGATGATGGAGTTGGTTGCCTTGAACCGGCAAATCATTGAATTAACCAAAGAGTTTGAGCAGAAATGGTTGCAAAAATAAATGTAGGAAATTCGCTTTTCGGAGCATTGGCATATAATCAAAAGAAGATCATTGAAGGTGAAGGACGAGTGCTTTGTTCCAATAAAATGACCGAAAGTCTGGATGGAGGGTTTGAAATCCATCGTTGTATGGTCGACTTTGAGAGGCAACTTCCCGATGATATTAAAACAGAAAAACCGATTATCCATATCTCCCTCAATCCTCACCCGGACGACCGATTGTCAGATGAGCAGTTGGCTGCCATTGCTCAGGAATATCTGGAGAAACTGGGATACGGCAATCAACCTTATATAGTATATAAACACGAAGACATTGATCGCCACCATATCCATATAGTGTCGCTTCGGGTTGATGATACAGGAAAGAAGATAAATGATAGTTTTGAACATCAACGTAGTAAAACGATCACTCGTGAGTTGGAGCAGAAGTACGGACTTCACTCAGCAGAGAAGCAGCAGCGTTCGCAAGCTTCCCTGCCGAAAATGGTTATTTCTCAGGAGGGTAATGTCAAGGGACAAATTGCCAACCTGATTAAGTCGTTATCTATCCGCTACCACTTTCAAAGTTTTAATGAGTATCGTGCTTTACTATCCTTGTACAACATCTGCGTCGAAGAGGCTAAAGGCGAGGTCCGGGGAAGGGTGTATAATGGGTTGGTTTATTTTGCTACAGATGACAATGGAAATAAAACCGGAAATCCATTCAAGTCTTCTCTCTTTGGAAAATCAGTTGGATACAAGGCAATCCACGAACGATGCGAGAGATCAAAAGATACTATCAAGGAAAAAGGATTTCGTGAACAGACCAAAAAGACGGTTGCAAGCATCATTCATAAAGAAGCCACCAGATCTGAGTTTGAAAGAGAACTGAAGAAGAAAGGAATTGATGTTATTTTCCGCACGAATGATTCGGGACGTATATATGGCGTAACCTTTATTGATCATAACACAGAATGCGTGTTTAACGGCTCTCGTTTGGGGAAAGAATTTTCTGCAAATGCCTTTCAGGAGCAGTTTGCTTCACCTCACCCAGATGGGAATAAACAACAACAGCAAAATCCGGAAGGATCCGCAAACTTGGTTCACACCACTTCCGAAAATCACAAAGAGAGCGAAACTGTCCTTGAATCAGCCCTTGATTTATTCATAATGGAAAATCATGGTAGCGACCCGGAAGAGGAGGCATTCATTCGCAGGATGAGAAGGAAAAAAAAGAAAAAACTTAAGCCATAACAATTATGCAACAAGAAGATGATCTGAGAGCATTGTCAAAAATCATGGATTTTATGCGTGCCGTAAGTATATTATTTGTCGTAATGAACATCTATTGGTTTTGTTACGAAGCTATTCACCAAGCGGGTGTAAACATCGTGGTGGTAGATAAGATTTTAATGAACTTAAACCGGACGGCAAATCTGTTTAGCTCCATAATTTGGACAAAACTATTTGCCATGCTCTTATTAGCCCTATCCTGTCTGGGAACGAAAGGGATAAAAGAGGAAAAGATAACCTGGACAAAAATCAACAGCTATTTAGCAGTCGGGGTTATCTTCTTTTTTCTTAATTGGTGGATATTGTATTTGCCTCTACCCTTAGAGACAAACACTAAACTATATATCTTTACTATGGCTGTGGGTTATATCTGTTTGCTAATGGGTGGACTTTATATGAGTCGCTTATTAAAGAACAATTTGATGGACGACGTATTCAACAATGAGAACGAGTCCTTTAAGCAGGAGACCCGATTGATGACCAATGAGTATTCAGTTAACCTCCCCACAAAATTCTATTATAAGAAAAAGCAGCATAACGGTTGGATCAATATCGTAAATCCTTTTAGGGCAACCATAGTCCTCGGCACACCGGGCTCCGGAAAGTCATACGCAGTAATAAACAACTTTATCAAACAGCAAATAGAAAAAGGGTTCGCGATGTACATATATGACTTCAAATTTGATGATCTCTCGACAATAGCCTATAATCACCTTCTAAAACATCAGGGTGCTTACAAGGTGGTTCCAAAATTTTATGTTATCAACTTTGACGATCCACGAAGAAGCCACAGATGTAACCCAATCAACCCTGCTTTTATGACCGACATTTCCGATGCTTATGAGAGTGCCTATACTATTATGCTAAACCTGAATAAGACATGGATACAGAAGCAAGGGGATTTCTTTGTGGAATCTCCAATAATCCTGTTGGCCGCCATCATCTGGTACTTGAAAATCTATGAGAACGGCAAATACTGTACTTTTCCCCATGCCATAGAGTTCCTGAACAAGAAGTACTCCGATATCTTCCCGATATTGACCTCTTACCCTGAACTGGAAAACTATCTTTCACCCTTTATGGATGCCTGGGAAGGAGGAGCACAGGATCAACTACAGGGGCAAATTGCGTCTGCGAAGATTCCCTTGTCCCGTATGATTTCTCCACAACTCTATTGGGTAATGAGTGGAGATGATTTTACCCTCGACATCAACAATCCGGATGAACCAAAAATTCTTTGTGTTGGGAATAACCCTGACCGGCAGAATATATATTCGGCGGCACTGGGTTTGTACAACTCCCGTATTGTAAAACTGATTAACAAGAAAGGACGGTTGAAATGCTCTGTCATCATCGATGAGTTGCCAACGATATATTTCAGGGGACTGGACAACCTTATTGCCACAGCACGAAGCAACAAGGTTGCAGTTTGTCTGGGCTTTCAGGACTTTTCTCAATTGAACCGTGACTACGGGGACAAAGAAGCCAAGGTAGTGATGAACACCGTCGGTAATATCTTCAGCGGTCAGGTAGTCGGGGAAACAGCAAAAATGCTTTCGGATCGTTTTGGAAAAGTACTTCAAAAACGTCAATCCCTAACCATAAACAGAAATGACAAATCAACATCCATTTCCACCCAAATGGATAGTCTTATTCCTGCTTCAAAAATATCCAATCTTTCGCAGGGGATGTTTGTCGGAGCTGTATCCGACAACTTCGATGAAAGGATTGAGCAAAAGATATTTCATGCAGAGATTGTGGTTGATTCGGACAAGGTTCAAAATGAGACAAAAAACCATGTTCCAATTGCAAAAATCGCTAGCTTTGAGAATAATAAAGGAGAAGATACCATGAAAACCGATATAAATGATAACTACTCTCGTATTAAAAAGGAAGTTTATCAAATCATCGCAAGTGAACTCGAGCGGATTGGTAATGATCCGGAATTAAAACATTTGATTAAGAAATAGAATGAATTATGCAAAAACTGTCCGGAGAGACAATATTAGTATGGATTTAGTATTGGATTTTGGCTAATTACTATTAGTTTTTTACAAGCTCTTGTTAAGGCTACATAAAGATGCTTTGGGCTTTCAAATTTGTGAGCGTTCAGAACGATTACTACATCAAACTCAAGCCCCTTAGTCAACAATGTTGTTCCAATACTTCTTCCAGCAATTCTTCTACCTTGCCTTCTAACAAAATCTCTAGATCTGGTCATTGCTTCATATGCAGACAATCCTTCAATATGTGCATATGATAGGGCTTTTATTGTATCATTTAGCAGGTCTTTTCTATAACACTTATTATCTGGTAATATATTGATTTTTTTTAGCAAACATGCAATATCCTCTAACGATTTAAAGGATAGCAACCTAGAAATTACTATTTGTAAACTAGCTTGAATTAACCTATCAGATTCAAAACGCTTGTTTTTTAATTTGCCATTATCGTTAAACCAATTATCAACGACAGTTTTAGAGAAAACTAAATGTGTGAATTCTATAATACGTTTTATCAAATCCTCCCCTACTTGTGAATCGAAGTATTTTGCAAATTTGTAAAAATTTTTGTCATCAATCGACTCAATCAATCTAAGGGCATTAAATTGTTGAAGAAATTTAATACGTGGTTCTACACTTGTAGAAACAGGATGAATTAATAACAGACTTTTCGTTGAAACATCATTAATCTCACGCCAAATTACTTGCTTATAAGTGCTTCCCGATACTGTATAATTGTTTTCTGGTTCAATTAATAGCTCTATGGAAGCAACATAGTCATTTAAATTAATCGGCTGTTTAATTATTAATAATCTTCGTATAGATTCAAGCGCACTTCCAAGATTCAAGCTCCCGTTATTTGACCATCTCCATGGAATATTAAGTTCTTGCATGTTTTGGATAAAACCAAACATTTCCTCCTGAGATTCCATATTTACAAGAATGCTATTCCTGAATTCAAATATCCCTTGTAGCGGGTCACCCAAAATATGCGTCGGGATGATATT
>PHDA01000030.1 GCA_002842465.1 Bacteroidetes bacterium HGW-Bacteroidetes-7
CAAACCTAATTTGGTATCGGTTTTTGGATAATAGTAAATGCCCCTTGCTATTCTAATTATAGTTTTCGACTGCTCCAATCTCTCCAAAGATTTATTTATTGTCTTTGGAGCTCCCAGTAATGCAAAATCAGAAGCAAAATAAATTTTTCCTTTTTGCTTCTGTTTTATTAGACTTTCTATTTCATTTACAGCTTTTTGCATATAATAATCCCATGAAGATTTGTCGCAAATATAGATATATTTTGCGACAAACAAAATTTATTTGATGAAACACTTAAATGCACTGTATACGCGAAAATACTATGAAATTTTGCTTTTTATCTGAAAATGCAGATTATCAGGGGTTTATTAATATATTTGTAATCTAAACATTTGACTATTAATAATATGATCGAATGAATTTATTACAAACCTAAGATATGTTTATTAGAGCGCCACCTCAATATTGAGGATATTGCTTTTTTCAAAAGCGATGCTATAATAGTTGTCCCGAATACTTAGGTTTCAAAAATTCTTTAACAATATTAAATGAAAAAATATACAAACTCGGAGTTATTTGTTCTATTAAGCAACTCCGAAGAACACAGTCAGAAAGAGTATGAAAATTCTTATATCAATTTCATCCAGGAACTAGTGAATCTGAATACACAAGTTCCTGATATAGTTTACCGCCACAATATCCTTACATTTCTGCACATCGAATTGGTTTCCATACGTATGAGAGCAAATGTATTAGGATTAAAAAAAAAACACGGACAAAGGAATTTGCCTGTTTAAGGCAATTTCAATAGTTGGTTCTCACCGAAAGGTTGTTGAATCTCTTATTTCAAAGGATGTAATTTCGTCAAAACAACGGATATATATCGCAAATCAAGATCTACCAAAACTTGTTTGGACAAGTACGATTCGGGACTTGGTAGAATTGATTTATGCACTTCACTATACTAAATCTTTCAACAATGGTGAAATGACCCTCAAAGAGACAGTTAAGCATTTTGAGCAGTTTTTTGGAGTAAAAATTGATAATTTCTCCCATTCTTTTTTGCGAATACGAGAGAGAATGAAAGAACGAACGGTTTTTGTTTCCAAGCTCCAAAATGCCCTTGAATCGAAGATAAAAGAGAAAGATCAGTAAAAAATATCAGCCAAGTTGTCCGCAATTTGGCTGATTGTTTTTTTAGACTGTCGCAGCTTTGAACAGAATTAATATAGCATGTATTATTATGGAGGTAATTACAGTAGATTCGATTGCTTTTAAGGAGCTAGTAAAGAAGATTGATATTATAATGGATTTTGTTTATGACAAACAAGGACATAGTGCTATCAATGAAGAAAAAATGTGGGTCGATAGCTATGATGTTTGCAATTATCTTCATGTCAGCAATAGAACCCTTCAGCGGTTACGAGCCAAGAATTGCGTTTCCTATTCAAGGATAAACGGAAAGAATTTCTATCGTATATCGGACATTAGACATCTCTTGGAAAGTAAAATGATCCGAAGCAATGAAGAATATTTGAATGATTTAATTCAAAACGCCAAGTATTATGCTCAATAAAGAATCAATTCTAGAACGGACATCCGGCGGTTTATCCGTTTTCAAATACTATATCTCATTCTCTTTTCGAGTGGGTAGAAACTTCCATAATCCTCTTTACGAAGATAGAAAAGCCTCCTGCAATATCTATTTCGACCGAAATTGCAACTGTTATAGAATGAAAGATTTTGGCAATGAAGAATATAGTGGAGATTGTTTCTTCCTTGTCGGCAAGATTAAAGGTTTGGATTGTACGCGAAGCGATGATTTTGTGGAAATACTCAAGACAATTAATCAAGACCTATGTTTGGGTATTGATGAGAAAATTGGTCAAAATGCAAACCAATCCAAATCACAACAGTTAGTAATAGTTCCGCAAATGCAAAATATAGTACCCGCTAATGAGCTGAAAGAAAAATCATTTCAGATTATCGAACAACCCTTTTCAAAGTCAGAAATGATTTTTTGGCAGCAATATGGAGTTACTAGAGATATCCTTAAAAAATACAATGTAATATCTTTGCGTGCTTTTAAAAGCGAGAGCAATGAGGGAAAAACTTTTCAACTTGAACCAACAGCCAACGAACCGATATTCGGGTATGTAGGCAAGAAGTTTATAAAAATTTATCGCCCCCATTCTCAACTTCGATTCTTGTATGGTGGCACAGTGTACGAAAATTATTGTTTCGGATTAGAGCAGCTTCCTTCAAGGGGTGATATTCTCTATATAACCGGAGGTGAAAAAGATGTACTATCCCTTTGCTCTCATGGTTTCAATGCAATTTGTTTCAATAGCGAAACGGCAGCAATTCCGGATAACACTCTCCGGAAATTATCATTTATGTTTAAGCATATCGTAGTCCTTTATGATATGGATAAAACGGGACAGGAAAGTTCCCTCAAACTAGCAAAAAAATATAACGAACTGGGAGTAAAACGGCTTTTATTGCCACTATCCGGTACCAAGGAAGAGAAAGATATATCTGATTATTTCAGGATGGGGAATACAGCGGATGATTTTCGAATACTTTTCCTTGATCTATTAGATACATTATACAGTGATACCATGTCAATACTCAAATCTTGTGAAGTAAATTTTGATAATCCTCCTCCACAATCAAAAATGGTTGTTTCAGTCAATGATGTGCCACTTGGAACGCAGGGAAATCTGCTCTGTATTACAGGAGGGGAGGGGACCGGAAAAAGTAATTATGTAGGATCAATTATTTCCGGATGTATCATTTCAGAAGAAAGAAGCATTGATTGTTTAGGAAATACCGTATCGTTAAACTATAAATCAAAAGCAGTTCTGTTATATGATACAGAGCAGTCTGAAGTTCAACTTTACAAAAATTGTTCGACAATTATCAAAAGAGCTGGTTTAACATCCATGCCGAACTTCTTCAAAGCATATTCTCTTACCGGCATGTCTAGAAAACAGCGATTGCAGTCCATTGTTGAGAGCATGGATAAGTTCTATCATCAATTCGGAGGAATTCAATTGGTGGTTATCGACGGTGTTGCAGATCTTATCAAAGGAGCCAATGATGAACAGGAGAGTATTTCCATTGTGGAAGATATTTACCGCTATGCAGGAATCTATAATACCTGTATTATCTGTGTTCTTCATTTTATTCCGAATGGATTGAAATTAAGAGGGCACTTGGGGTCTGAATTACAACGCAAAGCTGCTGCAATATTATCCATAGAAAAAGATGACGACCCTGCAATATCGGTAGTAAAAGCCTTGAAGGTACGGGATGGAAGTCCCCTAGACGTACCCTTGATGCAGTTCTCTTGGGATAAGTCAAAAGGGATGCATACATATATGGGCGAAAAGCCGAAGGAGGAAAGAGATAAACGAAAGGAGAGCGAGTTGGTGAATGTGGCCAGGACAATTTTTGAAAAATCACCTTATCGCACTTATGTTGATTTATGCGAACAAATCCAAACGCTCCTGGATGTGAAAGAGCGGACAGCAAAAAGTTACATCAAGTTTATGAGAGAAAAAGAAATTGTTATCAAAGACCCGTCAAATACTTCCTACTTTATTGTTGGGCACCTTAATACATTATCATTATGAGTATAGAAAAAGAACATTTCGAAGCGTTTATGGAAAGAATACTTGATCGATTGGATTCCATAGATACTAAAATTGGCGACTTATCTCAAAAGCATAATATTGTAAACGGGAAAAACCTATTAGACAATCAGGATATGTGCTTTCTATTAAAGGTGAATAAAAGAACACTGCAGCGTTACCGCATGACAGGCAATTTACCCTATATTCGTATCATGGGAAAAAACTACTATATGGTAGATCAAGTACATGAGTTCATTCGTAAGCATATAAGGTGAGAAATATTTTCGTTATTTCTTTACCTGTAATGGCAGGCACTGTCCAGGTTTTGTGTAAAAGATAATCAAGTCTCCATTAAATTGGTCTTCGCCTACCTTTTTTCATCAATAAAGACATATATTTTTACAAGCTGCATCTTTTTTTGCGTTTTTAAAGTTTACAGTACTATTAATGAATAAGTATTGTTCCCTATTTTAGATAAAATAAATCCTAAGTAATCATTTAATTCGATTGATTAAATTTTTGAAATTTGAATCAATCATATTTTCCACTTCTATTTTAGAAATACCCCATAGTTCAGATAAGTAGTTGTGGATATTCATAATACAGCTATCATCAATATAAGGAAAATCCGTTTCGGTCAGCACAAACTCTTTAGGTATTTCAGCAATTATTTTTTTTCCGTTATCGGATTGAATCATAGCTGAATTGATTGAGAAAAAAAAACCTGAATTAGTAATGTTTTTTAAAACGCTCAAAGAACCGGAATACCAGTGAAAGATGGCATTCTCAATTCCTTTTTCTATGAGCATCTCCAAAGTTTCCTTTTCTGCTCGTCTTGAATGTAAACTCAATATTTTAGATTTACCTTTTACACAATTAAGAACATACTCAAAACTTTTAATTTGAATTTCTTTTGTTGAAAAACCTTCTCTTGAGAAATCTAAACCAACTTCTCCAATATATGAAGTGTCTTTGAGAAATTGTCTAAATATTGAGTACTCTTTATCGTGTTCTTCTGCTCTTAGTGGATGTAATCCTAACGCCAGACGAATATATTTGTATTGCCTGATATGTCTCATGCCCATTTGAAAATGACTAGGTAAATTCGTCATTCCAATGGTAATTATTTTTTTTCGTTCATTTTTCGTAATATAGTTTACAGGATTTTTCGCCATGTCAAAGTGGCAATGGACATCTATCATCTTATTCCCGCTTTTCTTTTAATATCATCGTTTCCTGACGCATTTACCCAAGCAATAATTTGGTCTAAAGTCCTATCTACAACAAGAGCATACTCATGTATTCTTGAAACTTCGCACATACCATTGATTAACAATTCTTTCTCAATGCTTTCAATAGATGGCCTTCTTCTAATGAACTCTAGAAGCGTTCTAAAATCACGGGGTGATTTTAGATTTAGATTTTCAATATTGAATCGTTGTCCATTAAAAACATCTGTGCCATATTGGTTTGCATCATCCAAACCATTCAAGTACAATGAAACTCTACGATAAATACATGGTAGGCACATGCCACAGTGTTTAATGTTTCTTCCTCTAGTATCCCAATAGTGTGTATGGCTACGTTTAGCACAAGAACATGAGGTATTTATTAATTGCCGAAGAATGTTTGGATTCCTTGATTCTGCAACCATTTCACCTTTTGTCTTCAATTCATAAGGATTGTACATTAGATTTGTAATGTCAAGTTCAAATAATATATCCTGTAAACGGCTCATAAATGTAGGATGTGTGGTTCTTGTACTACATGCGCTCCTTCGTGATGGCATTAAAGGGATGTTTAATGCTATTGTTCCATTTTCAGGAATGACTAGAGGTATATCTCTTCCTAACTTGTAAGCAACATAAATTCCCATACCTATAAACAATAATGAACGACTCCGAAATGTAGATTCTCTTGCAATTCTTTCACCCATATCTTTTTTCCCGATACCAACGCTTGTTTGAATCTGCGAATATTTATTCTCATACAAATGTTGCCGACTAAATATTGTCATTATATTGTTTTGGTCTATCCCTTCTTTGCCTAAATCCTTATGAGAAATGAGAAACAATTTCTTTTGTTGTGATATTGTTTCTAATTCATCAATAGCTCCAATTAAAGAATCTAAACCACCAGAAAACAAACATACTTTTTCGAATACGCTAATATCTCCCCAATTCATTATGTTTTCTTTGGCTTGATAAAGGATACCTTCTGATTGGCAATAATTAATATTCCAAACATCTCCCGTTAAAAAATTTATAGCATTGTCCATTTTTGCTTTAACACGTTGAAATTTATCAACATGTAGTACAGGCATATTTGTAATCACTATCTCTCGTGTCCATCCTTCCAATGAAAATATGTGCCGATTCACAAATCTGTCAATATTGTATATTAATACAGCGAAAAATAGAAAATCAAAAGCAATAGATTCTTTATCTCTTGCTAAAGAATACAACGGGTTAAAATCAAAATTAATATTGGTACTATAATGCTCATCTTCTTTATATAAGTGAATGATAACATCATCGAACTTGCCTCTTTTTTGAGGTTCACGAAGTTCTATTTCTATTCTTGCGACCATATCTCTAGTATTTCAGTTTGTAAATTCTTAATAATTGTAGAACCCTGTTCGCCGTTCCAATTTACTCTTTGCAATCCTCTGTTTGCATTCAAGTTTTCAAGAGAGCGTTGAATGTAATTTCTGATTTCCAGGAAGGTTCTGGTTCTATCTCCATCATTCTCAAAAATGCGAGTGCTAAATAATTCACTTGAAAATTCCATGATATATGATGCAAAGAAAAAGCAAAGCCATTCATGTTGGGTTTCAACGTCCGCTTGTCGAAAAATACTCTCGATGCTTTCTAAAGAATCCGTATTATTCAGAAGATATTTTAATAACTCATACATTGCGCTATTTGCAGCCGTTTCGTCTAAATTTGAATTTCCTTCAGAACAATATGCGAGCAAATAGTTAATAAAATCATTGACAGATAAATTTTCTAAATCTGTAATGCCAATTTGTCTTAATGCGTCATTGAAGCCGCTCGATTGTACATTAGAAACAAAAGACATAAATCGTTGAGTGCGGCTTATACCTGCTCGGCCAAATGTACTAGACCGTCCGTGTCCTGCACCGCTACCGCCAACTGCATTGACAAAATGCCTCATTATCCCATGTAGTTGGTTATCAGAAATATTAGCGATGTGAGAGGCCGCTGAAATTGCCCTACTTAAATCTCCCCAATTGGGGTTGTTTTTTACTGATGGGTTGACAGATTGTGATGTTCCCATAATTATTTTTTTTTAAAATTGATATTTAACGATTTGGAAATTTTGGAAGTCTCTTCGAAGGTTTTAATAAGAGCCATAAAATCGGAATCATTTTTGCCTAATGCAACCATTCCTATCGCTAAGCTTGCAGGAATCGAAGATTCCTTTTTATTATCTCGAAGATTCTGTAAAGTTTCTTTGTAGATTACCATCATGTCAGAAAAGCCACTGTTAATAATGGTTTGTGCAATCTCATAATACCTTTCTTCATTCGGATGTTCCAGTATATTACGATTTATCATATTAAATATGACAGATCTTTCTTCATCTGATAATTGGCTTATTTTTTGAACCTCGGACTTTAATGAAGCTTGTGTAGTGTATGTAGTGATTGATTTGTATATTAAACGAACGATTTGAGAAACCATCGCTTCAGCATCTATGGTATTTACTAATTTATCTCTTGCAATCCAGTAATAATCCATCAAGTTTATTTCTTTCAATGATGGCCTCATTTTTGCCCATTTCAGAAGAATATCTTTATCCCATTCTGCTAGTTCCATACTTAGTTTTACAGTAGGATTTTGTGTGTGGTTTTCTAATTCAATAATTTGCTTTGGTCTGCCATTTTGCATTTGTTGCCAATCACATAATTCCTTAAACCGAGCGAGGGCAATGTATTCCAATACCATTAATTTAGCCAATATCTTCTCATCTAAATCAAATTTAGCAATTTCGGCTAACTCTAAGCGTAGGGTAAATGTATTCAGAAAACGTTTTATCTGTCTGGGATTGCCTTTTAACCCATCCGTTACCATCGGTGCTATTTGTTGTACCATTTGAAGTTGTTGTACGACTTCTTTATGTTTAGCGTTTTTCTTTCCGTTAACAAGGGTTTTTACCTTCTCATAATTGAATGATGAATGTCTGTCTTGCTCTCTGAACTTTACAAATTCATCATATACAATATTGAAGTCGTTTTCTGAAAGGTCACGATTACAAAATAATAAAGTCATGTATGTTTCTACATCAGCATTAGATAAGCGAGGAAGCCGATAAGGTACCTGAATCAATTTCTCGAGATAATCTGTTACAATTCCTTTGTATTGTTCTATTTCGGCAGATTGAATATTAGGGGATTTATAGCGACATTCAATAGCGTGGCGAACTATTCGCTCGTCTGCACCAATAATGAATGCCGTTTTAGGAACATTCAAGAAAAGTTTAATGGCTTCAAGATTGTCAATAATTCGTTCAGGATTACATCTGTCTAAATCATCAATGAGAATGACTAAAGATTTAAGACCTGTTTTATTGATTGTCTTTTCGAAATCTTCTCGAAATTTTCTAACTACTGTGGGAATGGCATCACTATTATTATTTTTTATTATCCCTTTTAACTCATTTATTATCCCTTTTCCTTCTTCAGTACCCATCTTGTTCACTAAGTCAGTACTATTCTCTATTGCATTACCAAAAAAATCTCTGGCTTTACCTACTACATCAACAATCAGGCTTGCACCTCCTGTAGCATAAGCCATAAAAGAAGGTTGAACAATATTTTTCATCAAAAATCCTCCTGCTCGTAGCCAGTTGACTGATTTAAGCAGTTTTGTTACCTCATCTGAAATCTTATGACCAAATTTTTTATTCTCTTTGAGTTTTATCAAGATATCTTCAATTAATGCTGCCTTTGCATCATCATATCCTTCAAATGTCCAACCATTAAAATAAAGACATGCCGTATCTTCTTGGTCATTCGCATTTAATTCTTGGTCAAGCATTTTCATAATACTTGACTTACCGCTACCCCAATCTCCAAATATACCAACTGATACAGGAAGAATACGTTCATTTGTGATTACGCTTTTAATCAAATCTGCATGGACTCTAAAGCCAAGTAGATCCTTTTCGGTTTCATTATCTGACCACATATAGACGTGTTTTTAATTTCAATTTTTCGTTGAACCCAACAATTGAAAAAGCTTGCCTAATGAACCATCTCTTGCCGAACTAAATTGGCCACCCCAAAAGAAAGAAAATTTCCTTGCCAAAAAGCAGACATTTTTTATAAGTTGTTGATTAAGCAAATATACAAAAATATCTAATAAATTAATCATTATGAGCAAGGTAAAAAGTATTATCTAGCTAAACCTCCAAGGTGTAAGTAAAAAATCCATTAGCGATAAGCTTTCCCTTCCTCGCAACAGTGAAAAAAGCACATAAGGATGTTTCTGGTATAGGGCAGATCTCCGGAAAAAATTGACGGGATGAATGATACATATTTGGAGCAGATGTTCCTTAAAATGAACATGCGAAGATATTTTTGAAAACAACTCACGATACTAAGCATTAATAAAGTTCTTTTCTACAATGTAGAAAGAATATAATGTAACGGGAATAACAATACTACATAAAAAACCCGGGTGGGTAACACGCCGGTTCAGTTAACCTTTTAGGAGCAAGCCAGTTGACTTATTTAGAAGCCACATATAGCCAAAAAATGGAAGATTTTATAACTTCGCGTGAAAAATCACTGTATTACATTGGAGGTATTCCGAATGATATTATTACAGACAATCATCGTCGTTATGTGCTCATGGAAATCATAGAAGAATGGCATGGAAACCACTCAACAATAATCACTTCTCCAATTACCAATGATCCAATGGCATGAAGTTATACGTGAGCAAACCATTGCAGATTAATAGTCCATGATGCCTACAGGCCGGAGCTGAAATGAGAATCTCTGCGAAAAAGACATAATAATATATTTAACGAAGAATTTGAAAAACGAATAAAAAATTTATAAGTTCGGAAAAAGCTTATTCGTCATGGAAGTTGTTGTTCTTATGAGAACTCACGGAGAGTAAGAAATCTGCCAGAAAATGTTATTGGAGTTATCTTCGATTCTCGGGCAGACTGTTGGTTTGCCCAGAAATTGACTAGACTGATATTCCGGAGTGATTGGCAATATAATATGGTTGGCTATTTGTTGGAATCTCTTGCGAGGATTTGGCAAGTGTAGATGTTTCATTGTCGTTTACTCCTCGGTCATTTTCTTGTGTATGTCCTGCCTCTGAAGCTTTAAATGATAATTGGATTTTCCTCTCTAGTGCCGATAATTCTGATTTCAAAGTTTTAAGTTCTGCCTCTTTTCTCCAGGTTCCATTTACAACGTCTTGCAATATTGGAATATCCCGTTCCAAACTTTCGTTTGAGGTTTTATATTGCTCAATGTACTTTGGAATACGCTCTAAAGCATTAAGGAAATTCAATGAAGCCAATTTAGGATCGGCAGCCATGTTTCCGTTATTGTATGAGTATTTGTACCCTCCCTCTACAAAGAATCGGTTTTGTTTGAAATCAAAACCTTCTTTAATTGAGGCGTCGGTTTTTACCAGTAGTTTGAATCCATACAGTTCGCCAATAACCTTGTACTCACCTTGGGTATTGGCAGTATCGTTAATCTCTTGCAATTTGGCCCCAATAGCTTTAATGTCGGAACCTTGAACACCATCCAAGCTAATCGGATTGAGTTTATTTCCCTCTATATCCACCTTAACACGACTATTGAAAAGACTCCAGTCGGTAGTCATACGGGCAATAATCTCATTGTTATGGTCTAAAGTGCGCGTATTCTCCTGCAACTTCCAGACAGAATTGTTTTTGTCTTTTGTAAAGGCTTTGCGCTCACTCTCCAGAGCTACCACCTTTTTCTCCAATTTGGCTTTTTCCAATAGGTCGGTATTTCCAGAAAGTATAGCCATGTACTCCGAAAAGTTCATTCCGGATTTCTCGTCTATAGTTCCCTCGTCAATAGTTCGTGTCCCCATTGTGCCGTTTTTGAGCTGGGTAATAAATAGCTGTTTATTATGCAATAAGTTGAACTTGTATGAGTCCAATGACTTCTCAACGGCATAAATCACCACATCCACTTTATTATCGGCATAGAGTTTGGCTATCTCATTTCCTTTTCTGACTGCCCGGCCGTTGCGTTGTTGCAGGTCAGAAGGACGCCAAGGTGTATCCAGGTGATGGATTGTAACGGCACGCTTTTGAGCATTTACGCCAGTGCCGAGCATATCGGTAGAGCCAAACAGCACTCGCACCTTCCCTTCGTTCATGGCAGCTATCATCTCCTTACGGGCTTTGTCTGTTTTGCACTCCTGTATAAAGCGAATCTCCTGTGGAGGTATACGGTGGTTATCTACCAATTTCCGTTTGATTTCACCATACACGCTCCACTGGCCGGGTTTGTATGTCCCCAAGTCGGAAAAGACAAACTGCGTTCCTTTATGTTCGTCAAACTTGCGATAGTACTGAGCAATCATTGCAGCGCAATGAGAGGCTTTGTTATCAGGATGGTCATCATACTTCGATTGGCTAATCATCCTAAGGTCAAGAGCCATTTTTCGGGCATAGTCAGTTGCAATTAACATCTTTGCCCTCTCTTCGGATTCGGACAACGGACTACGACCTAAGACGGTTGCATCCCCCGTTTGAGCAAACTTCATCAGCTTTTGTATAAACTCTTCCTGCTGCGGTGTAGGTGGAATATTGTGCAACACTTCATTCATTGATGGTCTATCCACACCCACATCTATAGCTGTACGATAGTCAGTAATCTCATTGTAAAAGGCTGCTAATTCCGGCACTTTGATAAAGTAACGGAATCGTTCCTTTTGTACAATCTGATTAGTAACCGAAAACTCAAAATCTGTTGTCTTCTTTGCAAAGATGGCTGCCCAGGCATCAAAGCTATTGATGTTTTGCCTTTCGAGCTCCTTTGGACGAAGATATTTAAATAGCAAGTACAATTCTGTTAACGAGTTACTAATGGTTGTTCCCGAAAGAAATGTGGCTCCCAAATCTTTTCCTGTGCGGTCCTGAATGGTGCGAATTGCAAAGAGCATGTTAAGTGCCTTTTGGCTTCCGTCTTGTGTGCCCAATCCTGCTACGCGGTCGTGGCGGGTATTAAACATCAGGTTCTTGAACTTATGGCTTTCATCTACAAAGATGTGGTCAATGCCCATCATCTTAAAATCTACAATATCATCTGTACGTTCTTTGATGGAAAAAGCAATCGTTTGGAGTTTTACCTCTAGATTTTGTTTGCGTTTCTCCAATCCTTTGAGCATCCCACGGGAAATATCCCGTCCCTGGCGTTTCAATACATCGAGGTTTTCTTCTACTGTGTCCAACTCCGCCTGTAAGATGTTTTTTTGTATTTCCGGAGATTGAGGAATCTTGCTGAACTGATCGTGGGTCAGAATCACAACATCCCAACTGTTGTTCTTAATCTCATTAAATAACTTTACCCGATTGTAGGGCGTAAAATCCTCTTTTCCCGGATAAAGAACTTTGGCATTGGGATAGGCCGTCTGATAGGTGTGTGCTATCTCATGCACGTTGGCTTTAAGTCCTATAATCATAGGTTTGTTAACCAGTCCCAGGCGTTTCATCTCATGAGAAGCAACACACATAATCAATGTTTTTCCCGTTCCTACCTCATGATCAGCAATACCTCCTCCATTTTGCTTCAGCATCCAAATTGCATCTTTCTGACTACTATACAAATCCTGAATACCCAATCCCTTTAAGTTTAAATTGGGAAATGACTGGTGCGAACCGTCATAGCTTGGACGGACAAAGCAATTGAATTTTCGATTGTAAAGGTCGGTCAATTTAGATTGGAAAGCCGGTGACTGCTCGCGTAACCAATCGGTAAAGCCGTTGCGAATCTCATCAATTTTTGAGTTGGCTAATTGTATTGCTTCGCTATCTCTGACCTTTATCTCCCTGTCTCCGTCATAAACGGTTTTTGTAATATCAGGGACAGTATTAACCAATGCATGAGTCATAAGGGCAATTCCATCATAGTTACGACTCTGCCCTTTGACGGCAAATTTATCGTATATATTAGCATTGCGATAGTTTGTCTTGACCGAATAATCATCCAGACTCCCTGAATAAGAAATTCGCACATCAGTGTCGAAAAGATAGGAGGCATATCTAGAGTAGACACCTTCAGGAATCCAACGTTCACCAAAATTGAAATCCAGTTCGTCAAAACTAATAGGTCGGGGAATTGCTTCTCTAAGGGCCAACAACGATTCGGATGCCAAGCTATTATTTGGATTCTCTTTCAACCAATCCTCAATTTTTTCAGCTTTCTCCACTACATTACCGGCAATAAAGCGGTCTGTAATCTCAAAGTTATCTATAAGCGGATTGTAATAGATATGTCCCTTCAACTCTTCCTGCAACTCAAATTCATCGGTTCCGGTGATTTGAGACATATATTCCAAATTAACCCTACCATATTTATTGAGCGAAGCGGTCAATGCCTCTTCCGGGGTATCGACATTTGTGACTTCATACAAGGAAAAGGCAACCGGATGATCGAATATGTCTGCTTTAATGGTCTTTCCATTATTAACCCTTTCCAATGATAGCAGGTCTCTCCCAGAAGCATCCATTAGAATAAACTTACTATTCTCCTTTTGGTTAAGCGTACCATAACGGTGGACAAACTCATCATAGTAGCGATTCAAATCACTTCTGAGAGGTTTATGCTCTTTTCGTTGTTCTGCCTCATAGGTATAGAGTTGTTGGTAAGTATCCCTAAGAGGAATATATAACTTTGCCTTTTCAGTTTGCAATACATTCAATTCCAACGGATGAAAAGTAGCACCGAAGCGGTGCAGGTCTTTCAGATATCCAACCTGGTTGTTTTCATCCTTTACCATCGATCCGTTTTTGTGGTGTGCTTCTAACGGAAGATGCCACTCCCTCGGTTCCATTGAAAGTTGCACCGGTGGGGGAGGAGTTACTTGTACAATCGGTTGACTGTGTTGGCTAACATCAATATTAGATCGACTTTTCCACTGTTTTCGTGACGATTGAGAACGCTCTTCTGGGCTTATCCCAAAAAGATCGTACAAGGTCATTAGCGGTTGTTCTGCTTCGATTTTTGGTTGAATGGTCAGGGTATTATGCTGTAAATACAGCTCTGCATTCAATCGCTTAGTAAAATCTTCAGAAAGCATCTTTCGTAAATCGGTAGCGATTGCCGGAACACCTCCCTCATGTGAGAACACCATTGCCGGCTTTCCATAAGGGTCGGTAGCAACATAACCTTTTGTATGTACTACTCTTGCAAAGTCTTGGAAGTATTCGTTGACCATAATCCCGTTACTGAGTGGTCTTGTTTGGATGAAAGCTTTTTCTTTTTGACTAAGCTCCTGTTTATCTGTATTCTTTTGCAGGATAATCAAGTCGCTGCCTACTTCTGTATTGGCAATATCAACAAAGAGGTTATTGGGTAAACGGACTGCCGAGACTAAATCGGAATTCTTCATTAGCCATTCACGAATTGGAGCATTTTGAGGAGAGTTCATGACCCCCTGCGAAGTGATGAACGCCAATACACCTCCCTCACGAAGTACGTCAATGCCCTTTACAAAAAAGTAGTTGTGAATAGCTCGTGCCGACTGCTGTTTAGCTTTGTCCTGGCTATTGATAAATGCAGGGTCAAATGTAGCTACATCTCCAAATGGAATATTGGAGCTTACCATATCAAAGTAGTTATTGTATCGGTGTTCGATGGTCTCGAATCCCTCTATGCGTACTTTATCATCAGGATAAAGTTTTGAAAGGAGTTTGCCAGTCAGTAAATCCTTTTCAAAACTCATTACATCCATATTTGCAGATTGTAATTTGAAAGCTGAGACAAATGCCCCCTGACCTGCCGAAGGGTCAAGAAAACGATTAGGGGCAATTCCGCTATCTCGCAAAGTGCCGGCAATTGTAGAGACTACTTCTGAAGGGGTATAGAATGCAGTTAGAATAGAATTTTTTAAGCTGCCAATATACTGCTTGTACTCTTGCTCGTTCTCTACATTGGCGCGGATTAAGTTGTGCAGCTCTGTCACTATTGGGAACAGTTCCAAATCCGACTTTGGCCACTGCATCGAATCAGACAGGTTGGTTGCCGGATTCAAAATACATTTTAATCCTCCAAAGCCGCAATAACGTTGAAGAGTCTCTTGTTCGTGGAGAGTTGCCTTTCTATTTTCTCTGTCTAGTAGTAATACTGTCCTGATTGCCTCTATATTGTCCCTTAACTTTGCCTTTCGGTTAAATGACATGTTCTTCGATATAGATCTGCACTGTTCCTGTCAATTCTGAATAGAGTTGTTCGTATTCGGGAGAATAGGAGAAGTCATCCGACAGAGGATACTTATCAAACACCTTTTCACAGATTGGCAATATTTTTTCTGCAAATGCTTTTGCATCTCCCTGAGGCACATCATCAGAAAACTCGTTCCAAATGATGTTAATCAGTGTGTCATGTTTGGAAAAATGGAGCCCTTCAAACAATGATTCGTTTGCCATCTCAACAGCAAGAGGGATTGCAAAACCGTTATCAATTGCATCGGAATAGGCTTGTGAAGCTATTTCTGCTCGGATACTAATAAATGTCGTATCACTCACTTTTTCTGGGTGGCTCTCTTTAAGGAAAGCGAGGAGAGTTAGTCGGTAATACGATAACTCCCGGGATTCATTGTCTATGTTCATATCTGTTTACAGCTTCATTCCTTTTGATTTTTTTGGTTCTTCCTTATTCTGCTTGACTTCCTCTTTTTGCAATGGTGTAATATCTTTGGACTTTGACTTATCCGGGTTCCATTTGAAAAAGTCAAGTTTCTGATCAGTACTATTTACCCGGACATATGCATTATATTCTTGTCCTAATTTGTCTTTTAAACCTTTAATGTAGATGGCATCGCCATTTTTGAGGGTACTTTGTTGCTTCTCGGAGAGTTCCACTCCTCCTATCTTTTTAGGTATAGAAAAGTCTTTGCTTTGAGTATTTGAGTGGTTTTGCTTTTGTGTTTCATCGAAACGAAACTCAATCCCACGTTTGTCTGCATTGACCTGTAGAGTTGCATTGAAGTTCTTGCCGTTTTTGGAGATCATATTCTCTAGATAGATGGCTCGTCCTTCAGATAATTTTTGCTTTTGGTTATCGTCTAATTTTATGCCCTTGATCTCAGCTGGAATTCGGATTTTATCGGCTCGGCAAGCAACCAACTCATTGGTCAGCTTATCTACAGAAACATAAGCAGAGATGGGTTGCCCCTTGATAGGCTCAATTTTAATCAATCGACCTGCGTTGCCAGTGTTAAGCAGATTTTGTTTATCTTCATTGGACAACCGAACATTGAAGAGTGGACGATCTAGCTCAGGTTCCTTTCGTATAGCATGGATGCCTACGGTAATACGTCCGTCTTCCGTCTCGCGAAATGAGAGACGGGCCTCTGTGCGAAGTGTAATATCATCAAATTTTGGTGTGATAGAAATAAGTTCCGGAGATTTTTTCCAATTTAGCATTGCCTCCAAAGAACCGTTCTTCTCCAATGTTTCGCGTGTTACACCCAAACGTTCCAATTGAGTCCAATCAATACGGCTCTCATCAAGGGGTTTGAATTCTGGTTTAGTGTTTTCTTGATGTGGAGAAACCTGCTCTTGATTTGCTTCCTTTTGAATAATATCTTCGGGTAAAACCCGATAAGAATCCAACATACTTTTGTTTGATGGGTTATTTGGATCCTTTAGCATTTCCTGCATCACGATGGAGCTGTTCTCAACTTGATCGGCTGAGACTTTGAAGAAGCCGAAGTGAGTAGGTTCTTTGTACTGCATGACAAAGTTGGCCATGAAGTTATCCAAAACGTTACCTTGTTTGTCGAGCTTCATAAAATTTGGTTCGTTTTCATTCTTTGGTGGGACTACCTTGAGCTTCCCATCTTCGCCCAATCCGGCAACAACATTAAGTTTTGTGCCGCCATTTTCATTGACCAATAGTACATCTTGATCTTTTTGATTTACTTCCATAACTTTGAATTTTAGTGGTGAGTCGATGACCGATTAAACAAAAAATGGTTAATAAGTCTTTATTTATTATTTTGACATATCAACCTCTAAGTTATGGTGTAAAATGATTACTTACCCATTATCTAATTCATCTTGTGCTATTTGTCTCCGATTGTCTCTGATTGTCTTTTTTGAGATTTATTTTTTCATATAGCAGCATTTTTCATATATTTGTGAAACAGTTTACTGTTTTAATTTGCAAACTATATGAACAGGATTAAGGAAGTACTGGAAGACAAGGGAATTAAGCAAATGTGGCTTGCGGAAAAACTAGGGAAGAGCTTTAGTATAGTAAATGCCTATGCCTGCAATAGAAGACAACCCTCTTTGGAAGTTCTATATCAAATAGCCAATCTGCTCCAGGTAGATGTTAAAGAACTACTTATTAGCAACGTTAATTCCCCTAAGAAAAATTGATGCATGGAGATAATTGACAACAAACAAGGGCGTCTTTTAGGTGATGAAATCAAAAAGAGAATATCTTCTGAAACATCAATGTTTCTCAGTACCGGGTATTTTAGCATTTATGCCTTCTTATTTCTAAAGGATAAGCTAAAGGATATTAAAGAGGTCGAAATTCTATTGCTCACCGACCCAGTACAAAACTCTCCGGTTGGAGTGTCTCTCCAGAATTCTGTTTTGCTTTTTGGAGATAATTCCGAACAAGAGCTCCAAAATCAATTATTACTAAGAAACGCCTCGGAAGAATGTGCCGCATGGCTTAAGAAAAAAGCCAAAATTTCTACATTGATTATTCCAAACTCATTTGGGATGAAAATGCTGGTTTTAGAAAACGACGACAGTAATAATATTGCCGTTAATACAAATCTAAGTGATTTTACGGCAACTACATTGGGGTATGTGGTTTCGGATAATATCCATTGCAATATCTTGCAAACAGAATTACCGGCAGTTGACCAGTTCAAAAATTTGTTCTCACAAGTCTGGAATAATCCTGTAATGTCAAAAGACATTAAGCAATATATGCTCAGTTCGCTTGAACTTGGTTACAGGGATTATTCTCCGGATTTCCTTTACTATTACACTCTTCATCATATTTTTAACGAATCGTTAAAGGACTTTGACAACGACAAGTTAATAAAAACAAGAACCGGCTTTAAGGATAAGAGAATCTGGCAAAAGCTGTACAAGTTTCAGAAGGATGGAGTCATGGGAGCCATCGAAAAGATTGAGCGTTATGGAGGTTGCATAATTGCAGACAGCGTTGGTTTGGGTAAAACATTTGAAGCCCTTGCCATTATTAAATATTATGAACTCCGCAATGACAGAGTTTTAGTTTTATGTCCTAAAAAATTAAGAGAAAACTGGACGGTTTATACACAAAACGACAGAAGAAACATTTTTCTGGAAGACCGTTTTAATTATGATGTTCTGCACCACACCGACCTAACCAGAGACAGAGGTTTATCCGGAACCATAAATCTTAAAACCATCAACTGGGCAAACTACGATTTGGTAGTAATTGACGAGTCACATAATTTCCGCAACAACAATCCACACAAAGGCGAGAAAACCAGATATGCCCGCCTGATGAATGAGATAATCCGGAAAGGTGTCAAAACTAAATTGCTCATGTTGTCCGCTACCCCGGTAAACAATAGGATGAACGATTTAAAAAATCAAATTTCATTTATAACAGAGGGTAACGACTTAGCTTTTGATGCAGAAGGAATTGACAATATCACAACAGTTATGGCTCTTGCCCAACGCCAATTCACCGAGTGGACAAAATCTGACATAAAGGATATTAATACTTTGTTCGAGAAATTGGACAGCAGATATTTCAAGCTGTTGGATATGCTTACCATTGCCCGCTCCCGCAAACATATAGTTAAGTATTACAATTGCGACGATGTAGGCAAATTCCCGGAAAGACTCCAACCAATAAATATTAAAACAGATATTGACAGTAGAAAACTATTCCCGTCACTAAAAGACATAAATACCTCCATACGAAAACTCAATTTAGCCAACTTCTCGCCAATGGAGTATGTGTTGACAGAAAAAAGAGCAGAATATGAGGCAAAATATGACTATCAACTAAAATCGGGCAGCGTATTTAAGCAGATAGACCGTGAGAAAAGTCTGATTCATTTAATGCGTGTAAACTATCTTAAACGCATGGAGAGTTCAATTAAATCTTTCTCCATAAGTATTAAAGGGCTTTTGAAGCAGGTAAATGATAATCTGGAGAAAATTGCGAACTCAGCATTATATATCGGGAAAGCAGTAACCATTGAAGATATTGATTTGGAAGATACCGACAACGAAGCCTTAGTAGGGAACAAGGTTAAGGTTCTGTTGCAGGATATGGACTTAGTTCGTTGGAAACAAGATCTTGAATATGACCGGGACATACTTGTCAAACTCCTTGAAAGTGCCAGAAATATTGATTCAATAAGAGACGAAAAGTTAGAGGAATTAAAGCGAATAATTGCAAATAAAATAGATAATCCCATTAACGGAACAAATAGAAAAGTAGTAATATTCACTGCGTTTGCCGACACTGCAAATTATCTCTATCACGACATCTCTTCATGGGCACATAAAAATTACGGAATTTATTCAACGCTAATTACCGGAACAGGAATTAACAAAACAAACCTGCCTCATTCCGGAAATGACATGAATGATTTGCTCACCAATTTTTCACCGATTTCAAAAGAGAGAGATAAAACGGGCAGCAAAATAAAAGAAGAGATAGACATTCTGATTGCCACGGATTGTATTTCCGAAGGACAGAATCTTCAGGACTGCGACTTCTTGGTTAACTACGATATTCACTGGAATCCGGTGCGTATAATTCAGCGTTTCGGGCGAATAGACCGTCTTGGATCAATAAACGAAAGAGTTCAACTGGTCAACTTCTGGCCCAACATGGAGTTGAATGAATACATAAACCTTGAAAGCCGCGTAAAGGGCAAGATGGTTTTGCTGGATATATCCGCAACAGGAGAGGAGAACCTAATAGAGATGAATGGGCAGGATGAGATGAACGATCTGGAATACAGACGCAAACAGTTGGAGCAAC
This sequence comes from Bacteroidetes bacterium HGW-Bacteroidetes-7, assembly GCA_002842465.1. Lineage (GTDB taxonomy): Bacteria > Bacteroidota > Bacteroidia > Bacteroidales > UBA932 > Bact-08. The sequence continues at coordinate 19,892 of PHDA01000030.1, forward strand.
TGCAAAACACAGTCCTTGACCTGGAGGATATTCAGGGAGGAATGACCATCACCGACAGCAATATGAATGATTTCCGCATGGATTTGCTGGAGTATTCGAAAAACAATAAAGACCAACCGGAACGAATGCCAAAAGGAATACATTCTGTAGTAATGGCAAATGATATGGAAATAAAAGAGGGGACGATATTCTGTTTACGAAACAGAAAAGGAGAAAAGGGTAAAAGTATTTTATCTCCCTATTATCTGGTATATGCAGGGAAGGACGGCGAAACATTGCTGGGTTATATGCAAGGTAAACGCTGTCTGGACTATATGAAGAAACTATGTCAGGGCCAGACAGAGGTAGTAATGGAATTAGCAGAACAGTTAAAGTCAGAAACCAGAAACTACAGAGATATGAAAATATACAGCGGTTTACTTCAGTCAGCTATGGAGAGTGTTTTAGGAAAGTCGCACGAGATAGGGGCTGCATCCTTTTTCTCAACCGACGGTGTGGCTCTGGCTGCCGAAGGAGTTACCGCCAAAAGCGATTTTGAAGTTATATCATTTGTAGTAATAAAAAGTCAGAAATGATACAAAGCTTTAACCCTCCCCCAAGGGCAGTTGTTAATACTGTAATTACCAAGAAACTCTTTCTGGACCAGATGAAACTGACTCCAACGGAAAAGAAGTTGATTCGTGACGACATATCATCAATCCATATGCGGATTGTACTGCAGCCCCAAACCATAGGGTTAATGGAATACGAAACAGAGGAGTATCAATACAAACAAATAGTAATATCTGAGGTTGTCCTAAACAGGCAGAGTGTCTGTTTTGCCCTAGCACGGCTTCTGCAGCAAGCTTTTCCGTACCCGCTTATTCTGTTGTTGAAATATGGGGAGGAGTATATGATAAACTGGGCAGATAAAAGGATAAATTTGGCAGATAAAAGCAAAAGGGTGGTTGAAAATTTGGAATTTACCCGTTGGATTAACCCTGTAAGCACCGATTCCATTACTAAAAGTTTTCTCAATTCATTAGATATAACCAAACCCCAATGCCACAACCTGAAAGAACTGTTTGATATTTTGAAGAATTGCTTTTATATGCTGGCAGTTGCAAATGAAACGGGTAACTATTCCGAAGCGACCCCGGATAACATTCTCTACTATCGGGAGCAAATGACTCTTTTAACGCAAAACAGAGAGGAGCAAAAAAACATTATTGAGGAGTTGAAAAGTGAGACGCAGTTTAATGTACATCTAAAGCTAAATGAGGAGTTGAAAATATTGCAACGGTTAGAGAATAAGTTATATAACAACCTAAATCATAAAAAACATGAATAGATATAGCTACATTAACTGGAAGGGATGGACACGTATTATTATCATTCTTATTTTTTTATTACTAGGACTAAATTTTATTTTGCAAATAGAAGCTTTCTTTCCAATTATTGGAGATGCAAGAGATTGGCTAATGGTTTGGGTTACTATTATATCTGTAATTATTGGAGCAGTTATTGGTACTATGTTGCAGAAGCAATATCGAGACAGGGAAATTGATAGAGAGAATCAAAAGCAATTACTAGAAAAGAAAATATTAGATTTAAGAGGTCGTTATGAAGAATTGAAAACCATTATTGCTGAGAATATATCAATATTGAGCTTCAGCAATTACAAAACACTCTTGTACCAGGTTGATCCTATGATTTCAAATATTCAACTTATTAGAGAGATTCACAAATTCGATAAGGCCATCATTGATGCTAAAAACAGACTAGAAATCTTCTATCAAAATGATTCTCAGTTAATTCAATATTCAATTTATAAAATTTGTTTTGATGAAATAGTTAAGGTGTATAATCGTGTATTAGACGCGTTTATTAAATATTTGCAAAAAACGGAAGAAGCCGTTCATATTAACACAAAAAAGGCAACCCAAATTACTCCTTTATTGTCAGATTTAGATAAGGTATTTATTTCTTCAATAGTGTTTAAAGGAACTGATATGTTGAGCGATTGGAAAAATAAATTTATTGAGGTATTTGATCAGCAAAAAGATAAGATGGACAAAATGAGCGAGGGATTAAATCTCACATCAAAAATTCTCTTAGAATACGAGCATGAAGAAATTGTGAAGATTGAAAATCAACTTAGCATACTATTAAAAAAAAATTAGCTTGAAACAATAAAATGAGATTTAATTCAAAATCATGGAAAAGATTACATTAAACCACCCAGATAGCCAGAGTGCCAATTTAGTGACGCAACATATAGAACAATTAAGTCAATTATTCCCGGAAGTAATAAAAGAGGGCAAAGTTGATTTTGAGGCATTACAAGACTTACTGGGCAATTATACCGATACACTCGAAGAACGATTTCAGCTGAATTGGGCGGGAAAAGCTCAGGCAAGACGCGAGGCTCAGAAGCGAAGCACCGGTACGCTTCGTCCGTGTCCTGAGGAATCTGTCGATTGGAATACTACAGAAAACCTATATGTTGAAGGAGATAATCTCGAAGTATTAAAGTTGCTGCAAAAGAGCTATTACAAGAAAATAAAGATGATTTATATAGATCCGCCGTACAATACAGGGAAAGACTTTGTTTATAAGGATAATTACTCAGATAACATGGCCAATTACTTTGAGATATCTGGGCAAGATCGTTCACTTGGCACCAATACCGAAAGTGATGGAAGATACCACTCCAATTGGCTCAATATGATGTACCCTCGTTTGAAGTTAGCTCGGAACTTATTAACAGATAATGGAGTAATTTTTATTTCTATTGACGATAATGAAGTTGCAAACTTGAAAAAGGTTTGTGACGAAATTTTTGGTGAAGAGAATTTCATTGGTCAAATATCAGTATTGAGTAATCCAAGAGGAAGACAGTCAGATGTTCATTTAGCGGCTGTAAATGACTTGCTTTTAATCTATTCAAAGAACTCTTATCTAGCCAAAATTAATGGGCTTCCCCTAACCGATCCTCAAAAAAATGAGTTTAGCTTCTATGATGAAACACAAGATGATTATTACCGTTTACTCGGTTTAAGGCAAAGAGGGGTTGCTTCTAAACGAACTGACAGACCCGAGATGTTTTTTCCGATATATGTAAATCCGGATACACTTGAAATTTCATTTTTACACAAAGAAAAATGGGAAATTGTATTTCCAAGGAAATCTGACGAAACAGATGGCAGATGGATGTGGGGAAAAGCAAAATGCGAATCAGACATTAAACGACTCGTTGCAAAAAAGATTGAAAGGCGGAACGAATTTGACATCTTTGTAAAAGACTATTTACATAAAGAAGATACAGAAAGGACAAGAAAATTTACCACCATATGGAATGAGAAAAGGTATAATAATCAGGTTGGAACTCAAGAAGTAAAAGCTCTTCTTGAAGGTGATTTTATGTCGTTCCCCAAATCAAAAGAGTATTTAGTAGATATTTGCTTAATGGGTGCAAATAATGAATCAATAATCCTTGACTTTTTCTCAGGTTCTGCTACTACTGCCCACGCAGTAATGCAATTAAATTCAGAAGATGGAGGCAATCGTAAATATATAATGGTCCAACTTCCTGAGGCAACTCCTGAAGATTCGGAAGCAAGAAAAGCAGGTTACAAAACAATTGCTGAAATTGGCAAAGAACGCATTCGCCGTGCAGGGAAGAAGATTCTTGAAGAGTTAAAAGTGAAACAAGCAAAGGAGGGAGCTCTCTTCGCGGATGAACCAAAGAAGCTCGATATTGGCTTCAAAGTATTCAAACTGGATAGCTCAAATATAAATACTTGGGACAGTTCTCCATCCAATTTAGAAGGGGCCTTGTATAATTCAGTTCAAAACATAAAATCGGACAGAACCGAACACGACCTGCTTTATGAGATATTGTTGAAATATGGTATCGACCTTGTTCAGCCTATCAACGAACATATTTTAGCAGGGAAGAAAGTATATGAAATGGGAGCAGGGGCATTGATTGTTTGTATGGCAGACCATGTTAAACCGGAAGTGGCAGAGGCTATTGTCCAACTCTGGAAAGAGGTTAAACCAAAGGCGATAGATGAGTCGTCAAAAGCAGCAATTAATTGCCGGGTTGTATTCAAAGACAACGGATTTGACGACAATAATGACAAAACAAATGTTTTGCAGATATTAAAGCAGCATGGAATTGATAATGTTGTAACCATATAAATAATTGATATATGGCAAAAACAATGAAACTACAATTTGAAAAAGATCTTGATTATCAGGCAGAAGCGATTAAAAGCATCTGTGAGATTTTCGAAGGTCAGGAGATATTTCAAAGTAATTTTTCGGTAAATATTCCAAGTAAAGAGACAGGTGTTGGTGAAATTGGGTTTGAAGATGGCTACTCTAAAGTCTCAATAGGTATTGGGAACAAGCTAAAAGTAATCGATGAAAATCTATTATCAAACGTTCAAAAAATTCAATTAAGGAATGGTTTACCGCAATCGACCGAGGAGAGCTTCAGAAAAGAGGGGATGAACTTTACTGTCGAGATGGAGACCGGAACCGGGAAGACCTATGTTTATCTGAGAACCATTTTTGAACTGAACCAGAAATATGGATTCACAAAGTTCATAATTGTTGTACCAAGCATTGCAATTAAAGAAGGAACCAATAAATCTCTTCAAATTACCGAAGAGCATTTTAAAGGGATATACGGCAATACAGTTTACAACTATTTTGTTTATGACAGTAATAAACTTGAGCAGGTGAGGAGTTTTGCAACCAGCGACAATATTGAAATAATGGTAATCAATATTGATGCTTTTCGGAAAAGTTTTGAAAACGACGACGAGAACAATAAATCGAATGTGATTCACCGGTATAAAGACACTTTGGGCTTCAAGCCTATTGAATTGATTCAGGAAACACAACCGATTGTTATCATTGACGAGCCTCAGAGTGTCGACAATACAGACAAGGCGAAGGAGGCGATTTCTGCGCTTAACCCTTTGTGTTGTCTGAGATATTCGGCAACTCATAAGCAAAAGTACAACCTGATGTATAAACTGGACTCGGTTGATGCATACGAAATGAAACTGGTAAAGCAAATTGAGGTTGCCACTGCCGAGGTGGAGGGCTATATGAATAGCGCATACATCTTTCTTGAAAAAGTTGACAACAGGTCGGGTATAAAAGCCTATCTGGAATTGGATGTTCAGAGCAAAGGGAAAGTGACCCGTTCAAATAAATGGGTAAAACAAGGCGATGATTTATATGATATTACCAAGCGGGATCAGTACGAAGGGTATATTGTTAAAGATATTGTATTCAACAGGCAAACGGGTCTTTGGGAGGTTAATTTTACTAGCAATTCATATATCGCAACCGAAGGTAAAGCTCTCGGCTCAATAAGTGAAGATTTGATGGAGCGGGAACAAATACGGATAACAATTGAATCTCACTTAGACAAAGAACTTCTTTTAAATCCAATGGGAATAAAGGTCCTCAGTTTGTTCTTTATAGACAGGGTGGCCAATTACCGTCAATATGACGAAGATGGTAACAAGGTAAAGGGGAAATTTGCTGTAATGTTTGAGGAGGAATATGAAAAATTGATTGCTCAAACAAAATATCAGTCACTTTTCAAAGAGATAAAGGACAAAAGTATTCCTGTTGATAAAATTCATGATGGCTATTTTTCTATAGACAAACGAAGCAAGTCCTCAAACAAGAAAGATAAATTCGAATGTTTCATTGATACTTCCGGCAAAACAACCCGTGATGATGATGCCTTTACCCTTATAATGAAGGACAAGGAGCGGCTTTTGAGTTTTGAGGAGCCTTTGCGTTTTATTTTCTCTCACTCTGCCCTTAAAGAGGGATGGGACAACCCTAATGTCTTCCAGATATGCACCCTTATTGATTCAAAAGACGACTTGACAAAGCGCCAGAAAGTTGGTCGAGGATTGCGTTTGTGTGTAAACCAGAATGGGGAAAGAGTAAGAGGGTTTGAGGTAAATACTCTAACAGTAATGGCAAATGAATCGTATGAAGATTTTGCCAAAGGTCTGCAAAAAGAGATAGAGGAGGACACAGGATACAAATTTGGATTGCTTTATAAGCACTCTTTTGCTCATATCAATATCGATGATACAAAAGAGAAGCCGGTCTATCTAAATGAAGAAAAATCAAAATTCCTTTTTGACTTTTTTGAACAGTGCGGATACATTAAGGCAGAGGTAGTCAATAATAAAACAAGAGAGGTTGCCGGGAAGGTTCAGGATAAACTGAGGCTCGATCTTAAAGATAACAGAGTTACTATTCCGGCAGAGTTTGACTACATCAAAGGGCCGATTCTTAAAACTTTGCGAAAGGTTTCCGGAAATATTAATATCAAAAACAGAAACGATGCCCGGAAGGTCTCTCTAAGAAAAGAGGTTTTGCTCTCTCCGGAATTTTCCGAATTGTGGAATAGGATAAAATATAAAACTACCTATTCTGTTAATTTTGATTCAGCTGCATTGGTATCAAAGTGTGCACAAAGAATTTTTGAAGAGGTATCTGTTGGAAAAGGTAGGTTTATTACGAAGAAGATAAAACTTGAGACAACAGCCGGAGCAGTAAGGGCGAATGAAGGCACATTGCAAAGAACAGCAAAAATCATTGAAGAGACAATCTCCCAACTGCCGGATATTGTCACTTATCTGCAGAATGAGACAAATCTCACAAGAATAAGTATTGTAGATATTCTTGTAAAATCCAAAAGGCTGGATGCGTTTAAGAAAAATCCGCAGGCTTTTATAGAGTCTGTTTTAGATATTATAAAAGCAGAAATGCGACTGTGTCTTGTAGATGGGATTAAATACAGAAAACTTGGTGAACACGATGTTTGGTGTCAGGAACTATTTGAAAACGTTGAACTTCAGGGTTATCTTAATTCAAATTTGATGGAGAGCAAAAAATCGCCGTACGATTATGTTATCTACGACTCTCCAACGGTTGAGCTGCCCATGGCTACAGCATTTGAGCAGTCTCAGAATGTAAAGGTTTATGCTAAGCTTCCATCTTGGTTTAGGATTGACACTCCTCTTGGCCCCTACAACCCGGATTGGGCCTTGGTGTGGGAAGAAAACGGCAAACAGCGCCTGTACTTTGTGGTTGAAACTAAAGGCGGTATGTTCGAGGATTCCATCAAAGCAACTGAGCTCGCCAAAATCAAATGCGGCAAAGAACACTTTAACGCAATTGACAAAGGAGTTGGATTTGAGTTGGCAGACAGGTTTGAGACGTTGGAGGGGAAAATAATGGCGAATGAATAATTTTTAATTTATTAAACTTATTATGGCAACACTTCATCATCTAATAATTAAAAACTTCAGAGGGATTCAAAATTTTGATCAGAATTTTAAAAAAGGCTTAACATGTATAATTGGGCGCGGGGATTCAGGTAAGTCAACAATATTAGACGCCATATCTTTTGTGCTTTCATCTAGTTGGAGCCTGAGTTTCTACGATAGCGACTTCTATAATTGTCAAACAAACAGTCCTATAGAAATTGAAGCGACACTGGTTGATGTACCAGAGAAGCTTTTGGCTAAGTATGGGATGTATGTACGTGGCGTAAAATCTGACGGGACAATTATTGATGACATGGAGTCTGATGAAGCTGAATTTGCTACTGCGGCATTAACGATTAATTTAAAGGTAACTAAAGATTTAGAGCCAATATGGTCAGTCGCTAATTATAGAGGACAAGCACCTGCCTCAATTTCTGCTATAGATAGGTCTCATTTTAATTCAGCAACTATTTCTAATTATTCTGATAAACATTTCTCGCTAAATAAAGGGAATCCACTTTATACTCTATTGAAAAAAACGGAAGTGGGTCAAGCAGAAGATGAGGAAAATGTGATATTAGAGGTCCTGAGAAGAGCAAAACATGAGATTGATGGAAGTATAGCTGAAAAGTTTAACGAAGTTATCAAAGTTGTTGTTGAAACATCAAAAAAATTAGGAATAAGTGCACCTGATATTAAAGCTTCAATTGATCATAGAGATATATCCATTAAAGAAAACAAAGTTTGTTTGCACGAAATTGATGTCCCTTTAAGATTGAAAGGAAAGGGATCTAAGCGATTAATCTCTCTAGCTATTCAATTATCTATTGCAGAGCCTAATGGAATAATTTTAATCGACGAAATAAGTTGTGATGAAGGATGTGCCGAAAAATATGTTAAAATTTCTAATGAATGAGAATCAAAAACTATAAACTACTTCCAACTTATGATTTTTCAGAG
>PHDA01000031.1 GCA_002842465.1 Bacteroidetes bacterium HGW-Bacteroidetes-7
CTACACCATAGTTGTGAATAGTTATTATCGCCTTTGTTTTTTTTGAGATTCTGGATTCAATTTTGGTGTGATCAATAACCCAACTCTCAGGATTTACATCAATAAAAATTGGCTTTGCATGCAACAAACTTACAATGTTTGCTGCTGCCATAAAACCATATGCTGGAATAATTACCTCATCTCCAGGAGTTAAATCTATTCCTAATAGCGCTAATTCTAAAGCCGCTGTTCCATTTGTTACGACTAATGCATTAGGCAAGTTTAACTTCATCTTCAGTGCCTCTTCAAATTTATCAACATATTGCCCTCCAGAAACCCAAGTAGATTTAAACGCGGTTAAAAGAAATTCCTCTTCCTTACCCCATGTAGTAAAACTATGCCAATTAATTTTTTCCATTTGAAATGATTTCAATATTTGGAAGGGGGAATATTAGTTTCCCACCATTTTTAATAAATTCGTGCTCTTTCTGTATTATGAAATTTTTGAAATGCCATGGCAAAACTAAGTAGTAATCAGGCTTATGGCGTCTAGACTCTGTTTCAGAAATAATTTTAATATTTGTTCCAGGGGTAATTTTATTAAATTTCTCAGGGTTTACTTCAGCGATATAATCAATGTGTTCGTTTGTTATCCCACAAAATTGAAGAATTACATTTCCTTTCGTACTAGCACCGTAACCATGCACGATCTTTCCCTCTTTTTTTAATTTATTAAGAATATTTATTAGTTCTTTTTTATGATTTAATATACTATTACGAAATTTCATAAATGGTTTCTGAGTATCTATACCCAAGATTTTTTCTTTTTTTATCAAAAAATCAACATTGTGTGAATTTACTTCAAATCTTGCTTCTTTTTTACAAGCAGTCACAGCAAAACTACCTCCGTTTATTTCATTAATTTTGACATCAATAATTTTCATGCCATTTTCACGTAACATTTTGTTAATCATGGTTAAAGAATAGTATTCTAAATGTTCATGACATATAGTATCATAACTATTCGTTTCAATCATGGTTGGTAAGTAACTCTGTTCAAAATGCCAAACGCCATCCACATCTAGCAAATCTCTCACATCACATATGAATTTTTGCGGGTCGCATAAGTCATAAAACATTGCGATTGAAGTTATTATTTTTGCGCTATTAAACCCATCGAATGCATCAAGAATATTTTTTTTTGAAAAAAAATCTGCAATTAAGTCAATGTTTTTTGGGTAAAAATGAGAAAACTTATTACCTGTTGGATCAATTCCAACTTTATTACAATTAAATTTATAAGACTTTAAAAGCGTAGCATCATTGCTCCCGATGTCAATAATGAAATCAGATGGAAGTAAATCAACCGTACCTTCCAATATTGCGGCCTTATTTTGAAGGTGTTCTATCATTGTAGGGTTTAACCCGGATCTATAACCATAATTGTCACCATACATCTCAATTAAGTCATAGCTATGACTTAATTGAACAAGAGCACAGTTATTGCATATGCATAATTCTAATGGACCTTTAGTAATGATTTCGTTTTCATTTTCTGGGAATACACCAGTTAAATACTGCTCTCCCAAGCTCAATACTGAAGTCAAATTTTTTGACTTGCAGTATCTACAATTTGTTAAAGATGTGTACATTTCTATTAGTGGAAATTTTTAGTTTATTGTAATCGTAGGTTACCATTTTTCTTACTAACTCGTTGAATGTAGTTTTTGGTTCCCAACCCAATTTCTGTTTAGCCTTACTATAATCACCAAGCAAAAAATCAACCTCAGTAGGACGAAAATATCTTTTGTCAATATCAATCACTTCTTTTCCTGTTTTTTTTAATATTCCTTTTTCATCCAAACCTTTACCTTCCCAAATTATTTCTTCTCCCATTACTATAAAGGCCTCTTCAATAAATTCTCTTACAGTATGAGTTTCATTCGTTGCTAAAACAAAGTCATCGGGAGTGTCTGACTGCAAAATTTTCCAAATACCTTCAACAAAATCTGGAGCATAACCCCAATCGCGTTTAGCATCGAGATTACCTAAGGAAAATTTATTTATTATACCTAAAATTATTTTTGAAACATTTATGCTTACTTTTCTGGTTACAAAAGTTTCACCTCGTCTCTCACTTTCATGGTTGAAAAGAATCCCGTTACTCGCAAAAATGTTGTATGCTTCTCTATAGTTTTTGACAATCCAGTAAGCATACAATTTTGAGACAGCATAAGGGCTACGAGGGTTAAAATTTGTGTCTTCATTTTGAGCAGAAGTTGAAGAATTACCAAATAGCTCAGACGTTGAAGCTTGGTAAAATTTTGTTCTTAATGAGCTATTTCTTATGCCATCAAGAAGTCTAATTGTGCCTAACGCGTTTACTTCTGCTGAATATTCAGGAATTTCAAAAGATACTTGGACATGACTTTGTGCGCCAAGGTTATATATTTCATCGGGCTCAGCTTTTTCAAGAATCCTATTCAAATTACTAGAGTCAATTAGGTCACCGTAGTGTAAGAATAAAGTATTATGAAATATTTCTTTGTTAGATGTTAAATGATCAATTCTCTCACGATTAAAAGAACTACTACTACGTACAATACCATGAACAATATACCCTTTGTTTATTAAGAATTCTGCCAAATATGAACCATCTTGTCCAGTTATGCCTGTTATTAATGCTACTTTTGATTTCATTGAAATATTAAATATGTAAGTTTGTACATTGTTTACTCTAAATAACAGTTAGTTATTTTTTTTTATTAAAAAAAAATTGGATAAGATTTCAGCAATCTTCTTACATGCTGTGCCATCTCCATAAGGACTGGTTTTTTCGATGGCACTACTTTTAACTATTTTTGAAAGTAAAATCGACGTTTCTTCTACTATTTTTTTTTGGTCTGTACCAACTAGTATTACAGTACCATTTGACAGAAGTTCTGGTCTCTCGGTATTGTTTCTCATTACTAATACTGGTTTCCCGAGGCATGGTGCTTCCTCTTGGACACCTCCGCTGTCAGTTAATACGATAGAACTTTCTTGCATTAGATAAATAAATGGTAAATATTCAATTGGCTCAGTGAAGATTATATTTGGTTGTTGCTCTTTTTTATTCTTAAACACTATTTGAATAGCCTTTCTTACATTAGGATTTAGATGCATTGGATAAAGAAAATCAGAATTAGGGTGTTTCAGAGCTAATTCCTTTATTGCGTTGCAGATGTCAATAAATCCATCTCCAAAATTTTCTCTCCTGTGTCCTGTAATAAGAACAAGCTTCCGTTCTTTTCTTTCCCATTTGTTTAAGATACCTTCATTTATTCCAACTTTGATTAGAGATGCCCTAATATTCTTTTTTATTTCATCAGTCTCACTAATTGTTTTAAGTATGTAATTTAGTGAGTCAATGACAGTATTACCTGTTATGTGTATTTTAAATGTTGGAATGTTTTCACTAATTAAATTCTCTTTACTTAACTTGCTTGGACTAAAATGTAAAGTTGCTATTCTAGCTGTTAATTGCCTATTAAACTCTTCTGGCCAAGGACTATCAATGTCATGGGTTCTTAAGCCCGCTTCAACATGGCCAACAGGTATATGTGAGTAAAATGACGCTATAGCTGCTGCCATTGATGAAGTTGTATCGCCATGTACTAATACAATGTCTGGAGATGCTTCTTCTAAAATATTTTTAAGACCAAGGATAACATTTGATGTAATATCATATAAATCCTGTCCTGGTTTCATAATATTAAGATCATAATTGACTTTGATTTTAAAAATAGCCAATACTTGATCAAGCATTTGACGGTGTTGTGCTGTTACTGCAACTATAACCTTGAATTTTTCAGGGTATTTCTGTAGTTCTATTATTAAAGGAGCCATTTTTATTGCCTCTGGCCTTGTCCCAAAAACTATTAAAATATTATTCATAAATAATTGAATTTATTTATATTATCCTTTTAAAATGATATTTAATATCTGAGTAAAATACGCATAATGAACCAATTAAAAAGCCGGTGAATACAAACCCAATTAAAATCAAACTTCTTTTTGGACCTGATTTATCAACAGGTATTTTTACAGGTTCAATTATTGTTAATATTGGTGTTGTCTCTGTGACTGCAATTTTTGCTTGTTCTTTTTGTTTTGCAAGCTCCGTATAAACACTTAACAAAAGATTATATTCCGATGTTAGCTTCTCCTCCTGAGTTCTTGCCATAGCAGTAGTAAGACTTTTGTTTGCATCTCTAAATTTCGCGAGTTCAGCTTGTTTAGTTTCAAAATTTTGTTTTGCCTCATTAAAACTATTCTCTACAAATACAAGATTACTTCTTACCTTTTCTAACTTGAATTCCGTTAAAAATTCTTGAAGGAGTGTTTGTGTTCTCAGAACAATTTCGGCACATAATTTTGGTTCAAAGCATGTAAAGGAGATTGTGACATAACCACCTCTTTCATTCACATTTACTCTAAGATTTTCGAGTAATGCTTTGATTATCAAATTTTCTGAATATGTTATATTTTTAATTGCTTTACTTTCGATTGATTGCACATTCTCCAATAAACTATTGTTTGGGAATAAAGATTTTAATACCAGAGTCGGAAGTCCCGTTGAGTATTTCTTTATTGTATTTCTAATATTAAATTGATGATACTTCTTATTAGATGCATAATCATAGTAAGTAACAGGGATGGCTGACTTTTTTATATTATATTCAGAATATATAAGTTGTTTCTGAAAATTGACATTCCGCAAAATAATTGGGTACATTATTGGAGCAAGAACCTCACTTGTGGAAAATGCACCAATGTTTATACCAGCAATAGCGGCAAGTCCACTTAAACTGCCAGACGCCTTCTTATCCCCTGTTTGTGGCACCATTGTACTGGATGCTGTATAATAATTGGGTGTAAAAAGAACAATTACGAATCCGAGTAGAACAAATACCAGAGTTACCCTGATTATTAACTTTCGGCCTGCCCAGAGTTTTCTTGCAATCTCAATAAGATCAATCTCATCCTCTGCCTGATTCTGTGTGATAATATCTTTGTCTCTTTCTTCCATGTCTATCTTATTATTGCCATTATTAATGCTGCGATTGAAGCTATTGATGTTGAAACACCAAGAATTTCTCCGGTTGTCATCTTATCTCTTTCCGGTTTATGAGGAACTATGATTTCACATCCGGGTTCAATGGTTGAGGCTGGCCCTTTTGATACTTTGCCGTTCATGTAAACTACGTATGCTCTGTTTTTGCGTGCTCTAAATCCGTAGCCGCCGGCGTTTTTAATGTAGTCGTTCATATTCATATCCTTAGAGTAGGCCACGGCATTTGGGTACATAACGGCACCCGATATTTTAACTACGTTGTTCATACCGGGTATTGTTATAACATCGCCTGCCGCTAAGACTAAATCGTTATCTCCGCCTGGGTTGGAGAGTGCTTTGTTTAGGTCAAAACCTATTTGATACATGCCTGAAACATTAAGGCTTTCAACTGCAATTGAGTCTTCACCTCTGTTTTGAGTGAGTTTAAGTGTAGCTTGAAGCTGGGTATATTCGTCGGAAGTCATTGTGCGGGTGATTCGTGCCCCTTTAATGTATGCGCTGCTTGTAAGTCCGCCGGCGCGTTTGATTACAGATGATATTCTTTCGCCCTTTTCAATAAGTGAGTATGTACCACCAAATAGCACCTCGCCGTTTATGCTGACAATCTTTTGCACCTCATATCCGGGTGAGCGTCGGACCACAACTATGTCGTATGGCCTTAATACGAAATTTTTATCTCCGTTTACTATAAAGCCCCTGTGTAAATCAAAGCTGAATACCTCACTCTGAACCGGCGACTCCTGGGTGCTAAGTGGGTCCTTAATTCGTCTTGAAACGTCAACTCTGGCTCTGGACGCAGATTCCAGAAGTCCTCCACCCTGAAGAATCAGATCCTCTATGCTCATGCTGTAAACAAATGGGTAGTTGCTTGGTCTTTTCACTTCGCCGGCAAGGGTTATGAAGAGTTCGTCTCTGAGTTCGTTTTTGCTGGGAACATAAAGGCGGTCGTTTTTCTTAAGGGCAATGTCGGGTTTTGTCCCTTTGAGCAGCTTGTCCAGGTCAATTGACTCGACGCGGGTTGTAAGGTCGGCATTTTCGCGGTAGAGTAGTACTCGTGTAAGCAGAGCCTCTTCTGTTGGCCCCTCTGCCTTGGTTACTAAATCTTTGAGTGTTTGAATGCTGCTATCCAGTGCGAAATCGCCGGGTCTGAAGACCGAACCGCTGATTGATACTCTGTTCTCATATCTGACAAGAATTGAGTCGGCAATAATTTCGTCGCCATCTTTGAGCATGAAGCTGTCAAAGATTTCAGATTCAATTGTATATACCTTAAGTTCTGTGTCGCCTTTTCGTGTAAGCCGTACATTTTTCTTGAATGCATCGCTTGTAAAGCCGCCTGCGTACTTAACCAGTTGTTCTAGTGGTTCTCCCTCTTTCATCTCGTACCACATTGGTCTTTTCACGGCTCCGGTCATGTGAACTCGCTTTTTGTATGGTTCAACCCTTACCAGGTCGCCCTCTTTGAGTACAATATCGCCGGAGTTGTCGCCTTTGAGAAGGTATTCATATACGTCGGTCTGGGCAATGAGTTTGCCTGAGCGGTAAACTTTAATGTCGCGCAGGCTTCCTATATCGTTAATTCCGCCTGCTGAATAGAGGGCGTGGAATACTGTTGCGAATGAGCTCAGGGTGTAGGTTCCGGGGAGTGTCACTTCGCCCATGATGTTCACCTGTATGCTTCTGATGTTGCCGAGTGATGTTTTGATGTATGTTCCTGGTGAGCCGGAGGCAAGGTCGGAGTAGATTCTGCTGAATGCTCGTCTTATCTTTGTTGATGCCTCTTTTATATCCAGTCCGTTCAGATGAATAGGGCCAATATTGGGAACAATAATGTTTCCGTCGGGAGATATTCTTTGCCTGAAGTTGTATTCGCTGTTGCCCCAGATATCAACAATAATTTCGTCTCCCGTGCCCAGCTGGTAGTTTTCGGGGGTGGGGAGGTTGAGGTTTGGCTGGAAGGTTAGGTTTTTGCTTGAGAAGAGGCTGCGTCCGAATATTTCGTTGGGGCCTTGTGCTGGTGCATTTACTACAACAACTTGATCAGGGCCTGATGTCACGTTCTCTCGTGTCCTGTTATCGGGTGTAACTGCCGTTCCTGTGGCTGTGGCCTTTGAGGAGTCGTATTGTGCCTTTATCCTCTCAAGTTGTTCGCGTGTGACCCCTTTTGAGGCAAGTTCGGTTAGTATCTTCTCTTGGCTTAATCCCGATGTGCTGTAGCGTTTTAATTCTTCAATGAGTTGTTGGTCGCTCATTTGCGCAAAGGCGGCAGCCACTATGAGTAGAGCTGCCGTAACTAAAATTAATCTCCTGATAAATGACATATAAATATTTGTTAATTTTCTCTGTAATAGTTGTCAATTAAAATTTTGTCTAATTCACAGTATTCCGAATTCTGGCTTACAAACTCCGGCATTAGAAGTTTAAGCCTTATTACAACCTCTCTCGGCTGTGTGTATAGAAGTGCTATCTCTATGAGTTCGTCTATTGATAGTTTGACAAAGCCGAACGCATAAGGCCTCACTTTGGCTATGAGCACTTTTTTATGATATGTTGGAAGTGTATCCTCCTCTATATTTAAAACCTCTTCAAATAGCTTCTCCCCAGGCCTGAGCCCTGTCTCAACAATCTTGATATCTCTGCCCGGTACCTTTCCGCTCAGACGGATCATCTTCTCTGCAAGGTCATATATCTTAACCTGTTCTCCCATGTCAAATACATATATCTCTCCTCCGTGCCCTGTACAGCCGGCTTCAAGTACAAGTGAGCAGGCTTCTGGTATTGTCATGAAATATCTCGTAATGTCGTTATGTGTAATTGTAATTGGGCCTCCGGACTCTATCTGCCTTTTGAAGAGTGGCACTACAGAGCCGCTTGAACCCAATACGTTGCCGAACCTTGTGGTTACAAAGCTTGTTGGCTCATCTACATCATCTTTTAGGAGTTTGTGGTAGAGTGACTGGATATATATCTCTGCTGCCCTTTTTGTTGCTCCCATTACGTTAGTGGGGTTCACTGCTTTGTCGGTAGATATCATTACAAAGCGTTTTACTCCGAATTCAACAGAGAGGTCGGCGCATATTTTGGTGCCCAGTACGTTTGTAACAACGGCTGTAGATGGGTGGAACTCCATCATTGGTACATGTTTATATGCTGCGGCGTGGAATACAAGGCTTGGTTTGGCACATTCGAATATTTGCCTCATTCTAAGCTCGTTGCTTACATTTGCAACAATTGGCTTGATCTCAATTCCGGTGTTTTTGCAGGCGAGTTCCAGCCAAAGGTCATTAAGTGGTGTTTCGGCTTGATCTACCAGAACAAGTTTTTTGCATTTGAATTGACTAATCTGGCGGCAAATTTCTGATCCGATAGAGCCTGCTGCGCCTGTTATGAGAATCACCTGGTCGGTAAACTGGTGCTCAATTGCGTTGCGATTCATCTCTATTGCGTTTCTTCCCAGCAGGTCTTCGATTTTGATTTTATCGATCTGTGGAGGGATAATCATCTCTCCGTTATCACTATCTCCGTTGGTATATTTGCTGAATGAGTTAACCACCATGAGCTCCAACCCTTCAACAATGCATTTTTCGTAGAATTCGTTTCGTATAACCTGCAGTTCAGATCTGTTAATAAGGAGAGTACCTACATTGTATTGCTCCATAAACTCTGTGATGCTTCCGTTTGCATATAGAATAGGCAGGCCGGACACAGATTTGCCGGCGCGGTTAGCTTCTAATGTTATGAATGCTACAGGTTTGTATGGATTGCTGCTCTCTCCCAGAACTTGGGTTGCAAGTTTTATTGCGTCAGAGTCTGTTCCCAGTATGAACACGCGTCTCTTTTTACCCATTAATGCCCCTTCGAAAATTTCGAATATTGTTTTAACGATAAATCTTAAGAGTAGTTGCCCTGCAATAATTACAAAGCAGAGTACAATTGGGAACCAAATGTTAAAGTCGGGGATTTGTGCGTCCCAGTAGCTGGTGAGGTTTATAAACAGAGTTACTCCCAGAAACAAGGCGGTTGCGAGGAATGATGATACTGATACCTTTTTAAGATCTTGTACGGTAGAGTATCTTACGACTCCTCTGTGAGTGCGGAAAATAAGTGCCGATAGAGAGTAGAATAGAAGAATGAGGCACAGTTTGTATCCAAAGTAGAGGCTTTTGTGTTCTGCGATGGTTTCGCGGAAATACCAAAGGGCTATAAATGCAAGCGCAACTATTGTCAGGTCAATTATAAAAATAATCCACCTTGGCATAAAGTTGTGCAGTAAAATTCTGATGTGTGGTCTAAGATGTTTGATTAATTTCTCCATAGCTTGTTCCGGGGAGTGAACAGAGAATGTTGGTGACTCACAAGTTTTTCGATGTTTGTGGGTCACCTGTTTAGGTTGTTCAAATGTAATAATAAATATTTGAGATATCAATACCCATTTTATCAATTGATAATTATTATTTGGTTGTTTTTAAGCCACATAAAAAATTGGACCCTCTGTAATGTGTTATTTTGCTACGAAATAGTTAATATTGTGGAGTTCAGAGGGTTTTTTAATTTCGATTTTTAACTATTTTTGTAAAAACATTAATTTCATCAATTATGAGAAATTTTAAAAAATTACTACCGATAACACTGTTCATTATCATACTTTTATCGGTATCTAACCTATATGGTCAGGCGGTAAACAGGCAATATGTTCGGTTCGCATACCTTGCCGATATTCATATTTCTGATGTTGCTTCCAACATTGAGGACCTGGAGATATCTGTTGCCGATATTAACACATTGAAAGATATAGATTTTGTAGTGTTTGCGGGTGATATCACCGAATTTGGATCTGACAAGGAGATTGAAATTGCAAAATCTATAATCAGTCGCCTCAATGTTCCTTACTATGTGCTCTCGGGAAATCACGATTCTAAGTGGAGTGAGAGTGGTTGCAACACCTTTGCGAAGGTTTTTGGCTACGAATATTTCAGTTTTAAGAAGAATGGTATTCAATTTATTGGCACAAATTCGGGCCCGAACATGCGTATGGCTCCTGCACTTGTGCCGCGTGAGGCTATGGTTTGGTTAGATTCGGTTACAAGGTCGTTGCCTCGTGAGATGCCGGTGGTTTTTATAAACCACTATCCGCTTGATGATGCTATGTTGAATTTTGCCGATGTTATTGATATGCTCAAGAGGGTGAACATTCAGGTTTCGCTTTGCGGGCACGGCCATTCAAATCGTGCGTTGGATTTTTCTGGCGTCCGTGGCGTAATGGGTCGTTCGAATCTTCGTGCAGGCAAGGTAGCTGCCGGGCACGCCGGCTACAACATCGTAACTATTGATACACATTCTGAATACAGCTTTGGCAAAATTTCGTTTGCGGTTCGCAGCAACGGCATTACCCAGGAGCCTTGGCACTCGATTCCTCTGCTCAAACACTCTGCAAACCCTGTGATGCACGCTCCGGTGGATGTTGTGTGGGAGTTTCAGGATGATTCGGACATTGGGTCGGCGGCGGCTTTTGCGTTTGGACATGTTTATATTTCGAATACTGCTGGTGTTATCAAGTCGCTTGATGCCGCCGACGGTTCGCTCAAATGGTCGTTTGCTACCGGTGGCAAGGTGTTCTCGTCGCCTGAGGTTTGCGAGAAGAGCGCCATTCTTGTGGTTGGCTCCAGCGACAACTTCATTTATGGTCTGGATGCCCATTCCGGCAAGTTGCTTTGGAAGGTCGAGGCCGCCAAGAGTGTATTGGGCTCGCCCTCAATGTTGGGCGATCTTGTATATATAGGTGCATCTGACGGAGTCTTTAGAGCCATTAATATAAAGAGTGGCAGGGTTGTGTGGAGTTACACCGGTATTAAGAGTTTCATTGAGGCTAAGCCGTGGGCCGATGCCGATGGTGTATATATTGGTGACTGGGCAAATCGTGTTTATGCATTTGAACCAAAGAGTGGCAAACTTATGTGGGAGTGGACCAACCGTAAGGGGAGGGGTCTGTCTGCCGCTGCCGTGTGGCCGGTAAAAGCCAACGGTAAACTATTCGTGGTTACCCCTGAACGCCGCTCCCATGCCATTGACGCACTTACCGGCAAAGAGCTCTGGAGTGCCCGCGGAGGCCGTGAAGCAATCGGCCTCTCCCAAGACGGCTCAGCCGTTTACATCAAAACCATGCAGGACACCGTTATCGCCTTTAGCACCGGCGACTACAATATTGCTGCAACTTCAACAGGTTCAGCCAACACATCCGGAAACACACCCATTAAGCTTTGGGAATCGCACACCGGCTACGGCTACGAAATAGCCCCATCGCCAATGACAACCGCCAACGGCCTCATCTTCGTGCCAACCGACAAAGGCAACATCTTCGCCCTCAACGCCACCGACGGCACCGTCGCCTGGAAGTACCGCTTCTCCATCGCCCTCATCAACTACATCCGCCCCATAGGCAACCGCCAGCTACTTGTCACCTCAATGGACGGCAAAGTCGCCATCTTAAGCTACTAGCGAGAAATTTCCGAATTTAAATTTTATATATCTCATTCTAAGCCGGGAACTACCACCCGGCTTTTATTTTTGTAAAAAACATACACCATTTTACAAAATCCAAAATGATACTCCAGCAAATAAAATCATTAATAGCTTTCAAAAATCACAGTATCTACTATTATGATCATACTCAAATTCTATGGTTAAATCATTAAGCTCAAAATCTAATTCGAAATCTAGTCGGAAAAACGGAAGGATTCAGAGTGGTTCGATTCATGTTTATGTGCGTGGGAGCGGCAAACACACTGTTTTTTACAATGATGAAGAAAGAATTGAATTTCTCAAAAGATGTGATAAGGCAGCCAAGCAGTACAATACTAAAATCATAGCTTTTGTCCTTATGACTAATCATTTGCATATACATGTTGAGACCTCGAGTCTTACTTTATTTGTTTCAAGTTTGCTCAAGGGTTTTTCCCGATGGTATAACACAAGACATCCGGGAATTGACAAAGTTTTTAAATCACCTTTCAACAGTAGTTGTAAATTTTCGAATAAATGGATTTCCGATAGTATCCTTTATATTCTTGCTAATCCTGTTAAAGCCGGTATGTGTAATCAACCATGGGAATACGAGTGGAGTTCATACAAGTTCTACTTTTCGCATGGCTCCTGCCACCTTTCAAAATTCATTGATGTTGATACATCAATTATGAAAGAGCATTTTAAGGATAGGAACTCTCTTGATTTGGCTATTAAGAATTCTTGCCCTGATTTGAATACTATTAGACAGAGTGGGGAGGGGGTTTGGCGTAGAGTTCCGGATTCCGAGGTGTGTAAATACTTGGATTTGCTTCTAAAACAAAAAGGAAAAACTCTTTTTGCATTGAATAAGAGTGAGTTGGAAGATATTATGATTAGACTTAGAAATGATGTTGGTGCAAACATTAGGCAGATCTCATCTGTATTGCACGAAAGCTACGAAGAAGTAAAAAGAAAAATGTCTTACTGCTTTGGTGTATCTATCAGACATAGAGGTATTTAGGAGTAAGTGGTTTTATGCTTTTTAGAAAACCACTTGAGTGTAAATATCAGTAAAACAGCAATATACACAGGATCAGTTAGACATAAATCTCTTCAAATGTGCCTCCAAACCCGCTATTCCAAGTATTCGCCGCACAAACGTGTCAATGAGTTCCTCCATATTTTGCGGGTGGGTGTAGAACGAGGGTGAGGCGGGTGCTATTATTGCTCCGGCCTCTGCTAGAGTGGTGAGGTTGCGGAGGTGTATGAGGTTGAATGGGGTTTCTCGGGGTACGATTATGAGTGGGCGGCGCTCTTTGAGCATAACGTCGGCAGCGCGTGTAAGGAGGTCCGATGTGGCTCCCGAGGCTATCCGGCCAATAGTGCCCATAGTGCAAGGCATTACAATCATAATATCTGCGGCGTTTGACCCGGAGGCGTATGGGTGGTAGTAACTATTGTTGTCCAGCGCATTAGCCGGTACCGGCACTCCCAACTCATCCTCCCAAACCACCTTTGCCGTATCGGTAAACACCAAATCCAACTTAATCCCCATCCCGGCAGCACTTCCATTACCACTTCCAACACCACTTTCACTTCCATTTGCCTTCCCACTTAACTCACCGTTGATGGCCCTAACCACCTCCATCATTTTGGAAGCGTATATCTGGCCGCTTGCACCCGTAATGCCTAATAATATTTTTTTCATACCTATATATATGATAATGTTGAGCAAACCTGTTTTTACATGTATTTCTGCTTGCATGCCTTTATGCTTTCAAAAAAATACTCGCATGACAAGTATTCCAATACAACAAATGTATTAAACATTTTGTTTGCTGGTAACAGGGAAGATTGATGTGGTGCCTGCGGCGCGTGTGTTTTACAGTTCGAAGTAAACGTTTTTGAGCCAGGTTTTGAAGAGGGGGTCAAGGAATTCCCATTTGCCCTTTTCCTGGGTGAGTATCTCCTTTTTCTGGAGCGCCTCTTTGAGGCGGTTGACGTTTGCAGATGAGTTGAAGCCGTAGCGTTGCATTACCTCGGCGGAGCTCAGTTTTTCGGCGTCGTCCAGAATTGCTTTGAGGAAATTTATTTGAAAGCGGCTTAGGCGGCCGGTTACTGTGAGAAAGCGGTATGAGTGGAGTTCGATAAGCGAGGTGAAGGACTGCATTAGGATCTGGTCGGTGAGGAAGCCTCGGGTGAGGAGGAAGGAGATGTCGCCTAGTTGCTGTGTGTACCATGGATGGCCGTCGGTCAGTTCGTAGGTTTTGTCGGCCAATTCTTTTGAGACTACCCGGCCGGCTTTGAGAAAACTCCTTATAATGAAGTCGGTAAAACTCTTTTTGTCGATTCTGCCAAGCTTGATTCTTTCGGCAAAGTTGTAGAAAAACCTCTGCACTTCAAAGATCTCCTTCATGGCGTTCACCTGCGAACCTGTTATTATATAGGTACTTGTGGTGTGGCTTTTGAGAATTCTCTCCAGAAGTTTGAGCACATAATAGTTGTCGTCCAGCAGTAGCAGTTCCTGAAACTCCTCAAGATATATGACGGGATTGGTGCTGTATTTTTTTGCCATGAATTCCGGCATGTTCAAAATCTGCTCGGCAATGGCGTCAGGAATTGGGTCAGTGGCTGTTTCGTACTTAACCTCGCCATCTCCGAAAACCCCGGCTATACCCGAATTTATCTCGGCGATTACCTCCTCTCTCTCCTGCGGGCTGCTGCAGAAAGTGTCGAGTAAAGAGTCGAACACTTTGTATAGCAGGTGCTTCTGGGTGCGTACGTTAAAGAGGTTGATTTTGCAGACGGTGTAGCTGTAGCCCTCCTGGCGGAGTTTGATGAGCCCTTGTTGTATTAGGGAGTGCTTTCCGCTTTTTGGAGGTTCGTAAATTAATATGTGTTGTTTTTGTCTTACGAGATTGGTGAAAAGGTCCAGTTCCTGATGTCTTGAGATGAAATCAGTGCCGGTAACATATGTGTTGTATGTAAAGGGAGAGTCCATATTACGCAAATATAAGTAAAAATGTAAAAGAATAGTGTAAAGCCCAGAAATTATTTGACTCAAAAAACCCGTTTTTTGCGATCTTTTGTGCAACTTATGAATATACAGGTGCTTGCATTCGTGGCAAACATACATATGTGAACACAGTTGTGCACACAGCAAAATTTCACTCGCACATCTTTTACTGAAGGCATAAACACGCGCCGCAGGCACCATAAAAAAATCTCCGCGCCAGTTTTGGACAACAAATTGTATTTGAGCGTTTTGCAAATGAGACTTAATGAGTTTTTGCGATTTATAAACAAAGTCTATTTTGCAAATATCTGTCATACAAGCACATATCCAAAACTGGCGCGGAGCAAATGCGAAGCCCACACGCCGCAGGCACCATACACTTGCCGCAGGCATAAACACGCGCCGCAGGCACCATAAAAATCTCCGCGCCAGTTTGTGGTAACTAATTAAAAACAAAGTACATACAAATAGACCAACGCATAAGGTGAAAATTGGCTCATTTTTAATGCGCTAATAACCAATGTTATACCACAAACTGGCGCGGAGAATCTCCCGCACCCGCAAATTTTTGCGCAAAATTTTGTGGAATAATAATAATTGCATATATTTGCGTTCCAAAAATATTAATAGAAGATTGTCAAGCTATTGAATAAGAGTTGTTTAGATAACAACCGCTTGCAGTCAATAATTTTTAAAAATTATTTTATGTACGCAATTGTAGATATTGCAGGACAGCAATTTAGAGTAGAGAAGGATAGAAAACTCTATGTAAACCGTCTGAAAGCCGAGGAGGGTGCCACGTTGAATTTCGAAAAAGTTCTTCTGGTTGACAACGATGGAGCTATCAAGATTGGTGCCCCTTATGTAGAGGGAGCTTCTGTTAAGGCAACGGTTCTTACTCACCTTAAAGGTGAAAAAGTTATTGTTTTCAAAAAGAAACGCCGTAAAGGTTATTCTAAGAAAAACGGTCACCGTCAGTACCTTACACAAATCAAAATCGAAGAAATTGCTTAATTTTTAATCCGGAAAAATTTTAGATTATGGCTCATAAGAAAGGTGTCGGTAGTTCGAAGAACGGACGCGAATCACACAGTAAACGATTAGGCGTTAAATTATTTGGCGGTCAAGTCGCTAAAGCCGGGAACATTCTGATTCGTCAGAGAGGAACAGTTCATAACCCCGGATTAAATGTAGGTATCGGTAAAGATCATACTCTGTATGCACTTACTGATGGTATTGTTTCATTCCGTAAGAAGAGTAACAATAAGTCATACGTATCGGTTTTGCCAAGAGTTATTGCTGAAGCATAAGCGAAACGAAAGAAAACTTAAAAGAAGGGAGATCCATTGTGGTCTCCCTTTTTTTGTTGATCTTAAAACTTAAAATCTTTAATAAACACTTGTTTTGTTTCTGAAATGCACTATATTTGCTGCATAATAGAAATAAAACAACAAATGACCTATTTGGAATTCAAAGATAAATTGTACGAGCTGGCTTGTTTTAATATCAATCAGATATATGCATGGCAGCCGGATTTCGATAGAAACAATTTGACCCGATGGGTAAAAAGGGGATATTTAATCCGCCTTAGACAAGGGTACTTTGCTTTCGCTGAATACAAGGGCAAACCCGATTATTCTCTTTATTTCGCCAACCTCATCTACCGCCCATCATATATCAGCCTCCACACCGCTCTCTCTTTCTATGGAATTATTCCGGAATCCGTTGTTCAAATTACAAGTGTGACATCTTTGAAAACCGAATCTTTTTCGAATGATTTTGGTGAGTTTTCCTATAAGAATTTCAAGGAAAATCTTATGTTCGGTTATGACCTTAAACCTCTGGAAAATAAAAGTATCATAAAAATTGCCTCCCCTGAAAAGGCAATCCTTGACCTTTTGTACCTCTACCCGTTTTACAACAGTGTTCAGGAGATGAGAGAGTTGCGATTTGATGAAGATTTTTTGTACGAAAACCTTAATACCAGATTGCTCATGGAGCATTGCTCCCTATTTGAAAGTAAGGCCTTGGATCAGCGTGTAAGACAACTCTTTAAAGCATACGGATTATGATTCAAATTGAACAGATTAAGAGCTATTTTCCTCCTTTTATTAGGGAAAACTCCATTTTTGATAAATATATTTTAAAGGAGTATCTGCAACTTCTTATCCTGGATTACCTCTCTACAACACAGTATATAAGAAAGATGTCGTTTATTGGAGGAACCAATCTGCGATTGATAAAAGGGATTGATCGTTTTTCTGAAGATTTGGATTTTGATTGCAAAGAGCTCTCTAAAGATGAGTTCTTTGAAATGACTAACGGTGTAATTCAGTTTTTAGTTCGTACGGGATTGAAGGTGGAGGCTAAGGACAAAGAGGATTCCAGGCTATCGGCTTTCCGTAGGAACATCCATTTTCCCCAGCTGTTGTTTGATTTGGGGCTGAGTGGCCATAGGGAGGGGAGGTTCCTTATAAAGGTAGAGAGCCAAGATCAAGGTGTGCCGTACGATTCGATTATGGTTAATATTAAAGGTTGCGGATTCTTTTTTCCATTTCCGGTTCCATCTGATGGAGTTTTGTGCAGTATGAAGATTGCCGCAATGCTATCCCGTTCAAAAGGCAGAGATTTTTATGATTTGATGTTTTTGATGGCCCACTCAGCACCCGATTATGATTTTTTATCAAAGCGATGCGGTGTGAACAATCTGCAGGAACTTAAGTTAAAGACGGTTGAGCTGTTGAAAACCGTTGATCTGAAAAAGAAAAAAATGGATTTTGAACACCTTCTGTTCAATAAGGGTAACAGTGATAAAATTTTAAGATTCGCTGACTTTATCACCTCCCTGACTGAATAGTCTCCACTTTGAACAGTTATTGTTTTACTCTGAACAATTATTTGTCTTCACTCTAAACAGTTAATTATCTTCACTCTGAACAGTTATTTGAACGCGTTCAAGTCTCGTTATGCTGCATTGAGCCATATTTTCATGGTTCTGAGTCGTATCTATTTGTTTAATAGTCGATTATATTTTAGTTTTGATTTACAGCGAGTTCTGCTTCTTCAATCTTAAAATATATGAAAAATCAATCGATGACAAACTGTACAATTCGGGTGACAGATTATAAATTTTTAATCTCATTTAATTTTTTTGTGTTTTTGGCACTGCTCATGTTGGGCGGATGCGCCTCATTGTCTAAGGGGCAGATTAAGGCAATTGACAGTTTTACTGCTTCTTGCGACTCCTTTTCTAAGCACCCGACTTTACTTTTTGAGGAGATGGCTAACATTAGGGCTGAGAGGGCTCTTTGGTACTCCTCTACGCTGAGTGATCCGGAGCTGAGGGTTGAGGAGCTTAATTCGGTATATGGCGCCTACGTTAAGGATATGTCGCTTGCGAAAAAGGCGGGTGTTTCGGTGGAGATTTTGCTGACTTACAAGAGGTCGCTTAAGGTTCTTGCGGGTAAGGCGAGGTGGGAGGATGCCGGCCGTGAGTTCAGGTCGCTTGGGAGGACTCTTGATTCGCTTGTTCGCAAGTTCAATGATTTGGAGCTTGTGGATGCGCTTCCGCTTGGGATTGGAAAGAGTGCCGGCCGTGTTGCAGGTTATACGGCTGAGGTTTTGAACAAAAGGGCTCAGGCAAAATCGGTTAGAGGCTTTGTAATTCAGGGAGATACATTAGTGAAGGCAGTTACTGAGGTTTTATGCGGAGTTCTTTCTTCGCCTTCTATAAATCTGCTGATTGAGAACGAAAAAAGAGGAGTAGAGCAAAACTACATCTCGTACCTAAGGGCCTCAAAACCCGACCCCTCTAATACCTTTAATATAAAACTCACTCCGGTCGGTGAAGCCTTTCAGAGCGACAAACGGTATTTTGAACTTAAGGGCAGGGCAGAGGGGCTAACCTCCAGAAAGGCCGGGATTATAACCGCCGTCAAACATTTGGCAAGAGCCCACTCTAAACTCACCACCGAACTCCAAAAAGGTAAACAGGTTGCCGATTTCTGGGAAGAAATTCTTGAGTTTAACAAAGAGGTTGAAGCGCTTGAAAAGGGATTGAAGTCAATCAAATTTTAGACCCCGAGAAAATTTTAATTCCTGGGAATTCTTTCCTCTCGGTTCATTTTCGTGAGTAATAAGTATTTTGGTTGATTGCCTAACTTGCAGATTATTAACTAAAAAGAAAGAATTCTCAGGGATTTTTTTGTTGAGGGATTGTTTTTGTGCAAACAAACGAAAGCAAACGAAAACAAGTGAAAACAAACGAAAAAAAGCAAGCAAAATGAAAACAAATTTTAACAAAATGAAAACAGATGTTATTGCGAAGGAGTTGAATTTGCTTAGAAAAGCTTTGGAGGAGGCTGATAGGGTGCGTTTAGCAAAGGGGGTTGATGAGGCTACCAGGGTGGAGCTTGAGAGGGCCTCGGTTGTCTTAAGGGTTAGGGAGAGGGAGTTGGTTAATGAGATTGGGGTTGAGATTGCTGCTCAAATTAAAGAGTCGTCTGAGTCGCTTGAGAAACTTGCCAGAACCATTAGGCAAAGAAACGCGCGCCTTTCGAAAACGGCAAAGGGCACCGACAGCGTGACCAAAGCCCTTGAGAGGGTTGTTGAGGCGGTTGTTTTGCTTAAACGACTGGCTTAAGAATTTGTGAATTTTAAGTCATTGTTTAATCTACGTATAATCAGATATATGCAAAAATGATTATGCAAATTTCAAAACAATAAGTTTTGTAATGTGCAAGCTAACAGTATTTTACGAAAAGACTTAAAATTTTCAATCTTTTAATCTTAGAATTGGAAGGGCTGTGTGCGTCCCAGGGATTGAATGTCCCAGGGATTGTGTGCGTTTTACCCCGTTGCACTTACAGCGACCAGTAATCTAGATCTTTGATGATGCTGCGGAAGACGCCGCGGATGTCAACCACCAGGCCGTGGGGTACGAGCAGGGCTTTGAAGTCGTCCTGGGTCATTGAGCGGTACTCTTTGTGGGGTACGGCCATTATGATGGCGTTGTATTTGCCGGTTGGTTTGTCGGCCATTTTGAAGCCGTATTCGTGCTCCACATATTGGGGGTCTGCTTTTGGGTCAACCACGTCAACTTCGGTTCTGTAGCTGATGAGTTCGTAAACGATGTCGGCTACTTTTGAGTTTCGTATGTCTGAGACGTTCTCTTTGTAGGTTACACCCATTATGAGTACACGCGATTTTGCAGGTGACTGAATGCCTGCCTGGTTACCTACCTGGTTACCTGCCTGAATGCCCGCCTGGTTACCTGCATGTTCGCCTGCCTGAACGCCCGCCTGAATACCTGCATGTATTCCTGATGCCTGGTTACCGGCCAGCATTCGTTTGACGGTCTGCTTTGCAATATATCCACCCATTGAGTCATTCACAAACCTGCCTGAGGCAATCATCTGTGGGTGGTACTTGAGCTCGGAGGCCTTGTGAACCATATAGTAAGGGTCAACCCCAATGCAGTGTCCGCCAACCAGCCCCGGTGTATAAGCAACAAAGTTCCATTTAGTAGCAGCAGCGTTAATCACGTCGTATGTGTTGATTCCCATTCTGTTAAAGAGAATTGAAAGCTCGTTCATCAAGGCAATGTTCACATCTCTTTGCGTATTCTCGATTATCTTGGCGGCCTCGGCAACCTTCATCTCGGGAGCTCTGTGAACACCGGCCTCAACAACTGTTTCGTAAACCTTTGCAATGTTGTCAAGCGACTCGTCATCGCAACCTGAAACAATCTTAATTGTCTTTTGCAATGAGTGCTCGGCATCGCCCGGGTTAATTCTCTCAGGCGAGTAGCCTACCTTGAAATCCTCAATAAACTTCAACCCTGAAACACTCTCCAGCAGCGGAACGCACTCCTCCTCAGTACAACCGGGATAAACAGTTGACTCATAAATCACATAATCGCCTCTTTTCAAAACCTTTGCGACTGACAGAGTGGCTGAAAGCAGAGGTTTGAGGTCGGGTGTGTTGTATTTGTCAATTGGCGTGGGCACAGCCACAATGTAAAAGCTTGCTTTTTTGAGCTCTTCGGGATCGGAGGTGAATATTATATTGCGATTCTCAAATGTTTCGGGGCCAAGTTCTTCGCTAGGGTCCTGGCTGTTGCGCAACATTTTGAGGTTTCTTTCATTTATGTCAAATCCTATTACGGTCATTTTTTTTGCAAATTCAAGCGCCAGGGGTAAACCTACATATCCGAGCCCCACAACGGCCAACTTGAGTTTATTTGTAATCAGTTGATTATACATATCAATATAATTTATTCGAGGTTAAATTTGTAATCAATTTCCAGCTAAAGTGTAGTCAAATTTGCAACTAATTTGCAGTCAATTTGCAGTCAAATCCAAACTGAACAAAGATAATGGTTTTACCTATATTTTAAGTACATTTATTTTGAGTACATTTGCAGCGACTACACCAAAATTACAACATTATATGTCCTGGTTTGTACTTTATACTTCCGCCCGGGCAGAAAAGAGAGTTTTAGATCGCATCAGTGAGATGGAGATCGAGGTTTATCTACCATTGCATAAGGTTAAGAGGAGATGGAGCGACAGAATTAAGCTGATTGAGATTCCGCTTTTCAACTCCTATATTTTTGTCAAATGCAATGAGCATAAACTTCGCGAACTGCTTCTTATATACGGCGTTTCGAGGATTGTCTATTATCTGGGCAAACCGGCAATCGTAAGAGATTGCGAGATTGATTCAATCAAAGAGTTTCTTGAGGTTGCAGCGCACAAAGAGATAATTACCTGCGGCGACGAGGTTGATATTATCTGCGGTCCTTTCGAAAACAGAGGTGGCAAGGTTCTTGAGATTGGAGACAAGTGGGCCAAGCTTTATCTTAAGGAGTTGGGAGCCAAAATTTATGTATCTTTGCTAGAACTTAGCAAAAAAGAGATCGGCAATAAAAAATAACAGCGATGGATTATAACACTCAGAGAAGCAAACTGATAATGCCCGAATATGGGAGGCATGTTCAGAAGATGATAGAATATGTGATGAGCATTGAGGATAAGGATAAGCGCAACGAACAAATTAGAGCAGTTGTGGCAGTGATGGGTATTCTTAATCCGCAGCTTAGGGACCTTAATGATTTCAGGCATAAACTATGGGATCACGTTCAGATTATTTCTGATTTTGAGATAGATATAGAATCTCCATATCCTCTGCCTACAAAAGAGACATTTATCACAAAACCACACCCTGTTCCTCTTGATAAAAGCCCGCTAAAAGCGGCTCACTACGGAAGGAATATTCAGAACATGGTGGATATGATTGCCGAAAAGCCAGAAGATGAGCTTCGTCGTAATATGGTTATGGTTCTTGCCAACTATATGAGGCAGCAGTATCTTATTTGGAATAAAGATTCTGTAAGTGAGGAGACAATTTTTAAAGATATTGACACTCTTGCGGGCGGTAGAATTAAAGTTCCGGAAGATTTTCATCTTTCAACAGTTCATTATGCTCCCACTACCACGCAACAGGGAGGCCACGGAGCGTATCAGGCTCACAGAGGTGACGGACAAAGAGGCGAGGGTTATAGAGGCGAAAGCTACAGGAGCGAGGGCCACAGAAGCAATGTCTATAGAGGTAATAAGAAAAAAATAAACAAGAGAAAATAATGGCTGTTTTCAAGGTAGAGGGTGGACACCGGCTGAATGGTGAGGTCACTCCGCAGGGGGCTAAAAACGAAGCTCTCCAGATACTCTCCGCTGTATTACTAACAAAAGAGAGAGTGGTAATTCATAATGTGCCTGACATCATTGATGTTATGAAGCTCATTGAACTACTTGGCCGTCTGGGGGTAAAGACAGAAAATCTTGGAGTTTCGGGCACATCTGCCTGCATTTCGCACTCGTATGCCTTTACCGCGGCCGATATTGACCTCGATTTTATAAGATCACAAGAGTTTTGCAAAATGTCATCGGCACTCAGAGGTTCGGTGATGCTTACGGGGCCGCTTCTCACAAGATTCGGCAGCGCTTTTATGCCAAAACCGGGTGGTGACAAAATTGGCCGCCGCCGGCTTGACACTCACCTGATTGGGATGGAGAAACTTGGTGCAAAGCTTAATTTCGAAAGCGGAGCTTCATTCTTTGAATTGACTGCAAAAAATGGTCTCAAAGGTTGCTATATGCTGCTTGACGAGGCTTCGGTTACCGGCACTGCAAACATTGTGATGGCGGCGGCCATGGCTAAGGGCACCACCACAATCTACAACGCTGCTTGCGAACCTTACCTGCAACAGTTGTGCAAAATGCTCAACAGAATGGGAGCAAAGATTTCGGGCATCGGCTCAAACCTCCTCACAATTGAAGGAGTTGAGTCAATGGGCGGAACCGAACACACAATTCTGCCCGATATGATTGAAATAGGCAGTTTTATCGGCCTTGCTGCAATGACTGCAAGTGAGCTGACAATCAAGAATGTAGCCTACGACCAGCTTGGCATAATACCCGACCAGTTCCGCCGTCTTGGCATAACACTCGAACGCAAAGGTGACGACATATACATTCCATCTCACGAACACTACGAAATTGAGAGCTTCCTTGACGGATCTATCATGACCATTGCCGATGCCCCATGGCCGGGACTCACTCCCGACCTGCTTTCGGTATTTCTGGTTGTTGCCACACAGGCAAAGGGTTCGGTGCTTATTCACCAGAAGATGTTCGAAAGCCGCCTCTTTTTCGTTGACAAACTGATTGATATGGGCGCTCAGATTATCCTATGTGACCCGCACCGCGCAACCATTATTGGACACAACAGGGAGTTCTGTCTCAGAGGTACCAAAATGTCATCACCGGACATCAGAGCCGGTATTGCTCTTCTGATTGCTGCTATGAGCGCAAAGGGTACCAGCATTATTGAAAACATTGAGCAAATTGACAGAGGCTACCAGAATATTGATGTACGTCTTAATGCTCTCGGAGCAAAAATTGAAAGAATATAGTTCTAAAATTCAAGCACTTATTTAATATGGCCAAAAAGAAAAGTGTTGCAGCAGAGATCGCTCCCCCTCCAAAAGGGATAGAGGCTGTTAAACTCATTACGGGTTTGTTCTTTGCCGCTTTATCGGTTTATACATTTGTCTCTTTAATCTCTTATATTTTTACCTGGGCAGAGGACCAGTCGCTATTGTCGCGTCCCGATGTGTGGAGTACGATTGTACCGGTGGAGAACGGAGCGGGCAAACTTGGCTTCTTCTGGGCCAACTTCTTGGTTTCAAGACTATTTGGTCTTGGAGCATTTATTATTCCATTTTTCTTTGGTGCTGTTGCAATATTTTCGCTTAAAATAAAGAAAATAAGTCTTTTACGCCAGTTTTTTCTCTCTGCATACGGAGCAATTATTCTTTCGTTGCTATTCTCTTTCGTGTTTGGTTTTACCCGTTTTGACGACTGGTTTGGCAATGGGGCAGGGGGCTCTTACGGCTATTTTGTGAACAGATGGCTGATTGGAATGTTGGGTGCTACAGGTGCCGGCGCGGTAATTATTGTTCTGTTTGTAACATGGCTTGTTTTAATAAGTTATAAGGTTGTTGAGTGGTTTGGAAGAGCAATAGCTGCAATTTTCCACCCTAAGCGTCGCGAGGAGGTTGTGATTGATGACACCTTTATGCTTGATGAGAATGCTGTTGCCGAGGCAGCTGCCGCGGATGCAGATACAGATGATTTAGAGGTTCTTGAGGAGGAGTTGACCCCTGACGATGGCAGAAAGGTTCTTTTTGAGATTGAAAAGCAGCCTGAAATTGAGCCGGTTGAAGAGAAGGGCTCTGTAGATGATAGTGTACCTCCTTTTGAGGTAATTGAAAATACAAATGATGATGAAGAGGATTTCCTGAAAGATCTTCCGAAGGGTTCTCTGGATACACTTTTTGACCCGCGTCTTGATTTGTCTGGTTATCAGATTCCTCCGTTAAGTCTGCTGGATGACTATAAAGATAGAATCTACAAAGTTCCTGCTGACGAACTTGAGAAGAATAACAGAAAGATTGTTAAGACCTTAAGTGATTATAAAATCTCTGTTGAAAAGATTTTTGCCCGAACAGGTCCTACAGTAACACTATACGAAATTGTACCAAGTGCGGGTGTGAGAATTTCTCAGATCAAAAGGCTTGAGGACGATATTGCCCTTTCGCTTGCTGCAAGGGGTGTTCGTATTATCGCTCCAATACCGGGTACAAATGCCGTAGGTATTGAGGTTGCCAACGACAAGCCGAGTGTGGTTCCTATGAAGTCGGTACTTGAAGATCCTAAGTTTAGAAATGCAAACTTTGAGTTGCCTGTAGTTATCGGCCGTACAATTTCCAATGAGGCAATGATGTTTGACCTTGCTAAGATGCCTCACCTTTTGGTTGCGGGTGCTACCGGTCAGGGTAAATCGGTGGGATTGAATGCGATAATCACTTCTCTGCTCTATACAAAACATCCATCAGAGCTTAAGTTTGTGCTGATTGACCCTAAGAAGGTTGAGCTTTCGCTTTACTCAAAAATTGAGAAGCACTTTTTGGCTAAACTTCCTGATAGTGAAGATGCTATTATTACTGATACTCAAAAGGTTGTATATACCTTAAAATCTCTTACAATTGAGATGGATTCAAGGTACGACCTGCTTAAAATTGCTCACGTAAGAACTGTTAAGGAGTATAACGAGAAGTTTCTCTCTCGTCGTCTAAACCCTCTCAAGGGGCACAGATATATGCACTTTATTGTTGTGGTGATTGATGAGTTTGCAGATCTTTTGATGACTGCAGGTCGTGAGATTGAAGAGCCTATTGTTCGTCTTGCCCAGCTTGCCCGTGCAATTGGAATACACCTTGTGATTGCGACTCAAAGACCTACCACCAATATCATAACCGGCCTTATAAAGGCCAACTTCCCTGCCCGTATTGCTTTCAGGGTTATTTCAAACATTGACTCCCGTACAATTCTTGAGTCAACAGGTGCTAACCAGCTGGTTGGCCGCGGAGATATGCTTATATCTGTCAGCGGTGAGTTAACTCGTGTTCAGTGTGCATACATTGATACTGCCGAGGTTGAGAGAATCACCGAATTCATAGGAAATCAGCAGGGTTACTCTTCGGCACACTATTTGCCCGAGTATACAGGTGAAGAGGGGGATGTTTCAAT
>PHDA01000032.1 GCA_002842465.1 Bacteroidetes bacterium HGW-Bacteroidetes-7
CGTTCTGTTCTAATCTTTTCTGAAACTTCTTCAATAAGCCTTGCACAAGCTAACACGAATTCATCGTTCACTTCAATTAATGTTGAAATTTCCGAGACATCACCTTCATCAAAATAATCTTCTCCAGGCATTTTTATTTTAAAAGATAAAATACTTGATTTAGCAACCAACGTATCATAACTTCGCCCCTTGCCATGTTTAAGAACGTTAATAGCGCAGATAAAATCCTCAAAACGATTGTTGAGGTCATTATTGCCCGATTGATTTAGAATTTTTTTTGCTTCGTCAAAACCATTCCTACAAGCTAAGCCGTCTTGTAATATTGATTCAAATAACGAAAACATTCCAATAGCAGTGATTGCCTTATGAAGTTGAATCATTTGAAGATTCTTAACTAGAACAGTCGAACCGCTTGTTTGGAGTTGTTCTATTACTTTAGATTCTACTTCTTTCAATACGCCTAACGTAAAAGAAGTACTTCTGAATACCAATTCACTAAATTGATGCATATCTCTATTTATAATAACTCATAACGGTTAATGGAATGGTGTCGTGCGAGATTACGAAGCGATTTCCTATCAGATTACATTGACTTTTTTACAAGCCACAAACGCTCGGAAACCACTGAAACCCGCATGCACTATACCATGTGTTGGCAACCGTAATTATTTAGTTTTCAAGTATTCCATATATTCATTTTCCATATATGCAAAGCTTACTCCAGTAACCTTTTTGAATTCTGCCTCAATTTTATCTCGTTTCAAATCATATAGAAGATTAATTTTATCTACACCGTATTTTTCAAACATCCAATTGATTAAACAACCAATCTGAGGATAGAATAATGACTCTGGAACCGAATCATTGTAAAGTAAATCAGATGGTTTTAATAATTTACCATTTTCTCTTATCTTTATTAGAGTCGAATCGTTTCGTCTACGAGTCAAAATCCCATTTACATTTTCGCACCCATAATTTCCATCGATAGCATTTGAATACCCCTCTCCAAAAAATCTTGTTCTCAAGTTACCAAGTTGATTAATTGTAATAATGTGAACCATCTCATGAACTCCCATATAATCATATTTATTAAGAACTGTGTTCAGATATGGTTTTGAATGAAAAGTAAAATAAATATGTCTCTTAAATTTGTTTAGACTTGCGAAACCGCCACTATTAGTACCAATTTTCTCTTTTGCTTCATCTTGATTATAAAGGTAGATTTTCACTTTTGAATCAAGATTTGTATTTAATCTTTTATTTATATAATCAATCACGTACTTTTGTTCTTGAATAATTGTTTGAATAGCAATCGAATCTGGAGATTCAGCTTTACTGTATCCTAAGGGTCTTGAATACAAAACAATTTTTTCTCCTTTAGTAATTATCCAAGGTCCGCTTGTATCAGCTTTCCAAGAGGACAATGTGAGAAATAAAATCAATAATAGGATTGTTTGTCTCATCGTGCTTCTGCTTTTAATATAGTTGCCAACGTTCCCGGGATTTCTGCTGTGCGGCTTATCTGCCTTGTCTTAAAAGCGATACTTTTTCTGTCCAAAGCTTTCTTGTCTACTAAGCAAGGCCGCATTGCAGAAAGCCCGTGTTATGCATCGTTAATTATTCATTATTCAGTCAAATAACAATGTTGTCGCAGTAATAGCTATGGCATTTGTAATAAAAATACCCAAAATAAGTGTCAATGTCCTGATAACTTTTTTAGAACTAATCAAATAAATAGTAACGCTTAATGCTGTCAGAATTGTCAGAATAATAATATATGGTATTACTGATACATTTGAAATTTCATCAAATTCAAACCATAATATTAGTGGTAGAATACTATAAAATATAAAAATAATAATATTCTTTTCCTCTTTGATTTGCTTGAATAGTTGTCTTAATGGTTGCAAAGAGAAGTGTATTGAAAGAGAAATAATAAGTGTCAGTGAGAATGGTAATAGTCCAATTAACCCCCATGTATCAGTTCTGTTCAGATAAGGGCTTGAAATATTCATTAACATTAGGCTTATAAAAAGACAAAATCCAATGGAATGAATAGTCCATTTTGGAAAGTCCTTTACCCAACCAATTCCAAATAATATAAACACGGAAGCAATTGAACTAATAAATAAAGCGAACTGAATTGTCTTATCTGCATCAAGGTATGTAAACAACCATGATGTTCCGAATAATAAAACCGGAATTATCGCAAAAATTGATGTCCAAATTAAGTTTGTCGTTTTCATGCTTTTTTTTGTTTTAATGATGCATAACTTGTTTATAGCTGTACAAAAGTTAAGGTTAGCTCCTGAAATATGGTTGGCTAACCAAACGTTTGTGGGGGTTTATTTTTATTATAAATCAAAATCGTCGGTGGGATTTTTAATGTTTTTCAAGCCGGCCATACTAACGTGTGTATATATTTTAAGGGAAGATGAGTTGCGTAGCTGTGTCTCAGACAATGCAGCGTAAAATTATGATTTTTATACACTTTACCCAAATATTTGTAGAAATTTTTTTCAAGACTCGTCTCGCTGTAATTTTCTCCCTTGACTTGTCTTTCAACCAGAGAAAGCACTGGCTTATAAAGTAAGTTTTGATTGTGTTAAAATAACATAAATTATCTGCTACAGCATTTTACATTACTATAATAAGCATATTTTCTGTTAATTTGTTTCTGAGCCAAATTACAGAATTTCAATCAATATTACTTCAGGCAGTGTTTGAAATACTGCTCCTCTAAAAGGTTTCGGCGAATCTCTTTTCCGTGTCCGGGGAGAAAGATTCTGCAATTTGTTTGAAGTAATTTACCCCAGCTTTCAACCATTCCGGAAGTATCATCTGAAAAGGGAGGAAATATTGAATTAGGGAAAACCCCAAACATTGCATCACCAACAATTGCTATTTCGTTATCAACTATTACGCTAATTGAATCCGGTGAATGCCCTTTCGTTTCAATAATCTTTATATTACCTCTGCCGCTTGAAAGATCATAATCTCCTTTGACAAAAGTGTCTGGTTTAAAGATATCATATCCAAATTTTTGTTTACCAATAATGTTTCCTAATGCGGATAGAATTTTTGTTGGCAGAGAGGTTCCATATGGTAACTTGGAATATCCGTTTTTAATAGACTCGGCGGCTGAATCAGATACTATAATATTGCAATTGCTTATACTCTTAATCTGCTTTGCAGACTGACAATGATCGTAGTGGGTATGTGTTAGTATTAGTGTAGAGATATCTTTAAGATTAATATTGTTTGATTGCATATTCCAGGTAAGGAGTTTGAAGGCAGATTTTTTCCCTGTATCAATCAATATTACTGAACACTCTTTTACAATAATATATGAGTTGCTGCGGCCCTTAAGCACTTGAACAATTTTACTGCCTTCTTTTGTTTTCCAGATTCTCATAGTATTGTATGGATGTTGCAATAATTTGGCAAATTTATCTTTTTTTTTGTTGATCCTGGAACGGTCGGCAATACAGCCCAAGGCCAGGATTATCTCCCTTCGGTCGTTGATCCTGGAACGGTCGGCAATACAGCCCAAGGCCAGGATTATCTCCCTTCGGTCGTTGATCCTGGAACGGTCGGCAATACAGCCCAAGAGATGAAAACCCCGGGTGCTTCGCCCCCTGGGGTTATTTGTTTTGATTCCTCCTTCAAGCAAGCTTGAGTCGGACCAAAACAAAAACCCCTTGCCGTTGGCAAGGGGTTTTCCTCTCTTGTAGCGCGACCCAGGATTGAACTGGGGACCTCATGATTATGAATCATAATATTTTATTTATAGATATTTTGCGTTGTATGTCTATATCTAATCATTTACAGTTATTTAGGTGAATTCGATTTTGTTTTATTTATTGTTATTATCGGTTTATTTTGTATGTTTGTATGCAAATCGTATGCAAATTTAAAATAACGACTATACAAAATGACAAGGGATTACAGTATTTCTATCTACCATGACACTCGTAGAATTAAAGCGAATGGTAAGTTCCCAGTAAAACTTCGGGTATTCATTCATTCAACAAGGCAACAAAAGCTATATCCAACATCATTTGAATTTACTAAAGACGAATTTAAGAGTGTGTGGGAGGCAGTAAAACCAAGAGGAGAAAACAAGGATATACAAATGAAGCTAAGAGCTATTGAAACTCATGCTCTTGAAATAGCTGATAAAATCACATCGTTTACACTTGAGGAGTTTGAGACTGCTCTATTTAAAAAACGGAAAGCTAATAAAAATGATGTAGCAGAGTTTTATTCAATGGCTATTGAGCTGTATAAGAAAAACAATCAGATAAATACTGCTTTCAACTATAAACAAAGCATAACTTCATTAATGGAATTTCATGCGAAGAACGATTTAATGTTCTCACAAATCACTCCACAATGGCTAAGAGATTATGAGAGATATATGGTAGATGTCAAGAGTAAAAGCAGAACAACAGTTGGCATATACTTAAGACCATTGAGGGCCATTTTTAACACGGCTATTTCAACCAAAGTAATATCCGAAGAGTCTTACCCTTTTGGCAAGCGCAAGTACACTATTCCGGCTCCTAAGAGCACTAAGAAAGCATTATCAAAGGAGCAGTTAAAAGTATTGTTTGAAACAGAGCCAAAAACTCCAGAACAACAAAAAGCTAAAGCTTTTTGGTTCTTTTCTTACTCAT
Organism: Bacteroidetes bacterium HGW-Bacteroidetes-7; assembly: GCA_002842465.1. Taxonomy (GTDB): domain Bacteria; phylum Bacteroidota; class Bacteroidia; order Bacteroidales; family UBA932; genus Bact-08. The sequence goes on from PHDA01000032.1 coordinate 4,680, forward strand.
GTAATGGGATGAACTTCAAAGACATTTGTTTGCTTCAATATAAGGACATTGATGGTGACATACTACAATTTAGGAGAGCCAAGACAACTAAAACTAATTCATCACAGGCCCCTGTTTTTGTTTATTTAAATGACTTTACCAAGTCAGTTATAGATCTGTATGGCAATACAAATAAGACTCCCAATCAATATGTGTTTTCAATAGTAGACCATACTGCAAATCAAGAGGAAATACATAGGCAACTCCGCAACTTTATACGCTTTCTTAACCAACACTTTGGCCAATTTGCCAAGGATGTCGGTATAGCAGAGCACGTTTCTACATACTGGGCAAGACATTCGTTCGCAACTCAGGCAATAAGAAACGGAGCCAGCATGGAGTATGTATCTGAAGCCCTCAGTCACTCAAACCTAACGACTACCCGGAATTATTTTGCAGGATTTGAGGATGAAAAGAAAAAGGAGATATCTAATAAAATGATGGAATTTTAAATATATTGAGCATTTATAATGAATATTAATAAAGATAAACTAATAGAAGATTTAATTAATTTCTATGTGAATAAACTACCTAAAGACGCTGAAATTTTAAGGAATGCGATTATAAAGGGAGATGCAATAAATATGTTTAATTTTTTATTGGAAAAATATAAGAAACCTTCAAAAACCCAATCTGAAAAGTTGCTTTATGGAGCAAGACTGTTTTACTTTATTGGTTTTTCAATAAATTATAACAACGGACTACCGCTAATCGAGATCATAAACGATTCAATTGATACAGGCAGTAAAGAAGTGATAATTAATGCTGTTAATAGTCAGTATACAATAATTGAATTTTTAGCAGCTAAGGGATTAGATATCAATTTCTTTAAAGATTATGCACATAGAAAAGACATAACTGAAATTGCCATAGATGACAAAAAAAAATCGACTGAAATTCTAACCAAAAATATTCAATTCATTGAAAAAAATCAACCAAGAAAATCCACTTCTGAGAAAAGAATTCATTTAGTTCGTAATTTTAAAGGGATATTTGTCGACGATGAGAAATACAATAGTGTAATTAGAATATTAATAGAAAATAACCTAATTAATTCTAAAACTTTAATATGGATAGATAGGAAAAAGGGATATAAAAGTTTGATCTGCGCTCTATTAAAAGACTTAGAGGCTAAAAATTATCTTATCTCTGATATCTTATGTTATGAAACAGCAAAAAAAGTCTGCGATAAAAGCTTTAAAGTTAATATTGAGTCAAACAAAACATTCCACAGCTCCAGCCTTTCAGTTAACTATATAATTATATTTCCGCCAGTTTTATAAAATTTCCGGACTTATAATCTCAATAATTTTTTAATTACACAATTTACATTAGTGTAATTTGTGTAGCTATAATGCTGATATATTGATTTTTATTGTATTTTCTTTGTGATTGTAATTTAAAACATACAATCATGAATGATATAATACTATCACCAATTAAAATTAGCGAATTAGAAGAGATTATTGATCGCTCCATTGAAAAGGCATTAGCTGGACATCACTTTAAGAGCTCAGTAGAACTTCCTTTAAATGGAGATTTTCTTAAGATTAGCCAAGCTGCAAATTTTTTAAACCTTACTGTCAGTACAATATATAGTAAGGTTAGTAGACGTGAACTACCTTGTATGAAGCGAGGCAAACGCCTATATTTTTCGAGAGAAGAGTTATCAAAATATTTACAGCAAGGCAGAAAATTAACTACCGCAGAGATTACAGAAGATGCGAGTCTTTACCTAACAAAAAGAAAAGGAGGTAATAGTCATGAATAATGATCTAAACCTCCAATCTTATGTTTTTAACCGCTGTAAAGATACAGTATTTCTTTCATCTGGCAATACTTCTAATAATGAAGACTATAGTCGCCCAATTTCTATTATTCGGTTGATTATACCATCAATATTATTAAAGACTCCCAAAACAGTAATTTCCAATAACAAACTGAAAAATAATCAAGCACCAGATGTCATTAAACTTGGGTGCACTTGCCTTGCTTTTAAAGTATGTGGCAAAACACTGGGAGAAATCGTTAATCCTTTACTTAATCGATCATTTAACAAAAGATAAGGAGGACAGGACTTATGAAGAAAAATTCATTCTATTTCACACATGATTATTTAGCTCGATCAGATCATAAAATAAAGAAATTACTTGTAAGACATGGCATTACAGGGTACGGAATATATTGGGCATTAGTCGAAGATTTATATAATAATTCGAATGCATTGCCAATGGATTGCGATACCATTGCGTACGATTTGCGATGCGATGTTGATGCTGTAAAAAGTATCATTAATGATTATGATTTGTTTGTTATTAATGGTGAATATTTCAGCAGTAATTCTGTTGGTAGGAGATTAACTGAAAGAGAGGAAAAATCTAAAAAAGCAAGTGAATCTGCCAATACGAGATGGGAGAAAAAATCAACTACAATCAAAAGCGATGCGAATGAAATGCAAACGCAATGCAAACGCAATGCTATAAAGGAAAATAAAAGAAAGGAAAATAAAAGAAATATTTTTACTAAGCCAAGTGTCGAAGAAGTGGCAGCATACTGCCAAGAAAGAAAAAACAAAATTGACCCTAAAACTTTTCTTGACTACTATGAAACGCGCGGCTGGGCTGTGGGCAAAAATAATACCCCGATGAAAGACTGGCATGCTGCTGTACGGACGTGGGAGAATAACTATATGGATATAACGATCGATCTTGGCGAAGGTGAACGGATAACCGATAAAGGAGATCGTACATATGGAACATCCGGAATAGTTGTTCCACATGATGCTCCTCCACGGCCATCCCGAAATCACTACTGGGTCAATCATCGTAACGAATGGGAGGTTAGAGTATGATTTGGTTAGATTTAGGAATCAATGTGGGAACCCATACAAGAGGACAGATTAAAGCCTACTGTCCGGAATGCCATAGCAAAAGGAGCGACAAAAGAGATAAGAGCTTATCTTGTAATCTTGATACCGGAGCATATATGTGCCACTATTGCAACTGGAATGGAAATATCAACTTTGCTTCCGGCAAGGCATACACAAAACCTGTTTGGAAAAACAGCACACTTCTATCAGACGACATTGTCAAGTGGTTTGGAAGTAGGGGCATAAATCAATCTACTCTCCTTGCTTTAAGGGTAACCGAAGGCGAGGAGTTCATGCCTCAAAAAGAGAAAAATTGCCATACTATTCAGTTCAATTACTTCGTTCAAGGTGTCCTTACAAATGTTAAATACAGAACACTTGACAAATGTTTCAAGCTTGTATCAAATGCGGAGCTGGTTCCATATAATATAGACTCACTATACGGTCAGAAGTCTTGTATCATTGCCGAAGGTGAAATCGATTGTCTGAGTTTTGTACAATGTGGCTTTAAATCTGTGATCTCAGTCCCGAACGGAGCTACATCTAACCTTTCATATCTGGATCGCTTTATCGAGTCACACTTCGAAGATAAGGAGGATATATATATTGCTGTTGACACTGACAAAAAAGGAATTGAACTGAGGTTAGAGTTGATTAGGAGACTTGGAGCAGAAAGATGCAAGGTTGTACTCTACGAAAAAGGTTGTAAGGATGTAAATGAATTGCTTTGCAGACCAGGTTGCGGTATAGAGGCTGTCCAGCGAGCAGTCAAAAGTGCAGAGTATGTAAAAATCGATGGCATATTTGAGGTCGCAGATATTTCAGAAGGACTTGACAGTCTTTATCAAAATGGGTTGAGCAAAGGAGCTATAATTGGGCACTCTGCATTTGATGATCTGATTTCGTGGGTTACCGGAAGAATCTGTATTGTGACGGGTGTGCCCTCCCATGGGAAATCCGAGTTCTTAGATGAAGTTATCTATCGACTTAATTTGAAACACAAATGGAAAGTTGCTTATTTCTCACCCGAGAACCATCCATTAGAATGGCACATATCCAAGGTAATCTCTAAACTCACTGGAAAGCAGTTTGACAAGAATCATTTGTCTTCAAAGGAGTATGATGAAGCAGTAGAGTATATGGATAATAATTACTTTTTTATTGCTCCAAAAGATTCTGCAGATGTTGATACAATTTTGAATAAGGCAGAAGTTCTTGTTAGAAGGAAAGGTATTAAGATTCTCGTAATTGATCCATTTAATAAATTAGAACATAGCATTCCCAAGGGTGCAAGTGAGACTCAATATATAAGTATGTTCCTGGATAGGATTATTGCTTTTGCAAAGAAGCACGATCTGCTCTGCTTTCTTGTAGCACACCCGGTAAAGATGAAGATGGAAGGCGGAAAATATGAAGTGCCCAACCTTTATTCAATAAACGGAAGCTCTCATTTTTATAATAAATCAGACCTGGGAATATGCGTATACCGTAACTTTGATACTGATATGGTAGAAGTACATACACTCAAAGTAAAATTCAGGCACTTAGGAAAAACAGGCATGGCCAACTTCCGTTATAACTTAACCAATGGCAGATATGTTACAGCAACAAGTGATTCAATTGTTGAATGGGATAATGATAATCATTTGAGAAAGCAAAAATATAATGATGCGGTTAATCAAGAAAGACAGCTGTCTTATATTGAATATGATGACTTGCCTGAGTAATTATAACCCATTATTACGCTCTTTGAAATGATGATTTAATGACACTTTTTAAGGCTTTTTGACTTGTTTTTAAGTCAAATTCTCAAAGTATATATGTAACACAAAATGTAACACAATAATATTTGATTGTGGCTAACATGCATTCTTACAGCTTATCACAAGGTCGCAACATGCTTGTTTGATGTCTAAAAACAGTGACTTCTCGCAGAAACAAATAATCTCCTCGCGAGAGAATGAAATTAAATCGTTTTAAACGCCGTATATGACACTATATCTGCCATTTAACTCATTTACTACTTTCAAAATTTCATTAAAACCATGGTATTTTGTATGCTTGTAAATGTAGTACATGCCATGCATATTATTAGTTGATAGATAGTTATGTCAATTAACGTATGCAAAAACACTAAACCAAACTAAATTGAACATACCTTTACATTAGACATGCGTCACATCTCTACTTTTTTGACAACCACAAGCCATCTGCTTTAATTGTGTTGACTCCAATTTACAATTGACGACATGCTGTTTTTTACAACGGTTATTATGTTATTAATCAGCGATAACAGGGTCTGCTTTCATGTGTATTCACTGAGCGTTAATAGTGACAAATATGGCACTTGTTAATCCTTCACACATCGTACACTAAGCCCACCATTTTTCTTAATGTATGTACTGTATCTTAAAACCGCTTCAGCGCTACTCTCCCACATCCCTAAATTCCATCCGTTATTATTGTCAAATTGACTTGATGACCAATAAAACCCACAGTATCCGACTCCATAATAAAATAACGCATCATCTCCACGCCATGATCCACCAACAGCAGTAAAACCACTTGCATTACTTGCTCCGGCATTTGGAATATTCCAACGTTGATACCCTGTCTCTTTTAATTTCCCTCCTGCGACATCTTCTCCGCCAAGGAAGTTTATTAGCGTTGTCCATTCTGCATGGCTTGGAACATGCCATCCTGTGGGGCAGAGTTGTCGTTCATCTGTTACCGAATAGAAATTATACAAATGTCCGTATGTTGTCCCGTTTGCCGGATTGTTTAAAAAATCGCAATATGCGCCTGTGGTAAGATTTTTCCATGTATTACCATCAGTAACATGAGCTATAGGAGTACCATTCCGATACCTTGTTGCCTTCAGGTTTTCGACAGTCCATGTTTGTGATCCTATCTTAACAGAGGTATAAAGATTTCCATCTACATCTGTAACATTGGGACCGGGTGTATTGAGATAGATTATAATAGTGTTTTCGTTGCCATAACTTGTACCGACAGCATTGGCAGCGTATGCTCTCACATAGTAGGTGATGTTTGTTATTAAGCCTGTCAGGGTACTTGTAAAGCTTCCTTTGCCTGTGCCATCAAGAGTTCTGTTGTTTAAAACAGTAGGGTTTGGATTTGTACTCCAGCAGACACCCCGGGATGTGACAGCAGATCCTCCATCACTTGCAACCTCACCACCTCCGGATGCTGTTGTTTCAGTCGTAGGATTAAGCAACGATGTGTTTATTGTAGGAGCAACTGCTAATGTTGTAGCTGAAACCTGATTTCCATATCCTGATCCCATGCTGTTTGTCGCATATGCTCTGATGTAATATGTTGTACCGGGGGACAAGCCTGTGACTGAACTGATGAAACTACTTGGGCCTGTTCCGTCATTAGTCTTGCTGTCGTTAGTTGTGGGGTTTTGTGTGATGCTCCAGCATACACCTCTGGCAGAAATTGCAGACCCTCCATCGAATGTAATAGCACCTCCACATGTGAGAGACGATGCTGTTATACTACTTGTTGCTGTTGTTGTCACTGTTGGCAATACAGCATGTGTTGTCCCTGTTATTTGATTACCATACGATGTCCCTACGCTGTTGGTTGCATAAGCCCTAAAGTAGTATGTTGTGCCGGGGCTCAACCCTGTTATTGCACTTGTGAATACTCCTGTGCCATTACCATCGTTAGTTTTACTATCTGTTATCGTAGGGGTATGGCTTATCCCCCAACATACACCACGTGACGTAACAGGAGAGTTACCATCAAAGGATATTTCACCACCACTTGTAGCAGCTGTAGATGATATGTTGGTTAGGCTCGAAGTGCTTAGTGTAGGAAGAGCCTTTGGAGGGTCTTTTTTACATGAAAATGTAAAAGACATTACTAACAGTAAGCATAATAATACGGGGGTAATCGGGTGTGTTTTCATATCGCTTGATTAAACCTATGTTTTGATTAATTAGATCCTTTCACTCTCTGCTAAACAATTGATGAAAAATTTTTACATCAACGGGTTTAAAGGAAAACTTATTGTTCAGGCCCTGCCAGACTTCATTGCATCTTGCGAAGTTGGTATCAACAATTGACAGCTTATGACAGAAGAGATAATAATATTGCTTAAGAGAGCATTGACACAAGTTGTCACAAACTGCATGTATGTTTGTCTAAGTTACATAAAATATCTATATTCAAACTTAAATGCTTAATGTCAAATATCATACAAGCAAGATGTTTTTAAATCCAAAAAGCAGGTATGTACCCGAAACGATTAGCAAATTAAGAATTGCACAATGCAGGGTTCGGCAAAGGAGTATGATAACTACTAAATATATAAAAAGGATAAGATATGAATTCACTTCAAATAATAACTTATAAAACCTTTCAGTAGTTATACTCCCAAAATATGAGCACATGGAAATAAATAACTTAATTACAATCGTAACTGAAAAAATAAGCAGTTTGCCTACTAAGAACAAAGATGCCAAAATCAGGTTAATTGAAGAAATTATTAAGTATTCAAATTATTGGCAAAAGTATGCAGAGGAAGAGTTTCGGGAAGAGAAAGCTGAGGTTAGGACAGCCTTGATTAACCTATATAAACAAAGTGATATGAAGGATCTTATTAAAATGGATGAGATTATAAGTCACTTGTTATTAAATCAATGTTGTTTATTTCTTTCAAAAATTGACTTTATTGGAACAATCTCAAGTGGTGATACACCATTATCAAAGAGTCAAATGGGAATTTTTTACTTTGTTAAGACCGGAGATATAGGCAAGTTAATCCTTACTTATGTAATTGACAAAAACGGTAAAACGGAATTAAAATCCTTGGAGGCTCTAAAAAAATGGGAAAAAGAGATAGATGTAAACAACAATTTAACACATGCTTTAGCAATAAACGAAGACTTAAGCATCACATTTTTAGGACAGTTTGATAAACTTTTTGAAGACGGAATAAGCTCTTATAATGAAAGCTTTATTATGGCTGAGAACAGGGGTATGCATCCATACACCAAGATAAAAGCTAATTTGGATATCGGAGAGTCTATCCCAAAAAACATGAGCTTGTTGAAAAGATATTTAACACCTAATCAGCATTTAGAATTTAGAATTTATAACAAAGGCATATTCAAACGAAATTATTTTCTTTCTAACTAATGTTGCAGTAATAGACGATTGGAGTTCGTTTAGAGTTAAGCATATCAAACTACCAAACCAAATAAAATTCAGCAATCCTATTGTTATGGAAGATAATAATCTATCAGCAATTTTTGAGTATTCAAAAAACATTAACAATCCATACAGAAGCCTTGTAAATTTATGCGTTTATTTAAAGGGCAAAGGCGTTGTGTTTATTGGCGAGAAGGATAAAATAGCAAATTTTGAATACGTCCAGATATTGAATCTTGTAATGGAGAGTATTAATACACTTGACTGTTTTTCCTCAAAATTTCTAACTAAAGAAAATTTGATTAAGCACTACAAACACCCAGAAAAGCTATATTATTCTAAGATAAAAGAGTATGAGTCACTTATTTCAGGCAATGATAATAACATGTTAAATATAAGTAACGAGACAAGTGAAACGACAGAAAAAATGCAAAAGATAATTTTTGAAATAATTGTTAAAACAATACATGATTGCTTTGAAAATCAAAAGCTTAATTACAAAGAGCAATTAAATATAAATTTAAGAAACCTGTCTTCAATTGATTTAAAGAGTTAATGGAACTTCCTAAAACTCGAGTGTTAATTCAATAGATGTGGATTAATCAAATTTCAAAAATTCATAATAAAATCTTAAACTAAAAACATCATGACAGTGGAAAACAGCAGGAACGAAGAGGTAAAACGCAGAATACTCAAGTGGGAACAGGAGAACAACAAGCAGCTTCAGGAGTGCAGCAGGGAGGAATGGATAGTAGCAATGCAGGGAATAATGGCAATGACCAGACTGGAGACGGAAGAGTATCTTGATCATCTGTTGTCGAAGAAAAACGGCTTCTAAAGTATTAATTTAAACTGATCATCAATTCAAAAACACAAAAAAATGAAATTAATACCCGTGTCTCTATGGCCTAATCATTCAAATTTTGAACCCAAATAGCATAGAATAAAGTAAGCCTATGAAAAAGATAAATTCTTTCAAACACAAAGATCCTTCGGGCAATCAACCGGAACTTATTATTGTTATGGGTGGGGTTTGTACAGGCAAAACAACATTCCGTAAAAGTAAATACTGTAATGGATACGTATGTATTGATGCTGGGGATATTTTTATTGAATTAAGTAAAGGTGAATATTACGACTTTCCGTCACATCTGGAAGAAAAAATGAACCAAATTGGGATCGAAAAAATGCGTAAAAGTATTTTAGAGAGAAAGAATATTGTTATAGAGATAATAGGTTGTGAATATGAGATGCTTAATGAAGTAATTGCCTTATGTGAACAAATTAATTACTCTAACAAGGTAGTTAATCTTAAGTGTGATAAGGTTGAAGCATGGCAACGAAATGTAAATAGGGGAAACGACAATATTTCAGCTTATTTCTGCGAACCATACCATGTGATGTGGCTTAAACAAGCTGTTATTGAACATATAAACCTTAATTATTAAAAGAAATGGTATACACCGGTGATTGAAGGGACAATAATCAACAAACTGAATTAATGAGAAAAATTGTATACATAGATATGGACAACGTTCTGGTGGACTTTAAAACCGGAATAGATAAGTTAAATGATGAAATAAAAATGAAATATGAAGGGAACTTAGACGATGTTCCAGGCATATTCAGTTTAATGGAACCGATGCCGTTTGCCATTGAATCTGTAAAAAGACTTGCAGCTGAATTTGACCTATATGTACTATCAACAGCGCCATGGAAAAACATAAGTGCCTGGTCTGATAAATTAGAATGGATACAAAAGTATTTTGGTGAGGAGAAAGAGAGTATATTCTATAAACGACTTATTATATCACATCATAAGAACTTAAATAAGGGTGATTATTTGATTGATGATAGAGAGAAAAATGGAGCAAGGGAATTTGATGGTGAATTGATACAATTTGGTTCTAATAAATTTCCTGACTGGAAGACAGTAACAGATTATTTAATTGGCAAAAAGTAATGCGAATAACCTGCCAGAAGCCCTACACCTCCCCTCACTCAATTATGGTTTAAAACTCGTTAAGCCACAAGTGGTGTATAGCTAAAACAAGCATGAAACAATGAATGACACAAAGCATATTTGCGATAACACATTAATTGATCAGATGTAAGTTTAAGTAAATAACACTGTAATAACAAAACCAAAAAACTATGAAACCAAAAAAATAATTACCCGAGAACAACGGGATGAGTTAGATAACTCTGGAAAAGAGTATTATTTATTTTATGCATGGGAAGAGTGTGTAGTAAGATTAGGAGGGGAAGATCGTGCCCGTATAAAGTTTAAAGGAGAAAAGGAGTTTATTCCTCATGATGAAAGTGATGTATTTTATCAGGTTTGTGTATCTGGAGATTTGATCACCAAGGAAGAGTATGATAAGTATTAAATCCCTGTCATGTTATATGAAAAAACATGTGCATTTAACCAATCGAAAATTGTGCAAGCATTAAAAGAGCGAGTGATAAGCCGTATCTGGATTATCTAATAGCCAATCAACCGAAGAAAAACCTTAGCAAAATCAGCCTGATCCAGTAAGAATAGGGTTATCGATATCACTTATAAGGAGTTTAATATTTATAGTTGCACACTTATTTTAGCCCCACTCTTGCATTAAAAAGTTAAATAACATAACTTTATGGTTGCCTTTAAATTCTTAAATGCAATTCATCTGTTGGTAGTAGGAGTAAGCATACGATGCATTCATGAGTTATTAGGTCACAAAAGCAGTATAACAACACCAATCAATCCACAATAGGATGACCGGCTTGAAAAACATTAAAAACCCCACCGACGATTTTGATTTGTAATAAAAAAACCCACAAATATTTGGTTAGCCAACCATATTTCAAGAGCTAACCTTAATTTTCGTACAGCTATAAAAAAGTTGTGGGCAAGGTTAAGGGCGGCACATCACAACCGACAGACAAAGACAATTAAAATTTAAATATATACACTATGAAGTATTCTAACTACCAGCGTAATCATGTAATAATAAAAGGACGAGAACAGGCTTTGGCAGATTTTCTTAGCCAGGACTATAAAGGAATGAAGCATAAAGGGAAAAATGGTATCAGTTCAAATAGTGAAGATGCTCTGACTTGGAGTTGCTTTGATATATTATCTCAACTTCCTTTAGATATAAAAATTTCCGCTTTAAACGAGATCTTTGAAGATTCTTATGATGGACAGAGTAATTTCAAATTTATTGACAACAATTATTCAGACGAGCAAATTGAAATTTTAATAGGAAAAACATATACCGGACAAACCACAAATGAAAGCACAGAAGTTGACGCAAGCATTGAATTACCAGACAAGTTAATTTTTATTGAGGCAAAACTTTATAGTTCCATTAATCTCGCAGACAAATCGAAAAAGCATGATCAAATTGCCAGAAAACTCAGAGTAGGTTTAGATAGTTGTGGAGACAAGGAATTTTATTTCATCTTTTTGGACATTGCTCCAAACAAAAAATTGACTCTCAGAAAAAGTAAGGAGGAGGCTAAATCATCGACAAAAGGAGGTTTCTATGCTAAATGGAAAAGTGCGTGGTGGTTTAACTATTATAAACATGGAAGAAACAAGAGTTTGAAACCGTTGAAAGAGTGTCTGGATGGAATCAAAGTTCCATCAATTGAGACAGTTTCAGAAAATATGGGTTGGTTAACATGGAGTGATTTGTATAAAAACATTCTTCGTGGACTGATTAAAAATTTAGAACAAGTAAAGGAGAATCACTAAACCCAGCCCATAACAGCAAAATATAATTAATTGCGGTTTCGGTGCGGATAATCAACATTATCACCCGCATCGGCCTCGGTGCTTTTCGACAGGAAAGTACCACGCATTCCGCAACTAATCATATTTGCGGAACGTTAGGCACAAGTTGAAAAATGAACAAAGAAAAAACACTACTAAACCCTGTACAAATTAGAGAAGGAACTCAAAAAGGATTAAAGAAATATGAAAATCTGAGTTTTTTTGAGCAATTTGCGATGTATATGGGAATGGCTCAAATACTTGAATTTGGACTAAAAAAATTATGCGAGGAGAAGTTTGGAGGAAATCTTGACGAAATGGAAAGATGGACTTTGGGGAAAACAAGAGTAGAGCTTGAGAAAAAAGGGTTAAGAACTGATTTCGTCAATTTACTTATGGGAGTTGTAGATTCAAGAAATCATATAGCACACGAAATTCTAGCGAATGAAGCGATTATGAATGGAATGCTGAGAAAATTAAATGTCAATGTAGCGTTTTATAAATATCAGAGGATTCTTTGGAAAGCAATAATTGAACTTGAGCAAATTTGTTTTTTATTTGATTGGACAAATGAACATAACGGTTGGGATTAAAAACCAGGGCCTAACAATGTATAACCGCAATTACGGTGGATTCGACTGCTTCCGAATCCAATCAGAATTGCTAATGTTAGTGACAAACCGAAAATTAACACATACAAACCCGTAACTGGTGGTTATTCGAACCCATTGTGCACAAGCGTAGAAAGACCGCGCGACAGTGAAAAATTTGCTGCAAAAGACAAAAAAAGAAAAACAATATAATGAACAGCCGACCCACAAAACTGCACATTCGCAAGCCCCGACACACAAGCCGATGCTCCAGCTTGCAAAAGAGCAGTTTTCTTGCCAACGCACTCGTGGAAATTGGTACATTTGCGTTTATTGATAATGATTTTAAGACAGGATTAAATAATGTTTGAACAAACTTTTAAGAATATTGACGACATACTGCACAAAGATGCTGGTTGTGGGAGTGAATTAGATTATGTAGAGCAAACTTCTTGGGTGCTGTTCCTGAAATATTTGGACGATTTAGAGCGTGACCGTGCCACAGCAGCCGAACTGACAGGAAAAACATACACCACCATAATTGACAAAGAATTTCAATGGAATAATTGGGCTGCCCCAAAAATTACAAACGGAAACGGAGCATTAAAAATTGACCATAACGCACTTACGGGCGATGACCTCACCGACTTTGTAAACAACAAACTGTTTCCATATCTCAAAAAGTTTAAGTTGAGTGCCGAAAGTGCCGACACCATTGAATACAAGATTGGCGAGATTTTCAGCGAACTGAAAAACCGCATACAAAGCGGCTACAATTTGCGTGAAGTGATTAACCGCATTGACGAGTTGCGTTTCCGAACCCACGCAGAGAAGCACGAAATGAGCCACCTATATGAAGACAAAATCAAAAATATGGGCAATGCAGGGCGAAACGGTGGCGAATACTACACGCCCCGACCGCTCATTACAACCATTGTAAAAGTGGTTGCCCCAAAAATTGGCGACAAAATTTATGACGGAGCAGTAGGTTCTGCGGGCTTCCTTTGCGAAGCGTTTGACTATCTGAAAAACAGCAAATCACTTTCTACCAAAGAAACCGAGATGCTGCAAAAACACAGCTTTTACGGCAAGGAAAAAAAATCATTGGCTTACATTATCGGCATTATGAATATGATTTTGCACGGTATTGAAGCCCCAAACATTATTCACACCAACACCCTTGCCGAAAACATTGCCGACATACAGGAAAAAGACCGTTACGATGTGGTGCTTGCCAATCCGCCTTTTGGAGGAAAGGAACGTGCCGAAGTGCAACAAAACTTCCCGATTAAAACAGGCGAAACCGCTTCGCTCTTTTTGCAGCACTTTATTAAAATTTTGAAAGCAGGTGGCAAGGCAGGTGTGGTGATTAAAAACACATTTTTGAGCAATACCGACAATGCCACCGTTGCCATACGCAAAACCTTGTTGGAAAACTGCAACCTACATACCGTGTTGGATTTGCCCGGTGGCACATTTACCGGTGCAGGTGTAAAAACCGTTGTGTTGTTTTTTGAAAAAGGCAAAGCCACACAAAAAGTTTGGTTTTACCAATTGAACCTCGACCGCAATTTGGGCAAGACAAACCCACTCAACGAAAACGACTTGGCAGAATTTATAGAACTTCAAAAAACCTTTGCCGATAGCGAAAACTCTTGGACGGTAAATGTAAAAGATATTGACCAAAACACATTTGATTTGAGCGTAAAGAACCCGAACAAAAAAGAAGAAGCAGCCCTACGCCAACCGCAAGCTATTTTGGAAGAAATGAAAGCATTGGACGAAGAAAGTGCCGAAATCCTTAACTCAATTTTGGAATTGATATGAAGAATTGGGGAAGAAAGAAAATAGTTGATATAAGCAATATCTTTGAAGATGGCGATTGGATTGAAAGTAAAGACCAATCGGCAGAAGGAATACGCCTTATTCAAACAGGAAATGTTGGAAACGGAATATTTAAAGACAGGGGTGAAAAAGCCCGTTACATTTCAGAAGATACTTTTAAAAAATTACGTTGCACCGAAATTTTTGAAGGAGATTGTTTGGTTTCACGCTTGCCCGACCCAGTTGGACGAGCTTGTATTTTGCCTGATACGGGCGAAAAAATGATAACCGCTGTTGATTGCACCATTATTCGATTTGACCAAAAACAACTACTCTCAAATTGGTTTCTTTATTATTCGCTTTCAAATGAATATCAAAATGAAATTCAAAAGCAAGTAACAGGAGCAACACGACAAAGGATTAGCAGAAAAAATTTAGGGTTAGTTTCCGTTCCCCTTCCCCCTCTCCCCGAACAACAACGCATAGTTTCCATCTTAGATGAAACCTTTGCCGCCATAGCCAAGGCAAAAGCCAATGCCGAACAAAACCTCAAAAACGCCAAAGAACTTTTTGAAAGCTATCTGCAGGGAGTGTTTGAGAAGAAAGGTGATGGTTGGGAAGTAAGAAAAGTAAAAGATATTGGTTATGCTCAAACAGGCACAACACCTAAAACAGCAGAAAAAGAAAATTACGGTGATTTCATCCCATTTATAAAACCCGCAGACGTAGATTTTTCAGGCATTGGAGATATACGCTATGACAATGAAGGACTAAGCGAAATTGGATTGAAGAAAGGGAGAAAAATAGAAAGTGGCTCAATACTTATGGTTTGTATTGGTGCAACTATCGGCAAAGTTGGATTTGCAGAACGTGAAGTTTCTTGCAATCAACAAATCAACTCTTTATCTGTGAAAAATGAGTTTGAGCCGAAATTCATATACTATGCAATGACATCAAGAGAATTTCAAGTGAAAGTTTTATTGGAAGGAAAAGGAGCACAAGCAACATTACCCATTATAAATAAATCAAAGTGGGAAAATCTTACAATATCATTTCCAAATTCTAAAAACGAACAACATACCATCGTCCGCCAATTAGATGCCCTTCGAGCCGAAACACAAAAGTTGGAAGCGGTGTATCAAAAGAAAATGGCTGATTTGGAAGAACTGAAAAAATCCATTTTGCAAAAGGCATTTGCAGGAGAATTGAAAACTGAAAAAGCAATGGCAGTATGACACAAGAAGCAAAATCATTTCGCCATTCGGCAGCCTTTGGCAAACGTATTGAGTATTACGTTATCGGCTTAATGCTCAAAGAAGGTTTAGACGTTTATTTGCCAATGGTGGATGATGATGCAATTGATGCCGTAATAAAAAAACCTGACGGCTCATTTGTTGAAGTTCAAATTAAAGCTCGTAGCAAACATGTTCTTTTTGGTGATGGTGCTTTGTTTGCTGCTATACCACATGAATATCGAAAAAACTATTGGTTTGTTTTTTATTCGGAGCGAAT
Source organism: Bacteroidetes bacterium HGW-Bacteroidetes-7 (assembly GCA_002842465.1). Lineage (GTDB taxonomy): Bacteria > Bacteroidota > Bacteroidia > Bacteroidales > UBA932 > Bact-08. The sequence goes on from PHDA01000032.1 coordinate 20,458, forward strand.
TGATACGATTTTCATTTTATCCTCAAAAGAATTTATTGCAGAATCGGGTCAGAATAAGACAGGTAAAAATGCCGGTAAAAGGTCAATTTGGTTCAATGGAAAAAACACGAAAAATCAGACAGAGCATGTAAAACCACAATTTGTAAAATATGTTTCAACTGATTTTCTAAGAATATTAAAAGATAATCCAGATAGTGAGTGATTATGAACGAAGCAGAAACAAGAGCAGAACTTATAGACCCCAAGTTAAAGGCTTGCGGTTGGGGTGTTGTAGAAGGCTCAAAAATCCTTCGTGAATACCACATAACTCAAGGTAAAATACAAACAGGCGGTGGGCGTGGCAAAAAAGAAATTGCTGATTATGTATTGGTGTACAAAGGCATCAAGTTAGCTATTGTAGAAGCCAAAAGCGATGTACTGGAAGTTGGCGAAGGCGTAATGCAAGCAAAAAAATACGCTCAAAAACTGCAATTAGAAACCACTTATAGCACCAATGGTAAAGAAATTTACCAAATATGCATGCTTACGGGCGAAGAAGGATTAGTAACTGACTTTTTAAGCCCCGAACAATTATGGAATAGAACATTTGCCGAACAAAACAACTGGAGAGAACAATTTGCTAATGTACCGTTTGAGGATAAAAGCGGAAGTTGGCAATTACGATATTATCAGGAAATAGCCGTTCAAAGAACCGTTGAAGCCATTGCACAAAGCAAAGACAGAATTTTGCTAACCCTTGCCACTGGAACAGGAAAAACGGCAATTGCTTTTCAAATTGCGTGGAAACTGTTTCAGACCCGTTGGAACTTAAAACGAGATGGCAACCGCAGACCCAGAATTTTATTTTTAGCCGATAGAAACATTTTAGCCGACCAAGCCTACAATTCATTTTCTGCGTTTCCCGAAGATGCTTTGGTTCGGATAAAACCAACCGAGATTAAGAAAAACGGGAAAGTGCCAACCAATGGCAGTATTTTCTTTACCATTTTTCAAACCTTCATGAGTGGCACGGATGCAGAAGGAAAGCCTGCACCATATTTTGGCGATTATCCAGCCGACTACTTCGATTTAATAATTATTGACGAGTGCCATCGTGGTGGAGCAAATGACGAAAGCAATTGGCGGGGTATTTTAGAATATTTCAGCCCAGCAGTGCAATTGGGTTTAACCGCTACTCCCAAACGAAAAGACAATGTGGACACTTACCGCTACTTTGGCGAACCTGTTTATATTTATTCGCTGAAAGAAGGTATAAATGATGGTTTTTTAACGCCATTCAAAGTAAAACGTATAAAAACCACTTTGGACGATTACCGCTATACTTCGGACGATACCATAGTGGAAGGTGAAATTGAAGAAGGCAAACTATACGAAGAAAATGACTTTAACCGCACCATTGAAATTGTTGAACGAGAAGCCAAACGAGTAAATATTTTTTTGGAAGATACCAACCAAAATGAAAAGGCAATTATATTTTGTGCAAATCAAGCACACGCTGCATTGATAAGGGATTTGGTAAACCAAAACGCTAAAAGCAAAGACCCATTTTATTGTGCTCGTGTAACTGCCAATGATGGTGAAGATGGCGAAAGATTGTTGCGTGAATTTCAGGACAACGAAAAAACTTTACCAACCATCTTGACCACCTCGCAAAAACTTTCAACAGGAGTTGACGCAAGAAATATTCGTAGTATTGTTTTGCTTCGCCCTGTTAACTCAATGATAGAGTTTAAACAAATCGTTGGACGTGGCACACGTTTGTTTGACGGGAAAGAGTTTTTCACCATTTACGACTTTGTAGATGCCTACAAACATTTCTCAGACCCTGAATGGGACGGTGAACCAATAGGAGAAGAACCTTGTAAAATATGCTGTCAAAATCCTTGCATTTGCGTGAAACAACCACCAAAGCCGTGCCCGATTTGTGGTCAAAGACCTTGTATTTGTATAAGTGAAACTCCACCACCTTGTTACAAATGTGGTCAAAGTCCCTGTGTGTGCAAGAAGAAAGTAAAAATCAAACTCAAAAACGGAAAAGAACGTGAAATACAGCACATGATTTCTACTTCGTTTTGGAGTGCCGATGGAAAACCCATATCAGCCGAAGAATTTTTGAGTAATCTGTTTGGCGAGTTACCCAAACTTTTCAAAGACGAAGAAGAATTGCGAAAACTTTGGAGTAGTCCGATAACTCGTAGAATTTTATTAGAAAATTTAGATGCCGCAGGTTTTCCTAAAGATGACTTACTGACTTTGCAAAAGTTGGTAGATATGGAAAAAAGCGACTTGTACGATGTGTTGGAATACGTTTTCAATGGCGACTATATCGCAATGACCAGAGAAGCCAGAGCCAAAGCAGCAGAAGCAACAATATTTGCCTTCCTAAATGACAAGCAGAAAGAATTTATTTCATTCGTATTGAGCAAATACATTGAAACAGGCGTTGATGAACTCGACCAGGAGAAACTACCAATATTGCTGACAAACAAGTATCAATCATTAGAAGATGCAAAAGAAATTTTAGGAGACGTTGCAAACATAAGCCGACTGTTCATCGAATTTCAGGAACATCTTTACAGGCAGAAAGTTGCATAATGACTGGAATAATAAAAAATACAGCCCCCGCTTCACAGCCACAAGCATTGCTAAGCCCCACGAGCCAACGCTAAAATACAATCCTAACAAAACACAATCTTTATTACAACCAATTGTTAGAGTTTATTATAATGAATTACAGAGAATCAGAACGCGAAAAAGCTTTAAGAACAAGGGATTCGTTCTTTAACGATCCGGGTAATGGTGTTCATCAGGGCAAACATTATCCCTTTGTTTTAATGAACCCGGAAAAGAATCTCTGGAAAGGTGTTAGGCAAGATGCAATACAGTATTTTGATGACAACAAGATTGTATGGTGGCCCGGTAGTGATAAACCTGCTGGTCACCTTTTATCTTCTCAAATCTCATGTGTTAATCATCTGTTTTTACTTCGTAATGACAAAGAGGGCGCATTACGAATTCTAAAAAACATCAATCCCGAATTCTCTGAAGTATGCCCCGATTTTGAAGGGGGTTTTGTTGGATTTGAAGTAGTAAGTAACGGGAGTTATCTTGGAGAAGCCCAAGAGGGTAAAGGGCAAACACGTGGGGCAAATTGCACCTCTGTTGATGCAATGATGACAGGAATAAAGACCGGTAAGAAAATACAGGTTCTTATCGAATGGAAATACACTGAATTTTATTCCAAGTCAGATAAGTCTGCAGAAACAGGTGGAGCGACAAGAAAAAGTAGATATGATAATCTTATAGACGATAAAGACTCTCCAATACAAAGAACGGTTGGCATAGAAAACTTGTATTATGAACCATTCTACCAGCTCATGCGACAAACTTTGCTGGCATGGCAAATGATAAAGCATAAGCAGAATGAATTAAACGCTGACGATTGGATTCATTTGGATGTAATCCCGGAAAACAATCTTAATCTGCGATATCAGGTTTCATCTCCGGATCTCATCCAAACAGGAATTGAGAAAGCTTGGAAGTCTCAGCTGAAAGAACCTCACAAATACAACACAATTACTCCCCAGAGATTACTCAGTCCATTAATCTTTGACAACAAATACAGAAGTCTTATTGCTTATCTCAATACAAGGTATTGGTAGTCCCAAATTAAAACAAATGCACTTTGTATGCAAATCGTATGCAAATGAAATAAAAAGCGTTTGCACTTTCTTGTACAAACGCTTGATTTTCAATGTAGCGCGACCCAGGATTGAACTGGGGACCTCATGATTATGAATCATGCGCTCTAACCATCTGAGCTATCGCGCCGGAATTGGAGTGCAAAAGTAATA
>PHDA01000033.1 GCA_002842465.1 Bacteroidetes bacterium HGW-Bacteroidetes-7
TATGACAGCTATGCAATCATCAAACCCTGATTCTCTTGAGGCATTTGAAAAAATTCAGGGAATACTGCCCCAGCTGATTTTAGTTTTTTCACTTGTCTATTACATTATTTTTGGTGCAATTGCATCTTCAATTATTGCTAACTACACAAAAAAAGGTGACATTTTCGCAAATACAGCAGACAGTCAGTTTTAATTTATTGCAGCAAACATGGATCTCTCAATAGTAATCTCGGTTTATAACGAAGAGGAGTCACTAATAGAGCTTACAGGATGGATATCCGAAGCGCTCAAGGAGGAGTCTCTTAAGTACGAAGTAATATTCGTTGACGACGGCAGTACCGACTCTTCATGGAGTATTATTGAAGAGATTTCACGTTTTAACCCTGCTGTTAAGGGGATCTCATTCAGAAGAAACTACGGAAAAAGCGCAGCACTCTACTGCGGCTTTGAGGCTGCAGAGGGTGAAATTATTGTAACTATGGATGCTGACCTTCAGGATAGTCCTGAAGAGATTCCGGAACTGATAAAGATGATCCGCGAAGATGGCTATGACCTTGTTTCAGGATGGAAAAGAAAGAGGTATGATGGAAAATTGACTAAAAACCTTCCTTCTAAACTTTACAACTTTACAGCAAGAAAGGTTACCGGGATAAAGCTGCACGATATGAACTGCGGCCTCAAAGCCTATAAAAATATTGTAGTAAAGAACATAGAAGTTTATGGCGAGATGCACAGGTATATTCCATATCTGGCAAAAAATGCGGGATTTATCTCTATTGGAGAGAAGACTGTGAAGCATCAGCCCAGGAAATTCGGCAAGAGTAAATTTGGGATGAACCGTTTTATTAACGGATTTCTGGACCTGCTTACGCTATGGTTCCTCTCTAAATTCGGGAAAAAGCCGATGCACTTTTTTGGGCTTATCGGCTCTCTGATGTTCCTTTTTGGAACTTTAACCTCTCTCTATCTGATTGTTCAGAAACTGATACATCAGTCTCAGGGCTTAAAATACAGGGCTGTAACTGACCAGCCCCTGTTTTATATATCACTCGTTGCCCTTATTATTGGGATGCAACTCTTTTTGTCCGGGTTCATCGCTGAACTTGTTTCAAGAAACAGCAGCGAAAGAAACAGCTATAAAATCAAGAAGAGAATCTGATTTTTAAATTACTGCTGTTCAGGGTTGCCCTGAATTCCGTCGAACTCCTCCTCTGTAATCATCTTGCAGGTTCCGTTGAACTCGCCACCCTCCTCGATGAAGATTTTCTGGCAGCTAACCTTACCTTTAATTTTGCCGCTTTTTCTGAGGCCAAACACCTCTTTAACAACAACTTTCCCATCTGCCTCACCCCAGATATCGCAACTTTTGCAGGTTGCTTCACCTATTAACTTTGCGAACTCTCCGATAACAAGTTTGCCAAGAGTGTTGATTTTTCCCTCGAAAAAACCATCAATCCTGATGTCCGATGTGGACTTTAATGTGCCGTGAAACTCTGTTCCGGTACAAATTCTGTTAACCTCAATTACCTGGCTCGTTACTTCATTTTTTGACATAACCCTGTATTTAGATATGAATAACCTCTGAGTGAATTGCTGCCGCTGCCTCCATTATTGCCTCGCTCATTGTAGGGTGCGGGTGTATTGAATGTATAAAATCCCTTGCAGTAGCTCCCAGATTTCTGGCAACAACAATTCCCGAAAGCATCTCTGTAACATTATAGCCTACCATGTGTGCACCCAGTATTTTATCTGTTTTGGCATCTGCAATAAGCTTTACAAAACCATCTCTCTCTCCGGCGGCTGAGGCCTTTCCCGATGCTGTAAATGGAAACTTACCTACTTTATACTCAACACCACTCTCTTTGAGAGCCCTCTCTGTCATGCCAACAGAGGCAATCTCGGGAGATGTATATGTGCATGCAGGAAAATTACCATAATCAAGAGGTTTGGGATTAAGCCCGGCTATTGCCTCAACACAGCAGATGGCCTCAGCCGATGCAATATGAGCAAGCGCAGGTGTTGCAATCACATCTCCAATGGCATAAATACCATCTACATTGGTTGCATACACACTATTCACCTTGATCTTACCCTTTTCAACCTCTACACCACTCTCCTCCAGACCAATATTCTCAATATTTGCTCTCACACCCACAGCCGAAAGTACCCTCTCTGCCTCTACAATCTCCTCTCCCTTTTTGGTCTCAACAGTTATTTTACATACCTCACCCGAAGTATCAACTGACTTAACCTGAGCAGAGGTCATAACCTTAATTCCCATTTTACGGAACGATCTGCCCAGCTGAGCTGAAACATCATCATCTTCCAACGGAACAATGGTTGATAAATATTCAATAAGATATACCTCAACTCCCAGTGAACGGTAGAAATAGGCAAACTCGCTGCCAATGGCTCCCGATCCGATTACTGCAAGGCTTTTGGGTAGTGTTGCAGGAACCATAGCCTGACGATATGAAATAATTTTCTCTCCGTCAATTGGAGCAAACGGAAGCGAAGAGGCTCTTGCTCCGGTTGCAATAATTATATTTTTTGCTTCGGCAATGGTTACTTCTCCCTCAGAGGATGTTATCTCAACCTTTCCCTTTCCTGATATCTTTCCGGTTCCGTTAATAACGGTTATTTTATTTTTCTTGAACAGGAAATCAATACCCCTGCTCATTCCGGAAGCAACATTGCGGCTCCTTTCAACAATAGCCTCAATCGAAGGTGTGATTTCACCACTTACAGTGAAGCCGTAATCGGCTGAATTCTGAGCGTAGTGAAGGGCTTGCGCACTTTTGAGAAGTGCTTTTGTAGGGATGCAACCCCAATTAAGACATACTCCTCCTAACTCTGCTTTTTCGATAACGGCGGTGTTCATTCCAAGTTGCGATGCTCTTATTGCAGCAACATAACCACCCGGTCCCGAACCAATAACTATAAGGTCAAACATAATAAAATCTTTTAAAATCAAGCATTTGCACCGTGGCAGTTCTTAAATTTCTTTCCGCTGCCACATGGACATGGGTCGTTTCTTCCAACCCTCTTCTCTACATGAACAGGCGCCTGGCTTCTTGGTTCACCAGAAGAGGTAACAAGATCACTTCTCGAGGTCTGCAAATTGCTTAAATCTGTTCTCTTTCTCTGCTCCTGTCTTACTGAAATCGGATCTCTCTGCTCATCTCTGAATGGGATCTGAGCCTTAAGTAAAAATGCAAGAACATCTCTGTTTACCTTCTCCAGCATAGTCTGGAAAAGTTTAAAACTCTCAAATTTGTAAATAAGAAGCGGATCTTTCTGTTCGTATGTAGCGTTCTGAACCGACTGTTTAAGGTCGTCCATCTCTCTTAAGTGCTCTTTCCAGTATTCGTCAATCATAAGCAAAGTGATGCTCTTGCTTAAAGTGCGGCCAATCTCTTTGCCCTGACTCTCATAAGCCTTCTTTAAGTTTATAACAAGTTGCATCATTTTAACACCATCGGTCACGGGAACTGCAATATTCTCATAAGCAGCACTCTGTGTCTCGTAAACCTGCTTAACAATTGGCCAGGCCTGACCTACAAGTGAATCTACCCTGCGTTTGTAAACCTCCTGAACATTATCTGTTAATTTTTCGGCAACAGCATTAATGTCAGAGTCGCTGTAAAAGTCTTCTGTCATACCAGGCTCCACTGAGAGTTGCCTGATTGTCTCATAACTGAACTCTTCAAATGAGGTATTACCATGGTTTGCCTGAACAAGCGACTCGCTAAAGTCTGACATCATGTTCTGAACATCTACATCTATCCTCTCACCATAAAGAGCATTTCTTCTTCTGGTATATATAACCTCCCTCTGTGAGTTCATGACGTCGTCATACTCAAGAAGGCGCTTTCTTATTCCAAAGTTATTCTCCTCCACCTTGCGCTGGGCTCTTTCTATAGATTTCGAGAGCATTGAGTGCTGAAGCACCTCTCCCTCTTTCATACCCATCTTGTCAACCAGATTGGCTATCCTCTCCGAGCCGAACAATCTCATTAAATCATCCTCGAGTGATACAAAGAAACTTGACGAACCCGGGTCTCCCTGACGACCGGCACGACCACGTAACTGTCTGTCAACGCGTCTCGAATCGTGTCTCTCTGTACCAATAATCGCAAGACCTCCGGCCTCTTTAACTCCGGTTCCAAGCTTGATGTCGGTACCACGACCTGCCATATTGGTTGCAATTGTTACCGAACTCGGCTGACCTGCCTCTGCAACAATTTCTGCCTCTCTGGCGTGCTGCTTTGCGTTGAGAACATTATGTTTAATGCCTCTAAGCTTTAGCATCCTGCTCAGCAATTCTGATACCTCAACCGACGTTGTACCAACTAAAACCGGTCTTCCCAATTTAGTTAAAGCTACAATTTCGTCAATAACAGCATTATACTTTTCACGCTTGGTTTTGTAAATCAGGTCATCTAAATCTTTTCTAACAATAGGGCGGTTTGTTGGAATAACCACAACATCCAGTTTGTAGATTGACCAGAACTCACCCGCCTCTGTTTCGGCAGTACCTGTCATACCGGCAAGCTTGTGGTACATCCTAAAGTAGTTCTGAAGAGTAATTGTTGCAAATGTCTGGGTAGCAGCCTCAACCTTAACCATCTCCTTTGCCTCAATTGCCTGATGAAGACCATCTGAATAGCGTCTGCCCTCAAGAATACGGCCTGTCTGCTCATCAACGATCTTAATTTTGTTATCCATTACCACATACTCCACATCCTTTTCGAACATGGTGTATGCCTTAAGCAACTGGTTAACAGTATGAACCCTCTCGCTCTTTATTGCATAATCGCTAAGAAGTTCATCTTTAGCCTTAAGTTTCTGTTCAGGAGTCATTCCCCCTTTTTCAATCTCAGAAATTTCGGAACCGATATCCGGAAGGATAAAGAATTTTGACTCACTGACATTCTGTGCAATAAGCTCATGTCCCTTATCGGTCAATTCAACGGATCGTTGTTTCTCTTCGATGACAAATAGCAGATCGTCTGTAATAAGGTGCATCTGCTTATTGTTGTCCTGCATGTAGTAGTTCTCTGTTTTGATGAGGATTTGCTTCATGCCCGGCTCACTCAGATATTTGATTGTCGGGTTGTAGCGAGGCAGACCTTTGTGTGCCCTTAACAGAAGCTTGCCTCCCTCCTCTTCGTTACCCTCGGCTATCTTCTTTTTAGCCTCATTCAAAAGCTGATTAACAAGATTGCGTTGTGCTCCGTATAGTCTTTCAACAATAGGTTTGTATTCGTTAAACTGCTGCTCATCGCCCTTTGGAACAGGACCTGAAATTATGAGAGGAGTTCTGGCATCGTCAATCAAAACCGAGTCAACCTCATCGACTATGGCGTAATGGTGTTTTTTCTGAACAAGATCGTCAGGGTTTATTGCCATGTTATCTCTCAGGTAGTCAAAGCCAAATTCGTTATTTGTACCAAAAGTAACATCTGCCCTGTAGGCCTTTTTCCTCTCCTCAGAGTTTGGTGCATGTTTGTCAATACAGTCAACCCTCAGACCATGAAATTGATAGAGCGGACCCATCCACTCCGAGTCCCTCTTTGAGAGGTAATCATTCACAGTCACAATATGTACTCCCTTTCCTGCAAGTGCATTCAGAAAGACAGGCAGTGTAGCAACCAGCGTTTTTCCCTCACCCGTAGCCATCTCTGCAATCTTACCCTGATGGAGAGCAACCCCTCCAAACAGCTGAACATCGTAGTGAACCATGTCCCAGGTAATCATATTTCCTCCTGCCATCCATCTGTTACTCCAGATTGCATAATCGCCTTCGATTGATACAAAGTCATGTTTAGCAGCCAGGTCTCTGTCAAGTTCTGTAGCTTTAACCTTAACTGTACTATTCTCTTTTAATCTTCTGGCAGTAGATTTCATTACCGCAAATGCATCCGGAAGAATCTCCAGCAATACCTGCTCTATCTTTTCGTCAATCCTCTTGGAGAGCTTATCCACCTCGGTTGCAAGCTCCTCCTTCTCCTTCACATCAATCAGAACATCCTCAAGCCTGGCGCGTAGCGATTTTTTTCGCTCTTCGTCAGCAGCAATACTGTCTGCAACAACCTTTTTGAGCCTAAAACTCTCAGCTCGCAGCTGATCATCAGTTAATTTATCTATCCTCTCGTATGCCAGCAGTGCTTTATCTACGTATGGTTGAATAACCTTTAAATCTCTCTCCGATTTTGTGCCAAAGAATTTTTTGAGCACACCTTGTAAAAACGCCATTCTGTCTCTATTATTAAAAATAACTTATTGTAATCTGCAAAGATAAAAAAAATGAAAGAAAGATATACTTTTGTAACAGGAACAACCATGAAAAGAGAGATAATTAAAACAGCCGACGGGTCTTCAACTTTGAGGGTTCCCGAAATTGATGAGTGTTACCACTCTGTTAATGGAGCATTGGCAGAGAGCATGCACATATTTATTGAGAATGGTTTAAAGTATTATATCTCTAAATACCACCCTTTTGCGGACAAACTCACCATACTTGAGGCAGGATTTGGTACCGGGCTGAACTGCCTTCTTACAATGCTCGAGTCCCAGACAATGCCATTAAAAGAAATTCATTACATCACATTTGAATTATATCCTCTTGATTTGGCAGAGGTACATAAGTTAAATTATCCTGAGATACTTACCGGATATAACATCTCAAGAAGCGAAATCGAAGAGCTGTTTCTCAAGATTCACTCCGTACCATGGGATATTTCAAACGAAATTCTTCCCGGCTTTACACTTACAAAACTAAAAATAAGCATAGAGGAACTGGCGGATGCAATGGGAATCATGAAGAGGTATTCACCAGATAATCGGATAGATGTAGTATATTATGATGCCTTTTCTCCCGATAAACAGCCTAAGCTGTGGAGTGGCTCTATCTTTAAAGGTCTTAATCAAATAATGAAAACCGGATCTGTTCTTACCACATACTCTTCGAAGGGGGTGGTAAAGCAGGCATTAAGAGATGCTGGTTTTAATGTTTTAAGGGTTGCCGGACCGGCAGGGAAAAAGCATATTGTAAGGGCAGAGAAGCAGCAACTTACAGGATGATTACTACGATTGCTTTGATCACATTGATCACGTTGATCACGTTGGCCACTTCGATCACTTAGATTACTTCGATCACTTTTTTACAAGCTCAATTCTGTACATCTTAGGCCAGTATTTACCGGTAACGTAAATGTGTCCGTTAGCAGGATTATAGGCGATTCCATTAAATTCAGCTGTTCTGGGTGTTCTTAGCGATAACGGCAATAATCCTTTACAATCTACGGTGGCTCTTACCTCTCCTGTTGCAGGGTTTATTATTACAATTGTTTCGCTTTCATAAATATTCGCCCAAACCTCTCCATTGATGTACTCGAGTTCATTTAGTGCGGTCACCTTTTTTCCGTTCATCTTAACCTCAACCTTAGATATCTCTCTGAAATTTTCGGGGTCATGAAAATATAGAAAGGCAGATCCGTCACTTGCAATAAGTTGTTTTCCGTCTGTTGTAAGGCCCCATCCCTCTCTTGGAAGGTAAAACGCCCCAAGCTTTTTGAATGATTTAATATCGTAAACAAGAACCTCTCTCTCCATCCAGGTCAAAAGATACAACCTCTCATTGAAGACAACGGCACCCTCGGCAAAGTACTTGGCTGCTAAATTAAAACTTCTTATAGTTGTGCCCCTTGCGAGGTCAACCTCTCTGAAATATGACTGACCATATTGCCCTGAACTTTCGTAAAGCCTCCCCTCGTGAAAGAACAGCGCTTGTGTATAGGCATTAACATCATGAGGCAGCACCTCTGTAACCTTTGCCTTGTAACTTACAGGCTGCTTACTCTGTGCTGTGCACTTTATTGCAGGCATGGTTGCCATTAATGTCATGATTATTATAAGTTGCCTTAACATACTTATGGGTATTAGCTTAGTTTTCTCTTGAGTGCTGCCTCTACCAGGGATACAAATAGCGGATGTGGGTTTTCAGGAGTGCTTTTAAGCTCGGGATGGAACTGAACACCAATAAAAAACGGGTGTTCTGGCAGTTCAACTATCTCAACAAGACCTGTTTCGTTGTTTTTGCCGCTTGGTATCAGACCTGCCTGGGCCAACATATCAACATAGGTGTTATTCATCTCGTAACGGTGGCGGTGTCTCTCAGAAATATCCAGTGTTTTATATATCCTGTGAGCAAGTGAGTCCTCCTCAATTTTGCACTGATACTTACCAAGACGCATGGTACCACCTTTGGTAGTAAGTGATTTTTGATCCTCCATGAGGTCAATAACCGGATTCTTTGCATTTGCCTTTATTTCGGTAGTCATTGCATCTTCTAATTTCAGAACATTCCTTGCAAATTCTATCACTGCCATTTGCATGCCAAGGCATATTCCCAGGAATGGTATCTTGTTTATTCTTGCATATTCAATGGCTACAATCTTACCCTCAATACCCCTTTCACCAAAGCCAGGTGCAACAAGAACTCCATCCATATTCCCCAGCAAGTCATTTACAGTCGCCCCGGTAATATGCTCACTGTGAATACTATGAACATTAACCTTACATTCGTTTTCTGCTCCTGCATGTATAAATGATTCCAGAATTGATTTGTAGGCATCCTGAAGCTCTACATACTTACCAACAAGAGCTATGTTTACCTCATACTTAGGATTGAAAAGTCTTTCAAGAAATTGCTTCCATTTGGTAAGATCAGGTGCATTGTTTATTGCACTCATCTGAAACTTTTTCAAAACAAGCTCATCAAGCTTCTCCTTTACCATAAGCAAAGGAACCTCATATATACTTTTAGCGTCAATTGATTCTATTACTGCATTAAGCCTTACATTGCAAAACAGAGCCACCTTTCTTCTGATCTCAGCCGGCAGCGGATGCTCGGTTCTGCAGACAATTACATCGGGATGAACCCCATTCTGCTGAAGCATTCTAACCGAGTGCTGTGTTGGCTTGGTTTTGAGCTCTTTTGCTGCGCTCAGATAAGGAACCAATGTCAAATGCACCACCAGACAATCCTCCTCAGGCAACTCCCACTGAAGCTGACGAACAGCCTCTACAAATGGTAAAGACTCAATATCACCCACAGTACCACCAAGCTCTGTAATAATTACATCATACTTGCCCGTTTTGCCAAGATTAAGCATTCTGCGCTTGATCTCATCTGTTATGTGAGGCACAACCTGTACTGTTTTACCAAGATAAGCACCCTCTCTCTCCTTATCAATAACCGTTCTGTAAATTCTCCCTGTAGTCACATTATTTGCCCTGGAGGTGAAAACATTCAGAAACCTCTCATAATGGCCAAGATCGAGGTCAGTCTCTGCTCCATCTTCTGTAACATAGCATTCGCCATGTTCGTATGGGTTAAGAGTGCCGGGATCGACATTAATATATGGGTCAAATTTCTGGATTGTGACGGATAGTCCTCTGGCCTGAAGTAATTTTGCCAGCGATGCTGAAATAATACCTTTTCCCAGGGAAGAGGTCACTCCTCCCAAAACAAAAACATATTTGGTACTCATAAGTTATACGGATTGTTATACAGGGATACAAAGATAGTACAATCTGACCGTTATTACCAATTAATCTTTAATTTTGAGGCCATGTTTCAAAACGTCATAATCCTAAAAAAATCAAGATGAGTACTTACAAAGAGAGCTTTACTGTCAAAACTTACGAGACAGATCATTCGGGAAAATTTAAACCAACTTCATGGATGTACCATATGCAGGAGATGGCAAATATTCACGCCCTCTCTCTTGGGTTCGGGTACGACAATCTTATTGGTGAAGGTATTGCCTGGGTACTCTCAAGGATTCATGTGAAATTTCTAAAACTGCCTACCTGGAAAGACAAACTTACAATAGAGACATGGCACAAGGGCAGCGACCGGCTCTTTGGGTTCAGAGACTACCAGGCATGTGATTCCGAAGATAATCCAATAATCCTTACAACCTCTTCATGGCTCATAATCAACACAAATACCAGAAGAGTTCAGAGAATGGATTCGGTTCTGGGCAGCGACTATGCCGGTGCATATCTGGTTAATGCCATTGATGAGCCCGCCGAAAGGCTGGTATCTCCTCAAGGTATGGAGTTACGTGGCAGTGTAAAAGCTAATATCTCTGATATTGACATAAACCAGCACACCAATAACATCCGCTATATGGAGTGGTCTATGAACCATATAAGTACTAAGCTTTCATCAAAAATGCATGTAACTGAATTATGGATTAACTTCAACAACGAATGTCGCCTGAGTGACGTTGTTGACATCTATGTTAAAGAGGCAGATACGATATTCGTAGAGGGCAAAAGAGGAGAGATTTCTGTATTTCAGGCCAGAATCAGATATAGCCTGGAGTAACAAAAGAATCATGCTCGAAATCGCCTAATTCCTAAATTGTAATTGATAATCCAGGTGTTCAATTAGTTGTAGCCAGCTAATTGATTACACTTTTATTCAATTATAGTTGCATTTATACTCTTAATTACTTAATTTAGTGGCGTTAACATCTGTTCACATTATTAATACACTTTTAATATGAAAAAATCACTTTTGATCATCTCTCTGATGCTATTGGTAATTGGAGCATCAGCTCAGGAGCAAAATAAGAAAAACACAGGATTCCGATTCTCGGCACAGGTTGGTGCAACATTCGAAGTGAAAGCAAATTATGATCACACTTATGATAGTCATTTTGATGATAATTCAGACAAGAATATGTTCTCTGTAAATTATCGTCTGGGAGCGTCATATTTCTTAATACCAAATGTTTCAGTAGGAGTTGGAGTTGGTCTTGACAGGTTTCGCAATCCTAAAACCAAAGCACTGCCACTCTATATTGATGCTAAATATTATCTGTTTAATGCGCGAAACACCCCATTTATATTTGGCACTGCCGGCATTCTCGGCACAGTAAATGATTATTATCAAAAGGGGAATATGTTTGATGCAGGTGTAGGATATAAGCTATTTGCCGGAGATAAAGTTTGTTTAACTGCAACAGCAGGTTACAGACACTATACTCTAAAAAGAGTATATCTTTTCGAGTACGACAGTAAGGGAATTTTCTTTGGATTGGGCATACATTTTTAGCGAGTTACAGGTCTATTGAACGCCCCAGGTAGTCTGAAAAATTTTTGAGTTGAGGTTTGTATTCACCTTCGAATAGCGGAGAGGAAATTATAAAGTCTGCGGTAGACCTGTTGGTTGCCGTTGGTATATTGTACAAGCTTGATATTCTGAGCAAAGCCTTTACATCAACATCATGTGGCTGAGGCTGCATCGGGTCCCATAGAAAAAACAGCATATCGACCTTACCTTCACATATTAAAGCACCAAGTTGTTGATCTCCTCCCAAAGGGCCGGATTTAAGAAGTGTTATTTCCGGCAGAGGTTCGTTCTTTGCCCTATTCTGCATAAGTGCCGCTTCAACCATTCGCCCAGTAGTTCCGGTACAAATAAGTTTGTGTCTTAACAATGTTCCCTTATTAAATTCAACCCATTCAATAAGGTCTTTTTTTCTATTGTCGTGTGCAACCAGTGCAATTGTCCTGTTCATATTCTACTGATAATATTTAACCTAATTATTCTTCTTTGGCAACACTTTTCAAGGCATCGCCGGTCAAGCGGAATACGGTCCACTCGTCCATTGGAAAAGCACCAAGCGATTTGTAAAAATTAATAGATGGCTCGTTCCAGTCCAGAACTGCCCAATCAAACCTGTCACAACCCCGCTCTACAGCAATCTGTGCCAGTCTGTTGAATATTGCCTTTCCGTAACCCTTTCCTCTGTACTGAGGTTTAATGAATATATCTTCAAGATAGAGACATGCTTTGCCTTTGAAAGTAGAGAAGTTATGAAAATAGAGGGCAAAACCAACCGGAAGGCCATCTAACTCAGCAATAAGAACTTCAGCCTGCTTTTTAACGAAAATACTCTCATGTAAAATCTCCGGTGTAGCAGTAACATCGTGTCTTAGTTTCTCATAATCTGCAAGATCGCAAATAAAGTCAAATATCAGATTGATGTCCGAAGAGATAGCCTCTCTAATCACAAAGCCCATTGTTAAATCTTTTAAAATTCACACAAACTTACACCAATGGCAGCGATTTTCAAAGCAAAGCAATATTACTGTAACCCAAATACCAAATCCCCAAACTTTTGTTAATGATCGCACAAATCCTCAACTCAAAGGCAAAATTTAAGGGCACCCCAAAACAATCGGTTGCCGGAGTTGAGAGATTTGGAAAACGAAAACCAGAAGCTCTCAACTCAAAGGCAAAAATCAGTTGCCGGAGTTGAGAATTTGGGTAAACAAAACAGAAATAATCGGTTACAGGAGTTGAGAGATTTTGGTAAGCAAAACAGAATTGAATCAATATAAATACAAAAGAGCTGCCTGAAAATCAGACAGCTCTTTTAGTAGCGGAGACAGGACTCGAACCTGTGACCTTTGGGTTATGAGCCCAACGAGCTACCAACTGCTCCACTCCGCGGTATATTTTTAATTTGGTATTATCTCTTTTTGATAGGACTGCAAAGGTAATACAATATATTCAACAGACCAAATATAAATTATAAAAATCTCGCGATCAGCTCAGCCGAAGTAATCTCAACCTGCTCACCTGTAGCAAGATTCTTAAGATTAAGAACTCCTTTCAGAATCTCTGACTCACCTGCAATAACCAGGTAAGGAATTGCCCTTTTCTCAGCGTAATCGAACTGTTTTTTAAGTTTTGTGACCTCAGTGTATATCTCCGAAGCAACACCTGCCTCCCTAAGCTTTTTGAGAATCGGAACAATGTACTCCTGCTCCTTATCACCAAGGTTTGCAAAGAGAACTTTAGTACCCGACGAACTCTCTGCCGGGAATTTATCAAGCGCATTAAGCACATCATAAATTCTGTCTGCCCCAAATGAGATACCCACACCCGAAACACCCGGAAGACCAAATATACCTGTCAGGTCGTCATAACGGCCACCCCCACATATACTGCCAATAGCAACACCTTTGGCCTTAACCTCAAATATTGCACCTGTGTAATAGTTAAGCCCTCTGGCCAGAGAGAGGTCAAGCTCGGTCTCCTGTTTAACTCCTGCAAGCTGGACAAGCTCAAAAACACGGCTGAGCTCTTCAAGTCCCTTCATGCCGGTTGCCGATTTCTCAAGAACCGGTTTCATTGCCTCTATCTTCTCTGCTGTAGACCCTTTAAGGTTAAGAACCGGTTCAATTGCATCGATTGCCTTTTGGTCAATACCTCTTTCCAGCAACTCCTTTTTTACCTCATCAAGGCCGATTTTGTCAATTTTGTCAATAGCAATGGTAATGTCAGTAAGCTTTTCGGGATGACCAATAACCTCAGCAATACCAGAAAGCACCTTGCGGTTGTTAATCTTGATTGTTACATCAATTCCAAGCCTTTTAAAAACCTCATCGGTAATCTGAATAAGCTCCAGTTCATTTAAGAGGGAAGTACTGCCAATAACATCTACATCGCACTGGAAAAACTCCCTGTAACGCCCCTTTTGTGGCCTGTCTGCCCTCCATACAGGTTGTATCTGGTATCTTTTGAATGGGAATGTAATCTCATTCTGATGTTGAACAACAAACCTGGCAAAGGGAACTGTAAGATCGTATCTAAGCCCCTTTTCGCAAACCTTTAGCGAAAGTGAGTTACTGTTCTGAAGCATTTCGGGGCTTACACCGGCGAATGAATCTCCTGAATTGAGAACTTTGAAGAGGAGTCTGTCACCCTCTTCACCGTATTTGCCCAACAAAGATGATAGGTTCTCCATTGCAGGAGTCTCAATTGGTGAGTATCCGTACAGTTTGAAAACCGATTTTACAGTATCAAAAATATATTCTCGTTTTGCCATCTCAGAGGGTCCGAAATCTCTCGTGCCTTTTGGAATGGATGGTTTCTGTGCCATTTTTCTGCTATTTATTTGGTTCTTAAGTATTCATCTATGGCTGCTGCTGCTTTTCTGCCGGCCCCCATGGCCAGTATAACTGTTGCAGCGCCCGTTACAGCGTCACCTCCGGCAAATACGCCGGAGCGGGATGTTGCTCCGTTGTCATCAGCAACCAATCCGTTCCATCTGTTGGTTTCCAGACCCGGTGTTGTTGATGCAATCAGAGGGTTTGGGGATGTTCCCAATGACATTATTACTACATCTGTCTCAATTTCAAAGTGAGAATCGGGAATCGGAACAGGTGAACGTCTGCCACTGTCATCCGGCTCTCCAAGCTCCATCTTAATACATCTAAGGCCTCTTACCCAGCCCTTTTGGTCACCCAGAATTTCGGTAGGGTTTGTCAACATTCTGAATACTATACCCTCCTCTTTTGCGTGGTGAACCTCCTCTACCCTTGCAGGCAGCTCCTTCTCTGTTCTTCTGTAAACAACAGTAACGTCGGCACCAAGTCTTAACGCAGTTCTGGCAGCATCCATTGCAACATTTCCACCACCAACAACAGCAACACTTTTGCCAACGTGTATTGGAGTCTCATAGTCGGGATCATAAGCCCTCATAAGATTACTTCTGGTCAGAAATTCATTGGCCGACACAACTCCGTTCAGGTTCTCACCCGGAATACCCATAAACTTTGGCAATCCTGCTCCTGAGCCGATAAAGACAGCCGAAAAGCCCTCGTTGTCCATAAGTGAGTCAATTGTAACAGTTCTGCCCACAACCACATTGGTCTCAATCTTTACACCTAGTGAAATTGTGTTCTCAATCTCTTTTTTTACAACCTCCTCCTTGGGAAGTCTGAATTCCGGAATGCCGTACTGCAAAACCCCTCCAGGTTCATGAAGTGCCTCAAAAATTGTCACTTCGTACCCAAGTTTTGCCAGGTCGGTGGCGCAAGCGATACCTGCCGGACCACTACCTATTACTGCCACCTTTTTACCGTTTGAAGGTAACTTATCTGTGAATTTAATTCCTCTTTGTCTGCTCCAGTCAGCCACAAATCTCTCAAGTTTGCCAATTGCTACAGGCTCTTTTTTGACTCCCAGAATACATACCCCTTCGCATTGACTCTCCTGAGGACAAACTCTGCCACAAACTGCGGGCAAAGAGCTGTCACGGGCGATAATCTCCGCAGCCTTTTCAAAATTTCCCTGCTCCACCTCATATATGAATTGAGGTATCTGTATGTTTACCGGGCATTCAACCACGCATGAGGGATTTTTGCACCCAAGGCACCTCGATGCCTCAAGCATTGCCTCCTCTGCATTGTAACCATAACTAACCTCTTCGAAGTTTTTGCCCCTTTCGACAGGATCCTGCTCTCTTACGGGAACTCTCGGAATTTTATTTCTCATATACCTGGTAATGAATTAACTGTTTAAACCAATTTTACATTTATGGTCACTCTCCTGTTCCACATTTTTATACATCCCTTGTCGGCGCATTGCCTCTTCAAAATCAACAAGATGAGCATCAAATTCAGGTCCGTCAACACATGCGAATTTAGTCTTTCCGCCAATAGAGACTCTGCAGGCTCCGCACATTCCCGTTCCGTCAACCATAAGAGTATTAAGACTGACAATAAGTGGCAGATTGTATGGTTTTGACGCAAGAGTTACAAATTTCATCATTATCATAGGGCCAATTGCAACTGCCTGGTCATATTTCTTTCCACTGTCCAGCAGCTCTTTTAGCAAATCGGTCACAAGACCCTTGGTACCGTAAGTACCGTCATCAGTACAAATATAAAGATTGTCACAAACAGCCTTCATCTCCTCTTCAAAAATAACCATATCCTTGGTTTTGGCGCCAATAATCACATCAACTGAGGCCCCCGCCTGGTGAAGAAATTTCACCTGAGGATAAACCGGAGCGGTTCCGAGGCCACCTGCAATGAATATGAATCGCTTTGAGCGCAACTCCTCCTGTGGCATATGCAGAAATTCAGACGGCTGTCCCAGAGGTCCGGCAAAGTCAACAAATGAGTCGCCCTCATCAAGATGGCATATCCTTCTGCTTGATGCTCCCACAATTTGGGTAACAATTGTTACAGTACCCTTTTCGCGGTCAAAATCACACACTGTGAGAGGGATTCTTTCGCCCTTTTCATGAACTCTTACAATCAGAAACTGACCAGGCTGAGCCGATGAGGCCATTCTTGGAGCATACACATCCATCAAAGCAATGGAGGGGGTTAGGAATCTTTTCCTGACTATTTTGTACATATTTGTCAAACAGGATTGGTTAGTAAAAAAGGTACCGCACAAAGCATGAAGCAAAAGTGCGGTACAAAGTTACAATTTGTATTTTAATTATTACAATCTGTCAAAACTGTATCCCAGTCTTTTTAATCTTTTAATTATTGAATCCAGTTTATCGTAAAGCCTGTCTGTCCTGCTCTCCTCTACACCGGGGTGTATAAGAATTACAGCACCGTTTAGACCATCACGCTTTTCAAACTCAAATAGTCTGTTGATAAGTTCTTCGCTAGAGCGATAGTTTTTCATATCAGGAGTGGTGTAATCGGCAGGAGTTGCTGTACCCGGAGTAAAGTTAATTGTTTTAAAACCAAGCCAGGCAGCCACATTTACAGACTCCTTGTTATACCATTCGTATGGAGGTAAATACCAAAGTGCATCTTTTGGTTCAATTCCAAATTTTGCAAGCTCTGCATAGTTTCTCTTAATATCATTTGCAAGGCTGTCTGTTGTAACGAGAGATTTATCTCTTTTATCCCACGGAGCGTAGAGGATGTGTTTGTCTGAGTGAGCTCCGGTATAGTGGCCCTCTTTGATAATTCTCTCAATCATACTCTTCTGCTCTGCAAGTCTTAAGAAGTTGCCTGTAAGGAAAAAAGAGCCTTTTATTTTGTTATTTTTAAGGGTTTTAAGAATTTTATCGCCTCCCTGGAACATCGAATCGGCAGAAAAGATCAAATAAATAGTCTTTTTGTCGGGATTAACCCTTACAGTAGCGCCCCATGCATCTTTAACTACATTCGGTTCGCCTTTTGAATACTCTTTGCCCTCCTTCTCCATTGCTGCAAAATAGTAGCTGAGTCCGGCAGTACCATCCATTGTAGGTTCGTTTGACGAGTAGTCACCTATATCGTCATGATAAACGGCTTTACCTTTGTTAAAGATTGCATTATCATCAGGTCTTGTTAGTGCATTTCCAGCCCTTGTTAGGAAAAGCTGACGCTCGATAGGGCCGTCAATAAGACCTCCGTATGTAAGGTCTCCGTTATGTACTGTGTATGAAGAGTGAGGTCTTGATGGGTAGTTTGCCCCCTCAGGGAAACCTACTATCATTGTTGTACCCCACGGGTTAGTTCCAAAAAGCCAGTCACGAAGAGCCATCTCCATCTCAAGGTAGGTATTGTCTCCGGTTGCCTTTCTGTAGAGGTGAGAGTGTGTTATTGCCGCAGATACAAGGTTGTTTGAGCACCACAGGAAAGGAATTCCATAGATAAAAGGATCGTCTGCAGCTCTTCTCTTAAGGTGCTCCATGGCATCTCTCATAAAGCCTTTGTATTTGTCGCTTGTAGCTTTATCAGAAGATATTGCAAGATAGTAGTGACCAAGATTCAGGAAGGGATAGTACTGATAGTGACGGCCTCTGCCGAGCTCCATCCATGGATTAACCTGCTCTAACTGACCCCAGTAGTCTGCTTTTATTCTCCAGTCTGCCTCTTTACCATAGTGGTAATGGGTTGCAGCTGCAAGTTCAATATCGTCAACATAGGTATCCTCTTCGTAGAAATATGGTGATTTAAGACAGGCTGTTTGAGTATTACCCGGATTTTCAAGGGCAAAATTAAAGGCCTGAATTGACTTCTCCTGCATCTTAGCTGCAAAATCAGGGTCGCTATCTTTGAAAAGCTGAGCTCCCAATGCAAAGCTCGAAGAGAATTTACCTGCAGTAGAGGCGACACCGGTTGTACGGTTAATATGTTTGCCAAGACCCTGGGGTTTGCCGGTCACAAAATAGACCGGGCGGCCTGTTCCGGGGCCCCATCCGTAATCAACCTTATCGTTCTGTGGTAGTCTGAAACCTGAGTGGTCTCTGTCGTCGGCAATCTGGTTAAACATTACTTTATCCTCTGGATTCATCTTAATTAGCCACTCAAGACCCCATTTGATTTCATCAAGGATATCAGGAATTCCGTTGCTGCCAGGGCGTCCGGTAGCATCAAATCTATCTTTGAAAATGCTTTTGTCTTTCTGCTGCTCCCATGCAAACATAAGATGATAAACAGTTGTTGCTGAGGTTGTCTGATATTGCAGATAGTCTGTAGCATCGTGCCAGCCACCTCTGACATCAATTTTTTCTCCTGTTCTTGTAGGGTGGTCAACAATGAAACCGTCATGCTGATGGCAAAGTTCGCCTGTGTATGGGTTATCGCCACACCTCTGCTGACGCATATACTCCAGAAGAAAATCTGCCAACCCCTCATATGAGTCGGCTGCAACTTTGAAGTTTGGTGATTTTACTCCATTTGAAACAATATAGTATCCACCCTCCTTCTCAATTTTTGAAAAATCAAAGCGCATAGCGCTGTTCATTCCCCACTCTTTACCGTTTACCATTTTACCGGTTGCAGTAAACAGAGGCTTATCAGTTGCGGCATCAAAAAGGGTGAATTCAGGATTTACCTTCTCTTCAAGAGAGATAAATACTGCAACCTTGATATCTTTTGGCAGATACCCGGCCAGATTGACCCTTATCCACGATGTCTCCCCGGCAATCGCACCAAGCGACACCAGAAATGTAGCCAGTAACAGCAGTGAAAGTCTCTTCATAAATTTTGTTTTATAATATGGTTAGTTATTCTTTGCCATTTGCCCTACAATATACGAAACTCTCTTTAAAGGTTCATCATCGTAGCTCAGCAATTTGTGCAGCAGGCTATTTCTCAATATGTCACGATAATCGTACTCAATACCGTCAACTAAAACTCTGTTGGAGACCAGTCTCGCACCGTGGCTGTAATCGACATAGGTGTTTATATGAACATTATTGGCGGGCTGAATAGGTTTTCCGTCCGGCTTGTGCCAGCCATATATTGTAACATGTCTTGTCGGCAAGCTTTGAACATATAACAATATCCTTCTTTATACCTGCCACAAAAATCCCCGGCTCTTTTCCGGCAGCCTTTATCTGAGCCTGAATTACCTTTGAGTGGTCGTACAGAATATCGGGTGTCTCATTTCTGTTACCACGCGGAATGTAGGTGAAAGGTTCAAGTTTAAGCAGAGAGTTCTGGTAAATAATGTCGGTTACCTTTGGAGTAGGGAGTGAGGAGTTGTAATTGTCAGCAACCTTTTGCGCTGTAATTGGCCCCATTGGGACAATGAAAAAGTCAACATCATTACCCACAGAGAGGTATTGAGGAGATACAAAGAGTGTCACTTCCCTCTCTCTGCCTTGGGCATCTCTCTGCGATGTAGTAACTGTGATAAAAGAGCTAATAAAAGAGGGCATATTTCCCTCAATTAACTCCTTTTCTATTGCCAATTCCCTCTCCTCAAATGAGAGAGTCCTTATCTGTTCGTAAAAAACAGAACCACCTTTAGTCCCTTGCGAAATAAGTTGACTAAAGGTGGTTATTGCAATAATAAGACAGAAGTATCTGACTTTCATCTATTTTTTTTCCTCTTTCTCAGGCGTAACCTCTTTAGCGGCGTAGCCAAGTTTATCAAGCGCTTTAATTAAATTTTCCTTATTTGTCTTATCAGAAGCGTACAGAAACCATACAGTCTGTTTTTCAAGGCTGATTCTTAGATCTTTAACACCTTTTTCGTGAGGGAGTTTTGACTCAAGTTTCTTAACACAACTTGGACAGTCAACAGGAACAGAGAAGGTAACCTCTGCGTCATTGCTCTTCTTTTTTGTCTGTGCATCCACAGATGTAGAGAATAGCAGTAAAGATAGAATTGCGATTGCGATTAATTGAATTGTTTTCATAGCATATATGATTTGTAAAAATATTAATTTTTTTTGAACCGGCCTCTATTTCCAGAGGGTATATCTAAGTCCGGCGTAAACTTTAAATCCCATAAGCGGGCCCCAAATTATGGATGAGTTAAATCCTGTCGAAAATGGATTTTCGGCGTTCAGAATAGCATGCTTCTGTCTGTAATTTGTAAGGTTCTCACCTCCAACATATACATCCAGATCTTTTAGTTTTCTGGTAACCTGAGCATAAAGCATTCCGTACACCGGAGAGTGCCCCCCTCCGTCTGCAAAATATGGCAGCCTTGAAGGTCCGTTCAGTTGGGCAGTCACATCAAATGTCCATTTGCTCATTCGGGTCGCATACTGAACATTAAATACGCCTTTGTATTTACTTGTGAGTGGTTTTTCTACAAGACCCTGTCCTTTGAGTGTAACCTTGGCATCGGTATATCTGAAAGTTGTAAGAATTGAGAGTCTCTCAATTGGCTCAAGATTTAGATCAACCTGATATGTGTTTGTAAATGACCTGCCATCAAGGTTGTAAATAGAAATTTTTGAAAGGTCATACTCCTGATCAACAATTACCTGTCTGTTGAAATCTGTTCTGAAATAGTCAAAACTCAAAGAGGCATCACTGTTGCCAAGTGGCATGTAACCTGTAAGATTTGCTCCGTATGTCCAGGCATCTTCAATATCAAGATTTTCAGGAATCTCTATTTTTCTACCGGTTGACAGAATGCCAAGATTGTCAGGAACTATTGTAGTAGATCTGTAACCTCTGCCTGCAAGAGCTCTAAAGATCAATTTTTCGTCAAATGCATACTTCAGATTAATCCTCGGGGCAAAGAGCCAGCCATGGATACTGTTGTTGTCAAGTCTTACACCTGCCACAACTGAGGCCTTCTCTCCATTGGTATATGTGTACTCACCGTAGGCACCAATTGATTTCTCAATTCTGCCAGGGTAAAGATCCAGAGTTGCTGCAGTATTACCTGACCAAAACCAATCTTTAAGATGCTCATTATAATTGTCATAAGTACCGCTAACACCCAGTGTGTATTTATGGTACTCACTCATCTCATTCTGAAAAATCAAATTCGCAAAGAGCGAATTCTGAAAACCATCATAATCTTTACGTCCGAAAAAGGATTTTAATTCGTGGTATGAGTAGTCAACAACAGCTGCAATATTCTTTGCGTTATCTGCACTCAGCGGAAAGCCAATTTTAAAATAGCCGTTTAACGAGTTATTCTTAATTTTTGACCCCCAAATATCGGCATCTCTTTCGGTCTCTCTGTCAAAAGCTATTTGTCCGGCAATTCTGTCATCTGTAAGGGCTTTTATGCCAAACCTTATTTGCATGCCGTTTTCAGCCAAATATAGCCATCTGTTGGATAGGTTGAACTGCATTGACTGAGGTTCATCTCTAAATCCGTCATGGTTCCCGTCGTGGTTAGCCGGGTCGGTAGAGAAGTGAGCTAAAGTTACCGTGCTCCATCTGTCATTCAGCTGTAACGACGAGGCAATATTTGCTTCGGTGCGTAGAGTGTTACTCAAAAAGAGGTTGACAAACAGCGGTTGCTCTGCAGTTGGTTTGCGGTGCTCAAGATTGATCTGACCGGTTATTGCCTCAACACCATTTATAACAGATGAGGGGCCCTTTGCAATCTGAATGCTCTCAAGCCACTGTCCCGGTACGTATGAAAGCCCGAATGGCGCTGAGATTCCTCTCATTACCGGCCGGTTTTCATCCAGCATCTGGGTATAAATACCTGAAAGACCAAGAAGTCTAATTTGTCTTGCTCCTGTAATTGCATCCGAATAACCAACAGTAACACTTGCTGAGTTTTCAAAACTCTCAGCAAGATTACAACAAGCCATTTTGCACAAACCGGCTGCCGATATCACCTCAGTTTTTACAGGTGCAATTTTTGAAATGTAATTTCCCTGCTGCCTGGTAATAACTCTGGCCGCCTCAAGTTCGGCACTCTCACGAATCAAAAACTCTACCTTGTTATTCGATTTGTCAAGCGATACTGTATCTCTTGTATGGCCAATAAATGTTGCTATAAGAGTCAGTGTGTCGCTCCTTTTTCTGTCAAAAGAGAACTGACCCTTATCGTTTGACTCAAGCGCAACTTTCCCTTCTACCCAGTAAATTGACGCATAAGGCATGGGTTCGGTTACTCCGTTATGCTTTCTTACATTTACAACCCCGTGAACTGTCTGGGCTGATAAAGTAAATGTAAGGAAAAGCGTAAATAGTATTAAAAAAAAGATTTTTTTAAATTTCATAATCTGTATCAATAAATAATCATAATAAAATAATTTAGTAAAGAGGTGAAAATAAGCTCTTTATAAAATTTACTTTACTATAATCTCCATTGAGAAAGATATGAGTTTGAAGATTTTGTCAGAATTACCGTTGACTCGTATAAGAGATTACGGTAGTCTATGATATTATTAGGAAGGTTATTGTCAATTTTACTTTCATTCAGCGGAATAAAAGTGAGTTTAATAACCTTTTCAGATATTTTTGAGCTCTCCTCCGAGACTCTTGAGACAAGATCAAGGTGGTGAATTTCAGTTTTGCAGCACTCCTTATCATGTTTATCGGCTGAACAACCGTCAGATTCACAACCGCAATGAGAATGAATCTCCTCACAGCCTTTGTCGCTTTTTATAACAAGAACGTCAATGGAATCTTCATGAGAGCACTTATGTATGCCAAACCCTGTGCTGGTAATCATATATACCGACAGGAGTAGAATTGCTAATGGATATTTAAGAAACTTAAGCATACCGCGCAAATATACAAAAAAACGGGTAGCTACTTAAAATCAACCAGGTTTTCGTCGAAAAACTTTGCGTATATAACAATAAAAGTCACAGTTCTTATGAAGCAAACAATTAAAAAACTGTACAATAAACACTCCACACCAAACTCTCTGTTGGTACCACAATAAATAAGAAACATTATATTCAGAAAAATAATGTTAATAATCAACTCCCTTGAAATAGAGAGAGCTCCCAAAACTCCACGGTTAAACTGGTACAAATTGCTTATAAATATGTTATATAAACCACTATTGTTTTTCTTAATATTTCTATGCCAGTCCATTCTGTGAATAAGTGACGAAATCAGGCTTGTTGTAAGACCTGATAAAACGCCAACCAAAAGAATATAAAATATTGCATCCATTTGTCACATTGTTTAAAAATGGTTTTTTAGCATGTGTTTCACAGGGTAGAAGACTCTTCTTAGAAGCGAAACATCATGTGTAATAATCTCACCTGTTCCATGCATCTCCTCACTAAATAGCAGATCATGAGAATATGTGGTTTTAAGCCCGTCAGGAAAATCAACGCTAACTATGTACACCCTCTCTTTACCCAATGTTGCGGGCAATAATGAAATACCTTTCACGGAAACAACAACCATTCCGTATTCCATATAGGGGTAACTATCAAGCTTTACATTAACCTTTTGACCCACCTTAACCTTACCTGCACCGGCAAGAGGAATGTATAGCTTCCCTGAGATGTTTTTGTCTCTTACAGGTAAAACCGTAAAGACAACCTCACCGGAAAGTACATTTTGATTCTCCTGCCAGTAGCTGGTAAATGAAACAGTCCCGTCAACAGGACTTACAAACAGATTCAGCTGCTCCCACTCTCTCACCTGAGAGAGTAAAATCTGAAGATCTGCCTCTACAGCCCTCTTAAGTCTGTTGACTCCCTCTTCCCTCACTATTTCAAGATCGAGTATTGTCTGCTCTCCCTTTAAAACATCTACACTTATCCTGCTCAGCTCCTCTTTTGAAACTTCGAATTGCTGACTGTAATAAAGGTAGTTGCTCCTGCTTTTGTCCAGATCCTGCTGAGCTATAGTCCTCTGCTCGAACAGCTGTTTGTCTCTAGCAAACTGCTGGCCGGCAATCTCAAATTGCTCTTTTGAATTCTGAACTTTCCGCTGGGAAATTTGCAGTTGACCTCTCTTTGTCTCTGTCTCTTCACGGACCGATGATATCATCTTTCTGTGATAGTCTAAAACAAAAAAGGATCTATACTCCTTGATGCTTTTAACCAACTGGCTATATGCTGATTGCATTTCGCCAAGTATTAGTTTTTCGGGTAGTTGAGTGTCCGGATTAAGGTACGAAGTACAAACCTCCATCATTTTGAGATAGTCCTCATACAATCCCGGGTTCTCTAAAATCGCAATGACGGCACCCCTCTCTACAGTATCTCCGTTTTTTACCAGCATGGTCTGGATTCTACCCGACCGCTTAGCAATAAGCTGAGCGGGAAGGTTTTCGGAGGTGATAATGATGGGAGCCCTTATTATATCGGGATACCTGAAAACGGCAGAACCCAATATAATCAACAGCAAAACAAACAACATCAGAGTACTGCCTATCCGCACCATCCATGAAGGTGGCTTGGAGAGTATATCGTTGACCTCATCCGATCGAATCTCTATCTCTCTCCTCTTCTTAGACATACAACTGATTTTTAACAAGTTCATAGTAAACATTACCATTTGCCACAAGGTCTTTATGGGTACCTTGTTCTACCAGAATGCCTTTGTCCAGTACGATAATGTTATCGGCATTTTTAACGGTGCTAAGTCTGTGCGCAACAACAACTACAGTCTTACCTTTGAAAAACTCGTCAAGGTTCTTCATGATCTCTCTTTCGTTTTTGGCGTCAAGAGCATTCGTGGCCTCGTCGAATATGATGAATTCAGGATCTTTGTAAACAGCTCTTGCTATGAGTATTCGCTGTTTTTG
Organism: Bacteroidetes bacterium HGW-Bacteroidetes-7; assembly: GCA_002842465.1. Lineage (GTDB taxonomy): Bacteria > Bacteroidota > Bacteroidia > Bacteroidales > UBA932 > Bact-08. The sequence continues at coordinate 24,767 of PHDA01000033.1, forward strand.
ACCCTGACTGAGTCCCAGACCCTCCTGCCCGATTTTTGTATTATAGGCAAGCGGTAATGACTCAATAAAATCTCTTATGTTAGCAGTTTCAACTGCCTTAATTAATTTCTCTTTGTTTATATTATCCTCTCCCGGTGCAATGTTTTTTGCAATGGTATCTGAGAATATAAAACCATCCTGCATCACAACTCCGCAACGCTGTCTCCATTTACTCATACTTATTGATGAGAGACGATGTTCGCCGTAGTAAATATCCCCGGCCACGGGTTTGTAAAATCCAAGCAAAAGCTTTACCAGTGTGGTTTTTCCGCTACCGCTCATACCCACTACAGCTGTGATTTTTCCACTTGGAATTGTGAGGTTTAAATTTCTTAAAACAAAAGGAGAGCCCGCCCCCTCATATCTGAATGAGAGGTTATCCATTGTGACAGGTTTGGATATGGGGATATCTGAAAGAAGTGACTGGTCGGGGCTCTCCTCGTCTTTTTTCTCATGTACCTCCGCAAGCCTCTCAAGACTCATCTTTGCATCCTGAGATGCCTGGATAAAGCTGATAATGTTTGCAAGAGGAGCGTTTAATTGTCCAATAATATACTGTACCGATAGCATCATACCCAAGGTGAGTTCACCATTGATAACGGCTGTTGCTGCCAGTACTGTTATAAATATGTTTTTCAACTGGTTAATAAGGGTTCCACCTGCCTGCTGATATTGTCCCAAGGCAAGCCCCTTAATGTTCAGTTTGAATAATCTGGCCTGAATATGTTCCCACTCCCACCTCTTCTGCTCTTCACAAGAGTTGAGTTTTATCTCCTGCATTCCTGTTATTAACTGTATAATCGAACTCTGGTTTGCAGCATTCTGCGTAAAAGTTCTGTTATCCAGCTCTCTTCTTCTCTTCATAAAGATTAGAACCCAGGCAACATAAAGCGCTGATGCAAGAATAAAAATGAGGAATATTTGAAAGTTGTAGTACAATAGTACCGTTCCGAAGATGAGTATATTGACTAAAGAGAAGAGAATACTTAATGAAGTACCTGTAAGAAAATTCTGAATTCGTTTGTGATCACCTATTCTTTGAAGAAGGTCTCCTGTCATTCTTGAGTCAAAGAAGCCGATAGGCAACTTCATCAGTTTTGTAAGAAAATCGGAGATAAGTGATATATTTATTCTTGTACCAAGGTGTAAAAGAATCCACCCACGTATGAAATCTACTGTTGCAGAGCTTATTGTAAGCATCATTTGAGCCAGCAAAACCAGCCAAATAAAGCTGATATCTCTGGTACCTATACCTATATCTACAATACTTTGTGTTAGAAAAGGAAAAAGCAGCTGTATTAAACTCCCCGCGAGGAGCCCTATAATAAGCTGTGTAATTATTTTTTTATGGGGTTTGAGATAAGATAGCAGAAATTTAAACCCTTTTGGGTCAATTTTATCACCATCGTTCTCGTAAAATCTTGGAGTTGGCTCCAGAAAAAGGGCTATTCCCCTACCTTCGCCGCCAGATACCGTGCTAAACCACGATTTTTTAAACTCTTCGGCATTAAGTTTTACCTGTCCTGTTGCAGGATCAGCAATAAAGAGCTTTACATTATCTCCTTTTCCCTTTACGTCATATAAAACCACAAAATGGTTTTGGTTCCAGTGGACTATTGCAGGCAGTGTGCCTTTGCATAACTCATCGAATGAGAGTCTGGCTCCGAGTGTCCTCAAACCAATGCTTTCTGCTCCCTTGCTTATTCCCAGCAAGTTAACACCCACTTTACCCTTCTCGCACCTCTCTCTCAGGGTCTCCATAGTATAATGACGGCCGTAATATTTTGCAACCATTCTAAGGGCTGCAGGGCCGCAATCAGTGGAGTCTATCTGAGAATAATATTTGAATGTTTTCAATTTGAGCACAGTTTAATTAAGTCAAGATGGTCCCATAAACATGTTATTTTTGCATGTTTCAACCTAAGCTTACAATCTGATTTTCAGCGTTTTGTAAGCAAACTCAAGTTATTTCTGAAAAAAGGCTTAATTAGTTGCCACCTTCGCTATCGTCATCTTCTTCAATAATGATGTAGATAACATTTCCATCTCTGTCTGTAATCTTTAATACTCTGTCACCGCCTACTACGTTGATCATCTCTTGGTCGTTTAGTTTTTCAAATGTTGTTTCCATGACTCTTTTGTTTTAGTTGTTGTTGTTTTGCACTACAAATAAATTAATAATATTTGTTAGATTTGCACACAGAACGCTTACAGAATGCTGACAATTTGCTGAAAATGCTTAACCGCGCACTTACCTTTTCTATAATAGCAATTCTCTTCCTACTTGCACTGCAGGGGGTGTGGCTATTCAGAATCATTGAAAATGAGAAGAGTAAAATACGAACTCAAACAGATATTATACTTAAAGAGGCAATAAATAGCGAACTTAGGGCTCGATTGCAGACCATAAGAGGAAGTAATCAAAATAAAAATTTTCGTGTTGTGATATCAAATAATTATTCACAAGATGAAAAAAATAGTCAAAACGAGGTTCAATCTTTAGATATTAAAGACAGCACTAAGAGCGTAACTAGAGTAACTCTTGAAGAAGCGCTACAAGAAATTTATAAAAAAGATGCTCCATTAAATCTTGATACATTATCAAACATTCTTACCAATCTTTTAGAATCCGCAGATATATATCCGCTATATAGGTTAACATACTCCTCCCCTGACACCATTAAGCAGATTAAATCTGAACTTAAAGAACAAAGCATTCTATTCTTCAATCCCTCATTTACACTAGAGGCTCCTCTGACGGTGTCAAAGGATTTAATGGTTACTGCAGAGATCTTTTATCCAAGATCTGTTTTTAAGGGCGATCTGCTAACAATTCTCATACTTTCATTGATTGTTACAATATTTATATTCTTCAACATTGTTATGCAGACCCGAATGCTCTACAAGCAGGTATCGCTGGCAAAGGTTAAGGAGAATATTACACACTTCCTTACTCACGAGTTAAGGTCCCCGTTGCAATCATCAATCACCAATCTTGAGGTTGGCGAGATGGCAGAGGGCGAGAATTCAAAATACTTTCTTGGCAAGGCAAAAGAGCAGCTCTACTTTCTGAATGGTCTGATCGAAAACATACTTGATATAAATAAATTTGAGAAACGTCAGGCGCCTCTCAACAAGGCCCTGTTTAACATAAATGAGGCTATAGAACCACATATTGTAAGACACAGCGTTGATGCCAAGAAGAGCGTTACAATTACTGCATCAGTAGAGCCGGAGACCCAAATGGTTTTCGGAGACAAGATGCACATAACTAATGCCATTGGAAATCTGATCGATAACGCTATCAAGTATTCTGACGACCCTGTTTTAATAAATGTAGTTACTGTAACAGGAGATAAGTTTTATAAGATTTCTGTAGAAGATAACGGAATAGGAATACCTAAAGATGAGCAGTCAAAAGTATTTGAGAAGTTCTATCGTGTGAGCAAAAGAGAGCACTCACAAAAGGGCAAGGGTTTTGGACTGGGTCTTACATACGTGATGTGGGTGGTGAAGGCACACAAAGGAAAGATTGAACTGGAGAGTGAGGTAGGAAAAGGAAGTAAATTTACCCTTTCATTAAAACTTGAAGAGAATGGCGCAGAAAATTCTACTGGCGGACGATGAGATGAACTTCGGATACGCAATGTGCGAATTTCTGAAGATGAGTGGATATGATTTAATGTATGTAAACGATGGCAAAACCGCTTTCGAGAGTTACCATACATTTCATCCCGATCTTTTGCTGTTTGATGTTAATATGCCTGAAATCAATGGATTTGATCTAGCCACAAAAATAAGGGCTGTTGATAAAAACATCCCTATTATTTTCATCACCTCAATGAGTGACGACGTTAGCGTGGCAAACGGTTTTGAAATCGGCTGCAGCGACTATCTCAAAAAACCATTTGGTCTAAAAGAGTTGCTGATAAGGGTTCAGAAAAGTTTTAAAATCTCTACAAAAAACAACGATATTTTCACTCTTGGTACGCTTAATTACTCTCCTGAAGAGCGAAGCCTCATTCAGCAGGATGGAGAGATTATTACACTCTCATTCTACGAAAACAAATTGCTTCAGATTCTTTGTCAAAACTTCAATCAGATTTGCAAGGGAGGCGATCTTGCCACACATATTTGGGGAGACAAAGATGTTGATCCTAAAAAATCGCTTGAGGCTCTTGCCTCACACGTCAGAAAGAAACTTACAGGAACATCTCTCTTAGTTGACAATGTAAGAGGCGTAGGCTACAGACTCCGCAAGTCAGATTAAGTAAACTTGCTAATTCACCAAATCAGGCAAAATCTAATTCACCTATTATGCTTTTCTAACAACTTTTCTGCCCCAAACAGGCAGTATAAATACAATTCCTATTATCGAAAAGAGTAAACCACCCATTGTTCCTACGGCAAATGAGAACCAGAAGACCTCGTTTCTGCCGTCAATCAGGAATGGGGTGAGGCCAAGAATTGTTGAGATAATAGTAAGTAGAATTGGAATAATCTTATGGTTGTAGGCCTTAATGTAAAATGCTATCGGATTCTTAATACCCTCACCCTGCCTTCTGAGCAGATTGTATTGGTTAATTACATAAATACCTGCATTTACAGAAATACCGCTTAACATTATGAGCGCTGCAAGCCCCCCCTGGTCAAACGAGAATTTTGTCAGGTAAAAGGTTAGGAAAAGACCTATAAATGAGATCGGTATAAGAAGAATAATCATAAGAGGCTGCGTGAGTGACTCAAAGAGCACGGAACACACAAGATAGATAATTGCAGTTATAACAAAGAGTAACCAATAATAATTGGTCCTGCCAAAGCCCCATGGTGTTTCTCTGTTATCGGCTTTAAAGCCTATTGGGAGAACCTCCTCATTCAATCTTTTAATCTCTCTGTCATTAACCCTTCTTGCAAGTTCAAAAGGCCCGACAAAGTCAAAGGCAACGGTGAGGATATATTGCTGATTCTTTTTGTAGATGGTGTTTCCGGTTCTTCGCATATCAATCTTACCGATATCAGAGAATTTTACCTTTTTGCCGTTAATGTCAAGATATTCATTTCTCAGATTCCATACATCAAACTCATTGCTTCCCTTTGAAACAAGCTTAATCTGAATCTCCTCCTGCTCACTCATCCTGGTTGTCCCTATCTCTGTTTCTGCAAGCTTTCTGGTCAGTGCCGAAAATGCACCCTGAGGAGTGATACCCATTACAGACATCTTCTCTCTGTCAAAATCTATGAAATATTCATTCATTGCAATCTCTGAACCCCATCCTACACTTCCGTATATTTCAGGGCCACTAACCCTCTGGTTCTGAATTAATGAAGCTGCCGCATCCTGACAAAATCTGTACAGCAGATCGTAGTTATAACCCGTAATTGTTATCCTGTTTGATTTATATGAACCTAAACCAATATTGTTACTGAAATAGTTATCATCTATACCGGACACACTCCAGTTTGCCCCTCCAAAGTCCGATGCCTTTGCAATAACCTCATTTTTTAACATAGATGGGAAACCGGTATGCTCATACTCCTTTTTGAAAGTGACGCTTATTGATGCGCTTTTATATGATGAAACATTGGTTTCAAACATCTCAATTTGATCAAATTGAGTAAGAAAATTTTCCATAAAGACAACAATCTCATTGAGTTGTTGAACAGTACAACCGTCAGGAAGAGAGGCGTTTATGCTTAATACCTGTCTTTCAACATCTCTTCTCCCGGGAAAACCACCCTGTCTCTTCACAAAAAGTCTTAAAGAGCCGCCAAGTATTGGATCGGTATATTTTTTAATCTTATTTTGATAAGTTGAGCTCCCAAGTGTTTTGTTGTAAATTTTATGAAAGGTTGTCTCCTCTTTTTGATATTTGGCAGGTAGCATATGGACAGGAAGCCCAAAACCGAGTATTATTAGTACAATAAAAATCCACCTGTGACTTCTGGAGAATGCTATATATTTTTCATAGTATCTGTTAAAAACCAATATCTTCTTTGCACTCTTTCTCTTCATTTTTGCCCTAACACCTTTAAGGGGGAAGGTGTCAATAAGGGCGGGAATGAAAAACATGGCAATTGCCATCGAAACAATCAGGTTGATCATTATAACCGCAGAAAATTCTAGCAACATATTTTTGGAATCTTCGGGCAGTAAGAATACTACAGAGAGAGCTCCTATTGTTGTTAACAGCGCAGCAAGTATTGCAATAAACACCTTTCTGTTTTTATAATAACCGTAGTGGGAAATCATTATAATTGAGGTATCTATGATTATCCCCAGGGAGACCGTTATACCCGCAAGAGAGTAGATGTTTATCTCAATTTTAAAGATGTAGTAAAAAATAAAAGCTATCAGAATATTAGCAAAAAGGGTCACTGTAATAATAGCAAGATACCTCAGACTCCGGCTTACTGCATAAACGAATATCAGTAGCACAAGCAAAGAGAGAAAAGTTCTTCGTAGTATTTTGTTTATTTCATTGTTGATCTGTTTTGACTGGTCAAAGACTATTCTTGCAGAAAAATTTGGAGGATACCTCTTACTGAGCTCATTCATTCTGCTCTTAATCTCACTAATAAGTTCCAGGGTATTAACCCCCTTATCTGCAGTAAATCTTATATTTACGGTGTTAAGCCCATTTATTCTGCTGTAAGAGATTGGCAGCTTCTCTTTGTAGGTAATCTTTGCAAAATCGCTCAATCGAACTATTCTTCCGCTTACATTTTTTATAGGAATAGATTCAATATCGCCACCTGTCGCCTCTGTTCTCAAAATTACGGCAGTGCCATCAACACTTCCGATTAGGATCTCCCTTCCCGAAAATTTTTCAATTGCGCTCTGAATATCCGCTGTTGAGACTCCAAGATTGAGGATATACTCAGGGTCATATTGAATTTCAGTCTCAAAAGGGGTAACACCAGAAAGGTCTATCTCTTTAATACCATTTATCTGGGAGAGTTCGTTAATAATATGCTCGTCAGCATACTGTTTTATCCTTAAAGTGGGGAGGTCGGAGTTGATGGTATAGGTAAGTATGGTCGTACTTTGGTTTGGATTGTTAAAACCTCTTGTGCCGCCTGCTCTTATTTGGGGAGTTACTCCTCTTGGGAGTTTAGGAGCAACCCTCCTAAGAAGTGACGCAATCTCAAATCTGGCCTCATCAATACTTACTCCGGGTTTAAAGGTTGCAGTAATAGTTCCGCTTCCTCTGCTTGTAATCGAGGATATCTCATTAATTCCCGGCAGAGTAGAAATCACCCCTTCGAGTTTGGAGGTCACCTCAGCCTCAATTACCCGGGCAGAAGCACCGCTCCAGGAGTATGATACCGTAAGAGTCTTCCCCTTCTCTGTTGGCTTGTACTGCAGACTTACAAGGGGCACAATACCCGCTCCGGCAATAACAAGAACAACAAAAACAAGTATTACAGAAAAAGACGGTAGTCTCATTTTTCTCTCCTTTTGTAAATGTTATAATAGAATACCGGAATAAAGAATATACTTACAATTGTACCAACCACCATTCCTCCAATTAAAGCAAGCGAAAGCGGGTACTGAAGGTCCGATCCCATATCACCTCTGAAAAGGAAAGGGGCTATAGCGAGAATGGTTGTCAAACTTGTCATAATTATTGGCTTAAGTCGCCTCATACCGCCTGTCATAATGGCCCTTATTAGTGAATATCCCTCTTTTCTAAGTCGGTTGATGGTATCTACCTTTAGGATTGAGTCGTTTATTATTATACCACTCATAACAACAATACCAATCATTGACATCAAGTTAAGACCCGATCCGAACATCCATAGAACCAGCATTGCTCCAAAAATATCTACAACAACCTCCGAAAGTATAATAAACGGCTGTATAAGAGATTCAAATTGAGCAGCAAGTATAAAGAAGAGAAGCAACAGAGCCACTGTCAGAATAATTACCAACTCTTTTATAAGTGTTCTGTTGGAGAAGTAGCTACCCGAAAATATAACATCAAAACTCCCATCCTCTTTGACAATTCTCTCAATGCTTTTCATCACCTCGGGCACCGACTTGTCGTTAACCGAAAGGTTCAACGGATAGTAACTACCCTCAAGTCCCGATGTTACACTCTTAAAATCTCGTACCCTTGTCTCAGCTACAAGCTCAGAAAGAGGAATCTCTATGCCGTCTGCATTACGGGCTTTGAGTGCAAGTACATCTTCAATATAGTCATTTTCGTCACCTACAATTATTGGAACCGAATAGTTTCCGTGATTTATTGAGAAGAGTCTGCGCTCTCTGGCCGCGTTGCTTATTATATTGTGAATATTCTGCTGTTCTGCTTTGTATAGAGACATCATCTCTGGTTTTGTGGTGAGCATTATCACCTCCTGCCACCTTACCGGCTCAATGTAAAACTTCGGCATCTGAGTATGTATCTTTTCAAGAAGTATATTCAGCTTGTCAGGATTTGGAGGTGTATTATCTTTGCTTAAAAGTTTTGCAGTGAGGTTATACTCCTTATCAGAGAATATCATGTTAAAAATATTGTCCGAAGGGGTAAAACGAAATGTTGCCTCAGGATAACGTGCTTTAATCTCTTCTGAGAGTCTGTTTTCGAGGTCTTCAAGCGTTTCAGGCCCGGTGGCCTTAAGATAGACCATAACCTCTGTTTGAGTAAGGTCAGGTGTATGTGAGAGCATAAACTGCTGAGAACCTGCAAAGGTGGTTTTATGGCTGATAAATTCTTCTCCTGTGCTTGTAAGTTCCTGAATCCTTCTGTCACTTTCGTCAATATCAAGCTGCAGATTCCAGTCAATTAACATAATTATATCATCATGGGTAACCGGAGGGAGTTTTGACTTGTCAATTACCTTATAAAGCATAAAGGTAAGAGGTAAAACAAGTATAAACATTGCCCAGACAAGTCGCTGATGTCTGAACACCCACTTTAACCCCCTTTCATAAGCAGCATGATAGTCAAAAAGCGAAATCCCTGATATGAATCTGTTCTTTACCGGACCATCGGTGCGTTTGTAGAACATGTAGTAATATACAGGAATTACAATTACCGCTACAATGAGTGATGAGAAAAGCCCTATGGTAACCGCCATTGCCTGATCATAAAAGAGCGCCCCGGCTATTCCGCTCAAAAATACAAGTGGCAGAAATACCGAGCAAGTGGTAAGAACGGAGCTGAGCATGGGGGTAAAAACCTCTGCAACTCCCTTAATAACAGACTCTCTTAATGATTTACCCCGCTCAAACAACTGAGTAATATTATCAATTACAATTATCGAATTATCCACCATCATTCCTATACCCAATATCAATCCCGAAAGTGAGATTATATTAATGGATATACCTGCCAAAAAGAAGAAGAGCAGCGAAACTATAAGTGAAAGAGGTATGGTAATAGTTACCAGAAAAGGCGATCTGAAATCCTGAAGGAATAGAAAAATAACAAGGCAGGCCAATAAAGCTCCCAGCAAAATATTATTTCTCAGATTTGTAATTGAGTAGTCAAGAAGCCTTGTCTGGTCACGCGTAATCAGAAATTCAACATCCGGATACTCTTTATTGAACTGCTCCATTACACTCTCAAGAGAGCTCTTTAGATCAGACATTTTTGCATCTGATTGTTTGACCACGGCCAGTGCCACAGCCCTTTTGCCGTCAGATTTTACAATACCCTTGTGCCTTGCAGGCTGTTCGGTGACTGTCGCCAGCTCTTTAAACTTAAATACTCTGCCGTCTATGTTCAGGTTTATCTCTTCAATATCCTCCTTGGTCTTAATCTCTGAGATAAACCTAATATTCCATCTGTAGTGGCCATCCTTAATAGAAATATCTCCTAATGACCTGTTATTTTCGTTAATTGCAGCTTCCAACTTGTCTTCTGTAATACCAAGAGCCTTAAGTTTATGCTCGTTAGGTGTTACCAAAATTTCAGGCAAAGAGAGCCCGCTAATATCAACAAGTGCTACCTCCGGTATCTGCTCCACCCTTTTTGATATAACATCAGCAGCAAATCTGCTCAATTGCAAAAACCTGTGGCCTCCCTCATCTGCAATTGTCATGTTTATAAAAAAAGCAGGTATGTCTGTTGCGCTTGCCTTAACAACCTTTGGCCGTTCAAGCTCCCTTGGTAGTGAAGCAACTGCTTTGTCTATCTTTTCATTAACCTCAATGAATATGAATTTGACATCTGTACCGTGCTCAAATTCCATAAAGATGGAGCCTGATCCGTTGTTGGCCTCACTCCTAAGCTCCTTTAGATGTGAAATTTGCCTAAGCTGGCCTCTAAGTCCGCTCAGACTTCTCTCTACCTCCCTGGCAGAGTAGCCTGGAGCATTCACCTGAACAGTAATCTGCGGAATATCAACCTCAGGCATAAGCGAAACCGGCAAAAGCCCTATGGCAACCATACCCAGAACAATTACCGCAATAATTGTCATAGTTACTGCTATGGGTCTGTCAATTAGTTTGCCCGTCATAATCAGCGGTTTTTGATTTCAACATTTGAGCCCTCGGCAAGATTCAGGTTTCCTGAAACGATTATGATATCTCCCTCATTGAGCTCTGCATTTTTTTCATTATTTGGAACAACCGCATGGTATTGCGAATTTGACATTTCAACCTTTACATAGGTCCACATCGATCTGTTTCGCTCCTTGTCTATCCTGAACAGAACGTCAAAGTTATCTCTCATTACAACTGCACTCTTTGGAACAACAAGTTTGTTTTTGAGAAGACTCTCGGCAATCACCTTAACATTCATCCCCTCAATTAGTTTTCCGGAACTGTTTACGATCTCTGCTGTAACGGCAATTTGTCCCTTTTCGTCCACTATTGGGTTGATTTGTGTTATTACTCCTTTGTATAGAGTCTCTGCATCACTGTAAAGTGCTACTTGTACAGTATTTCCAACTTTAATAAATGAAACCTCTGACTCAAGCAGCGAAAACATCACCTCAAACCTACTGTCATCAATCAAGGTGCAAAACACTCCGGATACAGATTCGTAAGGTTTTGCAGAGATATTTGCCACTTTACCTGCAAACGGAGCTTTCAGTTCTGTTTTTGCCAACTCTTCTTCTGCCTGCTTTAAACTATAAAGAGCGTCGTTGTAACCTGATTTTAACCTAACCACCTTTACAATCTCGGGTGGGATTTTTGATGTATCACGGCCATATCCGTATCCTATTAGTTCGTTCATGAAACTTAACTCAGACCTCTCCATACTTTGCCTGCTCTGAGCTAGTTTGTTTGTGGCGGGTGTAGGGTCTAGTCTTGCAATAACACCACCCTTACTTACGTACTGACCATTCTTAACAACAATGTCCTGAAGTGTACCTGATACAGGGAAAGCCAGAATACTTTTGGCTACTGCTCTCAGCTTACCGTTGGTAATAACCTGTCTGTTAAAATCTCTCCTTTTGAGGTGAATGGTGTCTACAATATTCCGCTCACTTACAAAGGATGCCTTTGCTACCTCAACGTTTTCGCTTTCATCTTCTTTCTTTTGAGATGAACATGAGACTGCAACCAATGCCACAAAAGCAATAAAACAACTTACCCTTTTCATATTTCAAATATTAATTGTCTGTTAATTTATCAAAGTCTGTAACTATCTCTTTCCCCTTTAAGTAGTCATAAAGGCTCAGTTTTCTTATGTCATAATAAAATTTCCAGTAACTGCTAAGATCGGATATATACCTCTGAACGGCGTTATCTTTTCTCACCTGGGCATCATTAAGCTCAAGAATGCTTATAGTACCGTTGCGGAACCTCTCCTGAGATATGTTATAACTGATACGGGCTATGGAATCTGCCTCTGCCGAGGTTTGACACTGAATGTTCTGTTTGTTGAATCTCATTACCTTTATAAAGACATCCTGTCTGTTCTGAATCAGGGACTGCTCTACCTGAGTCTTAACTACCTCTTCTCTTGACAGGGCTAACCTTACCTTTCCTTTACCCAGACCCCAGTCCAGAATAGGAAGTGTCAGTCTTACACCAATAATCTCCTGATCTATAGGCGATTTATATGCCATCCCAAGATCAGAACCTTTTTGTGTAAAGCCAAGTGTTGCAAAAAAGTCAGCCTGCAGTCCGTTGCCAGATTTTGCCCTTGCAACCTCCTGTCTTGCACTTAACAAAGAGAGCTCCTTATCCAGTGAGAATGATGAATTTTCAAGAGATCTCTGATAAACCTCTTCAAAATTGATGGTTATTTCGGGTACCTTTCCCGGAGTTGAGAGTTGGATATCTGTATTATCGTTAAATCCAAGAAATGTCCTGAGACTTAACATGCTCATATCAAGAGTTACCTGGTTGTCACCCACAGCAAGCTTAGAGTTATTAAGACTGAGTTGAAGCTGCAATATGTCATTATAGGTAACTGACCCTATCTCAAACCTCTCCTTTGCAATTTTCAAACTTAATTCGCTTGATGCAAGGTTCATCTTAGCCAGTTCAAGGTTGCTTTGTGCAGTAAGTACTTCAAAAAACAGAGTTATTGCGCGCAGTTTAACATCCTCCATATTTTCAAGATACTTTCTTTTTGCATTTTCATACTCCTTTGGCTCTGTTATCTTTTGCCACTTAAATGTGTTGTATGCCTTAATTGGCTGTGAATAGTTAATATATACCGGTTGAGAATTATACAGCACCGACCCTGCATTAGTAAATTGGTCCAGTCTGTTCAGACTGCTTGATAACGAAACAGTACCTCCGGTAAGTGCAATATTTTGCCTTAACGAGAGGGAGAGGGAATTTGACAGATTGTTGTTAATGCGGTAATTAATCTCTCCTGTTTCATAATCCTGGAGGGCAATCATTGAACGGTTGTAATTTCCAATAGTTGCTGACAGATTTAACGAAGGAAGAAACAGCGCCTTATATGAGCGGTTTTGCCAATAGCTCACAAGGAAATTATGCTTATTAATAAGCGCATTGGGAGATTGTTCGGTTGCTGTTTCAATAACATCTTCAAGCGTCATGGTAAGTGTGTATCTCTCTTGAGAATACAATCTGGTGGCATTGGAGTTAACCAAAATTCCTGCAAGAATAAATAACAGGATTAATGCTCTTTTACAAATGTCCATTTTATTATAAGTAATTGAATATCAAAATTAAGCTAATTATTTTGAAGTTGCAATAATAAATACGGGATTACTATCCTCTTTTAATGTTGCAGACAACTCTTTTAACTCTTTTGTTTTGGGTGGGTATTTCTCAAAATAATTTATCAGGTCTAGTGCATGTTCATATGAGACAAAATCCTTATTACTATTTACATAATTTGGCCAAAATGGCTTACCTCCCAAAATATCCTCCTCCATTCCATGAATATCCTTCTCTGGATGGAGAAGGAATTTAACTACCTTTTTTTGTTTGTCATATATTGAATAATCAGCGGTACTGTATGAAACTGACTCTGTCCCATCCTGTTTTATCCCTTTCATTTCAATTGGTTCTCTGCAAAGTCCCCTCAAAATAAAACTCATGAAAAGAAGTCTGTCAGATTCAAAATAGGTAAGTGGTGTTATAATTTTTGGTTCGCTTGAACCATAATCCTCGGTCGAGATGTTCTCCGGCTCCTTGTACTTCCCCATGCTGATGTAGTATAAGGCTCTATCCTGGAAATCCTGTGAAAGAGAAAAAACACTATCCTTACTGCTGTTGTAATATCTCAATTGATCACCAAGCTTGTACATTGAATAGTACAAAAATCTTAAAACATCTCTCTTAGTAGGATCATGGGTGAGTATTGCCTCTTTTTTATACACAATATCGCTTGTATCCTGACCATAACAAATAATTGAATAACCAAAATCTATAAATGAAGCCAAACTTACGGCAATTAACTCCTCTCCAATAATTTCTACGCCGGGAGATGCTGTACCTTTACCAGGGAACGAGTACATTTTTATAAAATTGAAATTATTATCGTAACGAAGTATCCCTTTCCATACATCCACGATGAAAATATCTCCATTATCCGGATTTACATTTAATGAAAATGCATCTGTATATTCACCCGGCCCTCGGCCTTTTCTAAAAAATGATTTCTGATGTCTCCCTCTCTTATCAAAGAGATGGATCTTACCCGAATAATCCAAGATATAAATGGTCTCCCTTTCGTAAATCACTTTTGAAATTCCACCTATCAGAATGCTGTCGGATGTTTCAAGCGGTATGTACCTTATATCACTCGCATAATCACTAAGCTTTACAATCGAGAAATTGTCAATCGAAGCCTCTATATCTACAACCTCAACCCCAGCATTCTCAATAACTTCGTTATTTGACGAGCATGACAGAGAAAGCAACATCAATATAAAAACGTTGTAGATGCTGAGTTTTTTGAAAATGTGGGTTTTATTAATTTGAGTCATCACTATTCATTTAATCTATTTGAATTTTGCAATTGCCACAACAGGGTTATCGGTATCTTTCAGTTTTGAGACAATCTCCTTTAGTTCACCTTTTACCTCATATACTTCTGCATGTTCAATCAGCTGAACGGCACTAAACAGTGCAGAGGCATAGTCATCTGCATTTATATGTCCGGGAATAAATGGAGGGCCATTCTTAAGATCTTCCCTTAAACCCAATTTACCCTTCACAGGCTGGTTGAGAAGATTAAAGAACCCGGTCTGCTTGTCGTAAATACCATAACAGTTAGTTTTTGGGACAGTTATTACCCTGTTTCTCACCTGTATGTACTCATCGTATGGTTCGTGTGCATAATCTCTCATAATGAAATTCATCATTACGAAACGAGCAGATTCAATATAATATAGCGGATCAAGGCTTATATGATTCCCTTTTGCCAGGGTAATTTCTTTTCTGTCATAAGATTTGTTGATAAAACTACCATAATTAATAACATACGATGGAAAATAATTCAGGCTTTGGTCGAGCGTATATATTGAATCGTTAGCTGGGAATATAAATCTTGCTTCGGTTTTAACAATGAAAACTGTAGGAGGCCAAGTATTATAAGCTTTGTCTCCGATAACCGGACCATTCTCTCCCATCATCGTCTGAGCAAACTCTTTAGGCATATAATCCGCAGTTTTTGAAAGCGGAATTTCAAATAAAATATTTGAAACGGAGTCAAATACAACACCGTGAACTTTAACCGTATCGCGACATAATTTTCCGATTGACGAGATATAACAATTATGATTAAGTTTTTTAGGGGCATCCAGACTACCGGTTTCTATTACCGGCAATTTCACAGTTCTGATATATTCTCCTTCTCTGCTATACTCTTTTAAAACTTTTTCATTTGGAAATAATCCGTAAACATTGAAACCGCCTGTAACCTGATCGATTTCTATCAGAGATAAAAGAGAGTACTCTTTAGGGCCGCGACCTGCTTTGTTAAATGTGAAAATGTACTTGCCGTTTAAATCAAAAACCTTAACATCCCTGACATTTAAACCTCTGGATGTAACATAGATGCGATCTTTTACGACATTTATTACTGCCGTGGATCCGATAAGCGAACTATCTGTTGTTTCCAGAGCAACATATTTAATATCATCAGCAACCTCACTAATACTGACAATTTTACCCCCTCCTACAGCACTGGCAAGATCAATTATTTTGATATGCTCTGTTTGCAAATCAACGTCAGGTTTGCAAGAGAAAGTTGCCAATAACGTTACTGCAACAACTGTCAGAAATATAAAATTTTTCATAAATATATGCCTATTTTGGTGATGCAATAATTACAACAGGATTGTCATTCTCAGAAAGTTTAGAAGCAAGGATTTTAACTGACTCTCCGGCATTGTTGTTAGTCTCTGCAAAACTCTTTATTTTCTGAGGTGTCAGATAAGAGACAAGGTTGTTATTGCTGCTAATATGTTTTGGCCAGAAAGGTATCCCACCGGTCAAATCATCTGCAAACCCCAACATCCCCTTTACAGGTTGCAAAAGAATATTAAATTCGTTCAGTTTTTTATCATACAACGCATAAGCTGTGTTACTTCTGATCTCTCTCCGGCTTCCATCCGGGTTTGTAGCATAACTAATAACGGGTTCTTTACAAAGGCCTCTTAAAAAGATATACATAAAGATCAATTCATCTGACTCCCTTATTGATAAGAGCGAAACAAAGTTCAAATCAGAAGACCCAAAATCCTCGACAGTTACCTGCTCGGGCTCTCTGTACTTACCATAGTTCAGATAATAATCAGGTTTTTCTTTATAATCATCCGTAAAGGAGTAAATTGTGTCATTTAAGACTGACAAATATCTAAGCTCGCCAGCTGTCTGAAAAATATTAAACAAAGTAAACTTTGCCATAAAACCATTTCCTAAAGACTCCCTTTCGGCAAATTTCTGATAATAGACATTCTTTGACTTGCCATCAACAATTTGAATGGAGTGTCTTTTACCATTTAATACCACAGCATAAATATCTTCAGCAATCAGCTTAGCATTTATTAGAAAGAGATCATTTTCCGGTTTTTCGATCTCCTCTACAAAATTTAATTCATTGTCATAACACAACAGGGCTTTAGAAGTAATAATGTGCAGGTATCCATTATCGGGATTAACAAAGAAATTTACTAACCGGTTATATTCACCGGGCCCTCTGCCCTTTTTATTAAATGTTTTTAAGTGCTTACCTTCTGTATCAAAAACATAAATACTCTCTGACTGATCACTAATATAAATTTTATTGCATTCATAAACGATGTTCGCTATGGCCCCAATAAGTGCACTGTCATTTGTTTCAAGCTGAATATATTTAAGATCTGATGCATAGTCGCTAAGGTTGACAAGTTCATAATTGTTGATTGAACTCTCAATGTCAATAACTGTAAGCTTTTCTTTACGGGAATTAACCGATGTACATGAGTTAAATAGCAGAATTATAAATAAAAAACTTACTCCTGCCATCCATACCAATTTTCCTTTCATATCTACTTTCATTATTTAAAAAACCATTTAAATGAAATAACAGTCTTATTTGAACTTTGCAATTGCCACAACAGGGTTATCGGTATCTTTAAGTTTTGAGACAATCTCCTTTAGTTCACCTTTTACCTCATATACTTCGGCATGTTCAATCAGCTGAACGGCACTAAATAGTGCAGAGGCATAGTCATCTGAGTTTATATGTCCGGGAATAAATGGAGGGCCATTCTTAAGATCTTCCCTTAAACCCAATTTACCCCTCACAGGCTGGTTGAGTAGATTAAAGAAACCTGTCTGTTTGTCGTAAATACCATAACAGTTGGTTCGTGGAACGGTTATAATTCTGTTCTTGCCCTGAATGTGCTCATCATAAGGCTCATGGGTAAAATTTCTCATTATGAAATCCATTATTATGAATCGGGTAGATTCAACATAAGATTCAGGATCAAGATTGATATGATTTCCCTTTATATACGAAATATTACTTCTGTCAGGAGAGGTGTCGACATAGTTACCACGATTAATTGCGTATGTAGGGTAATAGTTAAGTTTTTGATCTAGAGTAAAAATAGTATCGTTAGACTGGCTAAAAATTCTCGCCTGGTTTTTAATAATTTCAATTGTTGGCGGCAATGTAAATAATACCTTCCTCTCCTTAGCAAGACCTTCGAAGCCAATAATTTCTTCTTGCATCTCATTAAGTATATACTCAGGCACCTCAGTCAGCGGTAACTCAAATACAATATTGTTGAGAGTGTCAAATGCTGCTCCATGAATTTTCATAGGAGCAGAACTGATTGATCCTACAGATGAAATGTACAGGTTTTTGTTTAGTCTCTTTACTCCGTCAAGTCTGCCGGGATCAATAACAGGCATGATGGTAGCTTTGATATAATTGCCATTTTTGTCATACTCCTTGAAGTGCCCTAATGATTTTGAATTAGAAGTAGATGGTATTATATCAAATACAATAAAGCCACCTGTAACGTTATCTATTTCAATTGTTGACATGCGTGAGTACTCCTCCGGCCCTCTGCCTGTTCTGTTAAAAGTGAAGAGGTATTTGCCATCAATATCAAAAACTTTAATATCCTTGGTATTTGAATTTCTGGACTGAACATATATCCTTCTGTTTTCTATTTGAACTCTGGCCCCAAGTCCAATCAGAGAACTATCGGTCGTTTCTAGGGCAACATATTTTATATCGTCAGCAACCTCACTGATATTGACAATTTTACCCCCTCCCACAGCAGCAGCAAGGTCAATAACCTTAATATCACCTTGTTTTATTTCACTTTCGGGACCACATGATGCCATGGCCAGTAAAGCAGCGGCAATAAGAGAAAATCTAAACTTTTTCATATTTCAAGTTATTTAGCTGTTACAATTACTATTACAGGATTGTCGTTTTCTGTTAGTTTAGAGGCAAGCTCATTCACAAATACATCATCAGGATTATTTTCTGCCTGTATGATTACGTCAAGTGCATTCCTGTAGCTTATAAGTACTCCACTAGTACCGGTGTAACTCGGCCAGAACGGGAACCCTCCCTTAATGTCCT